>JAZQNA010000035.1:0-29065 GCA_045627125.1 Candidatus Absconditabacterales bacterium | reverse complement strand
ATCTGTTAATTTCTTCCATTCTTCTAATAATTCTGGATTGGTTGTTCAGCGTTCATATTTTGATTCAATTTTGATATCTTTATCTGTACAAGCTAAAATGTTTATATGAGGATGATATCATGAATTTCATTTATGAGCTATTTCGATTGATATAACCATTCAATCAAATTGTGCAAAGAAACTTTTTGTCTTTTGAGAATCTCTTTTACTGTTCCTATAAGTTTTTGCTAATCTGCTTTTATAGAGTTTTAATCTTTCCATCAAATCTTCTAATTTGTCATCAGATTTATGATTTATAGTTAACACAATATAGTATCGATTCTTTTTATATAAGTTATTCTTTTCTATTCATTCTTTGAATTTCTTAATCATTCTCATAGCTCTTTTTGTTGCACAAGCGATACAGATACGATCATATTTACAGAAATTGGAAGATACCAATTTGACGTCTCATGTTTCTAAATATCTACGAAAAGTTACAAGATTACAACATTCAGTAATTCTCTGTTTCCTATGAGGATTTTTAAAAAGAAATGGATAATTAATTTGAATGTAGGGGATTAATCTTTGTTTTAATTCTTGGCTTTTGTTTAATTTCTGAATCGTTGAAAAGAATACTTTCTTTTGTAATTCTGATGGCTTTACTTCTTTTGTAGTTGTCATGTTTATGATGATAATGTATAAAATATTTATGAGCTAATTATTCATTATATATCGAGAGTTTGATTACCAATCACTAAGAACAATGGCTTGTGAAAATCTATTACGTAAAATTTCTGATTTTTGAATATGGTCAAAAATTGCATCGAAAGCTGATGCTTTTTTAGCAAATCATTCAATAATATCGCTCGTAAGAGATATTAATCTTGTTTGATTTATAGGTTGCCCCTGGTAAGAAAAAGTACTTTATTTGAAGTGGTAATGAGAATTCCACTTTTTTTTATGCTAAAATCCCTTGATATGTTAAAAAATATTCATATTACTTTATTTAGTTGGTGAGTATTTTATATTTTTAATTGGTGTACAAATGAAAGATTTCTTGAAGAATGTGAAAAAATTCTTTTCAAAATTAGCAACCAGATTTTCAAATTATAAAAATACTAAGAAGCGATTTGTCCTGTATCTTGTAGCTTTAACAATTGTGTTATTAATATTTCCAGTTGTAAAGATGGGAGACAGATGATATCGTATGTTGAGCTTTTCTAATCCATCATCATTTATAGTTTTACTCTCTTTAGTAGGACTCTTTTGTTGGAATTTGAGTACATCATTTAAAAATTGGATTAGCAAAGTTTGTTCTTTGCGTGAAGATGAACCTCTTGTGGATTTCGGTTTATTATGGATGATTGTATGTGTATTTATGTGAATTATAGATATTATTCCTATTGTTTACGAAGCTTATGGTAAGGTTGGTATAAGTGGAAGTGCATGGGTTGTTGGTCTTATGTTGCTAGCAGGATTGGTATGGTCTTTTATATCAGTTCGAAAGGCTTCAAGTAAGAATTCAAAAAAAGCAAAGATTCTAAATATTGTTGAAGAAAATCATTCTAAGTCAGAATCTTCAAAAACATCTAAGGTTACACATTTATTTGATGATTTGTGAGATGAGTAATTAGGTTTATATTAAATAAAAAGCTGATCGTGATTAATGGTCAGCTTTTTTTATATGGAGACTTTTAGTTGCGATTTGCATATTTGCTATTTGAATATTCTCGAGCATCTTCAACTCATTGAACTACTGTTCTTTTAGCTTCTCGGTTTAATAATTGTTTAGCTTTTAATGGATTTGCTAGTGATACTGCCACATCTCCTGTTCTTCTGGCTACAATTTCGTAAGGGATTTCTTTATCTACTACAGTTTCTACGATTCATATCATTTCAGCTACAGATTTTCAGTATCCAGTTCATATGTTACATATTTCAAATATTGGTTCGGCAGTGTACATTTCACTAGTTTCATTTACTTCTACTCTATCAAATAGGTACTGAGCAGCTGCAAAATGGGCTTCAGCGACATCCATTACGTGTATATAATCTCTAATACAAGTTCCATCTTCAGTATCATAATCATCACCAAAAACGCTAAGCTTTTCAATTTCTCATTTAGCAACTTTTAATAGAAATGGTAATAAATTTGTTGGTATTCATTTAGGATTTTCTCAGAGCATATGTGATTCGTGAGCTCCAATTGGGTTGAAGTATCTTAGGGCGATTGCAGAGAATCCCTTGTGCATTACCATATCGCGTAATAAGTATTCAATCATTAACTTTGTAGTTCAGTATGGATTTGTGGTTTTTGTCTTATCTCATTCACTGAAAGGTGGTAATAAGTTCTCTGCGTCGTATACTGTAGCACTACTAGAGAAAATAATCTGATTTACATTATGCTTATTCATAACTTTGAGTAGATTCATAGTTCCCAATAGATTGTGATCATAATATAGGAATGGATCATGGCAACTCTCTCATACAGCTTTTTTAGCGGCAAAATGTAGTACTAAAGCAATATCGTTTCAATGTTTCTCAAAAACGGTATCTAAATCTGAATAATTTCTAAGATCCAATTCATAAAACTTAGGAGTTTTTCAAGTGATAGCTTTAATTCCGTCGAGAGCAGATTCGTGAGAGTTTGATAAGTTATCAATTATGATTACATCATATCAAGCTTGAATAAATACTGTAGCGGTATGAGAACCAATATATCCTAGTCCTCACGTAATCAAAATTTTCTTTTTTTGTGGCATGAAAAAGATTATATGTAAAAATATTCTAGTTTTTTAATCCAGGGAAATATCTCATAACTTGAAGAACAAATTTATCTGCTAATCTATATCTCTTTTCTCGTTCTTCAGTAGACATAAATACAATAGAAGCATTTTCTATGTAAAAATTCCTGAAAATTTCTGAAATGGCATTTTTTAGTTCATCGATTTGAGGCTTTTCCATATTCTGGTATATTAAAATTAGATCCATGTCTAAAGGGACTCCGAAACATTTTCCCATAAAGTATTTATTAATCATTACCGAATAAGTATCGAATAAGTCCGTTAAATCTGATTTTAGGGCAGTGAAAAAAATCTGTTTGAAAAGGTTGAAATATTCATCTTTTATGGAAATAGAAAATCATGAATTGTCTTTATGTATATTCAAAATTCATGATTCATCTAATGAATCAATTTGTTTTTTGATAGCTGGAAAAGTTCGTCAAATCTCTGTTTCTAGGGCTCTCATAGAAATTCCTTGTCTGCGAAAAATTAGGTATTTTAATATATCTACTTTAGTTTTACTTCAAAAGAGTTTTTCCAAATTCATGATGAAAAGGGGAAAATAAATCTTATTTCCACAAAAAATATAGAAATCTTAAATTAAAATACAAGTCGAGCTATTTAGTATTCTCAGTTTGTTCTTGTATATGAGATCTAATAATATCATAATCTAGATTACCATCTTGATTAAAAATATAAGAAGGCAGTTTACCAGTTTCTTTGTATTCATCAGTTTTTGTGAGTTTTTTTACATATTTAAATATGTCTTGTGGTATTTTTATTCAACATTGAACTTCTTCAACTTTTCAGTGTTCATCTCTATCATAGTAATGTTTTCATTTGGTTAACTTCCTTTTTATTAAGCTTCTGCTAGGCTTCCTGTCTTTAGAAGATGGGATTGGATGAGTAATGTTCTTAACTAAGGTATCAACTAGTGTTTCAGTAGAAAAATTATTCATATCAATTTCTTCTAAATGCATTGAAACTGTTGCATTTTTATTCCGTTTATTATTGTTTGGAGATACTCATTGTTCGGGATTGGGCCTTTTTAGTTCAGTAGTGTTAGTGGAAATTGCATAAACTTTTAATTTAGGGTTTTGGGAATAAAGTCATTTTAGCAGTCTTGTTGTTGTCATATTAGATCCTCGGCTTTCATCGGGTGTAAATATCATAGGTACTCAATTATCTCCATAATGTACAATATCTCTGGTTCCACTAGGTGCGCAAAAATATATTTGTCCTTTTGGATTGTCTTTGCTTAAATCTTTCTCTAATTGTATTCTCGCATTTTGTTGTTGATGATTTGAAATCCTTTTAGCTCACGGTATCTTGTTATCTGCTGGGTGTGTTACTAAGGTACTACTTAAAGTATTTAGTAAATCTGTTTGAGTTTGGTATGTCGCAAGGAGAGGTCAGATCATGGTCGTAAAATATTCGTTAACATTCTCTATTCATAATTCATGAGCAACTTTCATAAATTTAACAATTGTGATAGGTATGTTAGCAAATGTTTCGTGGTTTAATACGATAAAGACTTTTTTATTTCAATATTTAACATCAATTAAAATATGTCTGATGGCTTCTTCTTCATCAGGATCCATTTCTATTATATTAGGACGAAAAAAGAATTCGATTGTATGTTGAACTCATGCTCATAATCATCGTTCAAGTAGAGCGTTAACACGTTTTAATGCTCAATTTCATAATCTGTTAAATGGTCCGACTTTTAGGATTGCTTTCATTCGTTCTGTTTTTTCTGTTCGATCCTCATATTCTCTAACTTCTTTTTCTCGATTCTTAAATTCTTTTTTCCAAGCTTTTCGGGCAATAGTATAATCTTCTTCATTTTGAAAATCGGATTTAGTTGGTTCAACTGGTACTTCATTTGGCTTTTCTGGCCTTGGTGTGTGTGGCTTAAATAGCATTAATTTATTTAAATCGTTTCAATCTTTTATATGAGTGTTCCAGAAATTACTGTTATAATTATATATTTGTAAACTAAAAATATCTTGAGAAGTTAGTTGATTTAAAATTTTTTCTTCCTCTTTTTTCTTATCGTTTTCATCTTGAATAGCTTCAGTGGCTATTAGATCTTGATAAATTTGTTCGTGGATATTTATATTAATAGGAAAATTTTCCATGTTCATTACGGATATTAATCTGTTAGCTATTCAGGTATTAATGTCTTTATGGTAATTGTTATGAAAATCACATAGTGTATCTTTTAGTTCTCATTGTCTTATTGTTGTTGTTATATTGAAGTCTCTTAAAGTTTGCGGTTGCCTTAAAATTTTGTTACGTATTGCATTATCTACGTCTTTAGGTGTCTTTTTAAAATCTTGAATACTGTCTTCAATATGTGGTTTTACTCATTCTACAAATTTGTGGAAAATTGACATATATAGGGTAATTTGAGGTAAAATTCTATATATTACTATATGTTATATATAAGCATTTAGATTATATTGTCAATAATTTGATATTATAATATTATATTTGTGAATATAGTAGTATCTCTTTTATATGTTTATATAAAAAAGTAAAGAAGAAAATAAGTCAGTTTTTGATTATTTTTTGATTTTTTAGTGAGTATGAAGTATAATTGATTTAGTTAATTTTATTTTGGAAGTTTAGAGATGAGTACTTATATTCCTGAAGAATTATTGGATAAAATAGAGAAACTTACGGCATCAAAAAAATATGATGAAGCTATATCTTGTGTGAATGAAATATTATCGCGTGATCCTAAAAATGAACAAGCTTTGTTAATGATTACTGATATTCTTTATCGTCAGTGAAATATGGATTGAGCAGATAAAGCGGTTAGTTTTCTCAATTCTACCAAAAAAGATGATCCTTTAGGCTTGTATGTTAAGGGATTGTTGGAGATGGAGAGAAATAATTGGAAAGAGGCTCGTAGCTATCTTAAAAAAGCTATGGATTTGACGAATTGAGAAAATCATGAAATAATACGTTGTTATGGATTGAGTGAGTATCGATATGGAAATCGTGAAAAATGAAGAGAAATGTTGAAAAAAGCTTTTAAGCAGAATTCGTTAGATGCTGAAGTGATTTATAATATTATACAGTTAGCAATTCTGGAAGATGACTATGAAGAATCGCAGGAGATGATTTCATTCTATCGTGAGAATCATTCTCAACTGAAAGTTGTAGATAAAACATTAGAGTGGTATGATAAAAAAGTAGCTTTGTTCGAAAAATTTATTGATGGAAAGTGTAAATTTAATTTAGAAAAATAATATAAATTAAAACTTTTATTCCTTATTTGTAATAAACTATGAATGTTGCAAAATTAAAAAAATGGCTATCTCCTAAACCTTTCTTTGACGATGTGAAGTCTATTTTTCGTGTATATAGAGGTCAGATGATTTGGATTAGTGTATTATCTGGATTCTTACTATTCTTATTGAATATTTTAGTTTGAGTGTCTCTTTATGGAAATACGCTTAATGATAGTTTGAAAGATAAGCTTGGAATGTATTTTTATATTAGAGATGATGTAGAGCATCAGGATCAAATATATAAAGAGGTAATCGAATTGAAATCTGAGTTGGAAGATGAGTGATTGAAAGTGAATTTTCTAACAAAAGAAGATGCTTTGGAATTTATGAAAAAAAGACTTCCAGAATTAACATGAAGTCTAGAAAAGTTTGGAATGGAAAATCCTTTACCAGCTACACTTTATGTTACATTTTCTGATAAATCTCAATATGTTACACTACAGAATGTAATGTTAGAAAATAAGGATATCATTTTAAATGTTCAAGATTTAGATCAGATTGAAAATCTAGAGGAACAGGAGGCTAGAATAGTGAATATTATAAAATTATCTAATTTTGTTCAGGTCCTTGCTTGAGTATTAGTGGTTGTAATTGCCGCGGTTGTATTATCGTTTGCGGTATTCTTTTTACGTACAATCTTCAATACATTTTCAGCAGATATCCAAGTTAAAAAACTTTTGTGAGCTTCTAAGTCTCAAATTGTCCTTCCATTCCTGTGGATTATTCTATACGCTGTGGTTGGAGGATTCTTATTGTCTTTATTATTTACATTAGTTTCTTTGGGTGTCGTAGATTATTATATGTCTCAGTTGTTTGGATTTACATTAACATCTCACTTGTTCGCAAATCGAGGAACAATTTTATTACTTTTCATTATAGAAATTATGGTAATCGTTAGTTTATTGATGGGAATTTCTTATGCATTTGTGTCTAAATTACATAAGAGTTTGAAATAATTATTGGAACAATCAGTTGATGAAATGATTTTCGTTTGTTAATGGGCGTTTCATAATCTCTTTTAACATTTCTGAAGGAGTCTCATTCTTATAAACAATTAAATATAAGGAATGTAATATCGGCAACTCTAAATTATGTTCTTTAGCAATATCTTCTATAACGGCAATCGTAGTTAGTCATTCTACGGTTGTTTTATTATTTTTCAAAAATTTTTTTGCAGAGTCGTCTTTTCAAATTATATATCCTGCTTGGAAATTCCTAGATTCACTTGAAGAACATGTTAGAATTAGATCTCATAGTCATGTGGCTCCTAGGAATGTTTCGTTTTTGGCTCACATTGCGTGTCATATTATAGCCATTTCTTTTAATCATCGCATTATTAAGCTGGCTCTAGAATTTTCTCAAAATCCTAATCAACTCACAATTCAACTGGCAATAGCAACAGCGTTTTTCATAGATGAATAAAATTCAGCTCAGATAACATCTGTTTGAGTGTATACTCTGAAATAATTATTTGAAAATAATGCTTGTACGAATAGGGCTTCTCTTTCGTTTTCTGAAACTGAGCTTATGCATGTGATATCTTTTGCAACAACCTCTGAAGCAAAAGAGGGTCATAAGAGAGAAACTAATCATTTATGTATTGGAAAGAATTCTTTTATGATTTGTTGCATAGTTTTCTTTGTTTGCAAATTCAGTCACTTGATAGCGTTGATAAAGAAGTAATTATTTGATGGATAGATTTCTTTGATTTCTTTTAAGCAATCTATAATTGCAGAACTTGGTACGGCTAATAATATGTAATTAGAAAAATCTAGAGCTTCTTTTAAGCTACTTGTTGCTTTTATTGATTTATTGATTTTGGCTCCGTGTAAATATTTTAATGATGTATGGATGGTATTGATTTCTCTTTTTGCTGCTAGGTTTCTGGCATAAACAAGAACTTCATTTCCATTAAATGCTAGTACATCACTAAGAGCTAATCACCAACTTCAAGCTCATATAACAGTGATTTTCATATTAACTTAGTTATGGGGTGAATTATTTTCTCTTTTTTTTATTTTTATCTCCATAAGCTTCTGCGAACATCGCATTTAATTTTCACTGATTTGCTGTTTTTATATTTGAATATTGGTTAGTTTTCTTTTGTTTTTTTGCTTCATGAGTAGATGATTTTTTGATTGTTGGTTTCGTTTGAGACTTTGATCTTTTTCAGTTAGACTTATCTTCATCATTGTTGATGCTGGACTTTGTAACTTCATCGTATTTACTTACATGTTTCTCTCGTTTACGTACTCATTTGTTTGTATAAGGATTTCTTTTATTTCAACCGGATTTTTTATTATTTCTTGTAGGTTCTTCATATTCATCTTCAAAATCATCAAAATTGTCATCTCAAGGTTGTATGGTTTCTAATCATGCTTTATTCGTATCTTCTTCATTATACTTTACAAATATATCACGTTCTTTTCCACTTTCTCCACGATTACGATATTTTATTACTAAAGGTACTCATATGAATCAGAATGCTTTTCTAATACTATTCTCTACTCGTTTTTTAAATGCAAAATTTGCACGCGCTTTATGATTTACGAATACTATAAAAGTTGGAGCATCAACTGCGATTTGTGTAGCGTAAAGTATTTTACAAATCTTATTTTTAGGAAAACGTGGAGGACGTTGAATCATTTCGCATTGAAGGGCTTGATTAAGGTCTCTAGTAGAAATTCTTTTTGTATTTTCTTTTTGCAATAATGATACAAATTTTAAGACATCATCAACTCATTGTCATTTAGTTGCTATCATTGGAACGATTGGTAAATATTTTGCAAACTCTAAATAAGTTTGAGTATTTTTTATCATCGCATCAATAGCTTTTGGATTTACCTGATCTACTTTATTTAAAACAAAAATCATAGGTAATGCCAATTGGTGTACTTCTTGTAATAATGTCATGTCACGATGAGTGATTCATTGTGTACAATCAACCATGAAAATTACAATTGGACGTACAAATTCTAGCATTGCTTTTGTTTTGTCGTATGCAATTTTTTCGATTCAGTGGATCTTTCAACGTCTCTTTATTCAAGCAGTATCGTATGCTATGTAGTCTTTTCACTTCCAAGAAAATTTTCAAGCTACATAATCTCTTGTAGTTCAAGCTATATCTGCAACTTTAGCAAGAGGCTTTCCTACTAGGGTGTTAAGAAGTGTAGATTTACCAGCATTAGGTTTTCATAGAATAGCTAGTCAGGTAATATTTTCATTTTCTTCTTTGGTTTCATTATCTTCAGGATGGAATTTTTTTCGTTTGTTATAGAATGTATTTATTTGACTTTCTATTGCTCCTAGATTCCTTTCATGTTTTGCTGAAATTCAAATTATATTTGAGATTCAAAGACTATAGTAATCAGAAATTGCTAAATCAGTTTCAGATTCTTTCCATTTTATATCTAATTTATTAATAATTAGGAGAGTTTCAGATTGCTTTTCTTCTTTCCTAATCAGTTCTAAGATGTGTTCTTCTTTAGCTGTAATTCAAACAGTATCATCAACTAGAAAGAGTAAGTAATCTGATTCTTTTACTATTTGCTCTATATATTCTAATTCATCTGTAAAATCTAAGAGTCCTGGAGAATCAAAAAAAGTGTATGAAGCAGTATCTGTTTTCATTTGATGTTGGATAATGTCAGTTGTTGTACCAGGTATATCTGTTACAATTGCACGAAATTGCCCAATTAGTCTATTAAATAATGTTGATTTTCCAACATTAGTAGCTCATACAAGTCCAATCTTCATTGTGATTTAGTTGAATGATAAAGCTATGAATTAATATAAGGATTTACTGCTAAAAAGCAATTTAAAGGGGAGGATTGATTTGTTATGTATAATTTGACATTTTCCTTGCTTTCTTAAATTAAAAATTTACATTTGTGTTAATCTTGATTAAAAGTCTGCTTTTTATCTCTTAATTGATAAAAGATGAAAACAGTTCTTATGGTCGTGGCTAATAATGGGTTTCAAGATCATGAATTTTCTGCAACTTATGAAGCTTTGCAGGGGGCAAATGCTCAAATTACTATAGCTGCTGGGAGAAAGTGACAATGTGTCGGAGTTTTTGGTTTGAAAATAAATGCTGCTTATAGTTTAGAAGAGGTTCATTGAAACACGTTTGAAATGGTAATCTTTGTGTGATGATGATGAGCATTGACGCAGTATTTGCATAATACTGATTATTTACGTTTAGCAAAAGAGGCCAAAAAGATTTGAGCAATTTGTATTGCTCCTATGGTTGTTAGTGAGAGTTGAGTGTTTAACTGATTTACTGTGACATCTCGAGATGATGAAGGATTACAACAAAAATTTATAGAGAGTTTTTGATGATCCTGGATTGATGAAGAGTGTGTGCGTTGCTGAAATATAGTGACAGCTAATTGACCAGAAGCTGCAGTTAGTTTTTGAGAGGAATGTGTTAAATTACTATCTGATTAGTTATTTGAAAAATATAAATCTTGTGTATTGTTATATATTATGTTTTCTAATTCATTTTGTGAGATATTAAATATTTCACATAATTTTTTATAAACATATGAAACATAAGCAGGTTCATTTTGTTGTCCACGAAAGCATTGCGGAGGTAAGAATGGAGCATCGGTTTCTGTTAAGATTTTTGCAGTTTTTACATTAGCAATAGCTTCACGTATTTTTGTAGCACTAGGGTATTCTATTACGTTAGTACATCAAATTCGTAGTCTTGGGAAAATCTTTTCAGCTTCTTCTAATTCTTGTTTTCAATATCATCGTGCGTGAAAATATATTTTTAAGTCTGAAAAATCTTTTAGAACTTCCATTGTTTCTTTAAATCAATCACGAGAATGAATCATCAATGGTAAATTAAGTTCTCTCGCTAATATTGCTTGTCTTTTTAGGGCATTTTGTTGTACAGGAATAGATGGATTCTCAGGGAAGTGTAAATCTATTCAACATTCTCAAATGGCTATGACAAAATCTTTGTTGTTAATATATAAATCTTTTAGCTCGGTCATACAAATATCGAAATCTTTTTCATTGTGAGGAATGTCGCAAGGATGCCATCAAATAGAAGTTTTTACAGTTAAATTAGGAAATAATGTAGTGCTTTCTTTTGCTATTTGAATTCATTTTTCATTGTAAATGCTGTTGGCTCCGGCATTAACTAAAATCTTTCACTCTGTGCTCTGAAAATTTTGTAAAAACATTTTCCATTGTGGAAATAGTTGTTCTGTGTTTAGATGGGTATGAGAATCAATTAGCATGCTATTCTAAGTTATTTATAATAATTATATTATTATCCTTTTATTGAAAAAAAACAATATTGACATTGTTATTAAAATGTTTATACATGTCTGTATGAAAATAAAAAAATAAAAAATAAAATTGTCTATGAAAGAGAAAAGAGATTTTAAGTATTGGCTGGAGATATATGAAAGTACTTCAGCTGCTGAAAACCGCAGAGAGCTTTATGAAGGAATGTTGAAAACGGCTAAGACATTTGACGATTGGGATAAGGTTCATAAGTATGCCGCAGACCGTTCTTCCTTTGAGATGAAGTCATTGGAAAAGATGAAATCTATTGCAGTAAAAGATGCGGATACAACAGAAATCATCCGAGTAATCTCGTTTCTTGGAGATTATGAGAAGAAAGATTTTCTTGCAAATGTGATGAATTCTCATCAAGATAGTGAAAGTCTTTCATTACTTGTGATAAATTTTTTGGAAGCGGGCGACGATGCTTGGGATGCGGCATTTTACAATCTTAGCGATTCGTATCGAGAATCGGAAGACTTGGAAAGAGCACAAGATGTTGCAAGAAATGATATTTTGCTCAACTTCCTTAAGACCTATCACGAAAAAGTTGATGGGCGGTTCGTGTGCAATTTGATGTATTGCTTCCCGGATTCTGAGGCTTATCGTGAGGGGTGGAAAATCGCAGAAGGAGATTTAGTGTAATTCTATTTTAGTGTGTGAAATTGGCCGGTAATATTTGCCGGCTTTTTTAAAAACGGAGCATATAGCTCCGTTTAATATTAATAGGTTGAATTTATTTTATTTCATATACAACTGTGACATCTAGTGTAATTTTCATCTCTCATAAGGAAATATCAAATCCTCATTCTATGTCTGAGTCGGCTACGGCTTCTTCAGTATAGAAACTATTTTTAGCCATTGTTGTGTATGCATAATCATAATTGCGAGATTCTGAAATAGAAATCGGTTTTCAAAGTTTTACATCTGCATATTTTGCTAAATCTTCAGCTTTTTGTCTAGCTTTTTCGATGGCTAACTTTCTGGCTTCAGAATAATATTCTGTTTTGTCGTCAATGTCATAACTAATGTTATTTACTAGAACATTTCCAACTTCTGAAATCTTTTGGATAAGTTTTCATCAGATTCCTTCATTTTCAGCATTAATTCATTTAATTTTGATTTGTAGATTGTGATTAGCCGTAAATCATAAAGATTTTCTACCAGTATCTGTTCGATCATAGTCTTCATAAACATTCATATTTGTGCTTTGAATATCAGAGTCTTTGATATCAAAAGATTTAATAACATCTTTAATGGCTTCAATTTTTTCATTAACTAATTTCTGAGCTTCTTTTGTAGTTTTTGCTGTCTCAGTTACATTTAAGTTTATTATTAGGACATCTGGGGTTACACGTACTTCTCAGTTCCCATCAACTGTGATTGTGTGGTCTCAGGATGTACTTCCATTTGTATTAACGACAAATTTCGTTTGTGAAATGAGAAAGCATGATGCTAAAATCGTTACACAAATAATAAGTAATCAAATAATTTTTTCTTTTTGCATATGGTACTAAGATAATAATATAAAAGTTTGATTTTTAACTGTTTTAACATTCTCATTCTTTGTATGAGGAAATTTGTTTTGAAGCACATGCTGCACATGCGTTTCAGTAAGTGATTCAATCATCTCCACATACAGGTGTGTAATCTAAATTACAAACTTCAGCATTTTTTTCTTCTTCTGTACATTCAAAAGTATCATTTGAATTTCATTCAAAAGAGAGTGTGGTAACTTCTTTTACATTGTAGTAATGATTTCCTGCTGCTCCATCTACCCATTCAACAATTCATTCAAAGAATGTAGTATTTCATTCTATACATCCATTTTCTGAATCACAGTTATATAATCATTCAGCTACAAACAAGTGATCTGTATGATCTTCAAAATATCATTTTAATACAAGAGTTCATTCTTCAGCAGTTGGTTCAAGACTAATATCTGGTCCTATTCAAGCAATAGTTACATTTCAGCTATAATAGCTTTCATTTTCTCATAATTCGTTAGTATTAGTAGGAGTTTGTTCCTCGATATTTTCTTGAGGGATAATTTCTTCTTGAGAAACTGGTTCTGGTTTACTTCAGCATCATGCAGCTAAAATACAACATGTTAGAAGTCATAAAAGTCATAATTTTTTCATTAGTGTTGATTGTTATAACAATATAAAATAGATTTGTATATATACTATAAAATATAACGAAATATTCAATAAAATGTGACAAGAAAAATCTGACCGCATCCTTTTTTGATGTCAGATTCCTTTTTTAAAATGTTTGGATTATTCGGTGGCTATCATAATTTCATAATCACATTTTTCTGATGCAGATTGGGCTGCATGTACTATATCATCAATTTTTGGTTCTACAGATTCAAAAGTATTTCCATCTTTTGTAGTAGCTCAAACTTTTAAGCTGTGTGTCTGAAATACACTTGTCACATTACAATTATCCAATTCAGCTAAAATATCATTCCAAAACCAATTTTCAGGTAAACAATCATTATCTAAATTACATGTATCAGCTTCATTATAAACAAATGATAATGTTTCAAATCATTGTACTTCATAGTAATGATTTCAGGCTCAAGCATCAATTTCTTCAACTGTTCATTTAAAGAGTATAGTACTTCATGGAATAAGCGCAAATTTTTCGTTTCATAAATAATTTTCCCATCATTCGTTTATAAATAAATGGTCTGTATGGTCTTCATAATTTTGTTTTAAGACTAATGTTCATTCTGCTACAGCTGGTTCTCAGCTTTGTTCAGGTCAAACTCAAGCGACAAACAATGTTCATTCGTATGGTGTTCATTCATTGGTATTGTTTCAAAGTGTTGATTCATATTCTTCATCAGTCATTTTTATTTCGCCATTTATATCTCAACATCATTCATAAGAGTATTCTCTAAATTTAGCAACTCAAACTGTATAATAATGTAGATTTCATTTTCATCAGTCTATACAATCATTTTTGATGAATTCTCATTCTAATTCCTCTCAAGTGAAATAGTAATTCTCTCAATCTTTTCGTATATTAACAGATGTCTCATAATTTGTATCGTACATTGGAGAAGATAGCTTTGCTATTCATCCAGAAATCTCTAAATCTCGATAAGGTTCTGTTCAGAATGCTGAAAAATAGTCAGCATTGTTTGTATTCTCAATATTGTCATGACATCAAGCTAATAATCAAGCAGTAGCAAACAATAAACTAAGAGATAGAAATTTTTTCATTATTTAGGTTGTTATAACAATATAAAATATATTCTGCATAAGATGTTATTAAATATAACGAAATATTCAATAAAATGTGACAAGAAAAAGCTGATTACCAAGTAATCAGCTTCTCTTTATTATTTGAAATTATTTTACAAGATTGTATGTATCTTGAGCAATCATTAATTCCTCGTTAGTTGGAATAACATATACAGGAATCTTAGAATCATCTGATGAGATAAGTCTAAATTCTCATCTGAAATTGTTTCTAGCTTCATCAATTTTTACACCAAGAGATGCTATTTTATCAATAATCATTTTACGAGTTCCAATACTATTTTCTCCAACTCATGCTGTCATAATTATAGCATCAGCTCCTCATAGCATATTATTGTACATTGCGATATAGTTTGCAATTTTTTGAACATACATATTTTGAGTTAATGTAGCTCTTTCGTTTCATTCTTTTATAGCGTCTTCGATATCTCTAGAATCAGATGAAATTCCGCTAATTCATAATAATCAACTATTCTTATTTAATTCTTTTGTAGCTTCTGCAATAGTGCATCATTTTTTACTACAAATATATTCTAGTATACTTGGATCGATATCTCCAGAACGAGATCCCATCATGATTCCTGGTAATGGAGTGAATCCCATTGAAGTTTCAATAACTTTTCAGGCATCAATTGCAGAAATGCTTCAACCGTTTCCAATATGACAAGTGATAACTTTTAAGTTATTGTTATTTAGATATTTACAAATTTCTCCATACACAAATCTGTGGCTAGTACCGTGGAAACCATATCTTCTGACACCATATTTTTCATACCATTCATATGGTACTGGGTATAAGAAATGTTCAGGATCCATAGACTGATCGGAAGCTGTATCAAAAACAACAACATTAGGTACATTAGGTAAGACTTGTTGAACAGCTTCGATTCCAGTAATATTTGCTGGATTATGCAAAGGTGCTAAAGGAATTAGGTCTTTTAATGTTTGCATAATTTCAGGAGTTACTAGAGCAGATTCATGGAATTTTTCTCATCCGTGAACCATTCTATGACCAACAACTCCGATTTCATCTAATGATTTGATTGCTCAATTTTCAGGTGATACAAGAATATCAAGAATCTTTTTTAGAGCTTCTCCATGATTAGCTAAATTTCTAGGGAATTCTGATTTGTTTCAATCTTTATCTTTATGAGTGATTATAGATCCTTCGATTCAGATTCTTTCTGCTAATCATTTTGCTTCAACAGCAAAATTATTATCAGCATCGAATAATTGATACTTTAGAGATGAACTTCAGGCGTTTAATACGAGAATTTTCATATTAAGATGTTTTTTAGAAAATAAAAAAATTGATTTCTTATCATTGATTTGAATATATTCAAAGTGTGTATGATTGCAATGTAAGTTTTTGCTTTTTTGTTTATTATTATATAATAAAATTGGTATATGTCCATTTTTTTATTGGGGAAAACACCGTTTTTTTTGCGTTTTATTAATTTTTGTATTATAATATATTGTTTTATAAGATGGTGTAAGTATGCAAAAGAAAAAAGAACTATTAAAAATAATTCTAACAAAATTGGTTCCATATCGGAATTTATCATCATGATTTTTGATATTATTAGAAAATGATGCTGATTGAAATTTATCTGATTCATTATATCCAATAATTTGTAAAGAAATAAAGAATATAAAAGATAAAGAAGCAATTGAAAAGATTAATGTACAACTCAAGAAAATCAAAGAGGCAGAATTAGATTCAGAACAATTCGATGAATGATTCTTTGATGATTTATTACAAAACGTTTAAAATATGATACCAAACAACTCTATTGAAAATAAAATAGACACAAATAATGATAATTTTTTACAAAAATCTGAAGTCTTAGATTTTTTAAAAGATTCTAAAAATGTAGTAGAATTGTGAAATAATTTATCACAAGGTTTGAATAACTTTTTTAAAAGTAATCCTGTTTTAGTAAACATTATCAATGATACATTAAATCAAGACACAATACAAAATCCTTTAAAAGATAAAATCACTAAAAATCAGATATTAGATGAAAAAGATATTTGTATTTTATACATTCAAAGCTTAGTTGATCCTTTTGTAAGGACAATAAAACCTATATATAATCCAAGCGGTAAAGATTTTTATACTAAATTTGGATGACAAAACTTATTAAGTTATATACGTATAAAATATAATAATCCAAAATATGAATTTACATTTTTAAAAAGAATTGAGCAACAAACTCATACACAACCAAACATATGAAGAATTTTATCTAATGAATCTAGAGAAACTAGTAACATAGAATTACCTAGATTGAATGATTTATCTGTGAATTTTTATTCAACTAGAGAATTTGATACTCTATATAAATGGGCTGAATCAAACTTTAATAAAGAATTTAAATCTGCGAGAGAATCTTCAGCAAAAAGAAACAATCAAAAAAAAGATAATAAAGAAGATTATATAAAATACGATTTATATATTTTTGCATTACAAAAGTACCAACAAATTATTGAAAAACAGTATAATATCATAACTAATAAAATTTATTGAAATAGTGAAACATGTGAAAAGCAGATGAATTTGGCTTCTTCTTATTTTGAGTGATTAAATAAAAAGATTGAACTAGAATTTTCAGACATTGAAGATATCTGTAAAAAACTTGAATCTTTTAATAAAGACTTAGAATCTATAAAGAAAAAGTATTTATGAAAACTAAACGAAGAACAAGCTAATAAGACATATCAAGAATATTTAAAAGAAGTTGATTCTATATGAAATGATTTCTGAGTGGATAAAATTTCAGAAATTCTATCAAAAGAACCTTCTAATGAGCAAGAGGCTATGGATTTCTTTAATAGCTTAAATAGATTAGAAGAATTTAAGCAAAAAGAGGAAGATGCTAAATCAAAATACGGTAAGATAATAGACAATTATGAAAATTATATCAATAATAAAAAAATATTAGTTAACAAATATTGAAGCAAGAATTTGGAGAATTGGTATAATAAATATTCAAAATATAATAATGTGATAAATCAGTATAATAAAGAACATTCTGCATTTGATTTGAAAAAATATAAGGAATATAGTAAAAGTATTGAAGAAGCGAATTTATGAAGATTATTTGGTAATGTTTCTAAATTATCATGATGTTTAGATTATAATAGTTCTGATTTCCCTGTAAGGACCATAAAACAAAATTATGAAGAACAACTGAACAAACAAGAACAGATTGATAAATGGTGGGCAAAATTAAAAAGTAAAAATATTATGTTGTATCAATTATGTAATATTTGATCTCGTTGAATCAACGCTTTAATTTCTAGTACATGGTGAACATGAGCTAAATTATGATTAGTGGTATCAAAATTATGGAGTGATGATGATGAAATGGTTGCCTTGTCTGAAAAGGCTAATAGACGGAGTAGCTTTTGATTTAACATTTCAACTCAGCAATCAAAATCAGTTTATGAAAATGGTAAAATAACATTCAATTGGGATAATTGACCCTGAGTAATTGCTGAATCTATTGTAAATATGTGTACATTAATTGCATGATGATGAGCTATTGCAAAATGAGCCATAAAATGAGCTACTTTAACATGAATTAATGTATGAACTAAATGACTAAATATAGCTTGAAAAGTATGACTTTTTTGATCTTGATTCATTCAACAAGTTTGACCTTCTTTTCAGGAATGATTAAATGCTTGAATGAGATGAAATGAAGCATTATTATATAGTTGTCTAAATGCTTGAATACAAGGAGGATTAGAGCTGGTTAGCCCTAATGAGTTTTTGTTGTGAAAATGAAGTTGAGTAGCAAAACAATATATTCAAGAATTATTAAAAAGTTGATCGAAAAATAGTTTTAAAGCAGTGTGAAAACTTTTTCTAAAAAATGTAGGATCAGAAATAATTGAAGAGAATATTCAAGAGACTTTACAATTATGTGCATGAAATTTAGTAAATATGTGGGCCAATAATCAGTTTGATTTATGAATAAGTGATTGAACTGAGACTCTTGATAATGATTGGAATTTTAAAAATTTTGCAGCAACAGTTCTGGTAACCACATTAACAACTTGAATCGTTACTTGAGGTAGCACAATAATTCAAGGAAATAGTATTTCATCAACTGAGAAATCTCAATTAATTCAAGAGATTAAAACCAATCCAGAATTATATTGAGATGTAATGAAAACATTAAATAATGCTATTGATTGAAAAATAAAAATTCCTGGAATTAAAATAGAATCCCTCAAATGATTACAGGAAGAATTGATAAGCAATGAAATTTTAAATAATAATTATTTTGATTGAAAATCTCATAAATTTGATGTAACTGAATCTCAAGCTCGTTCGAATAGTCAGATAATGGATGATATTTTAACAGAAATAAATGAAGAAAATAAATCTCAGAAAATAGAAGAATTAAGACAAGAAATAAATGAGCAATATAAACAGGCAACATGAGAAGAATTAAATCTTACTGATGAACAACTTTTATCTGTATTGGATGCTCATGAGCAGGATTGAATTTTATGAGAATTAACAATATGACAACTAAAACAAAAGGTTAATGTATTATCAGAATCAATATCAGATAGTAATGTTAGAAGATTTTTATTAGAAGCATGATTCTGTGGAAAATTAGAAATATCAGAGAAAGTTAAAGCCCAATCTGAAAAACAATTATCAAAATTTTTGGAAAGTAATAGTGATATTAAAACAAAAATTGATGAATGAAAATTTGAATTTATGTGAAAGAGTATTGAAGAAATGTATAGGAGAGGACTTTCTTTTATATTAGAATGAAAATCAGAATCACAATATGAATCATTAATCTTAGATTTTAATACAAGGTTCTTAAATTCTTTAGAATTTGTGTCAGATCAACCAAATGCTGTAAAATTTTTAGATTCAAAAACATGAAAACTTATTGAGGGGACGATTACAGATTATTGAAAAAATTTGTTTTGAGAAAATTTTGAAGAGTCTCCAACAAAAAAAGCATTTTTTGATAAATTAAAATCTTCGATGTTTTATCAGCATCTCGATAATCCACTAAAATATTGTTCGCATGGTGCAGATCATTCAATTTTAGTAGATAGATATGTACAGAATATAATTGAATCCTATCCAGATGTTGTTAATAAGGTTCAAGAAAAATATGGAGTTAATAAAGAATGAGCAATACAATTGTTGAGATTGACTGCAGTATTTCATGATTTCGGTTATCCAGATATCGGATGATTAGCCAAATCTATGCATGGGCCTTTTTGATGAGCACATTTCATAAATGGTTATGCTAGTACAGGGAATTCAACCTTTATTGATTTTATTGAGCAGAATTTATGAATTATAGATGAAGTAAAAAGAGATCAACTTATAAAAGATATGAAGGATGCGATATTTTTCCATTCGGCCGATAAAGTTGAAAAATGATATCTTAATAGAATCACATATACAAAATGATCGTTTTTGATATGAAATGATTTGTCAGCAAAAGGTACAGATGATTTTATCGATATACTTACAAGAGATTCTGATTGAGTAATGACAATTACATATAGACAATGATCAGAGGAATGAAAAATAAATGCAGAAAATTTTAAAAGTAAATTGTTGGAAAAATATCCTAATTTGGATGGTGAAAAAATATTAATTGAAGAAGATATAAAAAAATCTTATTCATATGATGAAGAATTTGGTAGTACAACAGAATATCAATGAAGAAAATGAAAAGTTTGAGATACTTGAATAGAATTTCAGCCAATTGATTTACTTAAAGATCCTTTGGCTTGAATTGTGCGTTTAGCAGACAATATGGATATGTCTTTTGATAGGTTAACAAAAATTCAAAGTCATCCAATATTTATGAATTTATTTTATAATATAGGATACAACCATGAATCAATAAATTGACACCCAACTGAACAAACTACTAGTTATATATATCAACAAATGGAAAAATTAAATAAATTAGATAAGAAAAAACAAGTATCAAAAGAAGAATATGATAGTAAAAGTGAAAAAGATAAAAAAGATTATATAACTCCAGAAGAATATAAAGAACAATATAATGAAATATCAACAAAAATAAAAGCATTGATAGAGCAGGCTAATCAAAATTGATGATTAGAAATGACAATATTCGATGAAAAAACATGAAGACCAAAAGAATGAAATTCTACATTCAGGATACCTTTTGATAAAAGTATATTAAAAGTAGATTGAAAAGTTGATTTATATACATATAAACAATTTATAATTGAAGAGATGGCTAAACATGAGGGTATTACAAGTGATTCAGATGTCCAAATTATTCAAAATATAGCAATTGATGATGATATTAGTGCTTATTCATTTAGACATTTCATATGACTTACACCAATAAAAGATGTTACTATTGAAAATAATAGTGAAACAAAAAGAAAAACTTTGGTTGTGAAAGTTAATAAAGATATTTATTTTGAGCCAAGTTTACGAAATCAAAAAATAAGTGAGTGATCTTTTGATAATAGACCTGTTGTAGAGTATCATATATGGAGATTGTTTGATGCATCCGGAAGGGTGACAGTAGACAACTGATTGTTGGAATTAAAAATAATCGATGAAACTACAAATGAAATATTATGAACGGCTTCAAGAGAAAATGCAACTGAAAAATTGAATATACACTATAACATTCAAACACCAGATGCACCAATAACAAGTAGAGTAGCTGATTAATGTTTATTTATATATTATAAAGCACAATGAGTGAAAATTTGGATTCTTTAAAAGAAAATTGGTATAACGGTACTATAACAGGTATGGTTGCTAAAAAATTTAAAGAAATAATATCAAAAAAGTGAGAAAATATATTTTTATTAAAAGATTTAAAAACAAACAAATATTTAAATAAATTTGAATATGACGGTAGAGAATTATCAACCCGAACCGTCTATCAAAATTCTGAAGTTTGAGACTTTGATATTTGAGAGTGAACTAATTGTGTTTCTCTTGGAGATATAACTATGTATCCAGAATTTTATCAGGCTATTCAAGAGGTCGAAAAAGATGAGTGAATAAATTTTCATATTACTGAATCTATTTGATTAAATGATTGCTTAATTGTAGCATGAAAAAGAGAAATTAATTTTAAAGATATTGCACAAAATGTTGGATTAAGAGATTGAGATGCTATTGATAAAGTGTTATTACAAATATGTGATAATATTAAATCGTATTTAGAACCGGAATTCTTAGTTAAAATAAATTATTCAGAGCATAAACTATTTTTACAAGCACATGGACAAAGCAAACAAATTATAATAGATAAATCTCCCATTTTTATAGATAAAATACAAAGAATTTCCCAATATTTCGATGAACATTTGGATGAAATAGAACAATCATTTAAATCTTTATCTGAGCAAGAACAAAAAAAAAATGAAATAATTAAAGAAAGTCAAAATAATAAATTAAAAGATTTACAATCTCAACTATAATTATGAATTGACTGGAAATAGAAAAGAAATTTTTAGTAGATTTGAATAAAATCCCTTTTGAATTGAATGATTATCAGTCTGATGAAATAGAACAGTGATATTTATTCATTGATGATCAAAAGGAGGAACGTATTCGTCATAGATGAAATAGATTTTATTATACAACAAAAACATGAATTTGAGAAGTTAGATGAGAGGATGAACATGAAATATCAAAGGATGAGTTTTATTGTTTATGGCCAAAGACTTTATGATTTAGATTGGAGAAAATACGTTATTTGGTTCCATATAAATGATATACTATAGAGTTGGATGTTTATAGAGGAAATTTGACATGATTATCTGTAGCTGAGATTGAATTTGAATCAAAGAATGAATGTGATATGTTTGAATATCCAGATTGGTTTGGAGAAGATGTGACGGATAATCCTAAATATAAGAATAGAAATTTAATTAATTTAAATTAAAGCTCCCATTTTCTAATTCTATATACTTTTCTAGAACTTCCAAGGTTGCACGAGTATCTCCCATTGCTCTATGTGCTCTTTCATTAGTAATTCAGAAATATTCGCAAATAGTTCATAGTTTTCTATTTGGTAGATCAGGGAGTAATTTTCTGGCTAGTTTTAGTGTACATAAAGTTTCATTGTTTAGATAGGTTCAAAAACATTGATAATGGTAATAATTCAAAAATCTAAAGTCAAAGCTGATATTGTGTCAGACTATTATTGTATCTTTTATAAATTCAGAAAAAAATGGCATTACTTCAGATATCTTTGGAGCATCTGCAACCATTTCATTCGATATCCCTGTTAATCTGGTAATCCCTGTTGGTATATGTCTTTCTGGATTTATTAAAGTTTGATATTCTTCTATTACTTCTCAATCTTTATTACATTTAATTGCTGCAATTTCAGTAATTCATTCTCTATATGGGCATAATCATGTAGTTTCTAAATCTAGTACTACATATTCGTGATTTTCTAAAATTTCTAACATGATATAATCTACAAATGAAAAATTAGTTACTAGGTTTAAACATTCATGATGATTGTTGATTTAATGTAGGATTGGGATTCTGTATTTGATAGTATTTCTGAACTGTTACGTGATTTTGATTTTTTTCACTTTTTAGTTGCTCTAAATATGTTTTTTTAATAGATTTTGTATTTAAAATATTTTTTCATTGTTTATTTAAAATTTCACTTAATACTTTTTTTTCATTTCGAGGACGTTTTCCGAAATTGGTTAATTGTACTTGTTCATGTCCCTTTCAGCAACAAACTACAACATCTCAAGGCTTTGCTATTTCTGTGGCAAATTGTAACGCATATTTCCTCTCAGGAATGATGAATACCTTTTTGGATGCAGGATATCATTTTTCTTGTATGGGTTTTGAAAGTTCATTTAAAATCCTGAATCTGTTTTCTGTATCCGGATCGTCATCTGTAAAAATTGTTATATCAGCACGTTTTACTGCTATATCTCCCATAATTGGACGTTTTTCTTTATCACGATTTCATGGGGCTCCACATACGGCAATTAATCTTCATTCTCATTTCCTTTTCATTGCAAAATCGAGAGTTTTCTCTAATCCGTCTGGAGTGTGGGCAAAATCTACAAAATATTTAACTCAATCTGTATAAATAGGATCCATTCTTCCTGCTACTCATGGGAAGTCTTCAATAGATTTAAGTGCATCTGATATCTCTAATCATAGAGCAGCAGCAACAGAGATGGCTCAAAGGATATTACAGATATTATATGATCATATTAGTTGTGTTACTCATGAATATTTTTGTCATAAGTATGAAAATTCGAAGTAAGTTCATTCTAATCATTCTTCAATCTTTGTAGCTTTTATTACTGCGGAATTATTTAAGCTATATGAAATTTTTTGGTCAAAAGCCATTTCTTCAAACCATTTTTTACCATATTTGTCATCAACACAAATTGCTGCATATTTCTTTTCTTTTCCGTTTGTTAATACAGCTTTGAATAATTTCTTTTTAGCGTCTGCATAATTGTCCATAGTCTTATGGTAATCCAGGTGATCTTGTGTAATGTTTGTGAGAACTGCAAAATCAAATCTGATTCATTCAAATCTTGATTGATCTAGACCTTGAGAACTAGTTTCTAATACAGCAATTCTACATCAATTGGCTTTTGCTGTAGCTAAAATAGATTGTAAATCAAAACAGTCTAAGGATGTCATCTTTTTTGTATTTTCCATTTCTTTATTACCTATCCTAATTGTGGCAGTGCTGATTGCTACAGTAGGGGCAAGATTGTCATTCAGAATTTTGTGTAACAAATTTACGATGGTTGTTTTTCCGTTTGTTCATGTTACTCCGATGATGAAAAAATCTTTAGATGGATTCTCATAAAGTGTAGATGCAGTTTTAGAACGTATCTTTTTATAATTTTGGTATAAGAAACTATCTTTTAATGATGTATAAATTTTATCATAATTTATTAGTTTTTTGATGATTTTTTTCATCGAGTATCCATACAGATATTAAAAGTTTTTATTTCATAAAATCGGCGATTTCTGAAATTTTAATTCTTTTTTGTTCCATCGTATCTCTATCTCTAATTGTAACAGTTTCTCAATCTTCGCAACTTTGTTGGTCTACTGTAATACAGAAAGGGGTTCAGATTTCATCTTGTCTTCTATATCTTTTTCCAATTGCTCAGTTATCATCATATTCACAGAAATAATTCTTTGATAGAGAATGGAAAATGTTTTCAGCTATTTCAACTTGTTTTGTATCTTTCTTTACTAAAGGAAGAATAGCAAACTTTATTGGAGCAATATCTTTGTGAAAATGTGCAACAGTTCTTGTTTCTTTTTCTCAATTTCAATTTGTATATTCTTCTTCATCGTAAGCATCAATCATTGCAGTTAATACAGCTCTAGTTAATCCTCGAGAAGGTTCTACACAGTGTGGTACATATCTAGCCCCAGTCATCGGATCAGTATATTGCATGTCTTTACCACTGAATTTCATGTGTTGATTTAGGTCATAATCTGTTCTATAAGCTATTCATTGAAGTTCTCCCCATCCTCGAGGGAATAAATATTCAACGTCTCGAGTTCACTTTGAATAAAATGCTAGTTCTTTTGGATCATGTTGGCGGAAACGAAGTTTTTCTTTATTGATTCATAATTTTTCAATCCATCGTTGTTCGCAGGTCTCTTTCCAGTTTTGTAGTCGTTGTAATCATTTTTCTTCATCTGCTTCGCAGAAAAATTCTATTTCCATTTGCTCGAATTCTCTTACACGGAACAGAAAGTTACCTGGAGTAATCTCATTTCTGAATGATTTTCCAACTTGTGCTACTCAAAACGGAATTCTCATCCTAGTAGTATCTAGGATATTTTTGAAGTTTACAAAAATTCATTGAGCAGTTTCTGGACGGAGATAAATATCTTTTCATTCTCCATCAATAACTCATTGTTGTGTTTTGAACATTAGGTTGAATTTTTTTGGTTCTGTCCAATCGCAGCTTCCACATTTAGGACATTTAACTTCAAATGCAGATAAGAAAGCTGTTTGCTGTTCAAAAGTCCAAGCTTCTGGTGTCATGTTATCTACTCAGATTTTTTCTTGGATTTGTTCTAAAGTTAATCATTTTTTGCTTATATGGTCTTCAATTAATTTATCAGCTCTATCTCTATATTTGCATTTACGACAATCAACTAATGGATCAGAAAAAGATGAAACATGTCCAGATGCCTCCCAAACTTTTGGATTCATAAGAATAGAAGCATCCAATCAAACCATATCTTGTCTTTCTTGGACAAAGTGTTTCCACCATGCATCTAATATGTTTTTACGTAATTGTACTCAATATGGTCCTAAATCTCGAGCATTGGCAAGTCATCCATAAATATCTGATCCTGGAAATGTAAAAGCTCTTCTTTTTGCCCATGCAACAATTGTATCAAGTGAAAATGACATAATCAATTATTTATTAAATAGATAAATATTATATAACTAGTATTATATAATAGATTTTGATTATAAAAAATCAAATAATTATAAGGTAAGAAACTTGACATTTTAAGTGATATTTGTATAGTTGAAGTCTAGTGATGTTTATATTGTATATATAAGTTATGGTAACGGCTAGTGAATATCTTAATAATCTCTGTAAAAAGTATATGGATATGTATCATGAACAAATGGATTCATTCATTGAGGACAAGAAGAAATATCAAAAGCAAATCTTGGATACTATGAATGCAATAAATGGAGATTCTGAGAAAAATGAAGCTTCTGATGCTTATAAAAGTATTAAGGAAATGGTTAAAAGTGAGATAGAAAAGAAGTCGAAGGCTGTTCGTGAGGAGTTGCTTTTGTTATTAGATAAAGAAAAGAATAGTTCTATTTATAAGCAAGCAAAAACTTATAAACAACAATTTGAAGAAAGGGTCAAAAGGGTAGAAACAGCTTGAGATAATTTACATAAGCGTGATAGCGATTTCGAAGACGCTATGTTAGAAATCGATTCATATGATGGGTTATTAAATGATATTAAAAAGGTACAAAAACAAATTAAGTTGAATAATAAAGAACTTTTGGAATTGAAGGAATTAGTTGAAGCTTTAGAACAGAAAATAAAGGATCAAGAAGAAGATAAACAAAAGGTTGAGGATTTGCAATCTAATTTAAAAGACTTAGATGATATTACTTTGTCTTTAAGAAAAATTTATAATTCTTTAACAGAAGAGGGAAAAAGAGAGCTATGATTAGATGAATGTGTTTGAACAAAGGATCGTAAATCAATCGATGCGTTGGTGTATGTGAATTCTGTTTTAAAGAAATGAACAGAAAAAAGAGAAAATTGTAAAAATAAATTAGGTGATTCTATTAGTGAGCAAGAAAAAGAGTTAGAAGAATTGGAATGAAAAATAAAAAAGTTGGAAAGTGAGCAAACAGAATTACAAGCGTCTTTGATATGATTGTTGTGAGTTAAAGAATGAAAAATAGAGTCTCATAATCAGGCTCTAAAAGTAAAAAAGGAATATGATACATTGAAGAAATTCTATGATAAAGCTGTATTGCAGAGGCAAAGAGCAGAAGATAGATTTAAGAGAGAGGAGCTGGCCAGTAGATCTTCAAATAAAGATTTAAGTCAGGAGTCATGAATGGTGAATGAAGATTCTGGTGAAAATATGACAAAGAATGAGATGCTGGAGAAAATTATTTTGGAGTTAAATATGTCAGTTTCTGAAAAGAAACTGAGAAGAATGTTAAAATCAAGGAAAAAGGGATGTGTTATATATAAGTCTCATATTAAAAGTTGGTTAGAATGATCAGAGTCTACTGATGATAATTATGCAATTTTGGTAGATGTTTTGAAAAAATATTATGAAATAGTTGATGACACAAAAGTTGAAGAAGTTTGAAATTCCGAGGAAGACTGAGTTATGGAATGATGATGTGAGGTTTGAAATGATTTACAATGATTGAATTTTGATAAAGGTGAGGATGAAAGGGGGGATGATTTGAACTTTGAAATTACGGCAGAAATGTATGAAAAATTAAAGCATATAAAATGAATAATTGTGTGATGAGATGAATCATTACAAAATAAATTACAACAATATTTACCTGGATTTACATTTAAGATTAGGGGACAAAAAAGAATAGAGTTAGATAGTGTACAAGCTAGCGATAGAGTATATATTTTTCGAAAGAATATAGACCATTCTGCATATGATTTAGTTAGAGCTAATGCTAGAGATATGGTGTATTTGTCTAATTATAATATTAATATTATATTGAAAAAAATTTGTAGAGTAGAGAATATTGTTTCGGGAAATTAGATGACAGTATATATTATCTTTTTAAGAACTATGATACTTTTAATTGCTGGACTGTAATGAGTTCAGCTTTTTTTAATTTTTAAAAAGTAACATAAAATATCAACAGAATCTGCTCTCAGAACCATTAGTTAATAACAGATAAAATTCTATTCTATAAAAAAGTCGACAAAAATTTGACATTTATGGGGGGGAGGATATAATAAGTTTACATAAATAATATTTTATCGTTTAAACAAAAAGAACATGAAACAAAGTATGAAAGCATTACTAGTAGCATGAGTGCTATGAGTAAGTGCAACAGCATGTATGACACATGCAGCAGACACATTTAGATGAGTAACATGGAATGAATCAGCAGGGACAATTACTATTACAGATTGATCTGATTACATAACAATGATGGATAAGAACCTCTGAGCAAGGGTAGCAGGAATATGAGCAGATTCTTATGGAGACTATTATCAATGGTGATGAACAACAGGTTATACTTATTCACAAACACCTGAACAAGCAATAGCGTCATGATTTAGATTAGATGAAATATCAAGATCAGAAAAATGGACAGCAGAAACAGATCCATGTCCAGATGGATATCATGTACCAAGCTCCGATGAATTTCTCCAAGCAGTATCTATGTATACAAATATGGGTAACAGTAAAACAAAAGTTGCTACAGCTTTTAAATTACCTACTGCTGGTTTTCGTAGTTCGACAGGATTATATAAAGACGGCACAAATCAGGGTTATTATTGGTTGCCTCGTCGTTGAGAGATGGCTTATTTAAACTTTTTTTATTCTGATAGGATTGAAAATAGTAATATACATTTATCATCGTCGGAGACTACACCCGCTTATTCTATCCGTTGTTTTAAAGATGTCCCAGAAATACCAAACACAAACCCTACATCGACAACAGAAATAACACTAACTATCGAAGAATGACAACTAAGTATCGGAACAGATGGGGAAGAATCAGTAACTTTAACAGGTAGCATGGCAGCTTCACTTGAATCTAAGACAGTTGAAAAATCTTTAGAAAAACTATTTCGAGTAGAAGATCTTAAATGAAGTAGTAAATGATATAGAACAACAATCTCAGTAACAGATATGACA
>JAZQNA010000034.1:0-3466 GCA_045627125.1 Candidatus Absconditabacterales bacterium | reverse complement strand
TATTCCATGGTACTCTTAATTTAGGATAGCCTAAATCATGGGATATGGGGTTATTTAATAGATGGCTTCACCTGATAGGCATTTACATAAACTATTCTCATTTGGGATTAGGATGTAGATTTATTTCTGCATCTTTTTTTTATTTCTGAAATTATACTAATCAGTTTTTATGTAAATTGCTTGTTTGGAACTTATGTTATTCTGTTTTTTTTAACATATTTTTTATTATTAATAATTTATTTGTAAATATAAAAACATTTTATTTTTATAAAATGTGGGAACTGAAAGTTAGAGTATTTTTTGATTTTCTTCTTGTAAACTTTTTGTATTAGTCTAAAGTGATGGTGTAAATAAAATTACAAAATAAAAAGATTAACTATTGTGGTTAGTGTAGTGTCAGTGTTTCGACTGATGTGGGTAGCAGTTATCTGTATTCGGAGATTGACTACTTGTTATTGTGAATATTTACCAAAATTGAAGCAATACATTTAAGTTGGGCCGCCTTTTGTTTAATTTATTGTAGCTAGGAGAAATTGAGTTTTATACAGAGGTTTGTAAAAGATAAACTTCTTTATACAACTCAATTTAATAAGGGTTGTTGGCGGTCTGATGTATCAGACCTGTTCCTGTTTCTCCGGATCAGGTTTTTTTTTATTTTGTAAAAATTGTTTGATTTATTTATATACAACTTTATATATTTATTCGCTTTATTTATGTATGTGATATATGTCTTTAATAGAATTGTCTCTTTTGGCTATTGGTTTATCTATGGACGTGTTTTCTGTTTGTATATCAAATAGTCTGAATTATAAAAATATAACTATACGTAAAGTTTTTGTTATAGCTCTGGTTTTTTCTGTGTTTCATGGTGTGATGCCAATTATTTGATATTTTTTGTGAAGTTTGTTTATGTCTTTTATTTCCGCTATTGATCATCGAGTAGCTTTTGGCTTACTTGTATATGTTGGATGAGAAATGATCTTTGATTATTTTAAGCAAAAAAAAGAGAAATCTGAAAAGCAACAAAGTTGAGATTTTTTAACTATAAAAACTGTTTTAATTCAGGCTTTTGCTATTAGTATTGATGCAGTTGTTGTATGATTATCTTTTTCAGCTATGGATGATATTAATATTTGGTATTCGGCAATGATTATAGCTGTGTTTTGTATGATTTTTTCTTTATGATGATTCTTTGTGTGAAAGAAATTAGGGTTATTGTTTAAAGATTATGCACAATTATTAGGATGAGTGATATTAGTATGAATCTGAATGAAGATTTTATTGGAACACTTGTTTATGATTTAGTTTAATATAAAACCATATTTTTTGATTAGTTTTTTAATTTCTTCTGCTAGTGTGGGATATGGATTTTTGGTTAAATTATATAGTCTATTTAGTGAAGTATTGTGTTTTCCCTGTTTAATGATTGTCTCAAGAATGGATATGTCTAGAGATTTTCCGTTCTTTTTAATGGCTTTTTTGATACATTCCTCGATATATCATTTGTTTGTAGTATCAAAATTATATAAGCATTCTAAAATAGATAGTTCTAAATTTGCAACTTTCATTTTCCCAGTGTTTGGTAGGTGGATTTCATTAGTTTGTTTTATGAGGGTTGAAAGTAGGTTTTTTCATTTTATTTCATATTTTTTGAAAATTATTGTTTTTTCGAAGATTATTGTTTCTTCGGCCTGTTTTTCTTTGTTTACGATGATTATTGATTCTGGAATTGTGGTAGTTGTTCAATGAAGATGTATCTCTAAGGCAGTTAATCCACTAATATATCGCTGTTTGTAGTATGCATTGCAATGATCTTTGAGCAGTTTTCGATATCGTTTTTCTTCAATTTCTTCTGGTAAGATTTTAGAATCTGGAGTTGTGATATAAAACATTTCTTTCCTTAGTGGAAATAGATATCCGCGGTTTTTTAGTTGGTATGTAATCTTATAAATTTTGCTATTAGGAGTGTTTTCTCAAAAGGTTCAAAAAATCTGATTTTTGATTTCTTCTAAAGAGATAATTTTTCTTTTTAATCTTTGTAAATTTTGGATTAATTCGTCTATTGGCTTTTCCATATATGGCTTAAGTATTATAAAATTGATTAAAATTTTTATAATAAAGTTTCCTAAAAAATCAAGTCGATTTTGCCTAAAATATTTGACTGATTTTTCTCTTGTAAAATGGATGAATAATCATAAAAGGATGGTAGTTGAGTTTTATTTTTTACTACATTGTTTGATGATTGTTCAAGGAACGTTGATTGATGCTGATGTATGTGCAAAAAGAGAAGTGGTACGAAATTCAATAAAAGCTACGTTTACTCAAATGCAGCAAAGTAATTATGAGGTGTTGCTTGAGGTTAGTTCAAATAAGTTCTTGGTTAATATGGTAACAGATTGAGATAATATTCAAGCATTTGAGATAGTAGCGGTAAAATGATTCATGGAATTATCACAAAAGATCATTGAATTGGTTAAGAAGGTAGTTCTTCATTTATGGGAAATGTGTGATTAAAGTTTATTAGAAAGGTCTGGTTCTTATAGTTTGAATCAGATTTTTTTTAATTTGAATATAGATTACGAAAAGCTATAATTCTTCCTGTTAATTTTAAGATATTGTAGAAAATATGTCAGAAATAGCAGATACTTTAATTGCTGAATATAATAAGAATCCCGTTCATAATTATGAGATGTCTGATTGTACGGTGTCTCATCATGAATGAAATTTTATCTGTTGAGATGATTTAACAGTATATTTAAAAATTGATTGAAATAAAATTTTGGATTTTAGTTTCGCTGGGAATCCAGGACAGGTTAGTATGGCATCTTGTAGTTTATTAGCTGAGATGATAGTATGAAAAACTGTAGATGAAGTTATGGAATGGTCATATGATACTTTTGTAAATCAATGATTAGATGTGTTGCCTAGAAGGAGAAGAGCTGTTGTTATTTGATTATTGTGAGTTAGAAATTGTATACATAAACGAAGAAAAGATGTGAAAGAATGAACAGATGAAATTTTGGTTGAAGAATTTGAGGATTTATTAGATGATTAAATAATTGATGATAAATATAAAGGAAACCTGAGTATAACACCCAGGTTTCCTTAGCATATATAAATATTATATATTCAATTAATTACTACTATAACCATCAAATAATGTGAAAGTAATTGTTCCATGATATGTAGCTGCAGGTGTATTTGCTGGTACATTAATAGTTAATGATGGTTTTGTTCCATATTTTCCTAATATTCATGCTTGTGTATTATTTTCTCTATAGATATATGTAAATCATCAATCTCAATTAAATGTATGAGTTCAAGATCATACTTTTACTTGTGCGTTATCACTTCATTCTCTTTTGAATGTTGATGAATTTGGATTAAATGTAAGATTAGATTTTGGAATTGTATAAAATCCTGTATTAGAAGCAAGATCAGAAACTAAATCGCTAGCATCTACTGT
>JAZQNA010000033.1:0-11031 GCA_045627125.1 Candidatus Absconditabacterales bacterium | reverse complement strand
AAACTCAAAGAAGCTGAAGAGTTAAAAATCAAGCAAGCAAATTGCACACACGATTGGGAACACAAACGTGAATGGGTTTGGGTTGGCTCTGATGGAGCATCTGATGATTATGCTTGGTGTGAATATTATCGTTGCACAAAGTGTGGTAAAAGATCAAGGTTGCACAAAGTATGGTAAAACATCAAGAAAGCCTGAGTAATCTTAACTATTTTGAATGGGCTGGTTAATGAACTAGCTCTTTCTTTTTAATTAAAAATATATCAATTTTACTATTAAAACCTTGTAAATCATTGTATATATAATTTTGTCAAAAAATATCTTGAAATGTTTATATATTTTTCTATATTACCAAAAATGATTGTTTATAGTGAAGAAAAATGTCTGATAAACACTTATTTTTCTATTACTTAGTTTTATAATCTATCTATATAAAAATGACTATTATGCTATGGAACGCTTTAACTATCCTTCTAGAGGTAATAGCAGGAATGCTATTCTTGAAGGTTGGCTCTTTGTGTGAAAAAAAAGAGAAAAATTATGCTAAAGTGTTCGTTAGGAATTGGAAATAGAACTTATATTTCTTAATTACACATTCCTGATTATACTATCCATAGTTTTAAATCTGATTTAATTTCTATGGATAGTTTTTTATTAAATTCATGAGTACTAAACTGAACTTCTACTACTGAAGAAGTTATATCAACTTCTTCATCTTTTAGTTTTGATTGATATAGTTTAGATAATTGAACTACAAGAAGAATTACTTATTCAGATCATGATAATTTATGAACTATAGCTTATGAAACTTATGATTTTCCTAGAATAGATTGATGAAAAGCTTTAGCTAGATATTACAGAAATAAAGATATAACTATAAAACTTTGTCTAAAAGCCAATTCTAGTGAATGATTAAACGATTTGATAGACGAACTAAAATTAGCTACTAATAAGATTCAATGAAACTTAGATATCGTAATTAATTGATTAGTTAGAAGATGGAAAGCAACTATAACTAAATTAGATTTCTGAAGACAAGCTTATAACATAGATTTTTTACAAGATGTTACACTCACCTTTTCTTGCATAAATCCTATATCTTTTAATCTTACTTCTATTTCAGAAACCTACAATTGATTATCCGGTAACTTTGCGGCTGAAATAAGTTATACAGGAAAGGTATCATGCTTTCCTACACTTTATTTGATAATTCAATGAGTTAATGATTTAAATAAAATTACTATCGAAATGAACTGATATTTCTTACATATTTTAGAGGAGTTTTTACCATGAGATGTTGTTCTGATAGATTGAGAATCTAAGTTAGTGAAGATTAATTGAGTGAATCATATTATTGAATTAAAAAAGCTGACCTTTATTCTTGATCAGCTTTTTTGTTTAGTTATTGTTATTCAGATTTTTTATTTATAAAAGGGCGAGGGTTATTCCTCGTCCTTGCGGTTAGTTTCATAAAAGATAACACTTGCATCAATGATAGCGCTATTTTGACTTTTTTTCCTAGTATCAATTCTATTAGCAACATCTACAATTTCAGTATTCATGCATCTGACCTCAACACCAGGATTCCTTTCTAGTAGTCTAGATACTGCCGCAGTAACGCTATACATAGATCCGTGAAAAAATACAGCACCTTTTGCATTGTTAATAACTTCTACGTTGATATGCTCAAAATAAAGCCTATCAGCCTTTGTAATCTTTAGCTTTTCCATTTTTTGTATATTCTTTATTTTTGTTACATTTTAGGAACTAAACTATATTAAAAAGGTATACAAAATTCAATTTATTTTATATTTTGAAATATATTATCTGTAACTATATTTGTTTTTTTAGTATAGGTTGATGAAAACTAAAGACGGAAATAAAATCATTGAGATTTTACTAACTATTTCTTTCTCAAAGAACTAGCGGATAAGTTTTGTTAGTTCTTTTTTGTTTTATAATGGATAATTGAAAATAGATAGTATTTCCATATATTACAGGTCATGTTAAACAAAAATTAAAGCCTATGGAAATGAAGCTTGCTTTAATATTAGCTCTTATTTTTTCAGGGGTATCTCTTGTAGATATCGCGTGTGAAAGATGGGGCTTTGCATTCCAAAGGAAGAAGAGCCTTAAAAATTATGAAGGTAGTCTTACAGACTTTGATGATGAAAGAATCTTGAAAGATACTTCTCGTCGTAGATGCCTATGGGGACTGTTATGGTTCGTTTTAGGGGTTCTCCTTCTGGTTTATGTATGTTGGTTGATCCCGGTTAGTTGTTCAGAAGGAACATCCGGGATTGTTATCGATTCATTAGTAGTTGTTGCTTTTTGTGCAGGATGTTGGATTGGGTTTGTCAATGGGGTTGATGATTGCAAAAATATTTTCGATCCTAAGAGAAAATCCAAAGAAAGAAAAGCCAACAAATAGGACACTACTAATTAGAATTTCTAATGGAGATAGGCCTTGAGTGTTTATACTTAAGACCTTTTTCTTAAAAAATAAAAAAAAGAGTTACCAGAAATCTGACAACTCTTCTTTAAAAGAATGAAAATCACTTCTCGTTTGGACCATACGGTTCATTACTCATATAATGATGACGGCATAATGAAACATATGATTCGTTCCCACCTATCATCACTTGTTCTCCGGAACGGACAATATTGCCGTTATGGATTCGAGCATTGAATCTTGCTTTACGACCACACCAGCAAACTGTAGTGATTTCGTTTAGTTCGTCAGCAATCTCAAAGAGACGCTTGGAACCTGGAAATAGTTGAGTTCTGAAGTCTGTACGTAAGCCGTAGCAAAGCACCGGAATGTTATAGGCCTCAGTTACACTACTGAACCAATCGATATCTAATTCTGATAAGAATTGTACTTCATCAATAATGATAGCATCATATTGCTTAATGTACTCTTTTCTGAAGTTAGATCTTTCCTTGAAGTCTTCAACGAATTCACATGGTGCTTGCATCCCAGTACGTGATTTGATGATTTTTTCACCATCTCGTGTATCGGTTCTTGGTTTGAGAAGAATAGGGTTCATACCCTTTGATTGATAGTTATGGTATACCATGAGAGCATTAGCTGTTTTAGCTGCATTCATGGCTCCATAATTAAATACTAATTTTGCCATAAAATATTTGTTTTTGATGGTTTGTTTAATTTTTTATTTCTGTACAAATATACAAATATGTAGATGATTTTAAACATCTATTTTATATTTTGAAATATCTCTTCTACGGATATAATAACTTATCTATTATCCTTATTCTTTTTTAAAAGAAAAAGCTCCAGAATAAATAATCCTAGAGCTTTGTAATTGGCGCGAGTAAGCTCCGCAGAATAACCGTTATAGGTGTTGGCACATCCTGGCGCTTCTGTTTTGTGGAGCTTCTCGCATATGATTATTTTATATATATTTATACATTAAAGTCAATACTAATTCATCTATCGCTCTTTAAATTTTTTCAAATTTTTGACCTCACAAAAATACTTGATAATAAACTCAAATTCCTGATTAGCGAAACATAGTAGGTATATCCTACTGTTTTTAAAAAATCAGATTTTTAATTTTTTTGTAAGACTTATTTCTTGCATATTAGAAGAATTAGATGTTAAAATCCTTCTTAATATTGATAAATAAAAAAAAGAGTAGAAGTGAATCTACTCTCATTCCATAAATGAGAACAGTCTATGTATTTGCCTTAGTAGAGTATAACCACCTGTTGGATGACTATATATCTCATGCTTAGGCTATCCTAAGTATTAGGTGCCATGAGATAACAAATCTTAATACATTTTATCATAAATATGAGAAGAATTTATAGAGATAAGCACATTACCAGAGTGTCTATTTGTAAATCCTACAGTACTAAAATCTAATAGATAAACTACGCTTTTTGAACATGGACCTTATGAAGTGATAGATGGAACATAACTAATATTAATTTATCTAAAGGTAAGCTAGAGATTAATACCGTTTTAAAGCGAACCAAATAAGAACAAAACTCATAAGAGATAATCAAACTGTCTTCTCATCAAATAATCTTAATAGTAGTTTAAACTATTAAGTAGAGGGTCTAACCTAAATAAGATAAACCTCAAGAGAAGTACAACTCATTACAATAGCTTATCAATCAAATATTGATTAATAATTACTTACAACTGTTGAATCAGAAATAAGGACATAGTCTATGAAATAATATAGCGAAGTACATTACCATAGGACAGCAGTAAAGTAACAAGTAATAGCAGGAGCTATTAAATACATAAACTTTATTAAAGAACTCATCTGTTTCATCAAGATATTTTGTGTGCCTCACTTGATGACGATATTATTATACACCAAAATTATTTAAAATGCAAATTTTTTAATACTTTTTTTATTAGATTTTTCATACCAGTTTAGAACTGGTGAAATATGATGAAACTTATTATTATAATTATTTTTTTTATAGTAATTTTTAATAATTATAATAATAAACTATAAAATTATTTATAGATATGGGCATATATTTCGTAATGATCAAAACTTTCTATAGCATCATATACATGATAACTTTCTGTCTTATCAAAGAATTCATAGGTTTCTATAGTTGAAACTTTATCTCAATTATAAAATACTATATAAATAGCAGCATTACTCATCTCTCATTCAATATCAAAATCTAACTCAACAGTATCTCAAATTCTTTTATTTTTTGATATTTTGTAGCTTACATCATCATATGAACTTTTCTCAATATATGTTGGAGTAACTTTTATATCAGCTGCTGATGGTATATTTCGACTACTTCGAATAAATCATTTCTCTTGAGGTTTTAATGCTATATAGTATAAACCTTCTGATGTTCATAAACTGTCTCAATCCTCATCAAAATATTCAACATCAAATTCTATATCAATATTTTCATCATTATTATTTTGAAGTTCCATTATTAAATCTGGCCATCATTGTCAATAATCTACAGTTTTCCATCGATTAATTTGTGGAAATTCTAATTCTTGTGTGCCTTCTTCTGTAATAGTCTCTTCAGGATTAGATTCATTGATTACAATATTTTCAGGATTATTTTCTATTTCTGATAACTGTTCTTGATTTGAGCAACCAGTTAATGCAAATGCTAAAACAAAAGATAATAGAATTAGAAATCTTGAGTTTTTCATTGAAAATAAACAGAATTAATAAAAATATACTTAATATCTTATATAATTTTTCTATAAAAAAGCAAACTTATATATTATAAACACAAATTTGTTGACAACCTAATTAAAAATGATATGATAAGCAATCTTTATTATTAAGATAAATAGTGATACTATGAAAAAAATTATTACAACATTGCCAATCTCTATTTGATCATCCCCTACTTTGTCGATATGTGTGTCACCATATATTGCAAAATTAATAGAAAAAAATACAGATTTAGAATGATCAGTTTTGGCGGCTAATTTGTTATGAAAAAAAGTTGAACTAATTGATGACAATGTTTTGTATAATAGAGTTAATGAATTTGTAAAAGATTTAAATAATCTATGAATTAATTTACAAGATATTTGGATTGATAAAGATAATATATTATCATTATTATCAATAATAGATTTATTAAAAGAAAAATGATTAATTCATGAAAAGAATATCGAAATAAAAACTTGTGATTGTTGAACATATGAATCTCTAGCAACAGCCTGAAATTATGGATTAAAAAAGAATTTAAATAGTGGTGAAATATGTTCAAAGTGTTGAAGTGAATTACATAATGAAAAAATTAAATGATTAATGTATCATATATGAGATTATGATTACGATATTTATCCGAATAGATATAAATGACATGTAAATAATTATAAAAACAATTATTCAGAAATTTTAATATCAAGGAGTAGAGATACAGGTATTAAGTACAATTGATATAATATTGATATAGATTTTTTATGGTCTATGTGGCTGATTGATTTAAAGAAAAAGTGATTAATACCTGAGATTGTCCTAACAAATCCTTCATCGTTATATAATACTTATATTGCTATGAGTGTTTATAAGTCAATTGAGGAAGACTCAATAATATGATTAGTTCATCCATACATTTGAGTTAATAGTAGTGATAACGAAATAAATAATAAATGATTAAAACATGAAAAATATACTTTGAAAAATATTATTAATCAACAACAGTGAGATATAATGAAAATTTTATTAGCAACTTGACTAAAGCGGTGAGAAGATTATTCTAAGATAAATGAATCTACACAGAAAATAATTTGAAAATTGTTAGATTCAATATCGATAGGAAACAATCTTGTTTGATGAAATAAATATAATATATGAGAAATCGAAGATTTATTAAAAAATATAAATTGAAAAAATGCCATTAATGCTATATCTGGTAGGATTTGAAAAAAGCAATTAAGTCTTGAAGAACAGCAAGGCCTTTTAAATAATTTCATTATATAACATGTTCTATGATGAATTAAAATCTCCTTATCAATATATATACTCATGACCAATTTTGAAAAAATGTGGAAAATTTGATTTTCAATGAGAAATTAAAAGATTGAGTAATATTAAAATGATTAAAAACTTTGATGTAGCTATACAAAATTTTGTAAAATTATATAATTCAAAAAATGAACTTTTGGAGTTAATATTCTCGTTATATAATCCGGATGATATAATAAATATTTCATTTGGATGAAGTTATCTTGCAAAAAAATATAATCAATTATCAGATATTGATATAAATATTATAATAAAGGGAAATTATTTCAATTATGATAATATTCCCCCAAAGATGTCAGAGAAATATGTTGAAAGGATTTCTAATAAAATATCAATTATGGTTTTTTGAGAAGAATTTTTTCTAAATCCAAATAAACATCTTAATGATTTTATTATTACTCCAAATTATCTTCATAGAGATTTATGAATGAGAGAATGAAATGTGCGGAGTTTTAGAAATGTAAATATTTACTGAGAAACTTATGAAACAGATTTTGAAAATGTTAATTATAAAAGTAATATAAAAGCAAGAATCGGAAGACAACTTAAATTTGCTGAATTTATCTTCGATTGACTTTTTGATAATTACTCAACAGAAGACAGAATTATAAGAAAAATGTCGTCAAGAATATGAGAAGCATGAGTTTTATTGAGTAATTTTGTAGAAGATATCGATTTTGAGAAATATTATTGAATATTTTCTTGAGATGTTTTATTGGATCCTTATGAATTATTGAAGGAATGAAAAAATTTACTAAAATATATAGATAACTAATGTCATATGTATTAAGATCTAACACAAATTGAATTATTTCAGAATTCTTACCTAATGAGGACTCTGATATTACGTTAATTCTTCTTGATTGATTGCCTTCAAATATCTCTTGTAAAAGAGATGTAATGCAAAAGTTAGCTAGTTTTTGATATTCATCAATTGCTCCTCGTTATAGATGAACATGGGAAAGTGAGTGAACTTTTTTAGACCATAATCCATCATTTGATATTATTGAAATAATTGAAACTATTAGGAATTGAGAGTTTAAAGATTTATATAATTCTGTTACATATAAATTACCTTCGAAAAAAATTGTTGTTGTCTGAGTTAGTTTCTGATGAATCGTCGCTATTGACTGTATTAATAAATTAGAAGGTAATGATAAATGTGTCTTACTATCGCCACTTTGTGATATGGTGACATTTACACACGATTTAAAAGATGTAAGGGATTTTGTAAAACAATGATTTTGAAGAGCTTATAATTTTTCATTAGAGGATTGGAATAATATGGTTGATGGTAATCTATTTAAAACAGATTATGATTTAATAAAAAGTAATGCTAATAAAATACATCTTATATATGATGAAAAAGATAGTTCAATATTAGAGAATGATTTATTACAATTTTGTGAAAGAACAAATATAACGAATATAGAAAAACTAAATTGATATGGCCATTTATCATATACTAAACGAGATGATGATATTTATGAATTAATTCATAAAATAATATAATTTGTTATTTTGATAATGTGGAAAATAATCTAATATGTAAGGATGGGGATAAAATAAAAAAGGAGGATACTTGGGTGCAAGTACCTCCCCTCTACTAATCTTCACAGTCTTGGTTAACGACTAATACTTGAATTCCATCTATCTTTTTTTCGCATAGGAGAATTGATGAGTTGGCTGATTTAAAAGCCTTTTCCATATCTTCAAGACGGATATAGATTACTTCAGAAGTTGACTCGTGAAATGAATCTGGTAGTATTATCTCCTTCAAGCAGTTACTCCCATTTATATGCCCTTCAATTATTATTGGATGTTTAACGCGGATATTGTCATCAAATTTTCCAACATAGTTTTTGCAGGCTTGGAGGAGTTCTTCTTGATTAATAACTATTGATTCATCATTTTTTTTGTAAATTCCGGTATTGAACTCTTTTGAAATTACACTAGTTTCGTAATTCATAGGGAATAAACAATATAAGTCGACAAGGCCTGTTTTGTATAAACTGGCTCCGAAATTACATTTATGACCGATTCTGAACATCATAATATTATTGTTTTTTTGTTTGTATAATTAGCAGTATAATTATAAATTATGAAAACTCAATATATTGATTTGGTGCTAATTATTAATTTGTATTCAGTTGTTGAAAACTTTCCAAAAAGGCCCTCCAACTGATTCGTTGGAGTGGCCTAATAACAAGTAATTTTTAGTAACAATCTTTTACAAGATTCGAGTTCTTTTAAAGCTCGTTCACAAAGTACTTGAGAAGCAATCTCTGTTATGTCTTGTATTCGAAGATTAGATCTTTGAGAACAAATCTCTTCAACTCTAATTCTATCCTCTTGAGGAATCATGAGAATTATTGAAGGATTTGGATCATTATCAGGAAGATGAACAACCATTGGTTCAGATTTCTTACTCATATCTTTTAACACTGAGGTTAAATCGATATCAGGAATATCAAACTTCATGATTTGTATAGCAAACTTATCTTCTTTCTCTTTCCTCTTTCTTTCACATCTCCCCTGCCAACGGAATTGTTGGTTACTAGAGGTCTTAGGATATTTGTTACTATTAAAAACTTGTTTCCTAGATGTAGGATTACGTTTCATATTATATTAAGTATTTGTTTGACTATATTATTTATAATCAACAGATAGCTTAAATTCAACCTATTTATTTAATTATTAAATAATGATAATAGTTCATGTAATATGTTCTCATTTACTGAATTCTTATTCAATATAATGTCATAAGTATTATTTAATTTTTTAGGATTATTTAATCGATAAGAAATTGTAATATCAGAACTTCATGAACTTCTTATAATCTTTAATTTTCAGTTGTTGTCTTTGCTAATAGTTTCATTTTGAATTTTATCTGCTATATTGCTTAAAAGTTTCTTTGTCTCTATCGGAATTCTAGTTTCTCAAGAATTTCCATATCAAATAGTAACTCAAAAAGTAATTCATAGCCTATTCCTGTATTTTTCTAATATATCAAAAATGAAATGAATATCTCAGTTATCTGTTTTATTAATAATTAATTTTGCTTTATCATCATCTGGGTATAATGAATGTATTTCCATTATCAATTATATACCAAGGTAAATATCGTGTTTAATGTGAAATTAGTTATACTTTAATACTTCTGATAAAGTAGTTTCAGTAATATTTCATTCTGAATCCGTTAATATTCATTTAGATTCTCAATCTTTAAAATTTCATGAATAAGAAAATGTTTTATCATTATCAGCTCAGTTAATCACAATATTTCAAGTATCTTCTCATTGATTCCAGCTTCATTGAACATTATAAGTACTTTTGTTTCAGTTGATATTATTCTTTTCATAATATTTAAAAGATCATTTAGAATCAAATTCCCCTGTTAAATTTAAATTTTCAATGTTTGGATCTATATCAAAATCTTCTCAAAAATTATCTCGTATTTTTTTCATTCTCTTATCTTGTTCTTCTCTCATGCTTTCGAACATATAATCGAATTCATCTAAATCATCGAATAAGTCATCAAAGTCATTATATTTAGAGATAGGTCTCTCAAACATTGATTTTATCATTCTATCATGATAAGGATATGGTTGTCTCTTGTTTTGTTGATGTGTGGCAATGATGTATCCTACAATTCATCCGATAATTAATACACCTAATCATAAGGCAATTTGCTTTCGTACTGATTTTACTGATTTTTTCATAGTAGTTATTATTTGAAATAAAATTATCGATGATTTGTTTAATCTTTTATTGTCGATTTTCTAGAATATTTTTATTTGTATCTTGAATTTTAGTTCTTTTATCAAAACTATAAGAATACAATCGTGATTAACTCATAAGAAAATTCTGAATTGCATAAAGCTAGGAAATGTTTATATTGTTGGTCGAAACAAAATTAAAAGAATATGTTTAAGAAAATCAGACAATTTTTTTGCTCCCACGATTGGGAAGCACATTATGTTGAGATGCCAGATTTTGAAGATGGTGCGGGAACTCATACCCATATGGGTAGAGTATGGATATGCTCAAAATGCCTGAAAGAGTCTAAAGTGAGACCTAAACATAAAGTTAGAAAACTATAAATAAACTTTGTATGGGACGGCATAAGAAGTGTAATCATGAGTGGCAGAAATTAGAGACACCACCTAAAGTAGTGAATGGCAAAGAAGTACAAGAACCTCCTGTTTGGCTTTGTCCAAAATGTGGAGAAATGACTATGTTTGAGCCGGTTGATTAAACCGGCTCTTTCTTTATTCATGTAAATAAAAAACGTGTAAAGAAGTTTGAGTTTCACTACACGTTTTTATTTAATATTATTAAATTATTTCTTGTATCCCTTCATAATCCAATGACCTTCACCGGTCTCTGGATTGTATAATATTTACCATTTGTTTTTTTCTTTTATAGCTATTGTATAATTCTATTAATATATTTGACATATAAAGAAAAATGTGTATACTATACCTATATATAATTTTATATCTTTATGTAATACAACAATGTCTAG
>JAZQNA010000032.1:0-9293 GCA_045627125.1 Candidatus Absconditabacterales bacterium | reverse complement strand
TTAAAATATGTCATTTGATCATTAATGATGTATCATACTGGGAAAATTACATCATTAGATTTATGAGTATATGCTAATCAAATATATTTACTTCATCGATCTATTCAAAGGATAGCTGGTTCTACTCTAGACATTATATTTTTAATAAATATTAAAATCTGATTTATTTCATTGAATATATCATAATGATTAGCTATATTTTTTCAATTTCTATTTTATGATTTCTTGAAAAATATATTTAGGTCCTGCATAATCTTCTAGTGATGTAGATACTGTTCATTTAATTCCAGGGACATAGAATATAGTTCAGTCTTCTGCTATTTTTTCAAGATAGATAACTTCCATATCATCAAATAACACTACTGTTGAATTTTCATGTAATGCTCATTGTGAATAATAATTTCATCATTTTTCGATAGATTCTTCGATGCTTGTTTTATCTAATGTAAGATAATTTGAAGCTTCGTATGTCGCTATATCAATATCTATAATTGATACTATTCTTTGTTGATTTAAATCATATGCAACATTCATTCAGATTTGTTGTTGCAGTTCAGGATTCCAAACTGATTTTCATTGAATTTGAAATGGATAGAAAATCTGAATTATTCACATATCTATATCAAAATCTTTTGTGTTAACTATCCCATCTCAATAATTTTTAGTAGAGATTCATAATTTTTGTAAATTCTTTGAAATTGCTTTTAAGATTTGTTTGTTAGTTGGTAGTACCCCATCAAATCTAACAGATTGCCATGTTTTGTTTGGATAAAATGACAATTTTTTATCATTTGCACTAAACATTATATTGTATCAATTATCTCAATTCTGGGTTAACTCAAAATTCGAAATTTCTAATCAAGAAAAATCTTTAAAAGAAACATCTCAAATTTTTAGAGCTTTGATTACATGATTTGAAGCATTTTCTCATATCAAAACTCATTCAGACTTAAATATTGGATATGTAGTATCTAAGCTAGGAAACAACTTATTTTTGTACGCAAAACGATAGCTTTGTCAAAAGAAAACATTTTTATCGAGAATAGTAAACATATCATACGATGCTTCTTCTACAGCATTTAAATTTGCCTTCATTTCTTGTGATACTAATCAAGCGCTTGTATTATAAGCTACAGATTTTAAAGCTATATTTCTATCCAAATCCGTACCTCATATATCATCCTCAGTAACCACAGCCTTTTCTGCTTCAATTTCTTCATCAACTCAATTCTCGTAAGACTTAGTTATATTTCATAAGTTACTATATACTCAGAAAGCTTCACTATCAGACAGATAAGTATATTTATGAGGGACTTTAATAGTTCACCCAGAAAATAAATCAGTACAAAATCAGATTAAAAACAATACTAAGAATCAACAAACTGCATATCAAAATCATGTAATATAGAATCTCCATTTTAATTTAGTTGGAACTGCTGCTAATTCTTGTTTTTCTTGCCATTGTTCTTTAGCTAAAGCTATTTTCTTTTGAAGTTTAGCATCAACCTTTTCTTTAAATTCTCAGTTTGGAGAAAATTCTAGATTAGGTTCTGTCGCCATTTTATTAAGTAATTGCTCATCATCTCAGTTAAATTCTGATGCTATGTTTTTAATTGTTTCATTAATTTTAGCCATTGTGTAAGCGATAAGAGTAAAAAATATATTTTTAATCTTCTATCCAGTATTTAAAACGTTCTGCAATCTTTCTAATCAATCTTGAGAATTCTTTTCTACATGAAGAACTACGTTTCCCGAGAACTTCTCATATTTCATCATAAGAAAGATTGTTTCGAATTCTTAATGTAAATAAATCTTTTTTATCTGTTCATAATTCTCATAAATATGATAATATTTGTTCTACTTGAACATTCTTTTGAAAATAATCAATATAGTCTTGGTCTATGACAATAGAGTCTGGATCTGAAGGTTCTTCAAATTTTTTTCTTTTTAAGGAATCGACTAAGTTACGATAAGCTATTTTATACAATCGAGCTGAAAATGAAGAGTCCTCTTTGGTGGCATCAAATTTTGTTATATTTTCAAAAGCTTTCATAAAAGTTTCTGATGTAACATCCTCTGTAAGATGGACGTTTCAATTAGATTTTAACAATAAAAATGTGTAAATTTTCTTGAAATATTTATCGTATAAAGTCGTAAATAAATCAAAATCTCCTTTTTGTATCTGCTGAATTATTTGGATCTCCTCTTTATCCATATTTTATAGTTATGTAATAAAGTTCTATACAACTTCACAATATGAAAAAAAACTGAATTATCAAGTCATAAATTTTCGATTTTTCATATATTAAACGACTCTATTGTTGTTTTTGTGACATAATTTAAAATTAAATTATTGTTATTAATTTGCATAATAATGTTTATGGAGTATAATATTAGATATCTATTTTAATAATTAATGTTTTGACACATGAATAATGATAAGATTAGCAAGATCTTAACTCCATTATTAACCATGTTTAGTTTTCTAGCAGTTTCTTATTTTACAATAGACTTATTTTGTAAATGAAAAATATGAGATTGTGGAGTCTTGGAAAAAATTCTTTTTGCTTTAAGTGTACTAATATTATGGTATCTAATATTTATCCAAATTGAAAATAAAAATAATCAAAACAAAAATAAGCGAACATGAAAATTAAAAAAATGAAAACCTCATTGAAAATGAATTTTATACAATCCAGATAAGACTAAAAAATTATATGAATGAGAAATGATTGATGGATTACCAAATGGTAATTGAATTATATATGGTAATAACTGATGAAAAATAAGTGAATGAAATTATATAAATTGAAAAATTGAAGGGCTTTGAAAAGAATATTGGAATAATTGAATACTCCGCTACGAATGAGAATTCGTTAATGGATTATATCATGGTAAATGAAAACTTTATGATCAAGAGTGAAATTTATTATATGAATGAAAATTTGAAAATTGAGAGACAAAAGACAACGATTATGATAAACATTTAAAAATTGGTGATAAAATGATCCGATCATGAAAGTGTATTGATTGAAAAGCTGAATGATTATGAACGCTTTATACTCCAGATGGACAATTAAAGTTTCAGTGAATTATGCATGAGTGAGTCCCCGCTAAATGACAATATACAATGGATGATCAAGATTATACTTTGGATTGAAATTTTACCGCTATAAAGAAAAAGAAATGAAGTAATCTTATCGGTCTTATATGATATTGAAAAATATATCATTGTTGATTACTTGTTCTTGAATGAGAATTTAAAGAATGATATTTGGATGGAAAATGAAAATTTTATATTAATTGAATGCTAAAGTATGAGTGAGATTTTAAGCATTGAGATATAAATTGAATTTGAAAATTTTATTCTAATTGATGATATATTATCTATGAATGAGAATGTAAAAAATGAAAGCCCAAATGAAAAGAAATTGATAGTGTTAAAGTATACGACAAAAGCTGAGCAATCGTATATGAGTGAGACTTTATAAATTGAAAAAAGTTATCTAAGAAACTATCTGGCGAATATAGTATATACACGAAGAATAACCAAATTTTGTATGAATGATGTATTAATAACTGATATTTAGATGGGAAATGAAAATTATTTTGGAATAATGAAATCATGTATAATTGACAATTTGAAAAGTGAGAAAAGAATTGACAATGAACTTTATATTGAGAATGAAAAATCATATATGATTGAAAATGGATAAAATGAAAGAAATCTAAGGATATTAAAAAAATAATATAAAAACCATCTTGACTTTTGTTTAGATTTTTATATACATAGACTGTCAACATCTAATGTTGTTCACCCGTAAGCGTGAATGGTGGTCTTAGAAACGGGGCTTCCAACTAGTGGCTGTGCGATAACCGCTATCATAAGGAAAAATGTTACAAAAGATTTTCGATTGGAGCTCATAGATTTCGTAGCCTATTTGTTACACGAATTGGCCTCAACAGCTTTTGTACCAGAATTGCACATTAAGTTAAAACAAAAAAATAAGCACAAAATGATGCACAAGATCCGAGACTCTACTTGAAGTATGTCCACAAGATTAAAAAGACAATAAAAAAAAGAAGATTCGAAAATGAAAACGTTACTGATTCGAAACAGAGGAGATCCTGATTTAGATTAAGCTTTCAGGATTCTCCCGGCATCTAGCCTTCCCCTATAATATTTTCTCTGGGTACAGGCAAAAAACTGCCATCCCGCACATTTGGGGCAGCAGCAGAAATAGAATTTAACATTTAAAAGAACGGAGCGTATAAGCTCCGTTTTATTTACAATTGAAAAAATGTCAGTTATATATACTATTATATTGTTTTATAATGATGATTAAATCAATGAAGATTCTGATTGCCGCTGCATTACCATATGAATTAAATATAATCAAATCTTGAATAAAATCAGCATGATTAAAGATAAATTTAGATATTGATTATTTATGTGTAGGGACATGAAATTATGAATCAATTGCTGTATTAGAAGAATATTTGACTAAAAATCCTCATCCAACATTTATACGAAATATTGGAGTTTGCTGATATTGGAACCATGAGGGTAAAAAACTAATTGAACCTATTCAAGCAGCTTCAATAATAAATATTCATTCTGGAAAAGAGAGGATAATCCCTCCTTATTTAAAAATTGCTCCATTAAGGAATTGTTTCTCTTCAGAAACGGTTGTTTTTAGTAAACCTAATTTTGAAAAAGAGATTCTGACAGTTAATAATGAGATGTATTTTGATATGGAGAGTCGATGAATAAGTTTTGCTGCTGAAAGGCATAGAATGCCATACATAATTCTAAAAGTTCCTTTTGATTTTATTGGCAAAGAAACTTCTATGTCTATTGAAAAATGAAAAGAATGAATATTAAGCTACTTGGGTAATTTACAATATCGTGATTATTTAGAGAAAATAGTAGTTCGAATTGATCAACAGGGAAAATCAGAATAAAATATATTTGTATTTATTATACAAATGTCTAATATATTATTGATGTGATATTTTATTTACATTATGAATTATTAATGAAAAAACTCGTTCTTTTATGAAGTTTATCTGCTATTGCTTTATTGGCATGATGCACACGAAACAAATTAGAAGTAAATTTAGATGAAACAAACTTTGATGTTGATGTTTGTAATACTTATTTTGATTTGATTGAGTGTGTCATTGAAAACGAGCCAAATGATGCATATACTCCTGAAATTAGAGATAACCTAAAAGCAGAATCTCAAAAGACTAAAGCATCTTGGTTAGATAAAGATAGTGATGAATTAGAAGTTCTTTGTTCTTCTAAATTAGCTAAATTCGAGGAAAGAGCTGAAGAGATTGCATGATTTGGATGTACTATGAACTAAGTTGTTACTTGTTATTAAATAATAAATTCTTTAAATTATACTTATAATTTATTCTTAAATATGGCCCCGATATCTATCATTATTTTCGTTGTTTTAATTCTTCTTTCTATGTTCTTTTCTGGGAGTGAAACAGCTCTAACAACTGTTCCACAACATAAAGTTGATACATTTTCTAAGCAACATAAACGTTGAGCAAAATATTTAAAATATTGTAAAAAAGAAGCAGATAAAGTCCTAATGGCAATCTTAATTGGAAATAATATAGTTAATATAGCTTCAGCCTCTTTGGCTACTACAATATCCATAGCTATTGCATCAGGGATAGGCTTTAATCAATGAACAATTGTATGAATTGCTACTGCAATAGTTACAATTCTTATTTTGATTTTTGGAGAAATACTACCAAAGACATTCGCTCAAGAACACTCTGATTCTATTTCATTAAAGATATCAGGTTTCTATTATTATTTTACTAAAATTTTATCTCCAATTATTTGGGTATTAAGTTTATTTACTAGAAAAGTAGCTAAAAAATCTGAATCAGAACATGAGATATCTCAAGAAGAAGTTGAAGCCTTTATGGAAAGAGCAGTTGAATCAGATGCTGTTGAAGAAGATACATATGAAAACATTAAAAAAATGTTAAATTTCAGTGATATCACAGTATGAGAAGCTATGACTCCTAGAATTAGAATTAATGCTGTTTCTGACTCTTTAACATTGAGTCAGGCTATAGAAAAGTTATTAGGTTTCCACTATACTCGTATTCCAATTTATCATAAAAGTATTGATGATGCTGATAGAGTTATTACTTTAAAAGAATTATTAAATATCTCCCAGAAGCAATCTGGAGAAACTCAGTTAAAGGATCTAATACTTCATCCTATATTGAAAATTCCTTCAACTACACCAATTGATGTTGCCATGGAGAAATTTAAAACTTCACACAAACATATAGCACTAGTCATGGATGAATTTTGATGAGTAGATTGAATTATTTCATTAGAAGATATTGTTGAAGAAATTTTTGGTAACATTCAGGATGAAAATGATGTGGAAATTACACCAATAAGAAAAGTTTGAAGAAACATTTGGAATGTATCTTCGTTCGTTAGAATTGATGAGTTTTTAGAAGAAAGTAAATTAACTTTTGAAGAATTATGATTGGATGAAGAAGAATTCGATTGAGAAACGTTAAGTTATTTGATAACTAGCTTATTAGAACGTTTCCCAACTGTCTGAGAAGAAATATCCATTCATCTGAAGAGAATAAATGATGACGATATAGAATTTTTAAAAAAAGATGATAAAATACTCTGACATAGAACATTAGTTATTAAAGTCAGTCAGATTACAGATAACACAATTTGAGATTTAAAGATTTCTATTGTAAATAACTAAATTCAAGTACTAATTTATAAAAAATGTAGGGTTAATTAGCAAAAATGGGTGGCTAAAATAGATAGAAACATTAGTAGATAATTAAGTTTATCTACTAATTTTTATTTATGATAAATAAAATATGTAAAAAATGTGGCAGTAGCCACATTAAAAAAGATTGAATAAAAAGATGAAAACAAAGGTATAAATGTTGTTTATGTTGATATGTGTTTCAAAATACCAGTAGATATCATATTAATAAATGATTATGGGATGATTATACAGAGCATAAGCAAACAATAAAGAACTATGAGAAAAATATTGAAAACATCTTACAACAATACAAAGATATCTGGATCAGATCGAATTAAAAAAAGAAGAAATAAAACCCCAACCAACGGTATTAATAATAGATACAACTTATTTTTGAAGATCATTATTGAATAATGGTATTTAGGAGTTATGAATTAAAGAAAAACTTATTACGGAAAGAAGTAAAACGAGAAACATTAGCAGAATATAAGTCTTGAATTGAAGAATTAGAGAATAAATGATGGATAATATTGGCTATAGTATGCGATTGAAAAAAATGATTATTAAAACTAAACAAACCAGTTCAAATGTGTTTATTCCATCAACAGGCAATATTGAGAAGATATTTAACTAAAAATCCTATATTAGATGAAAATAAAGAACTAAAAGATATAGGTAGTATGATATGAAAAATAAGGAAAGATACACTAAAATTAATGTTAGAAGATCGATATAGTAGAAATAAACAGTTTCTTAACGAGAAAAACGATAAAAAGAAATATATACATGAAAGAACAAGAAAAGCTTATAAAAGCATAATTAATAATTTAGATAATTTGTATATCTTCAAAGATTATGAATGAAAAATAGAGTTTCCAAGCACAAGTAATTGCTTAGAATCTCTATTTTCAAGACTAAAACAGCGAGTAAGAATTCATAGATGATTTAAAAAGTCTTTCCAAGCGGAAAGACTTAATATTTAATCATAATCTTTACTATTCGTTTTCATATAATGTATATGTAATAGTTCATTTGTATGTTGTACCTGGCATATTTGCTGGTACTACTACCTTAAGTTCTGGCCTTGCTCCATATTTTCATAATAATCATGCTGTTGTTCATGTTCATCTCTGAATAAATGTAACTGGGTCTTTCATGGATCGAAAATCACTTAATGATTCAGTTAACACCACACCCTCACCTATTCATGATTCTTTTACAAGTTCTGTAGCTTTTAGATAAATATTTTCTGCAGGAATTGTATATACTACATTTTCTACAGATCATGTCATATCTGTTACTGAAATGGTTGTTCTATATCATTTACTACTTCATTTAAGATCTTCTACTCGAAATAGTTTTTCTAAAGATTTTTCAACTGTCTTAGATTCAAGTGAAGCTGCCATACTACCTGATAAAGTTACAGTTTCTGTTCATCCATTAGTACCAATACTTAGTTGTCATTCTTCGATAGTTAGTTCTATATTTAGATCTATTCAGTGATTATTATCTTCAGATGCATTTCTATCATAATAGACATTTACTACTGTAGTTCAGTCTTCAAGTATTGTACCTTGTTCTATTGCTTGTGCAGTAAATCCCTTATATTTTTTAGCAGTTGCTGCTGTTTGTTCTCCCGTTTCTCATACCTTCTTATCTGTTGCTGCTAATGTATACTCATCATTTCCTGCATTTTGTTTCCAATGTTTTACTGTATATACAGGATGAGTACGTGATGTATAGTTATTTATACAAGATTCCATTTTATTTCCTATGACTTCTATTGTATCACTGCTTAGCAATTGTATTTGATTGACATTATTTTCACAAACAAAACCATATAAGTCATTTACGGACTTATGTACATCAAAATAACCCAAATTTAAGATTATTAAATTATAACAGGAATAAAACATATAGCTCATATTTGTTACATTCGATGTATCAAAATTACTTACATCTAATATTTGTAAACTAGAACAGTTATAAAACATATAACTCATATTTGTTACATTCGATGTATCAAAATTACTTACATCTAACGATACTAAACTAGAACAGGCTTTAAACATACTGTTCATATCTGTTACATTTGATGTATCCAATCATTGCAAATCCATTGATTTACAATTATAAAAATAGCTAAATCGATATGCTGTACTCAATGGTGCAACTTCTCATATTACTTTTACCTGTAGTACATTGTCACTATTATCTTTCCATGGTATAGTATCACTATCAAAATTTGCATCAGAAGAAAATGAACCTGTTAAAGATATAGATTCTCAATCTGTTACCGTATTAGAATCTGAAATATACAACGTATCATTATATACTCACCAGTATATCGTTGATTGTGTATATTCTGCTGATGCATATGCCATAGGGCAAATAAATCCTATTAATGCTAATCGTAGCATTAACTTCCTAAATCTTTTAGTTAATAAATTTTTCATGTTCTTTTGTTTAAAAGATAAAATATTATTTATGTAAACTTATTATATCCCC
>JAZQNA010000031.1:0-8335 GCA_045627125.1 Candidatus Absconditabacterales bacterium | reverse complement strand
ATTTTTCTTTTAAATGTTGCTCAATAACATAGGAGCAAAGGGCTCCAATGTAATCGATACATCGTTGAATTTCTTTCTCAGACATAGATTCTCAATGCTTTCATAATAGTTTTCTTGCTTCAGGGATGCTCATTTTTTTTTTAAATAAAGCGAATAAAGATTAGGTCGCCAATCAATCCGCTTTACGGATACCTAATTAAACGATGGTATTATATCTGGGGATTGAAAATCACAAAATATAAAATTATAAAAAGCTCAAAAATGTACCCAAAAAATTGAGTAATCATAGCTTTTATTGGATAAAATAGAATTTTATTTAATGTAAAAATTCCCTTTGATTTATTTGTTCTTAATTCTATACTATTTTTTAAACGCGCAATTTTTATATTGAGGCTATTATATGAGCTATTCAGAAAGTGATACAAGAGTAAAATTAATAGATCCTGCTTTACATGAGCAAGGATGGGCAGAAGATCAAATTGTAAGAGAATATTCTTTTACTGATGGTCGTATTTTACCATGATGAAAAAGATGAACTCCAAAATATGTAGATTATCTTTTAAAAGATTTTTGATTAAATCTTGCAATTGTTGAAGCTAAAAAAGAAGAATTACCACCTACTGAATGATTAGAGCAAGTAAAACAATATTGAGAAAGTTTGTGAGTTAGGCGAGTTTATTCTTCTAACTGACATGAAATATATGAATGGGATATGCAGGAATGAAGATGAAAATTCATTGATAAATATCCAACGCCATCTGAATTATATGAACGTTATACTGACGAATCAGCCACATTAAGACAAGAATTATTAAATATACCTTATCATAGAAACTGAAATTTTAAACCTCGCTATTATCAGGATTTAGCAGTTACTAGAGCATTAACGGCAATAGCGAAATGACAAAACAGAATTTTGCTTACACTTGCTACAGGAACAGGTAAAACTTATATAGCTTTTCAATTAGTTTATAAGTTATTACAAGCTAAATGGAATAAAAAATGAGAAAACCGTAGGCCTCGTATATTATTTTTGGCAGATAGAAATATCCTTATAGAACAAGCCATAAATACATTTAATCCTATCGAAAAAGATTGTAAATGGATTAGATGAGTAGAAATTAAGAAAGCTCTATGACAAGTTCCAACTAATGGGAATGTCTTTTTTGCTATATACCAAGCCATTATTTCATGAGATGACAATGATGCAGATACATGAGTAATAGAAGAGAACTCTGATTTTGAATGAGCATATTATCAACAATATGATCCAGATTTCTTTGATTTGATTATTATTGATGAATGTCATAGATGAGGAACTAAACAAGATTGAAACTGGTGAGATATACTTAGGTATTTCAAAAGTGCTGTTCAATTAGGAATGACAGCAACTCCTAAAAGAGATGATAACAATAATACATACCAATACTTTTGAAATCCTGTATATACATATTCTTTGAAAGAATGAATAGATGATTGATTCCTTACGCCATATAAAGTTAAAAGAATAAAAACTAATATAGATGAGCTGGTTATAGATAGTGATGTTGAAGTTGTTAGATGAGAAGCTACAAAGACTTTATATCTATTGTCAGATTTTGATAAAGAGGTTGTTGTACCAGAAAGGAGAGATCTTATAGCTCAAGAAATTCTGAGACAAATCAACAAAGACGATAAGACAATTGTATTCTGTGTAGATCAGGAACATGCAGCATGAATGAGAGATTCTATCAATAAATTTAAAGAAGTGAGAGATAATGATTATTGTGTAAGAGTTACAAGTAATGAATGAGAAATCTGAAGAACATTCTTAGAAAGATTTCAGGATAATAGTAAAACTATTCCAACTATATTAACATCATCTCAAATGCTTACTACATGAGTCGATGCTAGAAACGTTAGAAATATAGTACTATTACGTAATATTTGAAGTATGACGGAATTTAAACAGATAATTTGAAGATGAACTAGAGTATTTGATGGTAAAGATTACTTCACAATTATAGATTTTACATGAGCTACAGAACTTTTCTATGATGAAGCTTGGGATGGACCTAATATGGATGAAGAAATAGAAGAATGAACATGAGGATATGATGAACCAGCTGAAGTAAAAAAGAAAGAGCGCACATGAAATGATGGAGATGATTGAGGAGATGGGGGAGAATGAGGACCAGTAAAAGAAAAAGTTGTAGTAAAACTAAGTAATAATAAAGAACTTAGAATTATCGATGTAGATACTAGGTATATAGATTCAACATGAAAACCTATGTGATCACAAGAATACTTAGAAATGCTTTTATGAAAGCTTCCTGATTTATATACAGATGAAGCTCAACTAAGAGAGTTATGGGCAGATCCACAAACTAGAGAGAGTTTATTAAAAGATTTAGAAAAAATCTGATTAGATAAAGAACATTTTGATGTATTAAAAAGAATGTTTGAGGCTCCTGATTCAGATTTGTTTGATATATTAACTCATCTTTCTTTTGGATGAAACATGAAAACTAAATTAGAGAGAGCTCAATATGTAATGGAACAATCTACAGTTCAACAGATAGAAAATCTTACAGCTAAGAGCTTTGTAGAATATTTGCTCAGATATTATTCACAGCATTGAAGTGGAGAGATTGTGCAATCAAAATTATGAGATTTGATAAAATTATTCTCAAAGAACAAGCGAAGTATAATAGATTTTACAAAAGTTTTATGAGGAACTGAAGCATTGACTGAAATGTGGAAAAATGTTCAAGGGGAGTTGTTTAAGATTTAAGATGGAATAATTAATGATAAATGATTGTTTATGAATATGATTAAATTGTTCAAACTATAATTTTGCTCTTACAATTATAGATTTTTTAACGATAGTTTGATTATTCTTTACATGATTTCAATTGATAAAACCTATTCACAAATTAAGATTAAGTTATTATAGTTTTTTCAGATATCAGATATTATTTTTTTGTTGAATAGCTTGATTGTTTACATTAGTCCCAATAATTTTAAAATTCATACCATGAAAAGCTATTCCAATAATTTGATATGATATATTTTGGGAAATTTTGTGACTTGTATTTATTTTGGTAATATGAATATATACATTTTTTTGTGCTATTACCCCAATAAAAAGGGTTAAAAATATTAAGAAACTAAATGAAATTATAATAAATTGTCTATGACAAGGTGAAAAACGAATCGAAGCTTTGTGACAAGAATTTTGATTTTTTATATGAGATATTGTAAAAAAAGTAGATGAAAATAATGATGATGCGTATCGTACATTACTTCTTTGTAAAAATAAAAAACTTATTGAAAGTATTATTATAAATAACATATCATCATTTAATGAATTATTAAAAGTATATGCTGATAGAAAATTTACCTATGAAAATGATATTGAAAATTTACACAAGGACTTTGTAAAATTAGTAATAAATGAATCATTAAGTAATAATGATTCGATATTATCTAGAGAGATTAAATGAGAAATATATGATGGGTTTAATAGCTGAAAGTGAATTATTTCTCAAACAATCTTTAATAATTTTAAATTTATACATGACTACGATTTATTAGATAGAGATGGTTATAGGACATTTCGTTCTAGGTGAAATATTCAAGAAATATATGGCGATAATTACATAGAATTTCGAAGATTATGTGTGTATAGCTTTTTTTGAAGGCGAAAAGATATGGAAAGCGTTGAAAAAAACAAGGATTATTATGAAGATTTATGTTGAGGTTTATGCAAATTTTCATGATATAAATGAATTATTTATAATTATATAAATAAGGGGAATTACATGTGTGACTCTATGTGACCAATAAATTTGACTCTTATCGATAAAAAATGAGAGATAATATTAAGAAATAGAGCACCAGAAAGAAATTATTATAAGATATGAATATGATGATTTAACCCTATTTGAGAGCCTCAAGATTTTATAGAATCCATTTCTTGGTGATGCTATAAATGTCTTGAATCTGTGTCGTATATTAAAGAAACCGATGAAAATTTGGATACTATAAGACATTATTGTCGTGAAATATACTGAGATATGCATGATGGTTTAGTTTTTGAAGCTATACAAAAAAATATAAGGAATTTGATATTTTGACAAATTGAAAATGTTAATTCAAAATGAAATTATCCGAATATGACAAGAATTTTTTTCCATTTATTTGGTCGAAAAATATTTGGTACAGGTGTTACAATTACGGAAGATGAAAAAGATTTCATTATCAAGTCATTAAAAATAATATCAAAATCATTAAAGTCTTTTTCAGAATGATATTTTCGGAATATTAAACCAGAAGATAATGAAAATTTAGATAATGATTTACAAAATAATCGTAAAGAAAAAGCAAGAACTATTTTAGAAGATTTTTTATCAAAAAATATTGTATATTCAAAGGAAGATAATACATTAACTTCATATTTTGCTTGGTGAATAGATAAATCTGTATTGAATTTAAATGAATTGGAAAATGATAAAATAGTTTTAAATCAAACTAATAACTAAATGCGACCAACAGTAAAACTTTCAGAAGTCTGAGAAATAGTTACATGAACAACACCATCAAAAAAAGAATCCAAATACTGGTGAGGTTCTGTTCCTTTTGTTAAACCCCCTTATTTATGAACAGATAAAATGGTTGTTGAAACTGAAGAAACATTAACGGAAGAATGAGCTAAAAAGTGAAATCTAATTCCCCAGAATTCCATAATGGTTTGTTGTATTTGATCATTAGGAAAAATATGAATAGCATGAAGAGATCTATGTACAAACCAGCAAATAAACTCAATAATATTTGATGATAAAAAAGTTGATTTTAAATATTGATATTATTTTTGTACGACATTAGAAAAAATAATGAACAAAATGGCGAATCAGGCTATTGTTCAAATAATAAATAAAAGTACATTTTCCAATATACAAATTCCACTTCCACCGCTAGAAACTCAAAAAGTCATAGTCGCCAAGCTAGACCAGCTCTTTGCAGAACTAGACCAAGCAAAAGAAAAAATCAGAATAATATTGGATGATACAGATAAACTATGGAAGTCTGTATTGAATAAAGCTTTTCAAGGAGATTGGGAGATGAAGAAATTGGGTGAAATTTGTGAAGTTATAGCATGACAATCGCCTGAAAGTGATTATTATAATGAAAACGGAGAATGATTGCCATTTTTTCAGTGAAAAACTGAATTTACGGAAAAATATATTTGAGAGCCTAAAAAATGGACTACTAAGACAACAAAAGAATCATTAAAAAATGATATTTTAATGAGCGTGAGAGCCCCGGTTTGACCAGTGAATATAAATTGATTTGAAAAAATTTGTATTTGAAGATGATTATGTGCAATTAGACCATGAGATAATGTAAAATTGGATTATGTTTTTGATTATTTATTATCAATACAAGACAAAATAAGTTGAAACAGAGGTTCTGTATTTGATTCAATAAATCGTAATCAAATTGAAAGTATTGAATTACCAGTTCCGTCAATTTCTGAGCAAGAAAAAATTGTAGAGCATTTAGATCAGATATCAAAGGAAGTGAAAGCCTTAAAATCTCAGTATCAATCTCAACTTGATAATTTGGAAGAATTGAAAAAGAGTGTGTTGGATAAAGCTTTTAGATGAGAATTAGTAAATTAATGTGGCATATCCCGACAGACATATTTCAACAAGAATCTCCATCTGATAAATTTATAAAAGTTAATAAACTTTATTTTGATTTATATAAAAAAGAACAAAAGATTCTCAAAGAAACTAAAGAATTCGAAGATAGCCATAAAATGATATCCAATTTTGATTATTTATTTTATGATTTTCAAATTTTTTGTGAATTTATTGAGAAAAACAAAAATAATTTTAATTTACAATATTCTTGAGAATTTTATGACTTACTTGATAATTTTTCATTAATAATGAGATTCTTAAAAACATGATATTACGAGTCCTGTTGAATATATATTCGTAAAACTTTCGAAGATTGGGTAAAAATGTTTTCAAAAGATAAAAATATGAAAAAATGATTAGGACAAATTATTAATTCAAAAGTGTCAGATATATGACCAATGATATTTAATACAGATGAAGTTTATAAATTATATAACTATTTAAGTAATAAATATACTCACCATCACCGAAATATTAATGATATAAAATTTGATATGGATAAATATTTGGAAATTGAATGATTATCAGTAATGATAATAATTACAATTTGTTGTATCACTGTACAACTAGTTGAATATGATGAAATTGAAGAACACCGATGTGATAAAATTGATAATCCAGTAGAAGAATACACTCAATATTGTAATTATATATGACCTTTAATATCATCTGCTTTATTTAGTTGATGCCACAGTTGGTTTGAAAGTAGTTATTACTATACAAATATAAAAAATTATGAATTTATTAATTGAGAAAAATGATTAGATTTTAATAAATGGATTTATAATTATAAAGAATTAAATAATTTTAATTGAAAAGACATAAAAAATGAGAGCAGAAATTAATCGTATTACAGATATTCTTCGTAGAGATGACTGAATCTCTGGAGCTATGCAATATACTGAACAAATTTCATGGATTCTTTTCCTAAAATTCTTTGATGATTATGAGAAAGCTCAAGAATTAGAGGTTACATTAAACTGAAAAACTTATAAAAAACTAATTTCTCCTGAATATGAATGGTCAAATTGGGCTGCTCCTAAAAAAGATTGAAAAATCGATAGACTTACTGCTATGGTTTGAGATGATCTAAAAGAGTTTGTAAACTTAAAGCTTTTCCCATATTTAGATAAATTCCGTGATAGTGAAAGTGAAGATTATCATAGTATGAAGTATAAAATCTGAGAAATTTTTCACTTCTTAACAAACAGAATAGAAAACTGAAATACTTTGAGAGAAGTTATTGATATTGTTGATTGAATGAATTTTCAATCTAGCGAAGACTTATTTGAACTATCTCATGTATATGAAGATTTACTTCAATGAATGGGAAATGATGGATGAAATAGTTGAGAATTCTATACTCCTAGAGCAGTGATTAAATCTATGGTGGAGTGTATTCAGCTCAATATTTGAGAAACTATTTATGATTGAGCTGCTGGATCTTGTTGATTCTTAATTGAAGCGTATAATCATTTACGTAATAAAGCAAAAACTATAGACGATTTAACTTGGCTTAATCATGATGCTTTATGGTGAAATGAAAAGACTCCAATTGCATATATTATGTGAGTTATGAATATGATCCTTCATGGTGTAGAGAACCCGAATATAAATAAGAAAAATACATTAATTGATAATATTAGAGATTTCCAAGAAAAAGATTGTTATAATATCATACTTGCGAATCCTCCATTTTGATGAAAGGAAAAACCAGAAATTCAATCAAATTTTCCAATAAAAACTAACGCAACAGAAATGCTATTTCTTCAGCATTTTATGAAGAAATTAAAAACATGATGAAGGGCAGCTATTATAGTTCCTGAATGAGTCCTATTCAATACCTCTAACGCATTCCAAGATGTTAAGAAAGAATTATTAGAGAATTATAATTTACATACAATTGTTAGTCTTCCTTCTGGAGTATTTCTTCCTTATGCATGAGTAAAAACAAACGTAATATTTTTTGAAAAGACTAAGCCTACTGAAGAAATCTATTATTATGAGGTAAATCTTTGACGTAAATTGACTAAAAATAAGCCTATAACATTTGAAGAACTACAAGATATGATAAATTGTTATAGTACAAGAGAAATCTGAGAAAATTCATGGATTGTTAAAGTTGGAGACGTTAAAGATTATGATTTATCTGCCAAAAATCCTAATAAAAATACCGTTGAAGAGTTAGAAGATCCTAAAGAAATTTTGAATAGAATAAAATCTACCAATGAGGAGATTCAGAATTCTATATCTAATTTAGATAAGTTAATTTAAATAAGTTAATTTAAATAATAATTAGTTAAATTAATAGTTTTTCTGTTTTTTCTGTTTTGCATAGAAATGCTAGATAAAAAGCTTATTTAAATTATATAACCAACACTTAATCAAACTATAACCTATGGATATCTATTCTAATGGTTCATAAGGGAGTGTATTTTTGTCATATAACTCAACATATTCATCTTCATAATATTTTAGAGTTTTTTCTATAAACTCATCATCCGTAACGTTTTCTGTTTTCTCTAACTTCCATCATCTAAATGTTCAATATGTGCTAAAGAAATGTCGCTTCCTACCGTGTTGCAAATCTATCAAATCGACTAAATGTGGAACGTCTAAGGTGGAAAACTTAACAGCATATTTAAAGA
>JAZQNA010000030.1:0-14546 GCA_045627125.1 Candidatus Absconditabacterales bacterium | reverse complement strand
CACTGGAGATAAACAATTAAATTTAGAACTTAGAACTTATTTGTTTGTTTATAATCAATACATTTTATCTAATGATTATACACTTAAGTCTGGATTAAAAATTGAGAATTATGAATCAGAATTAGATGAACTTCTAAAAGCATTAATGGATCATGATTGATTATGGAAAGACGCTAAGGCCCGCAAAGAATATGAAGATAAACTGAAATTAATACAAGAAAGGAAAAAACATCAAAGAGAGAGAGAATTAGCAATGAGAAAGAAAAAAGCTGAGCTTAATAGGAGAATCAATAACTATACGAATAAAAGTCCAGAGAAAAAAGAAATTTTAACGGATGATGAAAATAAAAATTATATAGACATACAAAATGCTTCATGAGCAGAGATAATTAAAAATTCTGTAGATGTAGATAAAATTCCTAGTTTTAAATCCAAAGATTCTTGAGAAATCCCTGATGATAAAATGAAACATTTGAAAGATTCTGCTTTTAATTTAGCTTGGAATGATTTTTTGAAGCAAAATAGTCTTATGAAAAGCATTCTGACAAAAGATAAGATGCACGAACTTTTTGATATGAATACAATGTCTATCAATCAGGATGCATGGGAAAACTTTAAAAAACATGAATTATTGATAAATCATAAGGGAGATAACTGACTTTCAGATCATAACAAGGATAATTTAGATAAAATTTATATAGCCATTCAGAGTTTTTCACTTATAATGGAAGATAAATTAGAATCATTATCGGAAAATAATTATACGAACATGGAAAAGATAGATAACACTGTAAAAGTCCATGCTTTAGGAGCTGTAATCGATAATATAAAAGACATTTTCTCAAATATGAAAACAGGAAAAGAGTCTGAAAAAAGTCTATGATTTTTACTAGATTCCAAAGAACCAATTGAAATTTCTGATCAAAACTTATTGATTTACGGAACATTAAATTGAACAAAGATAAATCTACGTTATGATTTAAATACTGGAGAATTGTACATTAACTCTTTCCTGAAAGAATCTAACAATCCTCCAATGATATCTATTTGTAATGAAGAGCCAAATCTGAAAATTTGAAATCTGACTTCTTTTGATAAAATTTTAGATGAATATTATAATAAGCCACCATTATCATTGAATACAAAATTAGATGAGGAGCATAATTATTCTAGTCCATTATGACCTTGAAGAAAATGAGATAAAATTAGTAAATATGAAATGATTAAGACTCATGAGCATAAAATAGATAGCGAAAGAGAAAAACATATGCAAGAAAATAAGGAGAAATTTAAGGAACTCTTAGGATGAAATATTGATATAATTAATAACTCTGTTAGTGAATATTTGAAAAATAGTAGTTATAGGAATTCACTGTTAAGTTGATTTTCAAAGACATTTAATTTGATTCCATATAATTATACAGAATGAGAAATTAAATTTAACAAATTAGACAATGGCTCAAATAATGCGTTCAATATGTTTCAGATTTTATCTAATTCAACAAATAATGAGTTAAGATACCTTAATTCCTTAATGTCCAAAATCTGTAAATACTCATGAATAGAACGATGAACCAACAATATCACGCAAAATAAAACAAAATGATTCCCAAAATTACTATTTGAAAGCGACATATCTGATGAAAACACTACTTTAAAATATTTGAAAGATAATATGGGAAATATTAAATTAGAAAATGACAATTTACGTAACAATATAGATTCCAATTTATGAATAGTTGCTATCATTCAGGAAAACTGTACGATAAATTCAGCTCCGAATCGAAAATTGGACGTAAATAAGATAGGCACATTTGAAAAGAAATTAATAGAGGAGGCATCTGATTTAGAATTAATGAATACATTAAAAGGCTTATAATAAAAAATATTTTACTTTATATACAAACAAAATAAAGATGGCAAAAGCTCGAACAAGCCCCGCAAATGAACCAAAAGAGATCTTTAGTGCAAAGATTATATGTGGAGACATTGATAGTGGGAATGGAAACATTGTAGCATTAAATGCAGAACAAGCTGCTCAATACTGAATTAAAAATGGTGATAGGATTTCATTAATCAGAAGAAATGAATCATTTGCAGTAGATGTAATCTTACTAGATAAATTTATTCAAGCAAATGAAATCTGAGTTGCCCAAAGTTTTCTTGATGAACATGAAGTGATGGCATGAGATACTGTTTTAGTAAGTTTCATTAATACGAATCCACTATCAATGCAAGCAGTAAGAAAAAAACTATTTGGTAAAAAAATTTCTGATGAAGAAATTGATGCTATTATTGAAGATATTCAAAATAATAAGATTCCAGATATAGTTTTATCGTATTTTGTGGCAACTAGTTTTTTCTATAAGTCTGATGTACATGAGTTAGCTTATACCACAAAAGCAACTGCTTATACTGGAGATATGTATCGTTTCCCATGATTGGTTGCTTGAAAATATTGTATTGGATGAGTACCGGGGAATGAAACAACTATGATTATAGTTCCAATCTTGGCATCTTTATGAATCACTGTTCCGAAAACTTTTTCTAAATCAATCACCTCTCCTGCCGCTTCTTGAGAATGTGTGAATGTTTTAATGGATATCGAATTTGATAAACAAGAGGTAATTAGATTAACTGATAAAGTTTGAGCATGCTTAGTTTGGAACCAAAAATTAAATCTCGCACCAGCTAATGACAGAATTATTAAGGTTTCTGCACCTTTGGGAATGGAACCATATGGTAGAATGATTTCGTCTATCATGGCAAAAAATTATGCGATGTGAATCAATCACTGTCTTATTGATATTCCTATGTGACCTACAGCAAAAGTTGCTAACATGTCAGACGCAAAAAGAGTTGCAAGACATTTTGAAGAAATTGGAGAATATTTAGGAATTAAGATGGATATAGAGATTACAGAAGCAAAACAACCTATCTGAGCATGAGTATGAGCATGTTTACAAGCTAGAGAAGCTTTAAGAATTTTACAGCAGCATCCAGATAGATCGCCAGACTTGGAAGAAAAGGTTATATTTTTAGCTTCAAAAATTTTATTACTTTGTGATAAAGCTAAAGATTTACAAGAAGCCGGAAATTTAGCAAAACGCCAACTAAAAAATTGAGAAGCTTGGAAGAAGATGCAGGATATTATTGAAGCTCAAAATGGTAATCCTCATATTCACTCTGAAGATATTCAATTATGAAAATTTTCTTATGATGTAGTCGCTAAAAAAGATTGTGTTGTAGATAAAGTAGATATGAAATATCTGAATAGTATGGTTAGATGATTATGAGCTCCACAAGAATATAAGGCCTGAATATATTTATACAAAAAATTGTGAGATAGTGTAAAAGAATGAGAAGTAATTTATACTATGTATTCACCATCTTCAAATAAATTAGATTTAGTAAGAGATATGCAGCAAAATAGAGATTTCTATACATATAAGATAAAAACTAATAAGGATAAAGTAGAAAAAGGAGTGGAACAAAAAAAAGTAAAAGCTAAAAAATCAGTAGAAACAAAAAAAGAAGAAAAAAAACAGAAAAAATCTGCTACTATTGTTGTAAAGCAGAAAAAAGAGAAAAAATCTAAATAATTAAATCTCTCAATACAAGGTATCAAATAAATTGCTCAAGCTACAGTCTTGAGCTTTTTTATATTCTTTTAAACATTCTTTATCATCACTATAACATGACAATCATGATGTATTTTTACAAGCATATGGTTTTAGAAGAAAATGTTGGCACACAAACAATCCTCATAATATAGCAAAAAGGTATATTGATATAATTATAATCACTTTCTTCATATTTTGATTTTATCCGATAAATGGAATATTTATTCACCAAAAAACAATCAAGTCTTTAACGATTAACACAATTCAAAGTAACAACAATAAGTAGAAGAAAAACGCATTAACATAAGATTCATATTTAAAATATTTTTCCGGCTTAATCTTAAATGCTCGTTGAATTATCATTCATAAAGCTCTTCAACCATCAAGAGCTGGAATTGGCAAGACATTAAATATTCATAATGCTATTGATATCATAGCAGCAAATGCCAAGAAAGCTGCTCGTCATCATGCTTGGTATAACATTCTTCACATATAAACTGCTCATACAGGACCTGATAAAGAATCAAAAGCAGTTTTCATTCAATCTGAACTAAATGACACCAAAGCTCTTCATAAGTCTCATAATATTTTCATAGTTAGATCCCACTCTGCTCATATTTCATGAAGTCAAGCCACCATAGCTCATCAAAGTCCGAATTTAATTTTATCTACAGTTATATTTCCATTCTCTAATATAGTAATTCAAAATTTACAAGCTCATTCACATGTGAAGACTATGTTTTCAAGATCTTCTCCTCTTTGAACCAAAAAGAAATGAGATTGATCAGCTCATGAAGCCATCAAATCGGCAAAATTAGAGAACCGAATCTCTGTTCAATCTACTGATAATAGAATATCTTCCTGTTGTAATCCAATACTTTCTGCGAAAGAATTTTCTTCAACTTGACCAACAATAACTCATTGAGTTGTTTCTCAAGTTAAAAATCATTTTTCTCTGAGAAAACTAGAACTAGCCATCAAATAGCTTGTAGATCCCTTATCTTCTGCAATCTGTGAAACGGAAATAGGTTCTAGTCCATGCCAAAACAAACCTGTTAAAATTATCCAAGCTGTCAAAAAATTCATAGTTACTCATGCAAAGATCACAATCAACCTTTTCCATAATTTAGCTGTAAATAATGTATTTGGATTTTCAAAAGATTTTTTATCTGTAGGATCTTCTCATTCTATTGAACAAAATCATCCTAGTGGAATCCAGTTTAATGTGAACTGAGTCCCCTGCCTATCTTTTCGTAAATTACAAATTTTTGGAGGTATTCAAATTCAAAATTCTGGCACTTTCATTCAACATTTCCTGGCTGCAGTAAAGTGACCTAGTTCATGTAGGATGACTAGTATCATAAATACTACAATTCATAATATTATTAATCGTCGCATAGCACTTCAATCTCTTTAAAATAAAACATTATTCTGATTGGTTTCATCACTTAATAACTGCTTTAATATCTGCTAATTGATATCATCTTCTCATTAATTTCTGAATGCTATCAAATCCATCCACTCATTTTTTCTTGTATGTATCTAGCTCTTTTCTAATAGCACTACGCATTCAGCTTGTTAAATCTTCCTGTTGCTCTGAAATCATTTTCATGAGTAATCACTTATCAATTCAGCGTTGAATAAGTTTTTGCTTGATAATAAACAATGGACGTCATTTTTTACAAACTTCAGAATAGAGAAAACTATCTACAAATTTTTTATCATTGATAAAGTCGTTCTTCTTTAACACATCCATACAGTGAGATACATCATCAGAATTATATCATTTTGTGAATAATATTATACGCATCTCTTGCTCTGTTTTAGGATAGCGTGATAGATATCAAATTGCATATTCTACTGCTGACTTTCACATAAGCAGGTTATAATGGATAAACGTTAAGAAAAAATATATATAAACCTATCTAAAAAACAAGATAAAAGAGTTAAAATTCTGATACTTCGAGTAACAATTAATATAACACTACAAACTCTTACCACAAAATTTGACAAAGCATCCCAAAACAATTATACTTAGTTGTTTACTTTTTATCTATCACTATGGAAAAGACTAAAGTAATTGAGATTTTAAATGAACTAAAACCTCATCGAGAATTGGCTGAATGAATGATTGCTTTAATTGAAGCTGGTTTTATGGATAAAGAGACATATCAAAATACTCTATTCATGATTGCTAGTGCCATCAAACAAATGCCAGAATGATCAGAAAAAACTGAATTACAATTAAAATTATCTGAATTAAAATCTGTGGCTAATAAATGAGCCGAAGAAGAAAAATAATAAAAAAGGATTAAATTTGAATAATCTTTGATTATAGAAATCTCTAATAAAATTTGCATTTAAAACAATTTTGGAATATAATTAGACTGTGTAAGGTCTAATTTTATTTTATGAGAAATCTGTATTATATGGCAACTCAATTGATTAATACAATACTAGAAGTAACAGATGTACAAGCGATACAAGTGGATTTTTCTCGATTGAAAAAGATTTCTCATGAAGATGCTGAAAAAATGCAGATTATCATGTATTATAAAGATGATAATAATTATGTATATATCCTTACAACCAACAATCATCCAGATGATGTAAACAAATTATTGAAACAATTAGATGCAAAAGGTTTGAAAAATAAAGTTTTCTATACCTCTGTTGAATGATTCACTGAATGATTAAAACGATACGATATTTTAGAAGAAAATGAAAAGCAGGCTGCTGAAGAACATGAGGAAAGGCAAAAAGCTGAATGAGATTCTGCGATTACATTGATGAAAAATTTCTTTGAAAAAAGAGAGTCTCAAGATCCAGGAGAATTCATTCTGGAGATGGTTAGATTAGGTTTTCAATCGTGAGCTTCAGATATGCACTTTCAACCAGAATGAAAACAAGTAATGCTCCGTCTTCGTTTAGATGGTATTTTACAAGACGTAGTACAATTTGACGTACAAGATTTCTGGAAATATTTACAAAAACTAAAGTTCATTTCATGAGTAAAGATGAATATCGATTATTTACCTCAAGATGGTAGATTCTCTTTTGAGGCAACTAATCCAGAATGAACTCAGAAAAAAGTTGATGCCAGGGTGAACTTTATGCCGGGAATGGCAACAGAATCTACTGTAATCAGATTTTTAGATTCTACTAAATGAATATCTACATTTGAGGAAATCTGATTTACTAATCATAATTATGAGTTATTAAATAAATACATTAATAAAACTACTGGAATTATTATTGTAACAGGACCTACTGGATCTTGAAAAACAACCACATTATATTCTATTTTAAACGCCTTAAATACTGGTAAGAATAAGATTATTACATTGGAAGATCCAATTGAATATGAAATGCCTGGAATTCAACAGTCTCAGATTAATTATTCCAAAGATTATGATTATGAAACAGGTTTAAAGGCTATTTTACGTCACGATCCAGATATTATCTTAGTATGAGAAACAAGATCTAAAGAAACTGCAGACATAGCAGTAAATGCTGCCTTAACCGGACATTTAGTATTTACTACATTACATACGAATTCTGCTATAGCAACAGTACCTCGTTTATTATCAATGTGAGTTGAACCATATCTTTTAGCTCCAGCTGTTCAATTAATTCTTGGGCAGCGTTTAGTTCGTAAAGTATGTCCTCACTGTTGAGCAAAAAGACCCGCAACATATGCAGAACAAGCAGAAATTGAACAAGCTCTAAAAAAGATGGAAATGTTAAATATTCCAAATCTACCTACTTTCGATTGAACCATAATCGAACCTAATGGATGTGCAAAATGTAATGAAACTGGATATAAATCAAGAATAGCTATTTTGGAAATGTTAGAAATTACTGAAGACATTAGAAAACTGATTGTAGACTGAGAAACAGAATGAGCAATTTTAAATAAAGCTCGTGAAAACTGATTCATAACTTTATCTGAAGATGGAATTATCAAAGTATTAAATTGAGAGACTACTATAGATGAATTACATAGAGTTTTATAGTAATCTTGAAATACAACATCTAAAACATACATTCAAGTCTGATGAAAAATCAGACTTTTATAGTTTATTTTGATGAGGCTGGAAGATGACCTCTAGCTGGTCCTGTATACATAGGACTTATTTGTCCGTTACAAAAGATTTCTAAAAAGGAATTAGAAATATTCCGTGATAGTAAACAGCTCTCAGAATCTATTAGAGAAAGACATTTTCAGGTAATTCAAGATTTACAAGAATGTGGTAAAATACTTACCACTCCAGCTCGAGCAACCGCTGCAGAAATTGATAATTATGGTATGACAAACGTCCTACACCTTTCAATTTTAAGGGGGATGATTCTAATATTTGGTAAGCTTTATCCTCATTATTTTAAGAATTTTCAAAATTTTACTTTACCGACTCCCCTATCTACAAAGCTTAATTCAAGAAACTTTATTAAGTACTCAGATATTCTTTCATCTTTTTCTAATTTAAATAACGATTGAATTAAAATAAAATTAGTCTTGGATGGAAACCGTGATTTCTGACTAAAAAGAATGTTCCCATTTTGGGATTTTGAAACAATTATTTCATGAGATGATAAAGTGAAAGAAATTTCTATGGCTTCAATTGTTGCAAAAGTATCTCGTGATAGAACAATGGAGAAACTGCCTAAAAAATATAATAAATATAATTTTCCTAAGCACAAATGATATGGGACAAAAGAGCACAAAGATTTAATTAAGAACTATTGACCATCCGATATCCATAGAAAATTATTTTTGAAATGGATTTTCCCCAATCATCAAATTCAGAAAAAACTTCCTAGTAAATTTTAGAAATATAAAAAGCACCCGAAGCGAGACGACATACATTTTATTCTCACTACAGGTGTTTTGTAATAGACATTTCTAATAAGGTTTCGTTTATGAAGCAACTGAAATATTCATTCATTCTTTTGATTTTTCAATAAACTCGTTTAGCTTTTTAGCTAAGTCTTTTGTATGTGGAACAAAAAATAACTCTATTGCTTTTGAATTCTCTATATTTCATTCAGGATGAATTGATACAGTTCAATAATGGAAAAGAGATCACCAAAATCAGCTTTTAGATTCTTGAACAATTTTAACGGTAGAAGTCGCAATATTCATACTTTCTGCCTTAAAAAGACCATGCTGACGATATATAACAAACTGATCATCTGTAAAGATATTAAAATCCATTTCATAGTCGATAATTCTATCAATGGTTTTGTAGATAAGCCACAAGAAACCAATATTTATTAAAATTTCCAGTATGTTTAATCAAACACTACTAAAACTATCACCATTTTCTACTATGAAAGATGTTATAGCATTTCATACCATTAAAGCAAATTGCAATATAATTGATATGAAGCTATGCCTTAAGAATTTTTCATACCTACCATCCTTAAAGTCTAATTCATCAACCGTATCAATATATCATTTATGGTTACTTGCTTGTAATTTCATATCATATACAATCATTCATAAACTACGAACACTTCGCACTAATGTAACTCAGGAATAAGCACAAACAATAATCCAAAAGATTAAATTATAATCCTCATAAAATTGAAAATATACAAATCGAATAATCAATCAAAAAGCGACAAAAGCAAACAGCATCCAAATTAATGGACGAATTAAAAAAATTCGATGTTTTTTCATCATGATAGCATTTCATTGACCACTTTTTTTAATTGCATCATATAATTCGTGTTCATCAAGTTTCGTATTAAAACTTCAAAGAATTTTCATGACTTTTGTAAATGAGAAATAAAATCATATCTACAGTGAAATGAATAAAAAAATTATGTTTAATGTCAAGGAATAGTCGCACAAATTTTGTGTGTATCTTAAAATCTTACATTTAATTTTTACTTGAAAATAGAGTCTGATTTTATATAAGTGAATGCGAGATTTTTTATTATCTTTATTTTAAATACTATGGCAGACATTACTCCTCTCGATAAAGTGAGAAACTTAGGTATCATGGCCCACATTGATGCTTGAAAAACTACTACTACAGAAAGAATTCTTTATTATACATGAAAAACTCATAAGATTTGAGAAACTCATGATGGAGAATCTCAAATGGACTGGATGGATCAGGAAAAAGAAAGATGAATTACTATTACATCAGCCACAACAGTATGTTTCTGGAATGGATATCATATTAACATCATCGACACACCAGGGCACGTTGACTTTACAATTGAAGTAGAAAGATCTCTTCGTGTACTTGATGGTGCTGTTGCATTACTTGATGCTCAAGCTGGAGTTGAACCTCAAACTGAAACTGTTTGGAGACAAGCTGACAAATACGGAGTTCCTAGAATGATTTTCGTAAATAAGATGGATAAGCTCTGAGCAAATTTCTTTGCATCTCTTGATTCTATCAAAGATAGATTAACAGATAAAGCTTGCGCTCTAGAAATCCCTAATGGTGCTGCTGATACATTCCAAGGAGTAGTAAGCCTTGTAACAATGAAATACTACACTTTTGAATGAGATAAGTGAGTTAATGTTATTGAGCATGAAATTCCTGAAGAATTAAAAGCTCAAGCTGAAGAATACAGAGAAACTTTAATTGATAGAGTTTCTGTTTACGATGATGAATTAGCTGAAAAATATCTTGAAGGAGAAGAGATTTCTGTAGATTTATTGAAAAAAGCTATTAGAATTGGAACTTGTAAAGGAGATTTATTCCCTGTAATGTGTGGAACTGCTCTTGGAAACAAATGAGTTCAATTAATGCTTGATGGTGTTGTTGATTATTTACCATCTCCATTGGATAGATGAGCTATGGTTGGAACTGACCCTGATGATGCATCTGTTGAAATTTCTAGAAAACCAGATGAAAAAGAACCTGTTTCTGCTATTGCCTTTAAAATTATGACTGATCCTTTTGTTGGAACATTAACGTATGTTAGAGTTTATTCTGGAATTATTAGATCTGGAGATATGTTGTTAAATCCAATTACTGGACAAAAAGAAAGAGTTGGAAGACTTTTGTTGATGCACGCTAACAAGAGGGAAGAGATTACTGAAATTCCAGCAGGACATATTTGTGCTTTCTTAGGATTAAAAGATACTAGAACTGGAAATACTCTTTGTGATATAAAATCTCCTGTTGTTCTAGAAAATATGACATTCCCTGAACCAGTTATTTCAATTGCCGTAGAACCAAAGTCTAAAGGTGATCAAGAAAAAATGGGACTTGCTCTTTCAAAATTATCATACGAAGATCCTTCTTTCACATACCATTCAGATGAAGAAAGTGGTCAAACTATTATCTCTGGAATGGGAGAATTACACCTTGAAGTTCTTGTAGAAAGAATGAGAAGAGAACATAAAGTAGAAGTTAATACTTGAGCACCTCAGGTAGCTTATAGAGAAACTATTACTCAAGATGTTGAATGAGAATGATTATTCAAGAAACAGTCAGGATGACGTGGACAATACGGACATGTTGTATTAAAACTTATTAGAAATGATGAAAAGATTTACGATTTCGAATCTCAGATTAAAGGTTGAGTAATTCCTAACGAATTTATCCCTGCTATTGATAAAGGAGCTAAAGAAGTTGTTGCTCAATGATTACTTGCTGGATATCCAATTATTAATGTTAAGGTTATTCCTTTCTTCGGATCTTACCATGATGTGGATTCTTCAGAAGTATCATTTAAGGTTGCTACTCATAAGGCAATGAAAGATGCATTCTTCAAAGCTAATCCAGTTCTTCTAGAACCAATCATGGCTGTAGAAATTGTTACACCTGAAGAATATGTTGGAACTGTTATGGGAGACTTAAGTTCTCGTAGAGGATTAATTCTTGGTCAATCTCCAAGAGGAAACGCTACAGCTATTGAAGCAAAAGTTCCATTAGCTGAAATGTTCGGATACTCAACAGATTTGAGATCTAATACTCAAGGAAGAGCTCAATATACAATGCAGATGTCTAACTATGAAAAAGTACCTGATATGATTGCAAAGAAGATTATTGCTGAAAGATCTGGAAGTATCAAAAAAGATGAAGATGATGAATAATTATTTATATAAGAAAAAAGCTGATTCGAAAGAGTCAGCTTTTTTATGTTAACACTTTTTGATGTTAAACATGATTCACTATTAAAATAAGAATATTAATCTAAGCTTTTTTAACTGTTTTAGTACCTGTTTTTGTAGTGGTTTTTGTAGTGGTTTTAGTACTAGTTTTTGCTGTTGTTTTAGTTGTTTTCTTGCTTGATGCTTTTACTTTTTTAACAATTTCTTTTCCATCAGCTAGTAACTCTTTTCCATCTTCCAATAATTCTTTTCCTTCTGTTAAAAGACTAGCCTTATCTGTTAAGCTTGAATTCTTGTCTTTTAACTTTGCTACCGTTTTTTTTCATTTTTCCAAAAGTTCTTTGGAGTCTTTTACTAATTCTTTAGAATCTTCTACGATTCCATCACTAGAACTAAGAAATTTTTTACATTTACTGATAAGATCAGAAATCTTTGAGTTTGCCATATAAAAAAAATAATAATATAAAAATCTAAGTTAGAGAATAATTTAATACCCCCAAAAATCAAGTTATGATTTTCATTTGAATGTAAAAAAATAATTGAAAATTTGCTTTATTTAGGATTTCGAATATAATTATTACATGTAAAAAATGTTTTATCTTTTATACAAAAACACAAATGACTATTGAAGAACTTGTTGCTTCTTTAAATGATCATCAGAAAGCTTATCTAGATTTAAATTTAGGAGAAAAAGCTACTAATGGTGATTATATGCTGGGATCTTATCATTTAGTTCCATCATCAAAACGTAATATTCTGCAAGCTGCTTGTGAAGTTGCTGCTGAATCAAGTACTGGTACAAACTTTCCAGTAAAAACAGAAACTCCTTACGCAAGACTTTTAAATGCCTTGGTTTATGATGTTGATTTAGAAAATAGTATCGTAAAAATTGCATTTCCATGGAGATTATTTGATAGAAACGGTAATGTTCAAAATATTATGACTTATATTGCTGGAAACATTTTCGGTATGGGAGATGTTGTAGCACTTAAACTTATCGATGTTTGGTTTCCTCCTGTAATGCTTGAACAATACGATGGACCTAGCTATACATTAGATGATATGAGAAAATATCTTAATGTTTATGATAGACCTATCCTTGGAACTATTATTAAACCAAAAATGGGACTTAGTTCTGCAGAATATGCAGAAGTTTGTTATGACTTCTGGGTAGGAGGTGGAGATTTCGTTAAGAACGATGAACCTCAAGCAGATCAAGATTTCTGTCCTTATGAAAAGATGGTTGCTCATGTAAAAGAAGCTATGGATAAAGCCGTGAAAGAAACTGGACATAAAAAAGTACACTCTTTCAATGTATCTGCTGCAGACTTTGATACTATGATTGAAAGATGTGAAATTATTAGAAATGCTGGATTTGAACCAGGTAGTTATGCATTCTTAGTTGATGGAACTACTGCTGGATGGATGGCTGTTCAAACTTTAAGAAGACATTATCCAGATGTATTTATTCATTTTCACAGAGCTGGACATGGAGCATATACTAGACCTGAAAATCCTATTGGATATAGCGTATTAGTTCTTTCTAAATTTGCTAGACTCGCTGGAGCTAGTGGAATTCATACTGGAACAGCTGGAGTTGGAAAAATGAAAGGTACTCCAGGAGAAGATGTAACAGCTGCTCATGAAATTAGATATTTCACTGAACAAGGACATACTTTCGAACAATCTTGGACTAAGATTAATCCTGCAGATGAAGATCTATTAGGAATTAATGAAGTCGATAAGAAAAATATGGAAATCCTTATCGATGATTCTTGGAGAGGTATGAAGAAATGCTGCCCTATTGTTTCAGGAGGATTAAATCCTGTATTACTCAAACCATTTATGGATTTAATGGGTAACTGCGATTTCATTACAACAATGGGAGCAGGAACTCATGCTCATCCAGATGGAACTCAAGCTGGAGCTAGAGCTATGGTTCAAGCTTGTGAAGCATATCAAAAAGGAATCGATATTCATGAATATGCTAAAGATCATAAAGAATTAGCAAGAGCTATCGAATTCTTTGAAAAAAAATAGAATAATTTAATATACAGAAGCCTGACTTAGAAAATAAGTCAGGTTTTTATTTAATATTATTAAGTATATTGTTATAATCTCAAACAACTATGAATATTTTTTATATCATCTTATTATTAATAATATTACGCATTTATGCATTATCATATAATGTATACGTAATTGTTCATTTATATTTTGTTACTGGTGTATATGCTGGAATTGCTATTTGAATCGATGACCTAGCTCAATATTTTCAAAATAGTCAAGCCTCTGTTCACGATTCTCTCTTAATAAACATAACTTCCTCCCCTAACGGATAAAATCTCTCAAACTTACTGTTTTCTGTTACTTGTCCATTAATTTTTCATGATATTGTACCAAACATATTAACTTTTAATGATATATTAGATTTAGGGATAGAGTATTGTTTTCCATTTATTGTTCATACCAGATCTGATGCTGAAATGGTTGTATAATAACCAGAGCTACTTCATTTCATATCCTCTACTCGAAATAAATTATCTAACGTCTGAGTTATTGTATTATTTTCAGGCGATGCCGTAATAGAAACACTTGTCCCTGTCGATGCGTTATCTATACCAATAGCTATGTAATCTTGTTCACATGCAGTATTGGATATATTTGCATGATATCATGTGGCACATGTCCATTTAGCATACAGTGTTGTATCATCGCTAATATATGTTGTTGAAGAGAATGTGAAAGACTGAGTCAATTCTTTATCTGTATACCAACCATCGAATGTACTACCTGTTCTAGATGGAACTGTTGGAGCTGTTTTTCTTGGATTCCATCGT
>JAZQNA010000029.1:0-125383 GCA_045627125.1 Candidatus Absconditabacterales bacterium | reverse complement strand
GAAATTTAAAACATTTGTGGTATTACCTACATACGCATTGAAAGGAGGCTTTAGTGCTGGCTCATAAGTATTCAAATCAATACCTTGTAAATGTTCATTTCTGTTAAACAATCCAGACATTCCATTAACTTTATCTTCTACATCTTTGAGGGTAGGGATTTCTCCTATTTCAGCACCAGCAACAAATTCACCAGTGCCATCGTTATCGTAGAAAACATCGTTAATGGTGTCGTAAAGACCAACTACGTTCGAAGCATTCTTGCAAGGAACAAAATCTCTAATAATCTGGTTATTATTATCTTTAAGTACGCAAGAATAAAGTTTTGCTTTTGAGCCACGAACGAAAGAGCCATCAGATATCTGACCTAATAAAACCAAATTTGATTCTCTAAAATATCCAGCTAATTGTCTGCTTTTTGTAGTATCATCGTATGTTATATAGGCAGTATCGCTTGCGTTGGTATGTTCAAATTTAAAAGAGCAATTTATTTTTGATATACCACTTGGTATATCTAATACATCATCAGCACCAAGCTCAAATCTTGAATATACACTGCTGAAATTTATATAGTTTCCACCATACGCACCAAAATTGACAAATGACTGTGGATTAGCATCAGATAAATATGTAATTGTAGCCTCTCCAAATACAACATCATCATCAATTCCAGTATCAATATACTGTGTTCCAGTGCTTTCAATGTATTCTAATCGTGTATATCCTTCTGGAAGTGATGATTGATAACCACTATCTGCTTTTCCACCTAATACGCTCTGGATGGTACTGTTAGCACCCGTAGAATCCTTGGCAATAATATTCTCTGCCGTAGTCTCATCAGGAAGAGCAATGGTATGTCTATAAGGTATAAATACACAGAATGAACTAGATGTATTTCTTACAATATTCCCTTTGTTAACTGTTACTTCTCCGCTATCAGTTACTACTACACCATCAGCGGGAACTGTGTAGTCTGTTGTAACAGTTGATAAATCTACTTGATTTTGGTAATCAAGTTTTACAGATGAAGCACTAAGTGGGAATTTCTTAGTTAGTCCATCTTTTGATTGTAGCATTACTACTTCTGAGGGCATTTATATTTCCTCCTTATGTTGTATAATAAAAAATGAGTTTTATTTGATTTGAATAAGTTTGTTAGCCATTTTTATTTGGCTCGGTTTTGTTTGAGTGATGATTATCCGTAAGTGTGGATTATTCCTCTAATAGTGCCTGCACTTTTTGCTGAGACACTCCATTTTCCCCATAAATGTAATGTTATTTCGCTTGCAGCATATCCGCATAAATTTGCGTGACAAGCATTTTCGTCATAAACCCATCTTTTATGGTGTGAAGCAATATCTGATGCATCACTTGCTACACATATTCCTATGGGTGGTGCACTGTCATATACTATTTCAAAATCTAATAAATAATCAGAATTAGCTGGTATAGTGACTGAATCCACATATACAAAGGTGTTGGCAACTGATTGAAGCTCTTTTCCTTTTAATACTTTTGTATGTCTTATACCGCTTGCGTCTAAAAACGTATCATCACTAAACTTAATGCTTCTTGCGCCACTCCAAGAAGAGACTTGGCTAGTATTTAATCCAGCTGCGCTTCCTATTTGCTGTGTTATAGGTTGAGCTTGACCAGTTGAATCAAAATAAACTGGATGCGTATTATCACCCTTTGATACGAAAGGTGTTTCATTCTTTATCTCTACAACTTTGTTGTTATTTTCTGTCTTAATTAAAATGTCTGCCATATTTTCTCCTTTCATAAAGGAATAAAAAAGACTTGCTCAACATGGCATTGAGCAAGCCTCTATATAATAAAATTACTATTTTAAACTGTTTTATTAATTTGAACATTTGAAATAGTGAAATTAGTATAACTTGAAAAACCAAACATTAATACAAAATCACCATTATTATCAACTTTTTCTTTAGGAATAGTTTGATTAATTGTGATAGTAGAAGGACTTGTTGGAGTAATAGAAGATAATATTATTGGAGTTAATTCCATATCAGCAATTCCAACAACTAAAACGGGATCTGTTCCACCTTTACTTGTGGAAAAATTATTAATAGTTATTGTTATTTTATCACAATCTTTGATATTTAATATTCCAATAAGCGTGTATTCTACAGTATTTGAATGTATATCTATTTTATCTCTAGATATACTACCAACAGATGGGTCTAAATCTTCAAATAACAATCCCCAATGTCCATCATTAAAAGCTTTACCTCCGGAACCATAATAATATGAACCATCCCAAATAGCATATAATACTATCGAATTTTCAAATTGATAAGATTGACTAGGATTATATTTTGTTCCACCAGTTGAAGTAGAACCATAATATGAAAATGCATAATCTGTTTTCGTAAATCCATTAGCACGTAATGTGATATTAGCTTTAATTATATCACCTTTATATCCTCTATATGCTGTTCCTGTACTTGCAGATGTACTACCTCCAGTATTGCCATTACCATTATAACTAATAGCAACAGTCTTACTCCAAGATGCATAAAGATTAGTTGTTGTACCATCAGTAATAGCAATATTTGACCCACTACTATAAGTTATACTAGCAGATGCACTATTACTGGTACTCCAACCTCTTATTGTCCATTCTGATACAGTTGCAACTGCTCTATTAAATATAGCATTTTCATAAACCCATCCACTAGCAGATGATCTAACATATACATTTTTATTTTCAGTTGATGCTGTTGAAGAATTATTATACCAATTTATTGTTGCAACTTTGTAATATAATGCATAATATGTTGCACTTGCAGAAAGTGTTACTGATCCATTATCATTAACTAATACAGTATGACAATCTGCACCTTGATTCCATCCTAATTTAATCCAACTATATGGACTATCAACTAATGATAAAGTAAATGTAGGATTTAATATATTAGAATTATTATATAATCTATTCTTTGTTTCTGTTGAAGCTGTTGTACCACTAACATAATTATTCCATTTAGTAACAGTTATGTTTTGTTTAAATACAGCATATAATGTTACAGGATTACCATCAGCAATCTTTGTTTGTAATATATCTGCACTAGCAGTTGTATTTTCTCTCCAACCCAAGAATGTCCATCCGGTTTTTGTAGGAGTAAAAGAAGAAGGAGATAAACAGCTATCTCCCTCATCTATTTCTTCTGTATATACTAGATTAGTATCAATATTATAAGTTACAAGACTTCCTCCACTCCAAATTTTCGAAGACCCTTTATAAATATTCTTTATTTTTTCAGTTCCTTTATAAAGACTTTTTAATTTAGTACTTCCAATATAAGTATTCATAGGATGTCCTCCTATTAAGTTACGAAGTAAATCGTATTAGCGTCTTTAGTTGTAAGTGCATCATACTGTGCTTGTGTCATAGTTTTTATTTTTAAACTATTAACCCATTTTTGAGAAGTTGAATTATATGTTAATATGTTTCCGTCTGAAGGATTGTTTACATTAACATCGTTGCAATATTCAAGTTTGAATTCCACAGTATCGTGAGGGTCATCTGGATTAATCCAAAGAACTTCGTCCCCAGTAGGTTCTGCGGTTGAAATTGCAATCTCTGGAGGAGTATCACTTCCGCCACCGAATGCAACGACTTCACTTACATTGTTAGTAAAATAAATTTTATGGTCTAATTTATTAAAATAAAGTGTATTTGCATCCAGACCAGTGAGAGTAGAAGTGTTAATACGCTTCATCTTAACATAAGTGTTATCACGTTCCGGAAGTTCATACTCATCAATATCAATAAGATAAGCTTTTGTAAGTTCGAGTGTGCCGAATGTTACAACAGGACTATGTGAATTAGATACAAAATAAAATTCACAATAATTGATAGGTCTATCATCGGGCACGGTTATTCGGAAAGCTAATCCACTTACATTATCAGATATTACTGTACTTCCGCTATTAACATTATCTGTATGGAAATAATGAAAATCGCTTTCGTCAGAATATCTATATCTGAATGTTACTTTATTAGCCTTAGCAAAAGTATAATTATAACCGATAGCACCCATTTCAAGTGTCTTACCAGCTAATTCATTCAATATAGTACTATCAGTTATTACGAATCCCATAGCCGCCCATGTAGTGCCAATATCATATACCGCGGTACCTGTTATAGGACTATCACCTGAAATCTTAGTACCATATTCTTCTGCAACTTTAAGATAATTAGTCCAATCGTCAAATTCAGGTTCTTGACCCCAATAATCTTCAACAAGTTTAGTTTCATGCTCGTCACAGACATTACTATCCGTACCGAAAGAGAATTTACCAGCAGTCCAAGTATTGCCCTGTCTATCGACAGTCATAGCATTAGAACGTTGTTCATAAGTACCATTACCTACGATATGTAAATACTCTTCTTCAGTATCTTCTATGTTATATACGCCTTCAACGTGTTGTCCATTACCACGTGCAATAGTATTCATACCTTCAGCATGGCTCTGCCCCTTAGCTTCAGTCAAATAACCTTCGGCATGACTATTAGCACCAGATGCTACAGATCTATCACCTTCTGCATGTGAGCACTGCCCAGATGCAACAGTTCCTCTGCCTTCCGAATTAGAAGCCCAACCAGAAGCAGTAGTTTGATAACCAGTAGCAACCGCATAAGCATTTGACGCTGTATTTTCAGCACCAATAGCAACTGCTGCAGTTGCAGTCGCATTATTAGCATTACCAATAGCAACTGAATAATTATATAATGCTTTATTTCCATAACCAATTGCTGTAGTTGCATAACCTTCTGCCTTATTTGCATAACCGATGGTTGTTGCACTTTCTCCAGAAGATTCATTTGAACCACCAATAGCTATTGCATCTCTATTAGTTGCCATAGAACCTTCACCCATTGCAATAGAAGCATAACCAGAAGCTTCAGCATTCACACCTACAGCAAATGCATAATTGCCACTGGCAACATTACCACTTGGTATATAAGCTTTTACATCACTAATAGGCGTATTATTTAAAGTTGTATAATCTCTACCATAATATTTATATGCACGTAATTTACCATCTGTAATTACTGGTGAAAAACATTTATTAGCAACTCCACCAACATAAAATTCTATATAATCTACAACTAAATTATCAATTTCAGGAATTACTAAATTAGTATTAAGAATTGCATAATTACCATCATCAGAATCATATGTAACAGTAGCAGTACTAAAATCAATATCTATAAATGTTCTTCCTTTTCCTAATGAAACTGCATAATCACCTAATTCTTGTTCTTCATTAAGATTTAAACCAAATGAGCCAGTACCACGAGGATTAGTTTTATCCATTTTATCAGAAGGAGAGAAGTCTACATTTAACGTTCCGTCTGATTCAATTTCAAGTCCTTCTCCGACTTTTACTAAACCAGGATGTTCTGTTGTTGCCAATCCACTGCCAATTGTTTGTTCTGCAACCTCTTTAAAATATTTTGCGTTGTTGTGATAATATGGACTATCAGAAGAAACTGGAGTTCCATCTTGTTCTCCGTTAGCAAAACCTTCTGCAATTAATGCTTTATTTCCTGCTGCAACATTGCTTTGTTGAGCATCAGTAGCACTTGTTTGTGCGTTATTTTTTGCAGTTTCTGCATTACTAGCATAATTACTTGCTTGGTTTGCATATGTAGCTGCATCATTTTTAGAACTTGAAGCACTTGAAGCACTTGAAGACGCCTGTTGTGCATAATATTTGGCATTATTTTGATATTGGTCATCTTCACTAGTTACTGGAATTTCATTTTTAGTTCCAATTGCCCATGCTTCTGCTTCATATTGACGATTTCTCGCACTTATGCTACTTGAAGCAGCTTCGTCTGCCGATGCTGCGGCATTATCTGCATAATAAGAAACAGTACCTTCAACATCAGAAAATGCTTGGTCGATTCTGTCTTCCAAATCATTCATGGGAGTCATTGCCCATTTATCACCATTTTCTTGAATAGTGCCAACATCAAGTTGTACTTCAACTACTTGTTCTTCTTGAGTTGCGACATTTTTTATTTTTCTTCTGTTAGGATATTCTGCAACGAAATCCTTCCATACTTTTTTTGAAAAAATTGACATTGAACACCTCCTTACTCAATTAATCCGGTATCATTTCCGGTGTATAATCCTGCAATATTAGACAATAATTGTAATTCAAGATTCATTCCTTGAGCATCGCTTACCCAATGAATTCCATCTTCCAAATCTGTAGGATATCCGTGAGTAAATCTCATTACTGAAGAAGGGTCTAATTCATCAACATATTCATCTATTTTTACAATCATATCTTCAAATAAAGAAAGAACATCGGCATTTAAAACCCAAACACCATGTTCTTCATCATTTAATGCATTATTCTCTCTTAAATATTCTGTTGCTTCAGAATAATGTTTATTAAGTAATAATTGTTGATATACTTCCATGATATGTCGCTTATCATTTGTTATATCAGAAAAATATAATCTATCATCTATTTGTCTGGGGAATTTAGACCTAGGAGCACCAGTAGGAATATGTATTTCAATATGTCTTGTATTATCAAGAGTTTCGACATAATCAACTACTTCCTCAAATATATCATTTATTATTCCCACAGAATTTGTTTGTATAAGTTCTTGTGTAATTGTCTGAACACTATCTCTACCAGTTATTCCTAAAGATGCAACAGTACCATTTTGTATGTTTTCTTGTGGTATATCATACAATAAAATACTATTTTCATTTTCTGGTACTGTATCTATTGGAAGAATATATTTTGTTACTGATGTTTCATTTTCACTATCCCAACCAATTGTTTGCCATTGATTTTCTATCCAACCGGGATAGTCGTCTCCGATAGCGGTATCACGTCCGCCGGGCTGTATGGAGTCCTCTTGGATAACAACGCCCTCGGCTGACGGTTCACTTTCGGGAGCAAATACAGTAGAAACATATGTATCCTGTATTCTATTAGCTTTACTTCCGTCGACTAAATAAGATGACGTGTAAGACCTACTTTGTACACGAGTACGATACGCACCCGTACCGTCATTAGTAAACCATGTTAAGTATGAGCTTATGCTTTGATTGTTAGTAAAGTTTTGAATTTCGTATGTAACTATATCGTTATAATATAAAGTAGTAGCTATATAATTACCGCTACTTTTATATACATCGAAAGCAATTTCTATAGCCCATTCAGCACCGCTATTTTGGCTTACTATACAATACATAACGTCTTTATTAGCAATATCCACACCCTCTATAAGAGCATTAAATATTTCGCCTATATGTCCGCTAAAATCTTGGTGTGCGCCTGTACGTCTTTGTATACTATTTGTGCATATATTAGAGAAAAACTTATAAAAGAAGTCTAATTTAGCTGTGGGTGGTGACGGTAAAGTAGACACATCATATTCTATAGTGCTTCCCGGTGTACTAGGAAAGTCTATCAATGATAAATCATAGTTTGGAGTATAAATTGTATCAAACACACCCTCGTCGTACATAGCTTGCTTTACTTTTTGGATAACAGATTGTGCCATACCAGTAACACCATCTTTTGCATATACAATAACATTATATTTTTCTAATTCAGTATCAGATACTTCATCACCAATTACGTCATATGCGATATTTTTTATTAAATCTATTCCATCAGAATTATTTTCTATATTTATACCAAATGAATTTGCAATATTTCCTATTGCAGTAGTGAGTTTCGCTTTATAAATACTACCATTAGTTTTTAGAACAAGATTACTTTGCCCAACAATAGGTTCTGAATTAACAACTAAACTTCCTACTAAAGCATCAGTAATAGCACTAGATTCTACTTCTGCTATTTTTAATAAAGTTTCTGCGTCTTCAGAAATAAGATATTGACTTTTTAAAACGCCAACATCTGTATTATCTTGTAATAATTCTTCTAATGTAGCTTTTCCTTCAACATCACCAACTATATCTGTAATTCTTGATAATAAATCAAAATTAGTCCACGTAATGCTAGGTAAATCTGCCATTTATTCCTCCATTTCTTGTGAACTAATCCACACTTGATTTTCAAATATTCTTGCTGGCATATTTTCTTGAACAAGAATTGTTTTCTTTTTTAATAAAGAAACTGCTTCTAGTTCAACAATTTCTTGCTCAATAGCATTAATTACTTCGGCAGATAAACCATCTCCCAAAGTTTCTTTTCTTGAAACAGCTTCCGTATTAGCTGATTCGATTTTTCCTTCTATTTTATATCTGTTTACAGCTTCAATATCTTCATAGAGTAAATCAGATACATCCACAAAATTATGTTGTTGATAACTCATAATGTTTGGTCTCCAATCCATATATCATCATTTTGAAGATTTTGAGGCACTACGGATTCATAAAATATATGTTGTGGATCATAATCCCTTGCATATATTTCAAGATTTCTCAATTCTTCAGATATCTGATTTATAACTTTTGTAGTTAAAACAAATTTTTGTAAACTATTATTATTAATTTCAATCGCCTGAGACATTGCGAAAAAGGCATTTTTTTGATTAGAAAGTTTATTATCTAAAAATGCAGTCTGAGCATTTTTTCGCAAATTACTAATAATAGTACCAAATCTATCAGTCGGGTCTTCATAATTATGAGGAACATATAATTCTCCATTTTCAAAATTGGAGTATTCAGATGTCATTTTCATATGTTGCTCCTTCTACTCCCTTATGGAGTTAATAAAATTTATATTTTGGCTTTTCCTCTTTGAAAAACCAATATCTTATATAATCGTCAAGAACAATCCCAATTCCAGATAATAATACCCAGAAAAAAGAGAATATTAAATTGCCTTGGTCTAAACAGAAAGAGAGTGGAAGAGTACTATAATCCCATATCTGCATACCAAATCCAACATTAAATATTAATCCAGTTATTATCTCTATTAGAGTTACGAAAACCCCACCTATTAGCATTTGCCAATAAAATGGGGTTTCCCAAGAAAACTTTTCATTTATTCCACCTATGAATAAAAAACATATAAATCCTTGTACTCCAGATAACCAACTTGTATATCCTCGGAACATTAACTCGATTAGTAAATAAATAACTGTGCCAATCAATCCAAGAAATATATATTTTTTCATTTTTATTCCTCAGTTATTCCTAATAATTTGTATAATCCTAACTTTGCTTGATTTATTGCACTGTTGTATGTTTCAAGATATTGTCCAGTTAATTCTTGACCGTATACAACATTATTTACCTCTTCAATTGTTTCAAGAGATAATATATATGCTTTTATTTGATTGAAATAAGTAATACAACTAATCTTATTAAATGATTCCATCATGTATATCTTAATGATATCTTCAACTGAATAAAGTTGACAGAATTCACCATCTGCATGATAAAACTGCGGAATCTGTGTTTGAACTGCAACATCAAATAGTTCTTTAATATTTGCTTGGTCATCATTTGTGTAACTAAAATGTTTTGTTGCACCATTTGATAATTCGACATCAGTTCCCATCAAGATTGAAGCATTACATTTACTTGAAAATTCTGTTATTTTTTCAATCTTTGTATCTTCCAAAGTAATAACTGGCTCTTGCCAAACAGACTCATCATTTGAAAGGTCTATTTCGTTATTTATCTTTTTCCAAATTGTTTTATATGAATAATAAGTATCTCCTGTCATATTAGAATAATTATGTTCATTCGCAATATAAAAACCAGATACAACTAATTCATCGGTTGGCATATCTGACTGAAAAATTAATCTAACGACATTCTGAGAATAATTTATAGCTTTAGCATCATACGTTTTAGTAGGATTATCTAAAAATACTACTTTTCCCATATTTAATTCCTTTCTTTAATAAGCTGGAATTGTTGTTAAATCCATCAATTCAGCTCTAGTATATGCTTCATTTATTATTGAAACTTTATTGTATACTGCATCCGAACCATTAGAACCAATAATAATATTATCCTTATTGACAATACCTTGTATGAAATGATTATAAATAGCCGGAGCAACACTTCCTATATTTACTCCATTTATATAAAATCCATTAGCATTTAATGCAAGAATAATATTGTTACCAAATGTTTTTACTATATCTCCAGATAAAACATTTTGAGAATTAATATTGATAACAGTATTACCATTAACAGGATGATACATATGAATAACATGTTGATCTGCAGCAAAGAATGTATCAATAGCAGTTCCAATACTTAATATATTTTGAGACTCACTAAGTCCAATAGCATTAATATTTGCATAAATGGTCTGCGTTTCTAAGTTAATTGAACCATTATATGCTTCAAATGCATCTCCACCAGAAACATAATCACTCAACAAGATATATTCTTTTTCAGTAATAATATCATCAGTATATAATCTGTAATATTTCATAAGTTCCCAAGTAGTAGTTCCGGCAGATAAATCATGTTCTATGTGTTTTACTAAATATTCTTCTGGAACATTTTTATCACTTCTTCTATATTTAACTTTTTGATTTACGTCTGCAAAAGGAGTTAATTTTGTTGTGATAGTTATTTTATCGGTAAGTCTTGCAACTCTATAATTTTCTTGTCTAGCACCTTCAACTCCCAAACTGTCGGATGTCATATCTTCATTTTCATATACATTAAGAATTATACCTAATTTCTGTACTGTGAAAGGAGAGTTAGGTATAACAGTCATATGTACATTGTTGCAATTGTAAATTTTCTTAAAATAGTCTTCACTATATTTAAGATAATTTTGTCCATCAATGACAACTACATCTTCGTAAACACCATTTGACAGTACATCTATTGCATGAACTTCCCAATTGCCTTGTAAATAAGCAACAGTATTATATGTTCGTGTGCTTGAATCATATCTTCTTTTAATTTTGAAGTCATAAACCGTATTGGTCAACAATGTTCCAGCTTTAATAGGTTCTTCCGTGTTCTCATCTACTATTAAAATAGGGGTTAATCCATTAAGTGATACCTTACAATTGACTTGATTAGTCGATGGTATTTTTAATGCAAACTCATCACCATTAGAATAATCATTATGGTCATCGTCAATATAACCAGTTATAGTTGCACTATAAATGTTATTAGAATACGTAACGCCACTGTCTTTGTACCATTCTGGTTCAAAACATTTTCCCCACGCTTCAGTAACATTCTTTACTTCAGTAAAATCAATTGAAGTGTCTTCTGAAATGAGAACTTCATTAAAAAATGATGTATCAAAAACTATTCTGTCATCATCTCCAGACGGAATTAATTGACAAATAAAAATACCTTCTTCATCGAAGAAGGCTTCATAGTTTTCATATAAATCTCTAAATCTTTTTACTATTTCAAGAACAGTGGTATTAGAAGTAAATTCTAAATCATATGGAATAATAAAACATTGATAATACTGTTTTCCATCAGAACCAGGAATCAATGTTTTTTGTCTATAACTCATATAATCCCAATTCTTAGCATAATTAGGTTGGGCTTTTGCTTCACCAATCCAGTCAACTTTATAATTCTTTACTCCACCTAATTCTGTAATAGCATTTATCATACCATTACGAATATAATTATATGAAATAGGAACTCCTGTTTCTTCATTTTCTTCATATGCCGGATATACAATTTTCTTCATGCCTAAAGTACCACCACGACTTCCATCTAAATAAGACATTAAATCCGAACATTCAATATTTATCTGATTTGTAGTCGCATCGTAATTGGCAGTAGTATTAGTAAATGCGTATATTCCTTGAGACCAATATGTATATTCTCCAGTTCTATAATCTTGTATACCAATATAAACTTGTATTTTTTTATTTAACCATATAATACCATTTTCATTTATCTCAATTCTTGTTTGAGCATCTGGTGAAACAACTAATGAACAAACTCTTCGAATATCACTTTCTGAATCAATGGAACAGTTTCCAGATACAAGTCCTCCTTCAACTGTTTCAATTAATTCATTATCGTAATTATATACATCAATTTTTATTTTTATTTTTATTATTGTTTGCTTTATAAGGCGAAGAATATCAGAAGTTATTTCGTACATAATTCACCTCACGAATTCCAAAACATTTCTGGAACATTTGAAAATCCAGCATAATATAAATCTCTTTCACTTTCTATATCACCGATTTCAGTACATCCAAATGAAATGTTTCTAAATTTATAAAAGTCTTGTGCAGTATTGCTTGGAGGAGTAGTAACCCAAACTAACCATACTCGTCCATCTATATTTTTTAATATTTTTGCTTTGCCATTTGTTAAGAATTTTAATACCTTTTTGATATATTCACTTCTTGTTTTATCATCAAATATACCTTCTTCTTGATTACATATATCCGGATAGAATGAACCACTTACTTCTATTGTTTCATAGCAAGTTGATGCATTTGAAATAATAGTAGGATATTTATTATGTAATGTTTCAAGTACAGAACTTGGCATAACATAATTAGTATTGCAAAATCCATCAGTTACGTATGTAGAATTATATTCATCTGAATCAACAATTGTTAATTTATCAATTACAACAGGGTCTTCAACGCTAAATCCAACATAAGAACCTTCATTTGTTCCCAATAGAGGAACTAGTGCATAATCATAGTATCCAGGACCCAGTGCATAATCTCTTCCAGAGATGTAAAAATCATCTTCGGAATTAACTTTTCTATAATCAATTGAAATCCAATTATATTTACCACGTTCACTTCTTTTAATTAATATTCCATCTACAGTATCAAGAGTCCACAATAAGTTACCCGCAGCAGTTGTTCCATTAAACTGAGCATGTAATTCTGTACCATAATCCCATTGAGGAATTTCATCTTCTGGAGTTAACGGAGAACCTTCTGCATTTTCTGCATAAAATTCATCATATTCTGCGTTCATTAACTCTATTTTAGTAATATTGATAGGGTTTACTGGAGTAAAACATATTGCAAATTCATCTCCACTTAAAAGAGTAGAAGCACCCAATATATACATTATTCGTTTACCTCCACTTCTTTAATATTTATAAAATACAAACTGTTTTCTCTTTGAATAAATAATTCATATATTTTATCTCCAACTAAATCTTTTTCAATTGGCAAAGTATAATATAAGTATTCAAATCCAAGAATATCATATACAGTTAATCTATATCTGAAATGCAGCTCATCAACATCTATGCAATCCAATATTGTCATATGAGTATCTGCATACATTTTTGTAACAGTTCCTGGCAGTTCATTTCTTAATCGTAATATTACAATATAATCATCTTTTAAATTATATCCTTGCTCGTATGTAATAACATCATGCTTTAAATCAATATATTTTTCATCAATATACATATAATCGCTTCTTGATGCATCAACATATCTAATATCTGTATAATAATCAATTATTCCAGTGCTAGGTTCAACTTGTGCTCTAATAATAGAGTATGTTTCCGGATGTTTATATTCTACATGTACTGTTTTAAATCCAGTATCAACTTCAAATTCATTTTGAGTATATCCAATACATCTTATTTTATAAGTTGCATTGTTATCTAACATTCTATATAAATATGTTAAATTATCATAAGTATAATAAGTATTACTTTTCCTTATTAATGTACCTTCTGCGTTATATAGATAAAAAGCAAAACTATCTAATTGCTCGTTCTCAATCTGCTCATAAACCACAGTTACGCTTAATGAAGCAGTGTCAATTGTAATCATATCTTCAGGAATGTTGCTAAAATCAAATCTTGGAGTAGTAAAACAATTGAACCAAACAGAATCGGATAAGGAAGTAGATGCTTCTTGATTGAACGTATAGCATTTTATTTGAGCAATATATCTAACACCATTAGTGAGTGTATTTGCCGGAATAACATGTTCTAACTTCATCGTAGAAGCAATTTCGTGATACACCAAATCCATAGTAACGTCATTATAAATAAACAACTCATTATAATATGGTTGAATACCGTCACAAGAAAATGTAATTATCTTTTCTGTGGTTGCATCAAATGGCGTTATTTTATTAATAATTGGTTTTGCCATCTTTCCTCCTTCCTTTATCTATATGCTAATATAAATGCTTTTTTAATATCACCATTTGGTAAATGAACCCAAACAGGCTTACCAACAGTTAATGTTAAGTTAGTTCCACAAGGAATCCATGTTGAATTTCCATTGATTAAAACCTTATATTTTGAACCACTTATTTCTTGGACTACAGAAGCAACATCCTGAGAAATTCGGTTCTTTTCTAAATTTTTTTTAATCATAATATCAATAGAATTTATTATTTCCTTCTGTATATCCATAATTATTTCCTTTTATTTTTGTTCTACAATTTTCCACGTATATGATTCTGGCAGACATGTTTCATGGACAAATGAATTTTCTCCACCATGACTTTCATAATCTTCAACTAATCCCATAAACGCATCTTTTTCCATATAAGTCCATTGCTTTTTCTCATGATAAACACGATACGCTTGTGCAATTCTGTCTTTAAGTTTTCTTCTCTGCGAAGAATCATCACGCTCTTTCATATCATCTAATTTCTGAACAACAACAGATAAAGAATCTCCCAATTTCTTTATTTCTGCGTTTTGTTCTTCTAATTCTTTTGTATGTGCAATTAATAAATCGTGGTCTGACATCTGAGTTTCATTATTTTTAAACTTTGTTTTAATTCTACTTACCAACCAGTCAAACAACTCGGCTATTATTTTAAAACACACTAAAAATACGAATAATCCAAAAATAATTTCTGCAATATTCATTCCCATTAATTCTTTAATTTCTGACATTTTTAATATTCTCCCAAATTTATTATTTCCTTATAATCCCTTTACTCTAAGGGTTACATCAGTAGTAATTAAGTCAGATGCATAAAAAATTACTTGAGTTCCAGTAAACTCTGCAATTTGAATAAGACCATTATTAATTTTTTCTGTTGCAGACGGGAATCTACTTGCAGTTTTCAAACACCAGTCTGGATCAGCATCAGCTTCATAAAGAGTAGTAGAAAATACTGCTTTGTATGGAAATTCACTACTACCAGTATTTGATTCCCAATATACAGTTCCGGCAGGGTCAGAAGACTGACGTGTTCCCTTAACCGTAAATTCTTGAATATGAGTTGCTTGTTGTGCAAAAACTGCGTCCAACGCATAACCTTCAACAGTATTAGTTCTTGCAGAAGTAATACCACGAATGCTACCAACAGTTTGGTTCAACGTCATACCGTTTGATTCATTCTCAACTTGAGAATCAAGCGTCCAAAATGCAATTCTATCAAAAACTCTATTTACCGCATCAGTACATACTCTATAAAATTTTTTAGAAATACTTTCTGTTGCCATTTTTCTTTCCTTTCATTAAAATAGGAGAGTAGTCAAAAAAATGACTACCCTCCTATACTATATGCTGTGGTAGGCTTCTGCACTACACACTATATGTTGTATATAAACATTGAATAAAAATTAGATTTTATTTTCTTGAACTCTTTTGATATGCATTCATAAACAATCCTTCAAATTCGTGTTCTATTTGATGTAATACTTCTTCTCCGGTAACTCCAGTACACTGGAATGTAGGATTATTAATATTAATAATAGGAGTTTGTTCAGAAGGAGAGTAGAGCATATTTGTTTTATCTATTTGTTTTGTTAATTCTTTTATTGAAGAATCAATATTTAATATAGATACCTTCATAATATCTGTATTCTCATGCAATTTCGGAACAAATGAATTAAGTAATTTGAACTTTTCAGGGTCTGCCAAAGATAATGGAGCAATAGATTTTCCATCTGCATATGCTTTACCACGAGAATTAATATGACCATGTTTTAAAAGTTGTTCTGTTTGTGACATTGATATTTTTTACAATTCGCTACATTGTAAAGAACATTGTGTTCCTCATATTTTCATATGAGATTAGACTATATCATCATACAAATTAATAATATTTTTAGTTATTATTTCTTCTATGCTATTAAATTTATAATATGGAATTCTGATTAGTAAAATATTATTTTCTTGACAATATTTATTTTTATATTCATCATGTAATTTTATATATTCATAATTACACTCATTATTTCCAAAAGACATTGGCGAATAATGTTGTTCCCCATCAAACTCAATGATTGCATTATAATCCGGAAGATAAAAATCAAAAGGAAGTGTATTTTTATCTTTACAATCTTTAAATCTGTATTGAGGTATATAATTAATTTTCATTTTTTCAAGAAAATGTTTTATTTTTATTTCTCCTGAACTATATTTTTTTGAACAGTCTGGACAACACTGTGCAAATTTATTTCTAGTATAATAAAATGAATTAAATGATGTTTCAAAAACATTATTACAATTACAGCATTTAATTTTCAAATTTGACGTAATCGTATTAACATATTCATTCCAATTTAGAACTTCAGAACCTCTTTCATTTATTAATTGTTTTATTTTTTCTGGAGACAATTTAATATTCTCATTTTTGCAATCTGGACATTCGTGTTCTCCATACACAAATAAATGTGCTCTCCGTTCTTTTATTCCGTGTTTATAACATTTATATTTTATTATAGAATTAACATTACATATATCACTAATGTTACTAATAAGTTCGTAATTATATTTTTCGCATATTTTTTTAATTTTATCATATATATAATTCCTACGAGATTCTAAAGAAAAATCACTGATGTTTTTTCTATAACAATTTATACATTTATAAACATTTATGTCTCTATTTTTATCCCACCTGAAAAAGGAGTTTATTTTTACATCAAATTCACCATAACAATAATCGCAAATCATTTTTACGCTATTAGTTGAACACTTTTTTAAATGTTCTGGCAAACAATCAATATATTCATTTTCTATATATTTATATCCCATATTTTCATAATATTGTTTATTATTTTTTGTCCATTTAATTTTTATAGTTTGATTTTTTACTAATATAATAGTACCTCCTTTTATTATTACTTTGTATGTCTATTTTTTCGAATCACCAATCGCTTGTGATTCTACGTGCTATGCACTAGTCGTTGAGCCTTTCTCTTTTCGAGACTTGGTTGCTGATTGCCCATTTTTTGCAATAAAAAAAGACATTATAAAAAATGTCTTTTGCATCTATATATTTAATTTTCAAACATTCACACTTAGATTTATTTCATTCTTATGTTGTAGTTTAAATATCTTTAGGGGTTTCCAGCAATTTAATAGATTTTATAACCACTAACATTTAATGGTTGAAAATAATATCGTTTTTCTTAACATCAGTAAATTCTGCACCATTTTTACCAATAAGTTCAAATTTACCTTCTCTTATTCTCATTTCTGCCCCAAGTTCTCCGACCAAAGCAGTGCCATCATATCCATTTGTTACATCTTTACCTTTTGCAAATGCAGTGCCATCTGAAACCGTTCCAGATGCTTTTGTCGTTCTGAAATTCGGACTAGTATACGGAGGAGCAGAACCTTCTTTTTCATATACGGTTTTATATATATCTGTATGAGTTGTTGTAACGTCAATACTGCTTGACTTTGATGTAGGAATAGAATTAATTAATTGATTAATTTTTTCTAATTTAGTTTCAGAATCTTCGCTATTTGTTATAATTTCAAGAAGTTTTTCCAAATTACCGTCTTCAAGTTCACTAAAGATTTCATTCGCTTTTTCTTCTCCAAATGTTTCAATTAACAACTTCTTAACATCAAAAACATAATCAGATAATTCTTTTATTTTTTCATCAGCATTGCTTGCATTTGCAAATATATATTGAATTTTATCTTTTAATTTGACAGCTTCAATACTACTAATTACTTTGTAAAAATTGTCTTCACCTATTGCTTTAATTAATACATCTTTATTATTAATATAAACTTCTTCAATTTCTGATAATTTTTTAGACGCATCTTTATCATTCGCATTTATTCCAAAAATCTTATCTGGAATTTCTTCTTTAGATATTTTAGAAATATCTTCAGATGCATTGTCTTTTGCATCTATATTAAATGTAAATTTTTTATCGGTTATTTTAGATATATTTTTTTCAATATCTTTAAGTTTATCAATATTATTTACATTTTCCTGAGCTTCTTTAAATCGTTTATTTAATTCGATTGCTTTTGCATCAGCATCACCAATATAAAGATGCCAATTTTTAAGATGTCCATCTATTGTTTCAACACTTTCAGCAAAACCTTTATCATCAAAGCTTAATTCTTTAACACCATAATTATTATTTCCAGATATTTTTGCTAATTTTTGAACTCTCTTTTGAGCTTTAATATAATTGTCAAATAATCCAAGCAATTCTCCAGATTTAGTATCATAAACTGAAAATTTTTGATTTGTAGTAGGAAGATTAATGTCGTCATCTAAATCTTTTCTACTACTAGAAGATATATTATCTAATTGTGTTTGATATTCGACTTCTGCTAATTGTATCTTATTATCTGCAATTGTACGTTGCAAATCAAGATATCCATTTTTAAAATTCTCAAATATACCAGGGTCTAAAGCACTTACTAAATCTTCCCAATTATCTCCAAGAATAGAATCAGCAAGTTCTTTATCTTGCATTTCTTCTAAAATAGTAGTTATTTCAGACCATTTATCTTTATATTCTTCTGCTTTTTGAATTAAATCATCTATTGAATCTTTTTGTTTTTCAAGAGCATCAACTTGCTTTTCTAATTCGGCATCTGCTAAATCTTTACGAGCAGTTCTTATTTCTTCGGGGTCTGAAAGATATTGAAGTTGACCATTACGATAAACTAAACGAGTTCTTTGATTTTCTGCTCTGGCTAATGCATATTGTTTCTCTTGTAAGTCAATTGCTTTTTCACGCTCATCATTCGCATCTTGAAGTTTTTCTATTTCTTCATCAATAGCATCTTTTTGTTTATTATATCCATCTATTTGTTCGTCAATTTGTTTCTCAACGGCTTTTATGACTCTATCATATATAGATAATTGTTCTTCATATAAATCATTAAGCTCACTATAATAATCTTCGGCAGATATTTTATTTTGAGCATAATATTCTTCAATTAAATCTCTACGCTTAGAAATATAATCTTTAAAATCTATATATCCGGCATCAAGTTGTGCTTGAAGAATTTCAAATTGTTTATCTAATAATTCTTTGTATTCTTGAGTTTTATCTTTCCCAGAAGAATCAGTGTCTACGTTCATAAATGATGTAAAATCACCATTATATTTATCAACGGCTGCATTCCAAATTGAGTCATATTTTTGAATTACAGATTTAATTGAATTTTCATCTACTCCTTTTGCAAGGGCATTACTATATGCTGCAATTGTATTTTTGCCAAGATATCCTGTATTTTTTACAATTTCCTCGCTTGCTTTTGCAGTAGATTTTGCCAAATTATCATTAGCTAATGCATCAATTTCTTTTGCCGCAGCTTCATCTAATTTAGCCCTGAAAGATGATAATTGTTCTGCAATTAATTCTTTGTATTTTTCTTGATTAATTGTTAATTGACCATTTTCAACGGTTAACATTTCTATATAATTATCTTCGGCATTAATAAGTGATTGTAACTGGTCTAAAGATAAACCGTTTCCACTATTTAATGTGTCCATTACATCTGTTAATGTTGAATATGATGATTGCAATCCATCTATAGCGTTTGTAAGATTATTGAATTCTGAAGTAGCTTTTTGAGTATCTACTATTGAGTTAACCATTCCATCTATGAATGTTTCCCATCCGCTTGGCATATCTTCAAACTCAAATAAATCCAAAAGTTGTTCTTTTGTTTTATTACGAATTAATTCCAACTGTAAATCTAACTCATCAGTTGAAAATTCTCCATCTGAAAATATTTTTTCCCAATCTATTTCAAGATTTAATTCTTTAGCTGCACTATTAATACTGGAAATAGCATCAAGCATTTCTTGTGGATTAGCAGTAGGATTTAATAATGTTTCGTATGCAGAATAAGCAGAAGATAAAGATGATGTTAATTTTTCAGACGCTTCATTGACATTTAGTAATGTTGTAGAAATCTTAGGAACTTTTGTTTCGGCAAAATTATCAACTATATAACCTAAATCTTTGAGCACTGCAATAAATTGATTTACTTCTTTTTCATCGTCTACATTTACACCAGAAATAGATACTAATTGACCAACATCGGTAAGTGATTTTCGCCCAGTTTCTCCAGTTAAAAAGTTCTTACTGTCAAGAGCTGATTTTACTTCTGCTTCTGTAAATTGTCCTTTTGTAAATTTACCTGAATTATTTAATCTATTATACCAATCATTAGATTTTAATAAGTTTTCAGAAATAGAATCTATTACTGCTTGAAAAGCATCTCTAATTCCTTCTTCTTCAATTCCATCTATATTAATATCATTAACTAATGCATCAAACTCTGCTTTTGCAGTAGCTATTCTGTCTTGGTCGTGAGAGGAAAGAGCATTATTATATTCTGTGGCTTTATTTTGTAATTCTTGATAACTATCAGAATAAGAAGCATTTCCAAGAGCAATCATTTTGTTATATGTCTCTATGTTAGATAATGCATCTTCAATTCTGGTTAAATCTAAAGAATTATATTCATTATATATCCAATCATAAATTGCTTTATATGATGTTTCATTTTTGAATTTATCAGATTCTTTTAATTCTTTTAAAAGAGATTTTAAATTTGTATAAGTATCTTTAACAGAATCATAATCATAACTATATGTGCTAATATTATTTCCATAAAGGTCTTCTTCTATTGTAACACCATATTCTTTTAACAAATTTTGGAAATTATCCGATACAGAAGCAACTGCTAAATTACTTGCAGTTTTATTACTATTTTTATCAAGATATTTTATATTATTTTCATAATCTTTTTCATTAGCAAGAGTATAATCTTTAGCTTTTTCTCTTTGAGCTTCTTTTAATATAGCAATTTGTTCATTATATTTACCATTTACTAAATCAAGATTATTTGCCTCATCTTCAAATGATTCTTTTAAACTATTTTGTACATTTAATAAATCATTTTGAATTTGAATGTATTCATTTGTACCTTTATTAGTTTCTTGTAATTTATTATATAATTCGTTATATTTATCAGTTGCATCAACAATTGTATTGTTGTATTTTTCTTGCTCTTCGGATGCTTGCTTAAGATTATCTACGGACTCCTTGAGACGTTTACTATACTTAATTAATGCACTAATTCCCCATTCAAGTGCCATAGTGCCAAGAGCAAGAAGACCAGAACTAAATAATCCAGTAGCTATACTTGCAAGTTTAGAACCTTTGGTGAATTCTGATAATGCATTTCCTGCAACATCGGTAATGTTACTTGCAAAACTTCTGGTTTCATTATTTGTTTCGACCATAGACATAGCAAACGCTTCTGATTCTGTTTTGCCAGAATTAAAAAGCTCAATGAATTTATTAATTGCAGGCATATCAATAGAAGAGTAATTGCTTTGTCCTTTAGCAAATTGTCCAACTTTTAAATAATCTAATTGTTTTTGATTAGGTTTAAATAAATCTTTTATGCTATTAATATAACTAGGAGTATTTTCTAAATTGAAATTTTTGTTTATTCCAAATGCAAATGTTCCAATTCCAATTAAACTTCTTAAACTTCCGATTTTATCACCAAAATCTAAAATTGAATTGCCAGCATCTACGAACCATTTTATTAATCCGGAATCAATCAATGATTGTGCAAAATGTTGTAATTTATTTTGGAATATTTCAACTTTCTTTTCAATTGAATCTAATGATGCTTCAAGTGCTTCAGTTCCAGCTCCTTCAGTATTATACATAGCATCTGTATACGCAGATTCTAATATTTCTGAATTCTGAAGGATGGCGGCGGCGGCGGCACCTCTTGTTTTACCAGCTATAGCTTCTAAAAGAGCTGCTTTATTAGTATCATTTATATCATCCCAGACTTTACTAATTTCTAACAAAATATCATAAGTAGATTTATAAGCATTGGTTTCTTTGTCGATTATTTCAACGCCTTTGGAATTAGATTGTGTTTTTGTTAAATTCTTAATTGTTTCGTATAATTTTGAAGCATTTTCTATTAATCCTTCAGTATCTTCTCCAACATCTTCTAGAGCACTAGCAGATGTACCCCTTAATCTCATACTTAATACCTTAAGGGCATTTGCAACAGTATCAGAATCTTGCAAAATAGTATTACCTGCAATTTCAAGTGCTTGTGCTTGCTCTACATTATTTCCGGCGGCTACAAGGGCAGCAGAAGATTTCTCAAGAGATGTAGCTAATTCTTCTGATGTGATGGCATAATTATTCATTCTGTTACTTTTGTGACCTATTATTTTATAGGCGAGTAGTCATTTCTGGCTACTTCTCACGTTTTATTATTATTGGGATTATTTCGTGAGTTCAGACTGTATATTAAATCCAAACAATGGATTGATAACTTCAATTTATGTGTTACCACATAAATCCTGCAGTCGTTACGGATATATTATATTTGTTATTTCTTCTTTTAACTTATTTTTATCTAAAGTATATTTTATTCTATATAATTGAATATTATTTTTTTTACAATATTCATTTTTAACAGAATCTCTTTTTTTAGAATATTCAAATGATTTTTCTCCACCAAAAAACTCAACACATTCATAGTGTTGAGTTCCATCAAATTCTATTAATTTATCAATTTTATTATCATTTATTATAGCAAAATCAAATCTTAAAGATTTTTTATTTTTACAATCAGGAAAAGAATATTGCTCAATATATTTTATATTAAAATCATTAAGTATTTCAGATATCATGTATTCCCCAGCCGACTTTTTTCTACAACCACATGATGTTATATGATTATTTTTTATTTTTGCTGGTATTGCATTAAAAGTTTTTCCACATAACGGGCATAAAAAACTCCATATCCATTTTCCGTGTTCATCTAAATATTCTGGTTTTATGGCTTTTACTCCATAGTCTGATATGTATCCAGAAATATCTTTTGTATTTCCTTTTGTAAATTTTTCATAATGTAAACAACCACACGATTTAGTATGTCCACTAGTAACATCGCTTTTTTTAATGACTTTATATTTACCACAATCACATTTACACAATATTTCTCTTGGACTAATATTATTATATTCTTCTATAACCAATAATCTGCCATATTTGTTTCCAATAATATTTAATGATTGTTTATCATTTATTTCACTTCTTTTACACCCACAAGAAGTAACATTTGAGCTATGTTTTAAGCCATATGCTGGTCGTTTTATAATTTTTCCACATTCACATTCGCATATGCAATATGTTTTTGATTTTCCTTTGCTATTTTTTTCATACGACATTTCAATTACTTTTAAATATCCGTATTTATTTCCAATTAAATTTTCTCTAATAAAAAACACCCTCCTTAAAAAGAAGAGTGACAACAAATATAATATCTTTCCTCGGTCTTGCGTTTCCCACAACGTTTTAACCGATATAGTTATCTAAGGGCAATAACTTTACCCAGGTATATAAATTGGTCAACTAATTTAGAAGAATCTTTAACAGACATATTAAATGCTTGTAAGGAAGATGTGAGAGCAGTAGTAGATGTTTCCACGCTCATAAATCCACCAGTAGAAAGAATTGCAGATTGTTCTGCTAATATCTGAGATTCTTCAATTGATTTACCTAATCTACGCCATGATGTAATAGAATTAAGAACTTCTATAGTGGAAGAACCTAAACTATTAGCCAATTCATATGAAGATTTGCTTATCTGTTTTAATTGAATATCAGTAGCATTACTTACAATTTTAAACTCTGTTAACGCAGAATCTAATTCAACTACTGCTTGAATTGCTTGCCTTATATATCGTACAAAATCTCGTAAAGAAAGATATTGTGATATAAATTGTGCCCCAGCATCTCTTGCTTTTTCTTTTATCTTTGTAAATGCGTCTTTACCATAATATCCGGATTGATGAAGTTCTTCATTAAGTTGTGATAATTTAACATTTAATTCGTCTAATGCTTTTTTAGGAGCTTTAGAATCTAATAAATTAGCATATTCATCGTGTAAATCTTTAAATTGTTCTTTTAATTTATTAGACATGCCAGATGAATCATATAAAGTTTTGGATATATCTCCCATCCGGTCATATATTTCTTCATTATCTACAATTTTGAAATTTTTTGATTTTTCTTTGGCTTCTTCTATATCTTTTAATATTTTGTAAAATCCATCGGAATTATTTAATTCACTTATTTCTTTTTTTATATTCTCTATGATATTAATAAACTGAATAGAATATGAATCTGTATTTTTTATCTCTTTGTTTAATTTCTCAAATAATCCATTTTTAGCATATTTTAAATTATTATTAATAAAATCATTTTGGCTATTTATTGCCATGCTAGAAAAATCAGAATCTTTATTTATTTCAAATTCTTTTTGGGCATTAATAGCTCTTTCTATTTGAGCAGTTAATTTATTATATTTAGAGGCTTCTTTATCTGTTAAAGCAACACCTTTGTCTTTTTTATCTTTAATAATATTATATTCACTAATACTTTTAGTTAATGTATCATATGCTTTTGAAGCTCTAACATTTTGATTTGCTTCTTGTTTGCTATTATTTATTTGACGTTTATCAATAACATTAATATTTTTTAAATGACGTTCTTTTTGCTTAGATAAAGGAGATAATGTTTCTTCATTAACTCTATTTCTAAAATAATCCATTGTAAACTTAGATGAATAATGAGAATCATTAACTCTATTTATTGTAGTTTTTGCAAGGCTATTTGCTCTGCGAGTTGCTTGTTCTAATTTGTTTTTAGCATTTAATTCGTCTTTTAAATATTGATTATATAAATCCTGATTAGGAATTCCCTTTCTTGTTTCTTCATCAAGATTATCTTTTGCTTTTTGTAAATCAATTGTTGCCTTTACTGCTTGATTTATTATTTTATTATAATTGGTTACTTCAGTTCTAACTTCATCAAAATCTTCTTTTTGTTGATTCCAACTAAAATCTACTTTTACTACAGTACCTAATTTATCTGTATATGTGTAACTTTTTCTTCTTTTAGAAACATCCGTATCTTTAGAAATTTGACTATTAGTAGAAATTACATCATGTTGAGTTTGTTGTACTGGTGGTTTATTATTTTTATTACTAGATTGTTTATTTATCGAAGATTGATTATTTTTCAATGCATTTTTTGCATTATTTACATTATTTTTGCTTGCTGATAATACAGTTACTAAATCTTTTAAATTTGAAGAATTTGCAAGATTATTTAATGATTCTATAAAATTAATTGAATCATTCGGAACAGAAGATAATGAATTTACTAATGATTTAAATGCATTAGCAAAATCAGGTAAATTTTTAATTACATTATTATTAATATTAAAATTTTTAATTGATTTAATAGTATCAAGATACTTAGATAATTCTTGAATAGAATTAACCATTAAATTTAGTAAGTCACCAACATTATTTTGTATATTAGTACTTATTTTAATATCAATATTTTTATCAGTTATTTTTTCAAATAAATATACAATATTTTCAATTGTTGAATTTATTAATTCTAGTTTTTGAAGTAATTTATCCAATAAATCTATTTCTTGAGGAATAACATCATTTACAGTTTCTGATTCTCTTGTAAAATTATTAGTTTTTTCTATAATTGCATTACTAATTAATCCAATTGTTTCTAATAAATTGTTTAATACCGTTGATTCATTTAAAATAGTATTACTAGAATCATTTTCATTAATATTTATTCCTTCATATTCTTTTGGAATATTTTTTTCGGTAATATTTCTAACATTATTATTATTATCAATCAATGTTTCAATGTTTTTATTGATTGTCTCTACCAATGATATTAGATTTAATAAATCATTATTAGGCTTTTCGTTTTCATTATTGTTTATTGATGAATTTGATATATACTTTATCGCAGATATAATGGAAGATTCATAATCTTTATTATTTTTTAAATTATCAATTATTTCTTTTCTAGAAGATAAATTTAATGATTCTGAATCTTTGTTATCATAATTATTTTTTTTAGATGTCCGTTTTTTCGTTGAATCTTGATAATCAATGTTTTTATTATTCTTTTCAATTTTAATAACATCTTTAAACGCAATTCCAATTTCGGAAAAAGTTTCTTCTAAACATTTTAAAATGTATTTTTGATAACTTTCTTCATTAAATTTACTATTCCATACTGCTTGGAAATATTTAGGATCAACATCTTTTATTTTTGATACATCAATTGTAGCTGTTTCATTTAATGTTCTTATAACTTGATATTTTATTCCGTTTTCCCATTCGTTAATAGCAGATATAATATCTGTATCTGACGGAGCTGCAGTATTATCCCAAGGATGAAAGTGTGTTTTTGTATCATATTCATTAGGTTTGTAAATAGAATTCCATAATTTAGTACTTATTTTATTTTTATTTCCAATAACTAAATCAGATACTTCTCCTGTTTTACTATTTGAATAAAATCCAATTTCATTTCTTTCATCACTATTTATTGATGAATTATATTTATATATTAATTCAAGAGTTTTTTTAATATCACCTAATGAATTTACAATATAATTCTTTTTATTTGAATTATTATTTATTTGCTTTTTATTTCGAGTTTCTGAATTGTTTTCATTTTTCAAAGTTGATGTTGCGGTTTCAACATTATTTTCTTTAAAAGAAAACTTTTTATATATATTTTCTATTTTTTCATTGGGAAGAATTTGATTTAATGCTTTGATTAATACTTGTTCTTGAAAATCAGCGATTGATTTATTAATAAATTTATCAGATATATCTGGAGAATAATTATCTATTATAGAAATTATTGAATCATAAACATCATCAATAGACTTTGAAAAATCTATACTATTTATTTTTTTAATCAAATCATTCTTATCAATTATTTGAATATTTGAAATTTCAGAATATAACCAATCTACTGTTTTATCAAAATTTTCAGTTAATTGTGTATATATAGCCTTACTATCATTTATAATTCCTTTATTTATTCCATCTGGCAATTCATTTCCATGATAGTTTACTTCATTATCCATTATTTTAGATATTTCTAATAATTGATTTTGATTTAATTTTGAAATATTCAAAACAGAATAATCATTTAAAGAGCTTACTATTGCATAATGTATATTTTTAAATATATCATTAGATAATTCGGCAATATCATCAAAAGAAAAAGCAGATGTTAATTCGTCAGGATGATTATGCCAAAATGAATCAACATTTTCTTTGATGTCATTTAATGCATTCTGTATTAATTTTATAGAAATTCCAGCAACATTGCCAGTTATAATATCACTGTAATATCCGGAATTTTCATTAAAAAACATTGCACTTTCAGGAGTATTATAAGAATTATCTTGTTTCGATGGTTTAATTCTGTTTATTGATGAATTTTTAAGAGAAAGAGATTGACTTTCTTTCGTTAAATTATCGTCTTTTTCTAAAATAGATAATAATGTCTTTTTTAATTCGTCAATAAATTTTGAATATGAATCATTTATAGTATTAACTTCATATTCATTTTTATATTTTTCAAGTATTATATTTGCATTTTTATCACTTAAGTTTTTATCTCCAATGATATTTTTTAAATCATTTACAGATGGTATATCATTATCTCTACCAATGAGATTTATATATGTTTTTAATCCTAACAATAAAGTATTAAGTTGTTCTGTAGTTTTAGAATTAATATTTAATAAATCTATTTTTTTATTCTTTGATATTTCATGATATATTTTTCTTATATCATTTAATACATCTTTTGCTTTGTCTAAATTATTTAAATTTATTTCATCATTTTCGATTTTACCTATATTTTTAGTATTTATATAATTGTCTGGTATTTCTTTTATGTTGTTTATTATTTTTTCTGTTTGACTAGAAATGTCAATTAATGTATTTAGTAATTCATTAAGTTTTTTAATTTCATTTTCAACGACATTATCTACTATATTTTCTTCTTCAGAAAATTTTTTGTTTTTCTGTTCTAATACTTTTATTATTTCATTTAATATATTTTTAAACTTAATTATATTATTTATTTCCGATTGTATATTTCCATTTTCATCGATTTCTTTTCCACCAATATTCAAATCGATAGAAACATCATTAGTCAACGCATATAATTCAGCTTGCAGTTTCTCTTTAGTTTCATCTGTTATTTGTACATCAGGATATATAGTATAATCTCCAGACCTAAGTTCTTCTTCTGCTGCTTCTCGTAATGCTTTTAATTGTCGATTTATATCTTTAGAACCATCAATTCCAACCTTTAATTTAATTACATCATTAAATTCTTTAGTAATATCTTCAATAAGTGTCTGTAAATCATTTTTAATTTGTCCATCAGTAAGATTATTTACTTCGGATTGTAGTTGTTCTAAAAGTTCTTGATTTTTTCTTGATTTATAAGAAGACGATATAAATGCTACTTTACATTCTATTGGTCTATCATTAACTGTGTTTTGAACACCTTCCAATATTGCTAAAGTTTTCTTTATCAATGTACTTTCTTTTGTGGAAATATATAATGGTATAGCAATACCTTTTTCTGTAGATTCAATATTATTATTTGCATCTTTTATTACATCAGATATATTATTTATTCCCAAATCATAAAGAGAAGAAATAACATCGCTTTTTCTATTACTAATCCACGTTTGTATTTTTTCAAATGAATTATCTAAACTTTCTAATAACGAACTTACATCAATTTCTTTATTTCCAATATTAATGTTATCACTAATAGCACCATCTAAATTCAAATATGTATTTATTAATTGATGTAATGTGACATTATATTCAGTGTATTTTCTATTTAAAAAATCTAACTGTTTTGTTTTTTGCTCATCTGTAGTACTTGAATCATTTACCACAGAATTTATTTGTTTTTGAATATCAAAATATTGTCTATAATATGAAGAAATATCTGGTAATATTTCGTCTATATCTTTATATTTTGATTTATTTGAACCTATTTTGTATGTTTGTTTATCAATATTTTGTATTTTTTTACTTAATAAATCTAAAGATTTTAATGTATTTTTTAAATAATCAATATCAGAATTATCAACTATTTTAATATTCGAATCTATTTTGGCTATTTCATTAATAGATTTTGTGGTGTTTTTTACTATTCCATTTAATTCATTTGTTGAATTAATTATATTATCAATTTCTTTTATGTACTGCTTGTCTATGTTATCATTTTTATTATAAATATTTCTAATTGTATTAGATAAAACATTTACTGCATTATTTAAATTATATACTTGAGTGTCTAAACTCGTTGTACTCTTTTTGTTTACAATAGATTCTATTTCTTCTTGTAATTTTTTTAATTCTTTTTTTACATTATTTGCCTGTTCTTCAAATGAATCTTCTAAATTTATATATTTACTGAAATCAATTTTAGAAAATTCATTTTCTATTGAAGAAATAAAATCTTTAATATCTCCTTTAAAACCAACATCTATTATTATTCCATTTTTAGCCATATCTTTACCTTTCTCAATAACTGTACTATTATATATAGTAGAGGATTATATTATGTGTTTTTATTTATTTTTTAAAAAGCTTCCTATTGGTACAAAATACAAAATATATATTGATGGAATATATACAACACATGGTCAAAAATATAGACAAATGACCAAAACTCAATCAATGTATTTTTTAAATGCTATTAATGAAATAGATATTTCTAATAACATTGTTATTTTTTATTTATCTAAAGAACAAAAGGAATTAGAAAATCAAAATATTAATTTAAACATTATTAAATGTAATTATTCAATAAAAACAAATATGAATACTATTTCAGAAATTCAAATAGAAAATGAATCATTATTATTCATATAAATTTATATTTATCTTTTCTTGCATTTATAATTCCATATTTTTTGTATTTATCTATGTTATTAATTATTTTGTCTTTTTGATTAATTACCATTTCTAATGGAGATGGAGACATAACATTAACAACTGCATTTGGATGCATCATTTTTTCATTTCCGTGAAATCCAGAATAAACCAAGTTAAAAATATAATCAGTCACATAATTTCCATCTTTATATTTTCCATATATATCATCCATTCTTTCTGGTGTTAGTTCTATTCCAGCACGAATAATACTTCCATGTTTATTTTCATAATATTTTTTAAAACTATTTTTTTTAAAATTATAATAATGTCGTTTATATATATGAGGAGAATAATCTTCATAAAACAATGTAATGCTAGATTTTGCTGTATTTATCATTTCATTTTCTATTTGATGACCAATTCCAATGGAATAATTTTTTACATATTCTTTTAATTCTTTTTTTAGTTCATCTAAAATTACAACTTTATTTTTTTTCATTTTTCTCCTTTCATTTATATTAACTAACACAGTACTCTCCAACGTTTTATTATCTTCAAAAAACTTTTTAATAAAAAATAATTTGAACATAATAAAACTGCCGGAAATTAATCCGGCAGTTAATTAATTATTGTTCAGTTTCTTTTTCGGATATTTGTGTTTCTAATTGTTTTAACAAAATATTTAAAGCGTCTATCTTGTTATCTAAAAAAGAAACTAATGATTTATTATTTTCGTGTTCATCATCATTCATCATTTCCAATAAAATCGACATTTCATTATACTCTGGTATAGCATTAAAAATAACACCAATTAACTTTTTCTCTTCAAGTAAATTATAATTTTTTAATATTTCTACAGAATCATTACCCATTTCTAAATCTGTATAATTTTGTATTAATGCCAATGCAAACAATTGATTTTGAATTGGAGTATTTTGATAATATTTTAAGTTTCCATTTATTTCTTTATAACAAGAATTTTTAATCACTTTATCACATATAGCTATTTTTTCTTCGTATGGAATATATTGTCTTTTAATATGTCCATTTATGTATTTTTCTTTATCATTTATTTCTAAAAAATCTTTAATAAACTTATCTATTGTCATTATTTTCTCCTTAAAATCCAAACATTTCATCAACTACATCTTCATCATGTCTTTTGAGATATCCAGCAGTAGTAGAAGGATCGCTATGGTGTGCCATAACTTGAATTTGTTCAATTGGATATTTACGATTATTCCCATCTTTATCTTTTAACCTATTATCAGTTCCTTGTTGTAAACATTCAATTCTAGAATGTCTACAAGTATGAAAAAATATATTCGTTTCTTCTCCACGAACATCAGATAATATATTATTTATTTTGCCAGCCATTCTATCATATAGCATTTCTTTACTTGCAGCTCTTTTATTTTCGCCAGAACCAACTATCCATAAAGAATCAATATCATCATCTCCACGTTGTTCAAGATATTTACGAATTAATTATTTAGTATCATCCAAATATACAAGTGGAAATTTTTTACCTCTTTTACCAGTAACAATATTTGTTTTATTTCCGTCAAGAAGACCTTGTTTAACAACTTGATATACTTCATTGCGTCTTCCGGCACTATCAAAAGCAAGACTCCACATTACTGCATTTTGTAAATCTCCTTGTTCAACAAGAATATCTCTAACTTTTATGAATTCATCAAATGTAAAGAAAAAATTATCTTCATTAGTTTTTACTTTAATATTTGGAACACCTTTAACTTTTTTACTAGTATTAATATCATAATCATAGTCATCATCTTCCTCACAAAAAGTAAGCAAACTATTAATTGCAGAATGTAATCTGTTACATCTTGCAGGAGACATTCCATTTTCGTCAAACCAAAGATTTAATTTTCTAAAATCTTTTTTAGTCATTTCAAGAACAGATTTATTGTCAAAATCTTCCATAATCTTTATAAAAATAATTCTTAAATCATTAATATACTGATTAATCGTGCCTTGCGCTTTCTTCTGTTGTTTATATTCAGTAATGAAATCATCTAAAATATTTTTATTCTCTTTGTTTACGTTATCCCATTTTTCTTGAGTATAAATTTTATTATATGTTCCATTTATTCTTGGCATTATTTCACCCACTTTACTAATTTAAAAAAAATATTTTTAATCGTTCTGAAAATATTTCCCAAAACATTATTTTTTTCATTTATTGAAACATTAAATCCCCACCATTCATTAAATGGATAATCATATGAAACATGTGTAAGACCATTGTTTCCAAAATCTTTACCCCAACTATTTTGAATTATCCAACCAGTTTTATCCCAACCAACAAGACACATTGCATGATTACCAAGAGATTCTTCACCTGAGGGTGGAAGAGTAATGTTTCCGTTAAAATTACTATACACAGGAAGAGCACAAATTACAGCCCCACAAGTCATTAAAGCTGTTTTAATATCATTTATATTTTCAATTTTAAAATAGTTTAATATCTTATTCGGTGTTGCATTCTTATCACACTTTTCTTTTGATAATGATAATTTTTCTTTTAATACTGGATATGTATTATTATATGGAAATAAAGTATATTCACAATCACCACAATGATTAAGTTGTTTTAATGCTTCCCTAATTATCATACCTTCGCCTTGATAATCAGTATCTTTTCTATTTGCATAAATATAACCTTTTGAATAATATTTTCTGGTCTTTTTTTGTTTTTTATCTCCATATTTAAGTGCAGTAGATATTGCATGAGCAACACACGTACCATATATAGATTGATCCTCAATTATATAATTATCATCTATCATATATGAATCAGGAATATTTATTGTACTCATACATATTGTTTGTGGAGTAAAATCTCTTTCGTCTACTGGAGATGGAATACAGCCAAATACTCTTTCCATTTTTATTTTTCTCCTTTTATATATTGAGCAATTGCATCATTATTTTTGAGTTTATCATTCATCCATTTTAGTGCTTCATCAACCCAAAATTTAAATTCTTCAAACTCTATAAATTTGCCAACCCAAGAAAATTTATCTAATGCCATATCATAAACTTCTAATAATTTTAATTCTCCAGCATCAGAACCAAATTTCTTTTCTGCTTCACAAACTGCTTTAAGTAAAAACGCTTTTACATTTCTCTTTTGAGTTTCTGTAGGTAATTTAAAAAAGTCAATTAATCCAACTGCTACACAAGATATAATTGCTACAGTAATAATTATTAAATACCAATTTTCAACTAACCAGTTCATATTTTTCTCCTTTTTAATCATAAAGTAATGTTATTTTTTAACATAAAATTTCCAAATATATCCATCTTTTGTATACATAACAAAAGAATTATCATAACAATTGTATGAAACTCTTGATATTTGTGGATTCTTATATATATCAGTAATATAAAAATATTCATCCTTATTTAATACCCAATTTCTTGTTCTTAAATAATTATCAATTTCATGACTATACATTAATTACTTCCTATTTATTAAAGTTCCACATAATCCAATTAAAATGGCATCTGCTTCATCATCAGAAACACAGATGCCATATTTTTCATTAACATAATCAATAGATTTTTGTTTTAGTTCTTCTCTTTTTGCTTTAAACTTGTTTAATCCAAATTGTGACCTCCAAACGGTTGGCTTTATTTTATGATAAACACAATCATTAGTTATACACCAAAATCTAACACCACCTAAAATAGTAGTAAGAATGTTTCCAGTTTCTGGATTACCACCAGACCAAGTATCTTCTTGATAAACATAATCTGGTTTCTGTTTATTTAAATACTTTGCAATATTAAGTAACATAGAATCAATTCTTTCATTTTTGTCTTTCATTTTTGTTAAGTCTATAACTATATAATCTATAAGTTTATCATCTTCAAAATAACTTATTGAAGTACGCTTAGAAGAACTATCAATGCCACATGTTTTTTTCATAATAAAAAAGAGTGGTTTTCCCACTCACTCCTTACATAATTTTACATTTTCCATAACTCTGAATTAATTCTGCTCTTTCACGAGTTACTTTAAAGCGTTCACCTCTTTTAACTTCTCTTTGTATTTTTGTACTATAATAACTATCAGTTATTTTTATTTCTACAATTTCATCTTTATTATATATATAAGTTTTAAATGGTTGTGGTTCTCCTAATAAATCTTTCCATTTCTTTTTTACGGTTTCATTATCATTAGAATATTTAAATTTAGGTATATTATTATATATTTTGTAATAATCAATATTTTCCATATCAAAAGGCACTTCATAACCATTAACTGTATTTTTAAAATTTATTTCTTTTAATACTGGAAGAGGAGTTGTAATAACAGGAACACCTAATTCTAAGGCTTCAACTATTGAATAACAAAATGCTTCACTGTCACTTAATTGAACAAGATAATCACTTGACATCATAAAAGGCTTTATGTCTAGTCTGGTATTCATATAAATAACTCCAGGTATTTCTTCATCAAGTTTCTTTTCTGAAAATAACAACCATATAAATGGAATACCTAATTTATTTAGTTCCTTAGCCATTTTAATTATTCTTTGTTCGCCTTTTTCATATGTTAATCTTGAAGCAGTAATAAGTCTTAATGCTGGTTTAATATTTTCTGGATATGTAAAATTACTTATAACATCACAATCTTTCCCATACAAATCAACTGGATAACTATCTTTTACTGCGTTAGATACACATATATATTTATCTGCCGGATATTTTATTACCCACCATTCTGATAATTTGCAAGCATGAATCATTTGTATTTTTCTATTATATATAACATTTTTAGGCACTTCATCAGTAATTCTGTTGACTAATGCTATATCTGTTAAAAACTTTAAATCATTGTTGTTTTTAATAACTCTAACATGATTTTTAAGTCTAGAAATCTGTTCAGGTGCCATTACATCATATAAAACAACAATATCGTAATCATCTTTCATATTCATGCAAAAATAATAAATAAACGCCTCTATTCCACCTATTCTAAATGCTTCTCCCATATAAACTATTATTTGAGATTTTATGGGTTTATTTATTTTTTCAAAATAATTAGTTTCTTCGCCTCTTAATTCAGTTCCTTTAATATATTGTGGCTTTATTATCATTGCATAATTTTCAAGTTCTGGAATGTCATTTTTATTCGTTAATATCACAATTTCAGAATTTTTATTTTCTTCTTTTATTTCATCAATTAAGTAACTTTTTGATTTATCAATATGATTAAAATAATATATAATTCTATCCATATCTAAATCTCCACTATTAAATCTTTTAGTTAACGAATGAGGAGTGTTTGATCTATACTTATATAGTATCTCAGATATTATTGATTTTTTTTTACAAACTTTTTCTGCTTCACGTATATATTCAGCATCTTCAGCTATTTTTTTATTCTCATTAAATTTAATATCTTTGATTAATTCTCTTTTATAAATTCTATTCCAACAACATAAATTCCAAGATGGAAATTTATCATCTACAGAAGATAATATATATTTATTATTCCAATCACCAAAAGATTCCCAAGACAAATAACAATAATCAAATTTTTCTTTTTTTATCTTATTTAATATTGTTTGGATATAATTATCTGAAATCAAATCATCGCTATCAATATATGTGACATATTCTCCAGAAACATTATCAAGTCCAACATTCCTTGCCGATGAAACTCCACCGTTTTCTTTCCTTATTATGTTCAGCCATTTATAATTAGATTTATATTCACTAACAGAACCATCATCAATTAATATTACCTCAACTTCATTTGTAATTTGATTATTAATAATGTTCATTAGCTCATCAGTATATATTTGTGTATTATAATAAGGTATAATAATTGATAATTTAGTCATTTTTATTTTCCTTATAATCTTAATAATTTATTTATAATATCTATTGTTCTATCAATATCTTCATATGTAATATCATCATTAATTGTAAATCTAATACAAGACAAAGCTTGTTCGTTATTTAGTCCAATTTCTTTTAAAACATATGATGGTTCTTTGTTACCAGAAGAACAAGCACTTCCTGCAGAAACATAAATACCATATTCATTTAATAATTCAACAAATTCTTCAGACTTAATATTATCAAATAATACCGCAATATTATTTGGTAAGCGATTTGTTAAAGAACCAACAATTGGTCTATTTATTTTTTTGATAAAATAATTTCTTTTTTCTACTAATTCAGAAATATTATATGTTAAATTCTTAAATGCTTCTCCTAAACATGCAATTCCTAATGTATTTTCTGTCCCACCAATAAATCCTTGTTCTCCAAATATTATTGGATTAACTAAATTTAAATCGTTTATATATAAAATACCAGTTCCTTTTATACAATTTATTTTTTGTCCAGACATTCCTAACATATCTATTTTTGATTCTTCTACATCGCATTTATAATATGGAATATATTGTGTTGCATCCACATAAATATAAGTATTTTCATATGCTTTTACTAATTGAGATATCCTATTAATATTTTGAATAGTGCCTATTTCACTATTTGCATATTGAATTACAACTAAAATTGGATAATATCTATTTTTAGATAATAAATAAGATAAATCATTCATACTTATACTTCCGTCATTTAATACTGGAATTTTAATAAATTTGTCTCCAAAATATTTTGCCATAAGAATAATATCATTATGTTCTATAGCAGAATATAAAACTTTACAATCTGGATGTTTTCTAATAAATCCTTGAATTGCCAAATTATTACTCATTGTTGCTCCAGATGTAAAATAAATGTGATTTGATTTACAATTTAATTTAGATGAAATAATATCTTTTGAATCAGATATTATTTTTTGTGCTTTAAATCCTTCATTATGCTGAGACGAAGGATTTCCAAATATTGACAAAACTTCATATAATTTATTTTCAACTTTTTTAGATACCGGAGTTGATGCAGCATAATCTAAATACATTTTAATCCTCCGGTTTGTTTTTACACCATGCGTCATACACGCCAGTAGTTTGAGTTTCTTCCTTATTAAATACAAATACCAATATTGGTTTTTGTGTCTTATAATCTTTACTTAAATATACGTCTAAAGGAGTACAACCGTTTTCCCAATAAAAACAACTCTGTTTGACGTTTAATAATCTAATTGTATCTGCAGGGTTATATTTTTTCCCTTTAAATACTGATTCAACTAACATTTCCTTTTTCTCCTTTATAAAAGTAAAAAAAGGGATATACTACACTTGTTGTGAAGTATATCCCTTAATTATTTTTTTACCATTTTAATTTACCTTCACAATTATGTTCTTCTTCGTTTTTCTTTACTTTTTTTACATTTGCTTTTGCTTTTATATCATAAACAATCTTTTTTAAATCTTCATCAACAATTTTTACATTTGTTGATTTCAGAATTTCATTTGCTTGATTTGCATCAATATGTCCAAAATTATAATCTGCTATAGCTTTGTAAGTATCTTTACACGCTTCAGAATCATATATTTTATACCATGAAGGCTTATTTGTATCACATGTAGGGCAGAAATAATATTCTTTTCCACATGCTTTACAAACTCTGTTTGCTTTTGCCATATATAATTCCTCCTTAAGATATATAGAGAGGAGAATTGCTTCTCCTCTCTATTTACAAAATTAATCTTCCTTCGGAACTATCAACTTATAAAGTACTTTCTGTGCATCACAATATGCCTGTTGACACTGAATTGTGAAAGGATGATTTCCATCTGTTGCAAAAGTAATATCTACGTTTGCGTCTAACTTAGCGTTAGGGAAGTCAAGATATGCATGGATAAGAGTTGTAGGATCACATACGTCTGTACCAAGAACTTCGAGAATAAATCTACCAGCCTTAGGGAAGTTAACAGCGTCTGCAACAACTGCTGTACCATTTTCACACATGTAATCGTAAATTACGATGAAACGAGTGCCAGGTGCGGGTGCGCCAGTGGAAGTAGGATATGTAAGTGTCTTAGATGTTGAATCCCAACCAAACTTGCTAGAAGAAGCTGCTGCGGCAGTTTCATAAACATCACCAAGAGTTCCATCACCATTAAGCTTATAAACTTTTTCAATATCATCTACAGGTGTTTCTGCAAGTACATGAGTAAGATCGCCAGTAGCAACTTCAAACTCTTCAAACATAGGAGCCTGAATCTTTGAAGCAGCACTTGCTTCTAACTTTTCAACACCATTCTGAGCAGCAAACAAACCAAGGTCGAAAATAGAGTTATTTGCAGAGAATTCTGCACTCTTACCACGATTAAATGTAGCAATTCTTGAACCAAGAGCATCTACAGCTTCTGCGGTTTCAGAAGTAATATTAAGAGCAGGCTCGGTAATCTGGTTGATAGACCACATATAAGAACCATCTGCTGTAGAAAGCATGATACCACGAAGAACGTGATCAATTATAAAGTTATTAACTGATGCCATTTATTTTTCTCCTTTATAAAAAATAAAAAAGACGTTTATTACGTCTTTTTATAATCTACAGTAATATTATTGTTTGTTTTTTCATCATCCATACTACGCATCCAATTAAATTCTTTTTTATTAATTTTGGAAGTATCAATCATTCCAGAATAAGAACCCTTTAATAATGCGGTGGACGATACATATATTTGAGCACCATATACGGTGTCCATAAATTCAAAATATGAACATTGCTTTAATTCACTACTTTTATATTTAAAACCAGGATATCTCATCATAGCAGAAACTAAATTCTTTAATTGTGATTTATATCCAGTTCTTTGTGCTCTAGCAATTTCATCTCTATCTAATTGAATTAAAAGTTTTTTTGTAGTTTTAGTTGCAGCTTTTTCAATTTTTGGAGTTATCCCATGATATTTTCTTAAGTATCCGGATATCTTTATATAAGCTAATTCATCTATTATTTGATTAGTTTCTGGATTAAAAAGAATAATATTATTTTCGTCATTTCTTCCTAATTCAAATTTACTTAAATCTAAATTATCAAATAGAAGATAAGTATCTGATTTTTTTAATGTTCTAGATAACATTATAAATAATTCGTAATCACTTATTTCTTCATAATCTATCCCCATATCAAATAATTGACTTTTCATGTCGCTAGGTATACAAGTTAATGAATGGATGACTGAAAAATATCTTTTTTCTCCAAAATTAATTATGTCTCCCAAACTAGGAGAATGAATTGTAATATAATCATTTACCTTGTAATCCTCTCCGAAATACATTTTCATTTCATCAAAATCGATGACATTCATTTATTTACTTCGGAATTAATAACCCTTTCTGGTTCACGTATTGGAGTACCAGACATTTGAAGTTTATTCTTAATAAACGAATTCGGAAACTCGCCCTCGAATACAAGGGTGCGACAAGCATAATCCGTATCAACAACAGATGCTTTATCAGATATACAATGTATTTGATTTCCAAAATAATTAGTCCAGTTAAATTGGTCTAATAATATAGCTGCAAGTAAATCATGACGAGCCGTTCCAGTATCTTCGTCAATAATATCTTTTTGATGACAAAGAATATAAAAAATTATTTGTCCATATTTTATTACTTTATTATATCTAGTTTCTTCATCAAACTGCACCTCAAAACATATAAAATTTTGAGTGTTACTTTGAGTTGGAGTAATCATATAAAATGGTAAAATATTAATTCCAAAATAATCTTCTGGACTAGCTTCTTTTTCTTCTAATTCTTTATTATTTAAAACATGAATAATAAAACGATTATTCAAAAGTATATCTTTGATTTTCTTTTTATATCTGATATCATCAGAATCAATCAAAGTTTCGAAGGCTTGCAACGCCTTTTTTTCGTCATCTGAAAGTGTCATGCGTTACAACCTCCTATAGATTTTTTATTGCAAGTTCTAATTTAGTTTCAATATTATTATCAGTTATATATTTAACAACTAAAGTCTTGCCTATATAAGTTTTATTACCAATAAAATTAATATTTATACTATTCTCTGAAATATCTTCTTGCTCAATCATAGAACTAACATCTACATCGTCTATAAAATATGACCATGTTCCGGTTTCAAACGGTACTTCTTCGTCTTCGATATAAAATTTAATAGTAAGTTTTCTTCCTTTTCCACCTATTTTTATATCAGGCGAAATACCATTAAATGTTATTAACCCATACTCATTACTAGATTTTTCTGGTTGTCTATAATCTTCTGGAACTATAGAAGATGAATAATAATCACACCAAATTCCATCCGATAATATTGCATCTTTATGCTCGTCCCATTGGTCTTGAGCAAATGTTAATCTATTAATTCCCTTTGGTGCAGTCTGTTCAACTTTTGTACAACGCCAAACAATTGGTTCTTTTATTTTTGCAGAAATTGCAATACGTTGATTATAAAAAATAGTAGTAGAAATATCATTCATTGGAAGAATACATTTTCTTTGATTTTCTATTTCTTCAATCTTATAGTTTAGCCATACACCAGAGTTATCAAGTATATTACTTTAATAGTTCGTTACGCTATTAAAGATTTATTTATATTGAAACTTTTAACATATCTTTGATATTTTCTATCTAAATACATTTCTGCATCTAAATATATCCAATCCAAAAATTTTTTAACTTGATTTTTACCAGAAAAAGATAAAACTTTTGTTATTCCATTGTGACATGAAGCATCATAAATATTTCCACAAGGAATATTAATCATATCTCTTATATATTTTTGAAGTTTTTTACAAAAAATTTCTGTAGAAGTAAATGTTATTAATGGTTGAAATTTTCCTTCTTTATTAATATTTGGACAATAACTTCCGTCACCATCGAAATATCCTCTAATAAAATGTCTAATTAATTCTTCATCTAAAATCGGAAAATCTAATAATAAGCTTTTATTATGAATCATTCCTATTTTTTCTAACGATTCACACATATGTTTAGAAAACATAATTAGTCTATATTGATTTTTATATACATATCCAAAATCATTTTTATTTGAATAATCTAAATATTCTAATGGCTTTTCGCTTTTTATTTCTTTGCGAATATATTCAAGAATCTCCTTATCGGATTCTTGTAACGACATAGTTACGGTACTCTTATTAATACTATTATGTCCGTCAGCATATAAAAATCCTAATATATAAGCTTTATTTTGATTATCAATTATATCGAAATAATTTTCATCTAATTGATATTTTCTAACCATTATGTTTTGATTTACTGTTACATTATTTTTATGTAATACTTTTAATATTACTTTGTGAGATACATTATATTTATTTCCTATTTTCACGGAAGATATTCCATTTAAATAAGAATTAATAATATCTTTTTCTTGTTCTATAGTAAAAATTTTTTCATTATATGTTGGTTTACCATTTTTGTACATTTTAATTCTCCATAAAAAATTAAATATAAAAAAGACAGTAATTTGTATGTTATGGCATACAAAAGGGGGATCAATCCCTGTCCTGTCTTTAATATCAAAACAATATAAATAAATTTTCTTTATGTCTCCATAAAGTTTAGAGCACATCAACACCATATCTTTCGACTTAGGTGACTTCCATTTTCGGCACTTGCCTACTTTGCTCGTTGAACGTTCTCATTTCTGAGCTTCGCTGCTGATTGTCTCTATTTATCAGATTTTTACGCTTTGGTACTGATAACCTAACGAGAGTTTCCAGCAATTAGAAAGTTTTAGATATAATATTTCTATTATAAATCGCATAATTTTACGAACTCTGGCTTCTACTAACGCCACACATTTGATATTTTGTTTCTTCGTATATCCATTGAAAAATATGGTCAACTGGAAGAACATACCAAGTTGGAAATTGAACTCCTAACCAATTTGCACCTTCGGTACATAACCATTTTCTATATATTCCTTTTTCATCCGGAATGGCAATATATAAACCTATGGGAAATTGCGAATCCCATTTTTGAACAAATTCTGATTGATAATAAGATAATTTCTTTTCTTTCTCCCATCTAAAAGATGGTTTAAATTGTATATGATAGCCAACTTGGTCTTTATTCTCACTATTAAAAGCATTTGACATAAATTTAATTTCTATTGGAATACCATATTTATATTTTATTGGATTTAAATCATAATATTTTAATGGTTCTTTATCATGATAATAATCATAAAAATAAGCAATTCTAGTATTTATATCATTTTCAAATGTCTTTTCCATAATTAAATCACTATTTTGCTTATGAATATTTCCTAAAAAAGAACTCTTGGAGTAGTCGTTTAATGTTATCATATAACGCCCTCCTTATAACTTATCTACTATATTGTGTGCATCAAGGACATACTTTCGATAAGTTTTATAGCTACAATCTGATTTATTTGCTTCGTCATATGCCATTTGCAAAGTAACTAATAAATCAATAACTATAGCATTTTTATCTAACACATTATTTAATGCATTAATATATATAAGTAATGAATTAAAATAATCTTTAAAATACAAACAATCATCAGATTCTTTATATATTAATAACCAATGAATTTTACTATGAAGTTTCTTTTTATAATCAGTAAAACATTTTTCGTCAATATTTCCATATATGCTATGCATTATTATTACCTAAATATGAATTATTATAATATCCACGGTCACTTATTATTCTATATAATTCAGACCTTGAACTTTCATACATATTTTTCACTTGACTCATATGATTTGCCTGAGAAAAGAACGTTGCTTCTTTGCCGCCTATATACATAGAAGCATTAAGAATTGATTTATATTTAGGTTCTGCCCATTTCCAAGACATTCCTAAACTAAATATTTCTTTTACAAAATCATAATCAGATTCTTCATCTATAGTATTTTTTAATTCATAGTTAATTATTTTTTTTTCATTTTCATCAAGACTAAGTGCAATAGTGGAAAATAAATTACGCACTCTGGGATTTGACTTAACAGATATTAACCATTCATCCATCATTTCAATAGCGCATTCTTCAGTAACTGTTTCAGTTAAATCATATGCTTGTACTCTTGCAAGAAATCTTGAATAAATTTCATCGTAGTAAATAGAGTGCATTTATTCCTCCATTATTCATTAAGATAACTATTGAACAAATCTGTTCCTAAAACTTCATCTATGCACTTAATTTTTTTAACACTGTCCAAAGAACCATTTTCAATTTTTGTAACCGCCAAAGATTTAATAGTATTTTTTAATCCAACTGGAAGTTCAGAAATAATTCTTTTAAAATTGCCTAAATCAAGATTAAAAATTTCATCAATATCATCAATTGATAAGAATGATTGATATACGTCAGAAACTCCGCTAAATTCTGGTGAATTTAATACGTCTTCATCATTAATCATGAAAAGAGGGTCATATATATATCTAGAAGTTTTATTAAGTTTTTCTGATTTCAAATCTTGATATTCAACTTCTTGAGTATCACCATAATCTGTCCATCTATAAATATTTTTGGTTTTTCTTCCAAAGAATATTAATTCTCCAGCAGTAACAGAAACACATTCTATTAAATCTGTTGGTTCAAATGTCTTTTTTTCTTCTACAACTTCTTTCTTTTCTTCTATAATCTCTCTTTTTTCTTCTATAACAGTGTTCTTTGCTTTTGAAGTGGAAGATTTTGCAGTAGTTTTCTTTGTCATGCTTTCTGCCATTTTAATTACTCCTTTTAATCAATAAGGGGAGTTAAATTAAAACTCCCCTTTTATTTTTTATATTAAATAGATACGTTAGATGTGATATTCCAAACACCAAATAAACGTCCAATAACAACGCCTACGCCCATCTTAAACTGATATTCATACTCAATTGTCTTATCAACATTGGTATCTCCATCAGAAATTTCTTTAATCTGAGCATCGCCTTCATCAAATACTTTGATAAACTTATTATCTGCAAGAGGCATAATAAGAAGCTTATTATTATCAACAAGTTTAGTTGTTGTATCTCCATCAGCGAATACTTGAGGAATTTCTGCAAGTTTAATGCCTTCAAAATAACCTACTCTACCGGTAGTGTTACGTTCTTTCTTCATATCTTCAGAAATCCAGTCTACGTTTTCAAGAGCTGTAATTTTAGAAAGTGCAACTTTAGTACCCATAACTACAACATCAGTACCATTAGCAGTTCTAACATCATCAATAAGTTCTACAAAGATATCTTTAGTAGCTGCGTTAAGAGGAGAAGTTTTAACCCACTGACCACCTGCGGGAAGAGAACTTCCTACAGAACCAAGTGCTGCATAAACCATAGAGTTTACTTTCTTATCAACTGCTTCATATACCTTCTGAATGAATTTTGCCCAGTCAATATTTCCGGTCATGAAACGCTCAAATTCTGCGTAAATTTTTACATAAATATTTAACAAATATTATTCCATTATAAATTTAAAGTGATATCCACCACATGTATTTCTTTTACCATTACAAACATCTAAAATATGAGGAGAAGAATTTAGTCCTAATTTATTTCTTGCATCAATAGAATCTTCATATATTATATCTGTTTCAAAACAATATATTTTATTCTTATTTTTATTAACCGGTTCTTTACCACATAATGATTTTCTTATAGATTCAGTTAATTTTTTTTGATGTTCTTCAGTTCTAGGTTTTTTCTTCCCTTTATTACCTTTACTTATTTTATTTTTCCATTCATCAGATAAATGTTTTCCATACATTGGATGATTTTCGCCACTTCTGCTTTCACGATATACATCATTTGACCATGTTTTAAGTGAATGTTGTCTCAATTTATCAATTTCTTCTTGATTTTTCAATAAATCTTTGTGTGATTTACTCATTTTTTCTCTAGAAGTATCTGTATATCTTGAACCACCATTTTGACCACCAGATTTTAAATTGTATCCATAATTATTGTTTGTAGTATTATAAAAATCAATATAATGTATTTCCAATTCATCTAATTCATCATCATTACATATTTCTAAAATATAAAAAATAAAATTATCTTCTCCATATTTATTCCATGATTTTTGTAAATGATTATTTGGATGTATATTTTTTCTTAATAAGCCAAGATGATGATATTTTCTATTATCAATATCCAATGATTGTCCAATATATTTTTTATGATTTATTATATTTTCAATACAATATATACCAGAATTAATAATGTCATCTTCTTTCTATTTTATTTTTTTGGAATAATATTATAGGACGTTACTCCTTGTTGGCTTTCGCCCTTTAATGTTTCATTAAAGATTAGACTATATCTTCATCTGTATTTCTACAGAGCACACCACTTCCATTTAAGGGATTTTCACCCACTCACTTGAGCCGTACTCCTATTGTTATATTTCAATAACCAAGGGATAGTCGTTGAACCTTACCTTTCGGTCTTGGCTGCTGATTTTCCATTAAAAAAGAACCAGGGGATTTAACCTCGGTTCTATCAAAATAATTTTTTCTACTTTCGTAACCTTCACGATTATTCCATTTAAGGAATTGCGTTGTGGTTTATTTTGCTTTAGGAATTTCCAGCAATTCAATGTGTATTGATAACATTTTACAATGTTAAAAGGTCTAAAAATTTAAACCATACCATGAAGTCTTTACGGAGAAGGACTGACCTTCACCAAGTCTCTGCCTAAACAAATTATGATGATTTCCAGCCAATTCAGATACAGTAAGAATAACATTATCTTCTGTATAGAATTCATTGGTATCACCTGCGGCTGCAGACTTACGCTCAACAAATTCGTTAAAGAAAGGATTAGCACCCCAACCACTTTCAAGCATATCCTCAATAACATTTTCTGTTACTTCGAATACGTCTACTTTATGTCTACGAATTGCACGATGAATATCACGTTTAGAAGCGTTCTTATCTACGCCAAGTACTGAGAACAAAACCTCACGAATCTTTTCATTAGATTTTTCTACAGTCTGTTCAATTCCTTCTGAATTATAGATTTTCTTATTAGATGCAACATCTGTCATAAGTTGAGAAAAATCTTCAAAAGGACATGCCTCTGCAAAAATTGCACGAGTATCAGCATTAGTAAAATACATTTTCTTTGCCATTATTATCTATCCTCCTTCCAATTACTGTACTTCTACTTTATATGTAGTTGCATCAAAAGATACAGTTGCGTTAGCGGCGGGTGTTCCATCAAAACCTTCTTTTGAAAGTTCAAAAACATCACCAGGGAATAATTTGTAAGCACGAACAATATCACCATTTGCATTGTAGAATGTAGATTCTGCCTTTGCCTGTGAATTGAAATCGTAATATGTAACAGGAGTTGTAAGAACAAGATATGCATTTGATGCAGTTGCTACTTCAACATACCAGTTACCATTTGCAGCTTTTTCAGGAAGAATTTTTCCAGTAAAAGTTGTAGGAGCTGTCATATTATAAACTTGACCAGCTACATAAGTGCCTTTACCAATGATACAACCATTGTCAAGGTCTAAAGAAATTTTAAGATCCATAATGCCTTCGCCACCAGTTTCGGTTGTAGCAGCAAGTCTTGTGCTACCAGCTACGGCATGCTTATTAGCAAAAGAAATAAAATTCTGTGCCATTATTTTTCCTCCATAATTATTTAAAATAAACCCATAATTGGGAACATTTACTTACTTATTAATCAAATAATCCACCATATGATAATTTTTCAAGTTCTTTCTGAACTGGAATAGAAATAGACTTATTTGATTCATTCTTAAATGAAAATTGAATACCTTGTCTAGCGTATTTGCCGACAATTGCATCTGCTTTTTCTTCAATTTCTTCTTTGGAATAATTATCAATATTATTCAATAACTGAGAATATTCTTCTGTATTTGCAATATTTCCATATTTTTCCAAAACAGACATTTTTTCATTTCTTATTATTTCTTCTTCTTTATTATTTTTATATTCAAGAAGAGAAGAGTAATTTGAACGCATTTCATTAAGTTGTGCATATTCTGAATCAGTCAACAATTCTCTATGCAATGTATAACGTTCTCCATCAAATGCTACATTATCACCATCTTTAGTATATTTCTGACCAAAAATAGCTCCACTAAACATACCTTCATATGCAAAACTGTCGTCATAAACAGCACTGATATAATAATAATCATTATCTGCTTCTTCATATGGCATCAATAATGTATATAAAGCATATTTAATATCTTCATGAGAAATTGAAAATACCTTTTGAAATTTTTCTTCAACGGGAGTTTCTTCTTCGACAGTTTCTTCAACAATTTCTTCAGAAATTTCTTCTACCGTTTCATTTTGAACGGGTTCTTCAACTACTTCTTCTGATGTTTCAGATTCTTCTGCGAATTCTTCATTATTTACTTCTTCAGTAATAACTTCATTTTCATTTTCAAAATCCAAGTCTCCGATACCTCCCTTCTTTGAATTATCTATAGATAAAGCATCGACTTTCTTAGTCAGCTCTTCTAGCTTCTTTAAAACATCTTCTTGTGAAAATGTTTTACAATTTTTTTGTTTAAAATCTGCCAATTTAATGTTGGAATTTTGCATTCCAGGTTTAACTTCTGTTCCATCTGGATTTTTACCAAGTATAGTAACTGCACTAAAGAAGAAATCTATAATGTCAAGATATTTTTCTTTAGCATTATATTGAAGTTCTCTGATAGATAATTCTACTGACACATAACATTCTTCTTCTCTACGTAAAATATCTGCAGCCTTTGTATATTCTTCAAAAATATAACCATTAACCACAACTTGATATTTATCCATTTCTTCGTTGTATTCCAAATGAACATCTCCAGATTCTGGAATGATTCCGACAGGAGATTCATCATATACTATATTTCCGTCTTCATCTTCATGCATATTATGTGCATAGAATTCGTATTGACCATCTACTAAATGTATATAACCCATAATTGGTCTATTATAAAAAGACGGAAGAGCTTCTTCCATGCGCTCTTTAGTTATATTAGACCCGTTAACATTTTTGTCTGTATGGCAAGCTCTCAATGTAACCGGAAGAAGACCTTCTGTATTTTTATTATTCTCTTCAAATTTGATTGTTCCGGAAACTTGAACAACTATATTTTCATCATCATCTTTTGCATTAAAATGTGAAGATTTAGTGTTAGAAGAGTAATAATTATATAAATCATCTAAAGTTAATAAACGCTTTTTCTTCATCATTCTCCCTATATAAAAAGAGACTCATTTCTGAGTCTCTTTATAAACTAATTAAATTTGTAAATAACATACCTTTATATTCTTCTATGTCAAAATTTAATTTATTTCTCTCATTAATGAAGCAATAAAAATCTCCATCCTTCCCAAGATAAACAAAATCATGAGACAATAAAAGTTTATAAGTATCTTCATCTTTTGTTTTAATAAAATTTTCTCGCATCCTTATACTCCTAATTATATATCATTCTTTCCCTTATCTCTTGTTGCTTCACCTTCAGGAGATAAATCAGTTGTAGATTTTGTTGGAGCACCTGGACTACTTTGTGTATTAGCACTTCTGGGTGGTTCAAATAAATCTACCAATTCAAGAACATCTTTTTCCAATCTTGCCATACTAATTGTTTCAATTTCACTAAAACCATTTAATGTATTCATTGCTATTCTAAGAGGAAAACCATATTGCATATCTTTCGATAATTGTTCTTTATATGATTTTTTAGTATACTCACTAACTGGTAAAAGCTTTATTTTACAAGAAGTATTTAATTGATAACTAAGCCATGTATTTAATATTATTTGAATCTGCGGTCTCAATAATGATGTTGCATATTTTTCATCTGCAATCATTGCACCTTCCCAAGCAGTTCCATTTGATATATTTGTACTATATAAAACTTGTCCACCATTAGCCGAAGAGAAGAGTGCTTTAGTACCATCTTCAATAACATTCATGTCATGTTGGTCTTCAGATTCAAATGTTATAGGATTAATTTTTACTGGAGTTAATACTGCAGCAACGTAATCCGGCAAAGACTCTATAGCTTTATCAAAATATTTTATAGCAGTGTCAACATCAACAGTGAATGAATCTGGTTCGTTAGAATCTTTTTTAGTTTCAAGTTCAAAAGACAATAATTTATAAACAGATGCTTCATCTTTAATTGATTGAATATCTTCCAAAGAAGCAAGTCTTAAAACTTGAGCAAAAAGAGGAAGATAAGGAGGGATTGGCAAAGAAATATCATTAATATTTATTTTAGTACAATAAGAATATTCTTCTGGAACTGTAATCCATTTATTCGTAGCAGTAGTTTGTTTATACATACTAATTAATGGTTCTCCAAGCATTTCAAGTTCTTCTTGTCTTTGATCCCAATATGACATATTTATAGAAAATGAGAGCTGACCAGATAGAAATACACCATCAACTCTTGCATATTCATAATTTATTGGATAAATAAAAACTCCAGTTTTGTCACTATATATAATTCCATAAGCGGTGTCATTTAACCATGAAATTGTATTCATCTTATATACTTCGGATTGCCAAGATAAGGGTTCAATTAAACTACAAACCTTATAATAATCTTTAAGCATATCATTTTTTTTAGTAGTTTTTGTAAAATCGCTTATTGGAATTATTGCCCTATAATTAGTATCAATCATAGTTGCATTATAATTTATAAGTTTTCTATAAGGATGAGACCTTGTATATAAAAAATTACTCAATTCTATAAGTCTCTTATAGTATTGAGCAGGATTTTTCATATATGTTCTCAAAGTTTCAAGATTAAACACGGTATAACTTCGAGTTTCATTCTTTTTAACATCTATATATTGAATAGCATCTTGAGCTTTTTTAAAATTATCATACCACTGTTTTAATTCTGCAGCAGATAATTGAGAAGTGCCTTTTGCACTATTTTCATTTGCCATTGTCAGGCACCTCCTATTTTATTTTCCATAAATAGTTCTAGCTTTTCGTATTGGTAATCTAGAAACTAAATCATTAGTAGATTGTGTTTGTGGTTTCAATTTTAATTCCAATTGACAAGCACACCAATAATTATAAGCCATAGAAGAATATCTATCTTTTCTCATTCCAGTAACTTCTTTAACTTTAATTTCTCCATTTTTAACTTCATGTTCAAGTTTAATTAATTCATATTCAGCCATTGTAGTTTGTATATATGGTAACTTAAGAATCAACTGTTCAGAAGGAGAAAGTTTTGAATATCCTTTATATGTTTCTTTTAATATATCTTCACATTCAGAATCATCAATTAAGAAATTAATTTTTCCATTTTGAATTCCAGTTCTTAATAAAATACATATTTCATTATTAAATTTAGAGTTTGCCTTAACAGACCAAACTACTTTTTTAGCATCTTTTACTTTACATCTTGCCGCCATATCTTCATCGTTACAACAAGTCAATGCCTTATATAATTTCCCAGTTTCTTCATCAAATTGGTCTTTAATAATGAAATCATATACTCCCAAACCTAAACCATTTGTATCTAATACTAAATCAGTACATTTATATTCATAAAAATATCTCATTATTATCAAACCTAATTTATCTGTGGTGTAACCTTCGAATGTTTCTGCATAACAAAAATTAGTCTGATACGAAGTATTATTTACTTGTAATAAATCATTAATAAAAATAGCAGAAGCATCGTTTTTCTTTTTTTTATTTGAAGCCAAAAGAGCAACGTCCACTGATAATATTCTTTTATTTAAATTTGATACATTTGGGATTGTTATTTTATCATTATAAAATTTAAGATTATAAAATGATTGTTTAAGTTTTCTTCTTTTAATGAATTCGTCATACTTAAACAAATTATCTCCATCGTCACCAAACCATAAACATTCCATTTCCATTTGTTGTAATAATTCATTATAGCTAGCTTCTGACATTTCATCTTCAATTTGTTCTCTTGAAAGCAATCCTTCCATTATGCTTATTTGATAAGGAAGACCGACAATAAAATATTTTTTTCTATCATCAAAGAAATTTAAAGTATAATCTTGGGCTTTTTTATATGCCCATGAAGACTTAAAATAAGCAGAAGACATATAAATTTCCTTATTTCTTTCTTGCAAATGAGAATATTCGGGCTTATCTAAATATTTTGGATGTCTAGGAGATGTTAAAAATTTTCTCAGAACTGTGTTTAATACAGTTTCATCAATCATTCTAAATTCATCTCCAATCAATATATTAGCACGAGCAGAACGTGAATTTTCGGTACTTGTTCTTGTTTTTATCCAAGAACCATTTTTAAACATAATAGTTGCGTCATTTTGACCTATATTGCATTTTTCTATCTCGCTACATAAAATGGGAGATTGTTTCATAAAATCATCTTGTATTTTTAATAAAACTTCATTTGCTTGCTTTAATGTCCCAGAACTTACTATTATTTTACTTCCAGGAAATAATATTGCTCTTACACAACAAAACAAACTTGTTAAAAAGGTCTTGCCTTGCAGTTGTTATTAACTTGTAGTTTTTTATCTACAACTCTGGAAATTTCTTTCATTTTCATCGAGTGGTCAATTCCACTCCAGCTTAGCATACATTTTTATCCCCAACTAAATGGTAGGATAGCGGAGACTCTTGGAGATATTATATTTATTCAATCTCTATGCGTTACGGTGACAATTAGCCTTTCGTAATCCAATTGTTTACCTCGGTATCGCCATTTAAGGGTTCACCGATTTTCCCCACTTATTGCCCACATATTACTATGCGGCGAAGCCTAAATAATATTTTATTTTTTCATATTTTCTTGTTAAACAAAAAAGCTCATCTTTATAATAAAGATGAGTCACTAATTTCTTCATTTCTTTTATTGTTGTACATGATAATCTATATTTTTTATCATTTTCTTTATAAACATTGGTTTCTATGTTGTATTTTATTAATTTATCTTTAATATATTTTAATACAACATCAGATGAACAAGTTATATGCATATAATAATTATTTCTAGATTTATAAAAACAACCATCACCGTCAATGTATCCACGTAACCAATCAAAAAAATATTTTTCTTCAACGTCTGGATGAATATCTTTTTGAGTTTTATTCGTTTCTACACCGTTTTTTATTAATCCCAATACTAGATTTTTAGAAAAAACTCTTAAACAATCCATGTCTCCGATATTTGCTTCATTTCCATTTATTATTCGTTTGCATGAATTATTGTGACGAATTTCATTTTTATTTCCTAATTCATAATTTAATTTTTCTAAAATATATTTATCTTGTGATTGTAATTCCATTCCAAATTCATAATTACGATTTTTTTCATTAAATATAATCCAACCATCTGCAAATATATAACCTAAAAAATATGCTTTTAAAGAGTTGTCTATGTTATCAAAATAATGGTCATTTATTTTTCTTAATTTTGTATATCCATTATTGTTAAGCCATCCCCTTATTTGACGTTCATCATATCCTAAATTATTTGCAATATCTTTATATGACATTAGTAAATAATTTTTAACCATATATTTTTTATCATTATCTGTAAAAATTTTTTTCATAACTCCTCCTTATATAAAAATAGGAGGGTAGAAAAACAGTCTACTCTCAAGGGTAAAATCGAAAAACAGTCGAAATCCCTAATTTTGACAATAAAAAAAGACCTATTGGTCTTTGAAAAATAAAATATTAATTTGTTAACCTCTTGCAGCAAGGTACATAATGAAATTGTATTCCATCATTACCCATAATAATATTTTTTGAAACCATTTTAAGTTTATTCCTAAAACTTCTGAAACAAACCTTTGTGGATTGGCTCTATAATATCCAGCCCTCCACGCAACAGTTTCCATTATTTTTTGTTCTTTATCCTGAGCGATTTCTTTAACTGTTTTTTTATTATTAATCATCTATTTTTGATCCAAATATTTGATCAAATAGTGTTTCTGTATCAGTATCTTCATCATATTGTGGTTTACTTACAGTATATTTTTTAATAAATTTGTCGTATAACGAAGAAAATGCATTCTTTAATCCCATCATTTTTGATAAATGACCTTTAAAAAATACATCTACATATAACCCCATTTTATCAACATCTTTAAATTCTTCATCTGGCTCAGGAATAGGTTTCTCTTCTTCCCATTTTGAAATCAACTGTCCAAATGTCTTAGCTTCAGTTAATGCATTTGAATTTGACTGTGAAGGCTTAACTTGAAGAGAACCCATCAGTTCTTGAAGAGTTTTATCTAATTCTTTTGTGTCTCTTTTTTCTTTTTGAGCTTTTTCTATCTCAAGTTCTTTAAAACATATACGTTTAAATAACAATTCTTGTGCTTTATTTTCACAAGCATATCTATTTGTCCAATCAACATATTCAGTTTCTAAAAAAATAAGATCGGAAGAAGAATAATCTTTTCCGAATCTTTTTCTTGCACTTTTCAATAATCGTGAATTTTCATTTATTGTTTCTTCATCTTCAACCGTATCATCATCAAAAGTAGAATCTTCCCATGTTTTATTTTTCCATTGTGTCAAAGAAGAAATGCTTACTATATATGTGCTAAAAGCAGAATGACGTAACTTTTCATTTACTTCATCTAAAGCTCCTTTTACACATTCTTCATAAAATGAATTATCGTAAACCTTATTCATTTTACGCAACACTTTTTGAACAGATTCCTTTGTTTCATTAGGCTTATCTCTGTCCGTTTTTCTTTGTTCAACTTCTTTTAGAATGCATCTTTTACATTCTGGAAATCTATTTGTTGCATATGTTTTATCCATATAAAATCCAGTATCAGCAATCTGCCAGGTATTACAAACTGGACATAATAAATATTCATTATTTATGATTTTATTATATGTTTCGGCTAAACTGTTATATTTTATCCTAACTTCAGCTACTCCTGTTTTTTTAACCTCATCAGGAGTTAGTGGCGGTTTAAAATTTGCCATTTTTCACCTCATTCCTTTTAATCAAAAAAAATAAAAGGGCTAAATTAGCCCTCATTTTGAATCGTCCACTAAAGCAGGACCTCTCTAAAATAGCAGAACACAGACTTGAACTGTGAACTCCGGATAATGAGTCCGGCGTGTTTCCATTGCACCATTCTGCGATATTTTGGGCGAAATTCGCCCATTTTGTCACGATTATTATATAATTTTCGTGACATTATTAATTCAATATAAATTTATATGTTTCAACATGTCCAAATACTTCGTCAAATCCAAGTATTTGACAAGCTGCTTTTGAACCCCTAAACAAACTATCACTAAAAGGGTCACTTCCACAAAATGAAGGACATATAATTGTTTCACAATCTTCAGTAAATCCTTCATACGAAGTAAATGCATTTGCACCATGAAAATGCCCCATAATACAATAAGAAATATTATCGCCCATAAGCATAGATAAATCTTTAAGTGCATTTTTGTTATTTTTTATTGTATGACCATGACATACTACTGTTTTAAAACCATTAATATTCAAAATTAAATATTGTTCGTCATGATTATTCAAATGCACACAAACACGTTTATTATCTTTGCATAAATCATGAATATAATTTTTTATAACATATTCTAAATCTTCATCAGCTATTTCATTTGCTTTTGTTCCCAATACTCTTGTTTGAGTATGATTAGCAAAATTAACATGATAGTAATTAACATGAGTATATTCAGAAATAGTATTTAAAAAATTAGCTATAATTCTACTTATCTCAACAAGAGATTTAACAACTGAAGAATCATTAATTTTTAAATCGCTCATTCTTAATACGCCTTGTAATGTATCACCAAGTTCTAAAACTGTAAGATTTGACACATTGTGCTTATCTACAAAATCAATAACATAATTTGTTAATAATTCAAATCTTTCCTTACATATCTCTGGAGAATAAGAATTATTATAACTATCATATGAAGCACCGTAATGTATGTCTGAAATTGTTAATACATATTCCATTCCACTATTCAATTTAGCATCTAATGGTCTAAAATCTGGAAGTGGAAGAGTTTCAATTGCATTAGCCACATATTCATAAAACATTTCTTGACGTGCCTCGGCTCTATCAATACGGTTCTTTTCTATGTTTGCTGTTTGAAGTTTAATTCTTTCTTTCTTAATTTCTGAAAGTTTATTATTTAATTCTTTTTCTTTTGAAAATTCATCAGGATTAGTATATATCTGACTTTTCAAATAATCTGATCTAAATTTACCACCAAAAATACTAGCAGAAGCTTTTCTTATGGTGTCTGGATGACATGGTAAATTATATTTTTCACATAATTCAGTCCAGTCAATATCAGTTTCTCCATTTAGCTTTTTATCTATTTCACTTAACAAAGACTCATAAGAGTCCTTGTTAAGATTATATTTGTGTATTTCATTTATAAAATCCATTTAATCACCCCTACTTTGACTTCGGAGTGTCTCTTTTCTCCGGATTAATAGTTATTGATGTTCTATAATCATTTAATAACTTTTTCATTCTTGGACTTTCTGTTATATACAATTTATGTCCAGAAGAATATGTTCTGTGTAAGTCTTGTTGCCATTTTGCACCTTTTGATTCAAGATATGCACATTCTCTTTTATTAATATTAATCAACAGAACCACGCACCTTTCTCTTAAATTCAGCACCTACTCTAAACTTAGGAGTATAAACATCTTGTGTTTCAATTTTCTCTCCAGTACTTATATTTCTACAATTCTTTGCGGGGTATGTATATCTAATAAATTTACCAAATTTAGAAATTGTAACATCTTCTCCGGATGTAACTGTATCTTCGATTATCTTAAACATGCTAGTAAGTACAACATCAATATCTTTTTGTGTATATTGTGTTTCTTTTGATACGGCTCTTACTAAATCCTTATATTTCATTGTTCCTTTTTCTCCTTAAAAATTTTTTCAGCTATGTTTCTTGCACCATTTCCTAACAAACTATAAGATGTCATATATGAAACAATTTCGTTTCCATCTTTATCAGTGTTTGCTATCTTTATCCCTTTACATTTGGGATTTTTACAAACCATCACTGTTGTTCCTTCAACATATGTAAGTGGTTCTCCACATGATTTGCATTTAAATCTTTTTAAAAATTCATCTTTCTTTTTTTCTACTTTTTCTGAATTTTTTACTGGTTTAACATTGTATGCGGAAGCTAATTCTTGAAAAGAATAATAAACTTTCTCGCCACGCTGATTAACTTTCATCATTTTTCTCCTTATAATCATATTTGCCTGGCTATTGCTCCCAGGCAGAGCTTGCATTCGAATTCCGTATTTATATCCCGCATTGGCAATAGCGGTGAGTTACTTATGCTTCTGCACTTTCTTCCCTTAGCCCTAATTATGTCACCCTTTAATTTCATTAAGTTTTAGGCAAAATTTAAAGGTCATTTTTTGCTAAGTGTACGCAAAAACATGCCAAAAATGCATTTTTGTTTAACATATATAATACTTTTAATAATAATGCTTTGTTTTTTTCTGTATCACTATCAATTGAAATATTATTCCTTTTAACACCTGAACTTATTGAAAACGCCCTATTAATAAGCCAAGACATTAAACCCAAATAATTTCCAGAAATATATATTTGCTTTATGTCATTTATTAATTCATCAAATTTTATAGTCAACAATGATAATTCATCACTATCATTCCAGTTTTCATCTTTATTATTTACATTAAAATTATATAAATCTATTGAATATTTCTCTATTAATTCTTCAACTTTTTTAGATTTTCTTCTATTGTTTTCTTGAATATGATTTATAAAAAATTTTTCAATTGGTATCGTTGATTGTTGATTTTTATATTCATTTAACTTTAGTCCGTATAAATAATTCATTGGACATCTAAGTTCTTCATTAATTCTTTCTTTTATTTTTTCTCTGTTTTGTTTTTGACGCATTCTGCGTTCTTCATCATTTCTTGCTTTACGTTTATCTTTTTTGGTTATCTGCCAAAAATAAGGTAATCCATTTTCGGCAATATTCATGTTTGACTTAATATACTTAATTTCATCTTCGACATTTATATCAAAAGTTCTTTTCGCGGAATCAATCGCAATTTGTGCAAGCACTGCAAGTTCACACACATAATCTATATATTTCTTATCTGAATAATTATATGTATATGTTAAACATAATTGAGCCAAATTGCTTGATTCACCTATTGAACGTTGAGCTGCCGCCAATTTATTATCAATCTTGGCAAAATCTTTCATATCATAATCATAAATATTTTTATCTTTTGGAATATTATTTACAATTGTTGGATAATTTATGTAACATTCTTTTGCATGATTTACTATGTCTTGTTGATTTGTGGTATAAATTGAATCGCTATCTTGGTCGCTACCATTAGACCTGTCTTGAAAATCAGTACCATTCATGTTTATTGCCACAACTAATCTGCCCAATTTAAAATATTTATCAAAATATTCGTGATAATGATTATGCAAATATCCTAAATTATTACGTGAATTAAACGGACTTCTGAATGCTGCCAAATATTCATCATCTTTAAATCTTTCAGTCCAACATTGTATTGTGCCATCTTCATGTTCAAATGTTGGGTCTTCATCTACATTTATTCCTACAGAATGCAATAACATACCATAAGGAGAACCAACTATTGTCAAATTATCTGCATCTTGCACTGTTCTTCCAGATTTAAAATCAAGCACATATGCTTTTATTATTTCATAACGCCTGCTTCTGAAATAATCACTTCGTATAAAATCTGGATTATGCTTTACAAGTGCAATTAATACTTCATGGTCATTTGAAAAATTTGATGTTCTTTCTAAATATTCCAAAAATGTGTCATCGTCTGTTTTGAGTTTATTTATATAATCAACACTTTTGCTTGTTACGGATTCCATAGTATTTATATCTAAAGAATTTACCATTTGATAACTCATACGTTGTACATTACCAAGTTTTGATTCGTGTGTTGTTTTTACAATCCCCCACATACAGTCATTTTTTCGCAACCATTCAGCCCAATGTTCAAACGACACTCCAAATGTTAACCATTTTATTGCATTATCTGTTGTGATTAATTTTATATTTGCAACTTTTACTTTTCTTCCCCACATATCTTCAACGTATGCATTTTCATATTCATCTCCAAAATGTTCAATCATAAATTTTTTAATATGAGTATTAAATGCTGCACATTTTGTCATATGATGTCGTAAAAGTATAAATCCGTCTGCCCATTCCGGGAAAATAGAAGAGTCAATTAATGCTTGCCCATCAAACATTGTATTTTTTAATTTATATTCATCAATATCTTTAACAACGCAATGTTTATTTTCGTCTATGTCAATAGTAAGTGCTTTTGTTATAAAATTTCTATCCACATCTTTAAGTACAAGTATTTCTTCTGGTTTAATTTGTATTTTGCCAATTATTGAAGAAGTAATAAGTGAAGAATAAGCTCCCATTTGTACAATTGGTGAATTTTTTTGTGGCAATTTTATGCCCATATATAAAAATTCATGTGCCTTTTTATATAATTTGGAATTTATAAACATACAAGTTCCTTTTTTCGCTTTTCCAGGAGTTCTATATAACATTTTGTAATGTATATCTTCACTCTTTATAAGTTTTCCGGATTTATTATATGTTTTATATGTAATGGTTACTCCATCTTTATAATACATGGTTCGCAACTCTTGCTTTATTATTCTCACGCATTTGTCTTTATTGTTTTCAAGGTTCACAAGTAACTGCTTTCGCAATTCTTCGTTTTCAATCTTTGACAACTTTCCAACTGCTTTGTCATAATCATCAGTTCCATAATCAAACGCCAAACATATTACATCTCTTGTTGATTCTTCTTTCCATATTTTGAGTCCATTTTCTTTTAGAAAGTCTAAAAATAAGCTATTGGTAAGCATTGCATCTGTCTGATCTAGTCTGTTACGCAATCCATTTTGATATTCGTATATTGAAGCAGCTTGGTAGTTTTTAATCTTTAATCCGTACTCGGACAATAAACATCACTCCCTTACTGTAAAATCGCAATTGTCAACTATTATGTCAAAAACAGAATCAAGTGTTTCTAAAATTGGCTCATTCCATATAGTGTCTTCCAGAGAGTTTTGCCACTCTGACAACTCTTGCAAGACGGCTATAATGTCTACTTCAGGATTCTGTAGGTTGATTTGCTCAACATCTTCTTGTCGTATCACTATACCACCACCTTTCCATATATATTGTACCGCAAACCTTTAATTTGGTCAAGTAATACACAATATATGGATAGTGGGGTGAAAAATATTTCGCCCCTACCTGCTTTCAATATAATTATAATTGTAGCAAAAATAAGTATGTTTTTTACCACCTATATATAAAGTATATATATATGTATTATATTTATATAATAATATTAATATTATATTTATATAGTAATATTATTACTAATAGTAATATATATATTATTATACTATTATTATATTTATATAATAATAATACTTTATATATAAGCCTCCAAAAATCAGTGGATTTGCCAGTAATTTCCACGGTATTCGCTATGGGTGGGGGTGAAAAATTTTTCGTTTTACATCCGATACAGTCTTCGTTATCCCTTTTCATGCAGCAATTATATATTTTTATTTATAATTTCCCTCACATTTATGTGGGGGATTTTTTTGGTGTTGTGACAGATTTTTTGGTGGTGTGTGGATGAAAGAACTATGCACTTTTCTATATATTTATTGATAAATATAGTTTTTAATGCCCCCTTTGCTGCTCCGGTTTTCACCCCCCAAAATCAATCCGAAAAATGGTCATTTTTGTGAAAGATAGTCAAAAATCACGATTCCAAAAATCATTCATTATGTTGTCAAGTCGTTCGGCAACACAAGAACGATGAAGAAAACAATAAACAAAACACACAACGAAAGGAGTCATCATCATGACAAACAGAACAAACTTAGTAAACGCATTATTAATCTCCGTATCGGCAATGGACGAAAACACATTGACTACTTTAGTAGCAATGGCACAGTCAATGGTAAATGGCAAACAGAGTGCGTCTAAAAAATCAGAGCCAGTAGTGGCAGATACAAAGACCTATACTGTACGGAGATGTGTGGGCTTTTTGGAGCAAAAGGATAGTACAATCGCATTTATCAGTGGCAAATTCTGCCCTAAGCCCGTATTCAACGGTATCACATACGCACTTAAAAATGCTGGTGCTAAGTATGACACAAAGAGCAAGGCATGGACTTTCGAAAAATTAGAAGATGCCAACGCATTTATGGACGCTCAGACTAAGCGTGAAGAGGAGAGAGAGAAAGAGTCCAAATAGGACTCTTCTCTTTTTTTGTGGCTTATAACAGTCTAAGTGTGGTGCAACTCCACACATAAGTCTTAGGTATTACGTCACCTCTAAAGACGTATCTTCCACGTCACCAATATTCTGTGACGTTTCCCAACAACAAAATAAAACCGTGATATGCCGTAGAGGTTCGTCAGATATAACCTATGGATAACAGTATTACGGAGTGCAATTGAACACGATTATAGGCGTATTTGTTGCCGACTTTGTGAGATAAACCGACTCACCAATGGTAACAGATAAATATTGCCAGAAAGGACGGTGTGTGTAGCACTCTACATACTTAATAGAAAGGTCGGCAAACAAATATGATGTGTGGTACGCATATATAAGAAAGCCGGTAATATATTGGACAAAGGCGAATAGGGCAGACAAGGCAGTAGGAGCTGCACCAAGTTAGTAGGCTTCAACAACATTACCAGATGTTGTCTCAAGGATAGTGAGCAAGAAAGTGGTGTCACGAAAGTAGAGAATGTTTAGATGTATTATATTACGACTTGGTACAAAAAAAGAGCGTGATTGGCACAATGCTCTTTCATAAAAACTATGCGATTTGCAATATGAGTTGCAACATTTTAGGGTAGTACCGTTTGTTTATGTGTATTGTCCAACACATTGCAAGGAATATAATTGCAACGAGTGTTTAATGAATATTGATATATAGTGATAAAGACTATATATCTGACGTTTATTAAATACGAATTAATATTATATTAGTAACAGTGTGAATAATACATATAGCAAGAAGAGTGTTGCAACAATTATTGCAATAGTATGGCAGGTAGTTGTAAGTGGTGTAATTCCACTTGTAAAGATTATGTGTCGCAACGAGGTATTGTGGAACAACGCCCACATATAAATCCTACTTATTATAGCCACAAAAGATGGTTGCAAGTTTATACCTAACAAGTATATTCTATATGTAGAGTACCTACATTTAATGTCAAGGTTCGATTCCTTGTTGTGGCTTGGCAATAATGCCTTATAAAATATAATGACAAGGAGAAAATATTATGAATGAATTTGAACGTGATTTAGTGAAAAAATGTAAGGACGCAAAGGTCACACCACAAAAAGTACTAATTGATTATCCATTTGACACCACAAATATTGACACCAATGTTAGAAAAGTTCGTGGTTGTGGCGAATCGACAATACTTGATATTAAGTATTGTATTATGAATTACTACTATAAAAACTACACACAGGAGCAAAAAGATGATTTCTGGAACAACCGTGTTAAGATTGCCGGAAAATAAGACATGCCTTAATTGTGCAAGAAGATTTAATTGTAAACGTTTTAAGAACTTTAAAGGTTCAGACCAAGAGCGATGTATATGGCATAAGAAAGAAAGGAAAAACAATGGCAAAGTGGAATTTAATGATTAATGCAATCAATTGGATGAAACATAATCACATTGTGGGAACAATACAAACAATTACAGAAGAAGGGTTTTATTACATAGACAGTGATGGCATAGAAAAATATATCTGTATGTTTGATGAAAATTAGCACTTGACAACAAGTGCTTTTTTTAATAAGCTGAAACTAAATCAAATTAAAGGAGTAACAAACAATGCGTAAATCAATCAAAATTGTACTTGCAATCTGTGGGTGTATTGCGTTCTTCAAAATCTTTGGGTGGATACAGAATGACCATGTATCTTGTCCCATTGTGGAAGTAACGGAAAACACTGTAACTTTCGACAGAAACGGAAATGAATATGTGTGGGAATGTAGTGATACTTCCAGGTTTTGTGTCGGTGATGTGTGGAAAGTGGATATATTTGATTGCGAAAATTATGACGCAACAGATGACGTAATTGTTAAAGTAGTATCTAAACTAAACTAAATTAAAGGAGGGTGCAAATGGCAATTAAAACATATCCGATTTCATTTGGTACTATGCTTAAAAACGGAAACGCAAATCTCTTGTTTGCAACGGATGATGAGGCAACAGAATATGCAAAAGAAAGCGAAAATGAGTTTAGTGAGGTATTACAAGAATGTCTAGAGAAACAATGAAAAAAATAGAAAAAGTAAAGGAACTTGCCATGAATAGTGGTGAAGTTCCGAGTGCATATCTTGAAGGACTTAATGACGCAATTATGATATTTTTAGGGCATAGTGTCGATGAAATCATAAAATTCAGAAAAGAAAGAAAAACATGGGATTGAAGGGAGATAAGTATGAAAAAACTAACAAAAACACGGATTGAGGAAATGGCAAATGAAATTGTTGCCGAATTGCGTAAACGCAATATTTGCGACACTATTGTTTACTTCAATGACAAGCGAATTTTGGTAGATTATGGTGGCGAAACAAGAACGGAAACGGATATTGACCCACACGATTATTTTGAGTGGGCTGCATACAACCACATTCTCAGTATGTCATTTGAGGGACAATTATATTGGGAATTTGAACGCAACTTTGAAGTGCCGTGGTTGGCAAAGATATTTGATAAGTATGGTGTGTATAGTGAACTTGGAGATTCGTGGAATCTTTCAGTATTTCCCATTAATGATGATATGGAAATTGAATTCACAGTATATGAAAAGCCAAAGCCGGAAATTTACATTTCAAAGACAAAGCAACATGAAGATTTGCGAATACAGTTTTTGTGCGATATTTATCGTATTAATCTAAATGCAAATATTGCAAAATGTGGTGGAAGTTGCGTAATTGGTGACGGAATTAAGTTTATACTTGACGGAAATAAGTACTTCTTTAGCACAAATTACAATCAGAGTGAAGCACCAAAGGAAGTTATTAATGTGTGCAAAAAATATCTGGAAATTATTGGAGCAACGGAAATTTATTATGATTGTGGGAGGTTGGATTAATGACAAATAGAGAAAAATTTAAGGAAGAGATTTTAGATATAGCCTGTAAGGGACTTCAACTTGGTGTGAAGACGACAGGAGAGCCAATCGCTTGTGGGGACTTGGCTTGTGAAGACTGCATTTGTGAAAACTGCATTTGCGAAAACTGCAATTCTAAAAAAATTGAAGAATGGGCAAATTCGGAATACGTTGAGCCTTGCCCTTTCGAGAGGGATGAATTAGTGGAAGTAAGTGATGATGGTCAAATATGGGAGTTACGTTACTTCTCACATAAAGAAAAAGAACGTTTTTATTTCTATGAAAGCGGGCACACAAGCCGAGAAACAAACAAAGTTGTACCGTGGATATACTGTCGCAAGTACGGAACACTTGGTGGACTTGTTAAGGAGAATGAAAATGCACATGAGTAAAACAGATAAGGCAAATGAAACTCCAAATTGTAATATATGTCCGGATTATAGGTATATAGGACACGGACTTTATGAGTGTAATGCTTATGGCGAATGTCCTTACATAAAGAAGAAGAAAAAGAAGAAGAGTAGAATAAGTAATGGATAGACCTGATTGGTGTTATATAGGAGCACAATTTGAATGGTATGCATCACAAATAACTGGATGTAACAAGGTAATTGAAAGAATAATCGGATATACAGATGATGGATTTTTACATACTGCACACAATTGTCCAGTGTATGAAACTAAATTTGATGCACTATGTGATGGACGATTAATTAAACAAATATAGTGGGCACACTTTAAATGCAGAAAGGAGATTTCGAAATGGAAATCAAGTTTAATGGAAACACAATTAGTATCATCAATGCCACACGGCAAGAACTGTCACAGGTGTCACAGTTCATTTTTGGGGAAAATGTACCTTATAATGCATTTGCAAAAGTTGAAGTGACAACTCCGTCACTAAACGAAATTAAAGAAGTGACAGAAACGTCAACTACACTGAATGAAATTAAAGACGATGCAGAAGAAAATGACATGTATGTCAATCCTGTAGAATTGGCAAAGGAAATGGGCGTTTGTCCACAGTGCATTGATTATCATCTCAAGAAGAAAGTAAATCCGTTGCCTATTTCTAAGAAAATTGGCAAAGTCCGTATGATATTAAGATCGGACGCAGAAAAGTATTTTGCAGAAAATCCAATTGACAAAGAAAAGAATACAAAAACCACCGTAACAACTGACGAATTTAAGGATTTGATTACAATGGGAGAATTGGCACGTTTGACAAACAGAACCCCGTCCACATTACAGTGGCATATCAATAAAGGGATGCCGGTTGCTGCAAAAGACAAAAACGGAAAGAGATATTTCAAGTTGGCAGATGTAACAAAATATTTGGAAGAGCATTTGAACGAAAAAATCCACGAAACAAGAACTTCAGTTACAAATAATATTAAACCGTTTCCTTTGTGGCAGACTGAAATGTTTTCAAAGATTGATATTGCCAAGTTAGATAGAGGTAAAACTTGTTCTGATATTTTCAGAAAGATAAAGCGTGTTTATGGTGTTGATTTAGATACTGAAAAGCGAAATTTCTATAAAGATAAAGGACATTATCCTAAGTCAACTTTGGAAACTTGCTTTTATGTTTAGTATGAACAGAAACACAAAGACAATGAACACTATGAACATTTATTTGAGAATGAATTAGATAAGTTGGTAAACGCTTAAATTAAAGGTTGGGCGAAACGACCACAAACGAGCAGAAAAGGAGATAATATGGAAGCTTTAGTATTAAAAGAAAATTCATATCAATGGGTCAAACTTGATTTGAACAGATGCACATTTGAATCCGAAGAAATTTGTGATACCAACGGATATACTTATTATGGTGTGCAGATTCTAAAGTACAAAAATGATATTCGCCGCAGAAAAAATAGCAAGTATATTCGTTGTGTTAATTGTGGTGAAATTATGAAAGAAAGTGAATGGGAAAGACATTTGGCTAAAAGTGAATGGAAAGCAAATTGTATTAACTGTTCATCGTTAAAAAAGAATAACTCAACAATATCAAAAGCCAGCAAGATAACTCAAAATGAAGACGGAACTATGTCGGTAACGCAAAAAATAACATTCAATCCATATTGTACATATGCTTATTATCCTTGCGATTATTCAAAGAAAAATAATCTTTGTAGATATTATCAATGTCGTAGGCGTGGTAAAAGAGAATTACCTAAGAGTGCAATAGTAGACTATCCGAATATAAATTCTGGAAATATGATTACTTGCAAAAAATTAATTGATAATGGTTGGAAAATTGATTTAAACAAGAATGAATATTGTTTCGGATATAAGGTATACAAATGTGCAAATAAAAAACTTTCGTTAAGTGCATATGTTGATAGTATGGGTCTTGTAAGATATTTTTCATACAACACAAGAAGTGGAGCTTATTTATTTGCTTATTCCGACTATTATGACAGATTTTTTAGAATTAAAAATAATTCATATGATGTAAATTTTAGAGACTTTTTTGATACAACTGATGCAGTAATTGAAAAAGTGGAAACATACATAAGAAAACTTTATAAATAATGGAGGTAAAATTATGACTACAAAAGAAAAATTTGAATTTACTGGCATTGATTATGACGAATTGGTAAATGATATTTCCACATTATTGTCACGGTATCATTGGAAAAATAGCAGATATGGCATTGAGCAAATGCTTGATAAGTTCATTGAGAACAAAAGAAACCTTATTGAAAAAATGGTAAAAAGTCCTAACTATAACAATAATTTGCAGATTGTTACTGAAGAAGATTTTGACGTGACAATTAATAAGGATTGTGTATATAACGAACTTTCTTATTTTTTAGACAAGATTCAAGCAAAAGAAAAGATGTTTTCTACATTTGATGATAACGGCAAATCATATGACGATTATTTTGCAGAAAATCTTGCAAATGTTCCAAGTGTGATTGATATTAATTCACTGGATAAAATGAAGATAATAAATTATCCTAGTGGTTTTAATAAAAATAAGATTAGTTTATCATCTGTATCAAAATATAACAAATTGGTAAGTATAACAGATACTTTTAAGCGTTATTATTCTGCAACATTAGACGAATCAATGGTTAATTACTTGAATGATAAACTTCCTAAAACAGAAGTTAACGGAAAAGTTACTAGTCATGGAATTAAAGCTGGAATTGGGATGAAAACATCAAGAGCATTTAATAAAGTATATGAGATGTTTGGTCTCGGAAAAGACCCATTATATCTTAAGAGATTTCCGGTGTATGCAGATTTAGTAAAAGAAGGAAAGATTAAGCGAACTGTCGTTATTTCTGCAAATCCCATTGATTATTTAACAATGTCATTTGGTAATACTTGGGCATCTTGTCATACGATTGATAAGAGAAACACAAGAAATATGAATAACTCATATAGTGGTGCTTATTGTGGTGGCACACTTAGTTATATGCTTGATGGAGTTTCAATGGTTGTATATTGTCCTACAAATGAAAAGGGAGAAGAAAAGACACATCCAGAAAGAGAATGGAAAATTTATAGAAATATGATTCATTTCAAGGATGGTATTCTTATTCAAAGCAGAGTATATCCTCAAGCTAATGACGGAGCACTTGATTTGTATAAGAGATTTAGATTAATTGAGCAACAGGAAATTTCAAAAATGCTTGGAATTGAGCATATAATTGATAGCAACGGAAATGACACTTGGATTAAAAAAGGTGCAAGTTATTCGTATGGAAGTATGTATAATAGTTATGGAGTTCATTATAGAGATTATTCATATAGTGAATTTGGTGGAAATATTAGTTATATCAGAAACTCAAATTTATATTCATGTATGAATATTGGAACTGATGGTATTTGTCCGAATTGTGGTCAGCAAATCAACAGAGAAAGTTATATTGTTCACGATTATTGTGCTGCTCCTACAGAACAAAACTAAATCAAATTAAGGAAAAGGAGAATAAATTATGAAAAACTTTATAGAGATTTGCAAATTCAATCAGAAAGAACTTAAGCAGTATTTGTCAAAGTATTTAATAAGTAAGAAATATGCAATCACGAATAAAGACGGATTTTTACTTGGCATTCCAATTAATAATGAAATCCCTGTTTTATTGGTTGCTCATATGGACACCGTTCACAAAGAACGGATTAAAGAGGTAAATGTTGTTCCTTATGGAAGTGTAGACGGTGGATTTGAGAAAAGAATTTCATCTCCTCAAGGAATTGGTGGAGATGACCGTTGTGGAATTTGGGCAATTATGAATCTCATTGACAAGTACAAGTGTTATGTGTTGTTCGTTGAAGATGAAGAAATTGGTGGAATAGGCAGCACAAAGTTTACAAAAACAGAAATTTGTAAAGATATTGCCAAAGTCATTAAGTATATGATTGAAATCGACAGAAAAGGAAATAATGATGCTGTTTTCTATAGTTGTGATAATACGGATTTCACTGAATGGATTACAACAAATACAACATTTAAAAAGGCAACTGGAACATATTCTGATATCAGTACATTAATGCCTGCTATGGGAATTGCCGGAGTAAACTTCTCAAGTGGATATTATAATGCACATACAACTTCTGAATATGTAGTTGAGGAAGAACTTAATGACATTATAAATAGAATTGGTGATTTGTTAACATTGGAAATTCCTAAACAGTTTATTTATGTAGCCCAGAAATATACTCGTAGTGCTTATTCATATTATGATGATGATTATTACTGGGGAAATAGTTATAGAAATTTTTGGAAGAATTCTTCTTCGGCAAGTAATGATTATTTTTCTAAAAAGGAAGAATTGTCTTATCCGAAAACTACAACATATAAAACTAGTAATAAAAAGCGTTTCGATGATGTAACAGAAATAAGGTTAACCGCATATTCTACAGAAATGGAAATGTATTATGGAACAGACAGAATTGAAGTTATTGGAAGTACAAAGTCTGAATGTTGGTTAAAACTTTTTATGGATTATCCAGAAATAAGTTTTGCAATGATTAATGAATATTATTGGGAATAAGGAGAAAAAAATGAGGATTATTAGTGGGCGAAATCAAGATGAAGTAACAAAGAAATTAGTGAAATTACAGTTGTTAGCAGATTCTGTAACTGATACTGGGTTGTACGTTGATATTACAAATTCTATAGCAGATTTATGTGGGGATGTTTTAGATATTAAGCACAATATTGATTTTGAAACTTCACTAATTAAAGCAAACAGGAGGTGATAACAATGAAGGAAATTATAATTGAAGAAGTAATTTCTCAAACATTCCACGTTCCGGATGATACAACTTATGAAGATGTTCGCAAGATGTATCAGGAAGAAAAATTAGTTCTTGAAAATCCAAGTCTAACTCAAGTCAATTGTTTAATGGAAAATGACGGTGACTGGATAGACTTACATATTAATTAAGGAGGTTTATATGGCAAATTTAGGATTAACAGTAAAGCAATTGACACAATTATGTTTAGAACAGTGTAAAAAAGGTAATGGAGATAAGCATGTACTTATCTCCGATGATGATGAAGGAAACGGATATCATACATTATTTTATTCGTTTACCGATTCAGACACTGAAGGATTTGAATTATTGCTTGCAGATGAACACGATAGAACTCACAACAAAGATAATTGTGTGATTCTCGGATAAGGAGAAGGAAATGTTACATATTGGTGGAGATAAGAAATGTAAATATTATTGCGAATGTGGCAGTAAAAAGAATTGTAAAGAATGTGAGCAATTATTAAAAAAGATAAAGGAGAAAAGTAAAAATGTTGGAAATCAAAATGAAAACAAGTAATGCAGCTTTACGGATGGATGATGGAGAAATTGATATGAATGTAGTGGCAACGATGTTGCGTAATATTGCAGACAGTATTGAAAACGGTCTCGAAAATGGTTGCATTATGGATGTTAATGGAAACAATGTTGGCAATTGGAAAGTGGAGGATTAAATATGAATAAAGAAGAACTTTTGACATTAATTGAAGGTCAGAAAAATGAAGAAGAAGCAGTTGAAAAACTTTTAATTAAAAAGCGTGAATTGCTCAAAAAAAGATGTGACAAGTTAATAGAAGAAATAAAAGAAACGCTTGAACCAATGTTTCCGGATGAAATAATCAAGGTAATGAAACAAGCTAATATTTCATATAAAAAACCAATTGAATATTTACAGGATGTATATTTATATTTCTATCATTCAAATGGCAATCCAATGATTAAGTATTATAGCAATAGGACTTTTGATTTTGCTAAATTTACAGATAAATGGCATTGCCATGATTTGAGTGTGATGTCTAGGGAAATTGATAGACATAATGAAAGCAGCCTTGAATATGATTCTGGTGTGATGGATAATTATGAAAAATTTATCGAATTAATAAAAGAAAATATTGGAGATTTTTATCAAGCATTAGCAAATACAAATCAGAAAAGAATTAATACCAGAAATCAACATTTAGCCAATACAAATACTGGTAAGGAAGAAATTAAAAAGACAAAGACTTACACGGTTTCTATTACAGTAGAGGAGGATGAATAATGCTTAAGTTTTATGACGACTGTATGGATAGTGCAGATTGGATAGAACACATTTCTGGATATAGACCTGTAGATGATTGTATTTCTTTAGAAGATTTGGAAAATTTACAGAAAGAAAACGAATCAGTATCAAATGCCAGGATGATGTTCTTTGATTATCCATTAAGTGAAATTCCGTATCTCTTTGAAAATGATGAATTATTTGAAGGGATGCAGCTAGTAAGATTTAGTAACGGTTACAATGGATATGAATATAGAATGTGTGAAATTGATCACATAATGAGAGGAGACAAAAATGATAAAGTATAATTTTGACGGAACTGATTATATATTAAAGAAAGATAGATATACAGATGGTCATTTATGTATTTCTATAATGGATACTGAAGGAAATTATGTGGATAGATTAAGCACAAATTTTTCTTCAAAAGATTGCGAAAGACATTTGGGCAAAGACTTAAAGGAAAATGAAATTCTTATTTGTATGACACCAAGTATAGAGCATCCTTTAGTAAGAGCAATGACCATGAATATAGTTGATGATGGATTATTTATGTGTATGTATGATTTCATAAGAACATACAACGAATATTACAGATATAGAATATTCACAAAAACTATGGAAATGCTTGAATCAAAAGAAATTATTGAATTTATTCCAGAAGAGTATGAGGAGGAAGAAATATGACTATTTGGAGGATTAAAAATGTATGACATAAACAATGTTAAGGTTGGCGATGAAATAGAAATAATTGATATGTATGGAGAACCCCAATATAGTGGCAAAGTTGGAACAGTTACACGAATTGATGATATGAAACAGGTACATGGAACTTGGGGTGGATGTGCTTTAGTTGCCGGAGATAAATTTATTATAACTAAAAAAGGAGAATAATATTATGAAAACAAACGAAATTAAAGAGACAAGAGAAGTAGTAGTAAGAACAGAATATGTTGCAGAAGATGGTGAAATTTTTTACAACGCAGATGAATGTAAGAAGTATGAAGAAAGTGCTTTATTTGTAGTCTTAAACAAGTTAAAGAAAATCAGAAAGGAAAATGGAAGAGATTTTTCCATGTATGATTTTAATGAAGAATGTTCGGATGAATATGTTGTTGATGTCTTTAGAATTGAAAATCATGATGACTTAGATAACTTGGCAATGTATTTAAAATTATTAATGACAAAGAATGGAGCAACTGAAAGAAGTATTACAGATTGTTTTAAAGCAAATAATGCTAATGAAATTAATCATGTATTTGAAGGAATTACAGTTGGTCACGAAGTACTGATTTTCTGGAATTATGATATGGATTACTTTTGGGTATATGGAGATGGAAGTATTTATGATTATTTTAAGTACTTCAAAGAAAAAGTAACAAAACTTATTTATCCTGAACATAAAGAAAATTAATTATAAGGGAGGTAGGGTGGGAATTAATAATGTTTATAATAAAAAACAAAATACATAATAGTGTAAACAATAGTAAACACAAGGGGATTTAATATGGCTTTTTATAAATTATATTTTATTATTCATAGACGAACAGATTGGGAGCGTTTGTTGGAATGGGAACGTAAAATAATGATGCCAGAATGGTATGAAGAAAAACGTAAAAAATACAGACAATCTTTACAGAAGTTATCTATGGTATATGGATTGGTTAATGCATTAAATTCACCATATCATTAATGAAAGGAGGAAAATTAATGGGAAGAAATAGTAATACAGTATCAATGCAACGACAGTTAAAACGGCAAGGATATGAATTCGTAAGACAAAATGGAAGTCATAAAATTTATATGCAGCCTGAAACTGGAAAGAAAATTGTTATTAATTTAAAACTAAACAAAATGGTAATGCGAAGATTACAAAAGGAGATGTGAAATGTATAAGTGCAGAGATTGTAAAGAGTATTTTGATACACCTAAAGCATATGAAGACAAAGTAGAGTTCTGGGGTTCAATCACTTCAATGTATAGTTATTGTTGTCCTTATTGTGAAAGTGAAGATTTTGATGATGCATATGAAGTAGAGCGTGAAGAAGAAGAACTTGAAGAAGAAGAGTATGAAGAAATAATGAGTAATGCAATACTAAATTAATTTAAGGGGGAAAGGAAAATGTATGAGTGAAAACGAAAAACGGAGATATGACGGAATGATTAGGTGGTTTTTATATCGTTCTCAGTTCGAAGAAGATTTTGTTGGATTTCTTATGGAATGTGGTTGGACTGAAGAAGAAGCTGCCGAAGAATGGAAATATTGGAATTGAAAGGAGAATTAAGAATGAAAACTTATCATTGTGACAGAATGTTGAAACTTGATCCAAATACATCACGGGTTTCTTTCCCAACAATATTCGAGGAAAACAGAGTTGAATTTGTTGGACAAATTATGGACGTATTTGATGATTTTCTTGAAAAACATAATATAAGAATTCCGGAATCTGACAAGCAAAACGAAGAAGAAAATGGAAGTTTTGAAAATAATCCAGTGAGATTATATGGAGATGTATATTCTGAGATTTCTGATGAAATTGAACATATATTATATCAGTGGCATGTACTCGAAGAGTGAAAGGAGAGATTAATATGGATTTAAAAGCATACTCACAGATTGATGAATTGAAGTCAATTCTAAAAAATAATGGAATTGATATTCCTAGATTAAGAGGTATTGACTTATGTGTTAATATGACACCTTGGACAAAAGAAGAAGTAGAAAAAACGTTAAAAGATATTGAGATTGATTGTTGCAAAGATTTATGTTGTTCAGAACCATTTTGGAATCCTAATTCTTGGTGTAGTACGTTTTCATCATATACAGATTATCTTTGTGATTTTTATATGACAACCGGAAAGAAAGAAGATGATGGATATACATACGATGATTATGTATCAATTCGTTGGAATAGAATTCACGGATGTAAGAGAAAAGTTTTGAAAACATATATTCATAATGAGAAAAAAGCATTTCTTAAATATGTAGAAAAATATAATTCTTATTGTGGAAAAGAAAATATTGTTCGTGTTCATTCAAGAATGGGTGGTAAAAACTGGACTTGGAACAACCAAGATTGGTTAAAAAGAAGAACGGAAATTATTAATTCTCCTTGGTTTATTGAGAGAGTTAATGATTGGTATGATGGAACATATTGCGATTTTTATTGCAAGATAAATTAGTTGTTTTATTAGGAGGTATGAATATGATAGGAAAATATTTAGATTGCTGTACAAATCATTTAACAAGTGAAACGGTTGACAATCTCGTAATGGAAAATATTCCGCACACAACCGCTTATACATACGAGGAAGGAATGTTTATTATTGTTCCAGATATCATAGATGAACCAGATGATATTGAAAGACCTGATGATTTAGAATATTTATTTCAATATGCAAGAATTAGAGGATGTTCAGTCATTAGATTAGACAGAGATGCGGAAGAACTTGATGATTTAAGAACATATAGTTGGTAGATGAAATGATTCTTCTATGATAAGGAGAAAATAAGTTATGATGAACGAATTATTAAATGAACAGAAAGAAGATTTATTTAACTTCGCACAGAGAGGATGTACTGATTCAGATATAAGAGATTATTGTGTTGAAAACAAAATTCCTTATACATTAGCACGAAAATTTATGGATGAAGTATATGAATATCTTGATAAGCAGTAGATAAAATAACTTTTTCGTAGGAGGTAGATAATATGACAGATATAAAAGGATTCTCTATTGTTGATAGCACTTATAATGACGGAGAAAATGTTTATAAGTTGACTGACAAAGGTATAGCAAATATTGAAAGATATATCAGAGAGATGCAAGCAAAGAGAAAAGAAATTTTAGATGCCGGATTAGATACGGCTGATGAAACTAATATTCCTACAATATCAGATATATTTATAGATGCAATAAATATGGGTTTTGACGAATACGGAGAAGCATTTAATGGTTGGGGAGTAACAGACAACTATGATGCAGATTATCCAATATTCTTAAAACTTGGTGATGATGTAGAAATAATTGGCAAGACGAAATAATTCTTTTAATGAGTGTAAGCAAAATGAAAATTAAAAAATTAAAGCCACAAGAATATAATGCTGTAAACATTAAATATCCAGATAATAAGAAGCTTATGGATAAGGTAAATGAACTTATTGATATTGTTGAAAAACAGCAAAAAGAAATAAATGAATTAAAATTTATGAAGTTAGATAATCCAAGAATGTATGATTGATAAAATAACTTTTTATAGGAGGTAAAGAATATGAATATGGAAGAATTTAATAATCAAAAGAGAATTTTAGAAGAAGAATCTTATAGAGCAATCCGTAGAAAAATTTCTGATTTTTCTGATGAAAGTAATAACGATGAACTTGCCGGATTTGTTAAGGGAGTAGTAGCATTACAAAGTTTATTGTACGGAGATATGGAAAGGGAATTAGTGAGATGAGTATAGAAGATAAAATTGTAAATGCAAAACCTACAACATGGTTGAAAGATAGTCCAAAGCAAATAAATTGGTATCATCCAAAACGATTATTTTACAACATTAATTATTATATTAAGAGGTATGGATTTGATTTAATTGGATTAATTAAGTTTATAAAAGGAACTAGATAAAATAGCATTTTTAAGGAGAAATAATATGGCAAAATTACAAGATATTCTAGCAATTAAAACACCTATAGGACTATGTGAAAGTCCCACAACATTAGAAGTTCATGATAACAATGTTAGAAAGGAACTCCTAATTAATTTATACAAAGATGGATTCTTTGTTAACGAAGATGTATTAAATGATTTAGTTGAAAAGTGGTGTCAATAAATGAAATGGATAGAAAGAATTTATTATAGACCTAGTACTAAAGCATATGATTTAACTATGTATGTTTGCAGCGAATGTGGATATGAACACAGTTATGATGCTGAGACAGGAATAAGTGAATATAAGTATTGTCCAAATTGTGGTTCAAAAGAAGAAATAAAAAATAATTTTAAGGAGAAAAAATATGAGAGTACAGAGAACAAAAGAATGTAGATTAGGATTTATCGGAAGAATTAGCAATGCAAATGTAACAGATAAGGAATTAATCGAAATGTTTCGACAGAACACACCAAATGAAAATATATCTATTAATTCCGGATTAATGCACAGAGTAATAAATTACAAATTTGCTCAGTATTATATTTTTGAAGAAGGAAATGATTTAGTAGTATTTAAGAAATTACCACTTGTACATAACGATGATATTTTCGAGTGGAGTAAAGCAATATTTAAAGTTAATACATATCTTCTTTCAAATATAAGAATTGGAATATTGGATTATTCTTGCCATTATGATGAAATAACTGAAAGATGCACAATAGAAGTTCGTTTAAGAGATAACAGAACTGCCTGTCACATAAGAACTTTATATATTGAAAATGCTACAAACGAAAGAATACTAGACGAAATTAAGAAACACAGAGATAATATGACAAGAAGATTAAATGATGACACAGACGTTGTTAATGGTTGGTCAAAGAAACAGAACAAATAAAGGAGGTGACAAATGAATAATGGTGAAGACATAAGGGAATTTATTTTAAACAAACCATTAATGGGATTTATCCCAGGACATCAATACATTCTCGAAATTGAATGGAATGGTTGTTCTGCATATGACGTATGTGGAATATATGATGTCACAGAAGACAAATCTATCGATTTGTTTATCAATCTTAGTAGTAATAATAGTATTGATAGATATTTCAAAAAAATTGAAAGGAAAGAATAATGAGAGAATTAACCAAAAGAGAAAAACTTCAAAATGCAATTGATGTGATTGAGGCATTAATGCAAATGGCTGCAGATTGTATTGATTATGGAATATTATCAGAATACGATGCAGTATCAGAAGACGGAAAACAATCAATTGAAGATTTATATGAATTAATGGAGGATGAGGATTATGCCTAATTGGACTTTTAATGAGATAGTATTTCCTGATAAAGATACATTTAATAAGTATGTTGTTAATGGAAATTTTGATTTTAATAATATTATTCCAATGCCAAAAGAATTAAAACGGACTATTTCTGGTGGAAGAATTGATGAATGTATAGATTTATATAATTTATCAAATATGAAACTTGATGAATTTAAGAAAAAACATAAATCATACAGCATTACTATTAATTCAAGAACAACAAAAAAGGAAATAAAGGGAAAACTTTTACGATTAATAGGAGATAATCCCGTTATGTTTAACGATGAAGAACATTATTATCCCAGAGAAGAAGGTAAACTTGGAGTATTAAGAATTCCAGAAGATTATGGTCATACAGGATATGAAATTGGTGAATATTATGTATCATTAATAAAAAAATATGGTTATTATAATTGGTATGATTGGAGTATTGCAAATTGGGGAACTAAATGGAACGCTTGTGATGTTGATATAACAGAAGATTTTTTATCAATACGATTTGATACTGCATGGAGTTGTCCTGAAGAAATATTTAAAAAGATATGTAAAGATAATCCAGATAAAAAAATTGAGTTTTATTGTGATTATGAAGATGGTGACAGCTTGACATATTATAATTCAGACGGAGTGCTGATACTTGAATAAATTAAAGGGAGATAGTAAAATGAAAGCAAGAATAGGAAAAGAAGCAAGAAATAAAAGAGTGCAAAAGATGTTAGAATTGCGGGATGAATTTCTTAAAGATGTTAATAATTATCACGTTAAATTAATGAAAGGCAATTCGAAAACTGGTAAAGATTGTTGGACTGTATCATTAATTCCAATTGCAGATTGTTATAACTGTAAAGAGTGTATGGTTGATTGCTATGATATTAATTCGGATTGTATTTATACTCAAGTATTAAGAGACAGAGCAAAAAATTCGGCAATACATAAAGCAGATATAACTAGGTATTACAAAGAAATTTCAGAAGAAATAATCAAAAATAATGTCAAAGAACTTAGATATAATGTTGGTGGAGATTTTAATTATGATGATTTCTTTTTTGTTAAATTAGTTGCAGAAAAGAATCCACAGTGTGAATTTTTATTCTTCACAAAAAGTTATGATGACATTAATAGATTTATGAAAGAATTTGGATTTCCTATCAATGTTCATCCTATTATAAGTAGATGGTTAAATGTTCCTTGTAATAATGAATATAATCTTCCGGAAAGTCATGTATTATATGATGATGGCAGAACAACTGCTCCTATGTTCGGAGCTAAATTTTGTCAAGGGAATTGTTCTGAATGTTTTGCAGGTAAAGATGAGGGTTGTTCTACTTTAAAAAGAGGGGAATCTGTTATTTTTAGAGCACACTAAATCAAATTAAAAAGGAGTAGTAAAGAAATGGACAAAGGTTTTAAAAATCAAATATTAAGAGATGATGAAACATCTTATGGTGGAATATCTCACGTTGATGAAACATTGGGAGATTTTTGTAAAAGTGGTGGAATTGACATTGAAAAGACTTCATTAAAAGAAATGAATATCATGCTTAGAGAATGTGGAATATGTCCGTTATTCGAAGAAGAGAAAATGGATTTTGCATGTTTAATTGCTTATCATCTTGGGCAAAAAGATATGTATGGCTTATGTGATAGTTTATCTGTTTTAGGAAAGATAACATCATATGTAAACGATTATGAATTTATTGCAGATGAAAACGGAGATATTTCTCCAGATGATGTTTATGATGATGCTTTATTAATTTCAAACAAAATATTTAAGGAGGCTAAAAATGAATAATATTGAAAAGGAAATCGAAAAAATTCACGGTGGATCATTTTTTAGATTGGCTTATAAATCTGATGTTCCATTGAAAGCAGAATTCAAAAATTCTGGTTGTGCAATTACAAAGGTAACTGAAAAAACATGTAGACTTGGAGTTAATTACTTAAATATTGGTACTGTTATTAATAGAAAAGCAGTTGAAGGAGAACCTACAAGAAAGGTAACTAATAATTATGAATGGATTATTCCTAATCGTATTGCTTACAATTCCAATACTGGTAAGAAATATTTATCTATTGCTACTGCTAAAAAGGCTGCTACAAGAACAAAATATATAATTACTGATGCAAAGATGAATGTCAAGACAGTTGACAGGTTAGATGATGTTGATAAGGAAATGATTATTGGTAGTTATTTTAGAGAAGGTACTCCCACAGAAGTACAGAAAATATGCTTGGACAATATTTTATCAATAAATCATGCCGGAAAGGAGTGTTTTGCATGAAAACATATGATAGAGCAATTTCATTAAAGTTTTGTGGTTGGATGTATGATGACTACGATTATGAATGTGGAGACACATTTGAAGACTATGCAAAAAACGGAAATATGGATATGGTGTTTAGTTCTGATGACGAAATTGGGCATAATGAAAATTTATCAAAACTAGATTTATATTGCGTTTTATTGGAAAAAGATATAAATGGAATAACTAGCCAAATTTTTACAATACTTCCAGGAGAATATGTAAAGTTATTTATTAAATCAGTAAAAAAACACCTAGAATGTTACGGAGAAGCATATCATATATTCAAAATGGAAGACGGTAAACTCATATAAATAAAAAAAATTATACTTTTATGGAGAAAAAATTATGGATAACTATGAAAAGTTTGAAGACATCATTGAAAGATATGGATTAAGTGGAGATGAAGTTCTTAATTTATTAATTGACTGGCACGGAACTTCTCTTATTAGTGATGATTTTTTGGATAATCTTGCAAATTGTGAAGGATATGAATAAGGAGGAAAACATATGAAGGTTTACAAAAAAGTACGGCAATTGAAAGATGGAAATTTATATCCATTATTTATTGACAAAACAAAACCGTTTGTTTTTGGAGAGTGGATGCATTGTGAATTTCATCCGACAAAAGGTTTTGCTGAACGTTCAATAGGACAAGACGAAAATGGAAATGAAATGGGTGGTTGGCACTGCACATTAGAAATGAATGCCCCACATATTGCAGATGAATTAAAATCTGGAGAAAAAAGAGTTTGGATGGAATGTGAAGCCAATGGGAAAATGAAAAAATATGAACGTCCTTTATTACAAGGTGGAACGTGGCTTTTAGTAGAATATTTAAAACCGTTAAGAATTTTAAGTGATGAAAATGTAAATAATATTTTAGAAAGTAAATCAAATTATGAGGCAGTAGTATGAAAGTTTTAGAATTATTTTCAGGAACTGAATGTATAAGCAATGCATTTAGAAAAAGAGGACATGAATGTTTCACAATTGATTATGACGAACAGTTTCCTAGTTCTTGGCATGCAGACATCTTAAAGATAACTACACAAGATATTTTAGACAAATTCGGTATTCCAGATGTTGTTTGGTGCGGTACTCCTTGTCAGAGTTATTCTATAGCTGCAATTAGTCATCACAGAAAAAAGAATCCAGAAACAGGAAATCTTGATGGTGTAAGTGATTATGCAAAATTTTGTGACAAGATGAATTGGCATGTAAAGGAAATCATATCTGATTTACAGAAATTAAATCCTAATCTTATTTATTTTTGGGAAAATCCAAGAGGTGGAATGAGAAAAATGGATTTTGTTCAAGATATGCCAAGATACACAATTACATATTGCAAATATGGTGATACAAGAATGAAGCCAACAGATATATGGACAAATCATCCAAATCCGGATTTTTTGCCACCTTGTCATAATGGAGATTCTTGTCATGTAGCAGCTCCAAGAGGATCCAAAACTGGGACACAAGGATTAAAAAATGCAAAAGAACGTTCAATGTATCCACATTTATTATGTGAGCATATTGTAGATATTTGTGATGAATATTATAACACTAAACGAAATTAAGGAGAAATGAAAGAAATGCAGTACGAAGTTTTAAATTATTGTGAGTTTGATAAAAAAGCAGCGGATATTTATGAGTTATTTCATGAGGAGGCAAAGGGAAAAAATTTAGGAGACATTACAAAAGTAACTGAAGAACAGATTAAGCCATGCGATATATTGTTTACTTCATCTCCATGTACTTCAGTAAGTAATATTGGTTTAAGAGAAGGAGCAGAAAAGGATTCTGGAACTGCATCATCGTTAATGTGGAATAATATTCAGTTTATTAAAAATTCTAAACCTAAAATCATTATTTTTGAAAATGTTCCCAGTATTGCAAAAGGGAAAAATAAAAAGAATTTTGACGATTATATTTTAACAATGAAAGAATTGGGATATACATCCATATGGAAAGAAATGAACCCTATAAAGTATTCTGGGTATCAAAATAGAAACAGAATTTTTGTTGTGTCAATAAGAAATGATTTAGATGCTTCTATTTTTTCAATGCCAATTGAAACAGGAAAACATGGAAATATGTTTGATTTATTTGAAAAAGACGTGCCAGAATCATACGTAGTTCCAGATTATATATTAAAAGGATTTGATAATAAGACATCAATATTCAGAGAAAGATTTTTAGTAAAAAAACCAGGTGATTATTCATATACAATTACCACTCACGGAAAATGGAATGTTATAACTAATAATTTTATTCTTAATGATTGGGATATGTATAATTCTCTACCTGAAGATTTTAATTATGGAGATGTTCATTACTTTGCTACACATCCTGGTTTAGTTAGAGCACTTACAAGTAAAGAGTGTTTTAGATTACAAGGAATTTCAGATGAATATTATGATAAAGCTGTACAGTATGGAATGTCAGAAAATCAAAGATATATTAGATGTGGAAATGGAATTGAGGTTAATACCGTTTATCTTGTATTTAAAAAAATATATGAAACATATCCAGATATATTTGAAAACATGAAATATATTTCATTATTCTCCGGTATAGGTTGCGAATTAATGGCATTAAAAAAATTATATAAGGAGATTAATGATGGAAATAGAAAGTAAAGTTGGGGTAGAAGGCTATAATAATATAGGACTTCATATGGTAGTTGTAAATTATAGAAACTATGACGATATTGATGTTATGTTTGACGATGGTTATATAAACAAACATAAATCATTTCAAAATTTTAAAGTAGGACAAATAAAAAATAATAATTATCCATCAGTATTTGGAATTGGCATTCTTGGAGATAAATATAAATGTAAAGAAAATGGAAAATATCTTAAAGAATATCAAATGTGGGCAAATATGTTAAATAGATGTTATTTAAAAACAAATAAGCACTATGTTGATTGTGAAGTGGATAAAAAATTTAAGCATTATGAATATTTTTATGAATGGTGTAATTCACAAGAAAATTGGAAAAATATTAAGGAACAAAATAGGATTGCATTAGATAAAGATATTCTTGTTAAAGGGAACAGAATATATTCACCAGATACTTGTTGCATTGTTCCGCATAATGTCAATTGTATATTTATGAAACATAAAAATCAAAAACATAATTGTCCTAGTGGAGTTACATTTTCACCTAAAGATAATATGTATTATTCTTCATGTACTTTATATGGAAAAGTAGAAAGAAATTATTTTCATAATATGACAGATGCTTTTTATTGGTATAAAAGTAAAAAAGAAGCAGCAATTAAAAAGATGGCAGAAATAGAATATTTAAATGGGAACATAAATAAAAAATGTTACGATGCAATGATTAATTATGAAGTATTTGATGAATATAATATAATTGTTGAAGAGGCAAGTTAATGTGTGAAATAAATCAAAAAATGTTTTTTACTGTCAAGGGAGAATATCTCTCCCTTGGCTTAAAGCCAGGAGAATTACTTCTGTATGCTTATATAAAAAACTTCAAAGGTAAAAATAAATGTAGTGCAAGTAATGAATATCTTGGAACTATGTTTGATGTCGGAGAAAGGACTGTACAATTATGGTTAAAAAATTTGAAAGAAAAAGAATTAATAGAAACCATATACGAAAACGGACAAAGGATATTAAAGTAAAACGAAAAATTTTTCGTTTTATAGCGTTTAGGGGTGAAAAATTTTTCACCCATATATATAAAGATATAAATAATATATATAAAGTATTAGCGTTTTGAAATAAATTTCCAAACGCACTTGACCAAATTACAAGCAAATGGTATTGTAATATTACAATACTAAATCAAATTAAAAGGAGTAATTACTTATGGGTTGCGATATTCATCTTTATACAGAAAGAAAAATTAAAATAAACAGAAATGGTAAAGAAAAAGACATTTGGGTCAATTGTGATAACTATAGAATAAATACTTGGTATTACGAATATCCAGAAGACGAAAGAAAATTCGAAATAATACCATTATATGACAATAGAAATTATTCATTATTTGAAGTGCTTGCAAATGTAAGAGCATATTACGGAAATGAAATAATGTCAGAACCTAAAGGACTTCCTGATGATATTAGTAAAGAAATACAAAAAGAAGCAGATTATTGGTCGTGTGATGGACATTCATATAGTTGGTTTACTGCAAAAGAATTATTTGATTATAAAAAGAAACATAATACAATTACATATTCCGGTTTACTTTCACAAGATCAGATAAAGGAACTTGATGCCGGAATTTATCCTACAACATGGTGTCAAGGTTGCAACGATAATACATATGAAAAAAGAACTTGGACTGTTGAAGGATGTGTTCTTGATAATTTGATTAATTGCATAAGAGAAAGAATGTGTGATTTATTTAATATTTATGATTTCTACAATGATAATAAAAAAGAAGAATTTATAAATAAATATTCTGAAGAATTTAGAATTGTTTTTTGGTTTGATAATTGAAATAGAATTTTCATGCTGTCATATCGCTTACAAAAGGGCGGTGTAATGGAGACTTGTGGTGGAAGAGTTCGAATCTCTTACTGTCCTGGCGAACTACGGTATGGCGGTAAACCATAAAAATAGATTTTTTTAGGGGTAAGAATATGAACGAAATATTAATCATACTTGGAATATTATTTCTTGTTATGATAGTAGAACTTCTAATATGGAGACTATCTGATTTAATTTATGATGATTATGCTATTGGATTGCTTGTGACAAACATTGTATTTATAACGATACTTGTATCATTAATGTTTTTTGGTAAATAGAATTTTTAAGGAGAATAATATGACAGATAAAGAATTAACATACGGAGAAATATTTGAACACTTTTTAGAAAACTGTGAACCTAAATTACCTGTTGAAGATTATAGACCGTGTGCATCAATATATGGTGTTCCAGATATTCCATATGCAATAGTAATTTGGTTAGCAGACGGAACAAAGATTATATACATAGATAAATAAACATTTTAATAGGAGATTAAGATGATTTATAAAGAAGAAATTAGAGATTTATTCTCTGTTCCAAATGAATATTATTTAGCACATTGTATTAGTGCAGACTTTGGAATGGGTAAAGGCATTGTTGTTGAATTTAATAAAAGATTTGATATGAAAAGAAAGCTCCAATCACAATACCCTGATTATATAAATATGTGGCATCATCATAAATTTCTTGGAGATTGTATCCCAGAAGGAAGAGTATTTAATCTTATAACTAAAGAAAGATATTATCAAAAACCTACATACAAAAGTATGGAATCTGCACTGATTCAAATGCTTTATTGTTGCGAAGAAAGAGATGTAAAAAAGATTGCAATGCCTGTTATTGGATGTGGACTTGATAAACTTGAATGGGAGAAAGTTTCTAAGATAATTAAAGAAACTTTTGCTGATACGGATATAGAAATATTAGTATGTAAGACTAAATAAAACCTGGATTTTATAATAGGAGAGAGTAAATGTATAACAAAAACGCAGATTTAGAATTAACATTTTCAATAATCGGATTAATAGGTTTAATTGTTTTTATTTGCATGGTAAGTTCATGTACGTTGTCTTCTAATAGAAGTGAACATAATATGACAGTTATTGAAGATGGTTATTGTTATGATAATAATACACATATTATTTATATTGAAAGTATTACAGGAAGATATCAGGATATGCCGGTATATACAATTTATATAAATGAAAATGGAAATTATTGTATGTACGAACCAGATACAAATAAGTGGATTGAATTAAAGGATGACAAGAATAATTAGGAGATTATTAAGAAGCTTTTAATATTTCTGAAGACCAAATAAAGAAAGGATTTACATGTATGAATTGTCCTAATTGTGACAGGGAAATGGAAGAAGAAAATCATATCATTTATATTTTATATAAATGTCCTTCCTGTAAAATTACATACGATAATTATAGTAAAAAATGGGATGTTCCCACTGAAAACTTACCCACAAAAAAGCAGGAAAATACATTGTTTTTTATTAATAGCAGATTAGAAACTAATTTTATGCCCGTTACCAAAAAGCAATGTTCAAAAGTTATCAGTGAAAACTTTGAAAAAGCCAAGAATACCCCTCAAAAAAGAAAGACATCTTCGAGAATATATTTATTTACTGATGAAGATTGTGCTGAAATGGGATTAGATGCAAGTATGTTTTATTAATCAAGGAGAACGAAATTATGAATAATAAAGAATATTGCGAGATAATGGATAATAGTAATTTTATGATAGATTCTCAGAATCCGTATGATATGAAAATTAAAGAAGCTCTTGAAAAGCAGTTAGCTAAAAAGCCGTTAAATATATTTGAGTGTGATGATTTTCATTTCGATTGGACTTGTCCATGTTGTAAAAGACAATTTGTTGGTTCTACTTACGGTATTAAACATTGTGTAGATTGTGGGCAGCTTCTTGATTGGGAATAATGGAGGTTAAAAAGATGAGTTTATGTATATGTGATATGTGTAAAAGTGCAGAAATCGGATATGTTAATGAGCCTTGCAAAAGTTGTTATGATTATGAAAAATTTGAATTTAATTCGGAAAGGTTTGAATCAGAAATCCGAGCAGACGAACGCCGGAAGTTTGCGGAGTGGTTAGTAAAGAAAGGTGTTTTGGGAAACAGAGTTATTGCAAACGGAGAGATAACCGATTATGGCAAATTTTATGTTTCAGAGTACGAAAAGGAGCAGAAGAAAGAAGGTATGAAAAATGTGTGACAACGAATGTATTTCTAAAGGAAAATGCGAACATAATGAGGAATGCCACGATTATGTTGATGTTTATTTTTCAAGCGAGCAAAGTAAAGTAGTAGAAAAACTGATTGCAAAGGCAAAGGAAAATGAAAGAACAAAGACGATTGACGAAATGGCAGAAATAATCACAGAACTGAATGATGATACGACAATATGTAATTCTTTTAATTGTCCGAGAGCAGATGAACCAATTACTTGTACTATGTGCATACTTGAACGTGTAATTAAGCAAATGAAAAAGGAGTAGAAGAATGAAATTAAACGAAGTTATAACAACACTTGATGATTTGCTTTGCTTTGTAAATTCTGTTTTGTCAGCAATATTCTTTCTAAAAGCTTGGTTGGGCGATGAAAAAAAGGAAAACACAAGATTGCTGTTTGCTATTTATTTTACGTTAAATGAAATGATTTTTTCACGATAAAAGGAGAAAACAAATGACAGATAAAGAAAAGACTTTTCTTGTTAATTTAGCAGAAATTGGAAATGAAACTAATAAAAAAATCTGTAAAATGGCAGATGAATATGGATATGATAGAAATGAAGTGATGGCGATTTTTTTAAAAATATATGCAAAGACAAATGCTGAATTTGATTTCACTAAAGGATATTGAAAATGAATCATAAAATTACAATAACTACAGTAGAAACACTTGTTATTAACAAAGCATTGAGACAGGATTTAGGAAATGACATTGATAATGAAATGGCTCAAAATATTATTAAAAAAATTAATGATATTGTAAAAAATGATTTATATAATGCAGCTCCGGAGGGAATAATACATGAAAAAGTATAAGGAGATAAAAATTGAATAAAGATAATTTACAAAAAGCAAAAGATTTATCACATTCACAATATCTTTTAAAACTTCTTAAAGATATGGTTAAAAGTAGATATTTTGGTGTTAAAAAAAGAAGAATGTTTGAAGATTATTGGTCAAAAATTAATTTTTATGAATTTGATGAAAGAACTTTATCAGGACTTCAGACTATTATTTCTGATTATTGCGATAAACGAAACGAAGAAATTAATAAAGAAATTGAAAATTTATAAGGAGAAAATAAAATGAGAGACCCTAACAGATTAGATAACTTATATGAAGTTTTTCATAAAATACATAAGGAAAAGTTTCCAGACTTAAGAGCATTTCAATTATTTGAAAATTTTATAGGATGGGCGTATGAAAAAACAAAAATAGACCCATTTTTTATTGAAGATGATAAATTTATAGAATTAATAAAAGAATATGGTAAAGATAAATAATAAAAATTAGACGTTAAATCAGGTAAATAAAATGCCAGTTTTAACGTCTATTTTTTAGCTGACAAACAATTAAAGTTGTAGTATTATTGTAGTAGAAACAAAAATTGTTTAGGAGGTATATATCATGCTTGGATTTTTAATTTCATTAATTGATTTAGGAATATTAACTGGTGGAAATGCAAAAAGAAATGCAGAAGGTAATTATAATAGAAAAGTTGCAAAATTGTATAATAAATCATATTACAGAGATGGATTTAACAGATACAGATCAACTGAAACAGGACACATAGTTTCAGTTACAAGTGAAGGTGTTAGAGATATTAAAACTGGAATATTAATAGAAGATTATAATGAAAAAAGAAGAATAGAAAAAGAAAAATATGAAAAGAAAATGGAAGTTGAATTTGAAAAAAGTTTAAATGAATATTTAAATCACCCGAATGTAAAATGTAAGACTTGGGCAAACTTTGGAGATTATTATTATAATGTCAAAACAAAAGAAAAAGCTATTGAATTTCCATTTGATAAAGATGGAAGAATTTCATCTGCTCTTTGTGAACCAGAATATAAATATTATATAGATAATAGACGTTTTTATTTCGGAATCAATCCTTCCGACAAACATTATGAAGTTTTAAAACGTAATTTTATTGAAAACATAAATAATGAACAATATATAAATAACGAATATGAAGATTATCTATATTATATAGAACATAATAAAAAAATATATAATAAACTTCAAAATAAAGATTTTATAGAACAACATAATATAGAAATAACTCCTGTTAGCAGAGAAGAATTTGTTAAAAAATATCAATCACTTGAATAAATGAAAGGAGAAAAAACATGACTAAAAAACAAATATATGAAAAGATAATTAATTCATATGATGATATTAATTTTTATAAATTTGAAAAAGATTATTCATTAGCTATTCCTGAAACGAAATCTATATTTATTGGAACAGATATTAGTTCCAAATATTCAAGTGATAGTGTTTTTACTTTACTTCATGAAATAGGACACATATATAAAGATAACGATACTAGAAGATGTATTAAAGAGTATTTAGCTACGGCATGGGCAATAAATGAATCTAAAAATTTTGATTTGATGATTACTGATACAGAAAAAACTGAATGGCAAGAATATATTTATATTTGTAGAGATAAAGATATAAATAGTGGATTGAATGTTCCTGATAAAAATAAACTTATTTTGTGTTGGTAAATAATATGAAAAAAATAGAATTTAATAAAAATGAAAAATGGGATTGTTTTACATTTTATAATATTTATGAAGATAAAGGAGAAAAATATATTAAATTTGTTGCACAATTTGATAGATGTGATAAAGGGAAAGAATATCTTTCTTGGGAATATACTCCGTATCCAGATAATATGTGTGAGAAAATATCAAAGTTAACAGAGTGGGATGTTTATTATGGTTTAGATAAATTAATTACTGAAAATAAAATAAATTTGCACTCTTTCTATTTTGAACCTGATATTGTTTTTAATTATGCTAATAAACATATTAAAGGATTAAAAGGAGATGGTTCTATTCGTCTTGATTTATTAAAAATAAATAAAAATACTCCTTGTGGAGATTATTATGGAATGTGAGGTTAGTATATATGGATGGAAGATTAGAAAACGATATAAAAATAGAAAAAGTAATAAACAATACATTAAGTGAACTTCCGGATTTTGTCACGGAATGGTATTTAAATCTTCGTGCATCGAAGAAAAATTTGACTTCATGTAATGATTTTATTAATAAAGTCAGAAATTTTTTAAGATTTATCAATTTAGATACCAGAAATATTTTAGCGAATGATATAAACCAAACAAAAATAGAAGAATATTTTATAATGAATCAAACTCGGAAGGATAATAATGGAAATATAAAATATACATCTGATTCATATCAACAAGGAATATGGTTTGCTTTAAATAATTTTTTGAATTTTTTATTTAAAAGAAAATATATAAGCGAAAATTATATTTCTAGTATTTCTAAACCTAAAAATCATGATTTAGATAGAATAAATGCAAATAGAAAACTATTAACAAAAAAAGATTTTAATAAAATATTGGAAACAATTGATTCAGGTGTTGGTTCTGATAAAGCTAAAAGATATCAAGAGAATATGAAGTTACGTGATAAGTGTATAGTTTCTTTATTAATGAATACAGGAATGAGAGAAACTGCACTGTGTGAAATTAATATTTCAGATATCAATTTTGATGAACAAAAATTAACCGTAATTGATAAAGGGAATAAACAACATGTATACATATTGAATGATTCAATGTACTCATTAATTAATAGTTGGATTAACTATAGAAAGAAATATGATTCTGAATCCGAAGCGTTGTTTATTACATCGAGAGGAGAAAGAATTACTGCTTCTACTGTTTATAAATTAGTAGAAAAGTATTCAGAAGAAGCACTTGGATACGCAATTAGTCCTCATAAATTACGTTCTGGATTTTGTTCAATATTATATAATACGACAAAAGATGTTGAATTTGTAAGAAGAGCAGTTGGTCATAGTAATATTGCTACTACTCAAAGATATATAGTGACAAATAATACTGAAAAACAAAGAGCTTCAGAAATAATGTCATCTTTATTAATGTAGAAAGGATGGTGATTCCATTGAACGATGCAACATTAAATATTAAATTACCACAAAAATTATACGATGAACTTAAAAAGGAAGCTGAAAACAAAAACATATCACTTGCCTCTTTAGTAAGAATAATTTGTACGGAGTACTTAAATAAAAAATAAAAATTATGCAGCTTCCTTTAATTATTTTACTTGTTGACATATTATGGTAACTAAGTTAAATTAAAAAAAGGAGGATAACTTCATGATTAAAACCAAAGAAGAACTACAAAAATGTATTGTTAATACTGTAAAGAAAAATCTTGGCAATCGAACATTAATTAATCAACAAGTCGAGGAAATTAAAAACAAATATAATATTCCAACTTCAATTTCTTTTGATATATTAACGCTGAAAAAAGACCCAATTGACGAAACAGAAAATATATTATTTGCCGTTTTAGATGTTATTTCTACCGGAAAAATAAAAACATATTTTTCAGATAAAGAAATAGAAGCATGGTCAAAATGGACATATAAAGATAAAAAAGCGAAATTTCCATTAAAATTTAAAATGGTTAAAATTACAGAAACTCAATGGATTGGCAAAATAACAGTTTCTGAATTAATGAAATTAAGAGATGCACAGTTGATTAATTATAATGAAAACACTCAAAGACGATTGAGAAGAGTTGTTTCTGGAAATGAAGAGTGGTTTCAAATTGATGTTAATCGTGCAGCAGTAAATGCAATAATTGAATCTTATAAAAATGATGAATATATTCCAAATACAATAACACTTAATATTCAAGAAAGCGATAAATTAATTGATTACGAATACGATGAAGAATTAGGAGAATTAGTAATTAATAATCTTACTGCTTTTGATATTATTGATGGTTATCACAGATATTTAGCAATATCTTCTATTTATAATCTTAATAAAAAATTTGATTATACAATGGAACTTAGAATTGTTAATTTTTCTGAAGATACTGCAAAACAATTTATCTGGCAAGAAGATCAAAAAACTAAAATGCACAAAATTGATTCGGACGCATTGAATCAATATAGCTATGCAAATAATATAGTCGAGAGATTAAATGTTAAAGATTTAAAGGGAAAAATATCTAGAAATAACGGAATCATTGATTTTACAACAATGACACAATTAGTAAATTCATTATGGTTTTCCAGTAAAAAAATTAAAGCTTCAACTAGTAGGATAATTGAACTTAGAGATTATTTATATAGTAAGTTTGAGGCAATATTAGAAAGTGACCCTACAATTCTTGATAAAAAATGGGACTATAAGTTCACAGGATGTGCTATTATTTTATTTTCATATGATAAAATCCCAGAAAAAGAATTATTAAAAGAAATAAGAGACTTATATGAAAAATCTTCAAGCGAAGAATATAAAGATATTTTTTCCGGAAGAACATATACACATGTTTCTATTAACAGGATTAAGAAACTTTACGAAGGGAGGATTTGATTATGTATAATGCAACCATTAAAGAACAGTATATTTTGGATAATGAATCTAGAAATTTAAACCTGAGACAATGTACAACAGTATTTTTTAATAATTCAGAAAAAATGGAAACTGAATTACAAAAAGATATTTATGATTTTACAATATCAGAAATAATAGATTTTTATAAATCACTTTGTTTTACTTCTTATGAAACATTGTTAGTGTATACAAGTCAATTAAAAATGTATGTTAACTATTGTTTAAATAGAAATTTAGTAAAAGATAGCCAAAATCATTTTAATGAATTGACATCTGAATTAATTTTTGATTGTATAAATCAAGGATTAATGCATGATAAAATAGTTTCAAGAGAAGATTTGCTGCGTATATTAAATACTCAATGTGGAAATCCTTCTGATAAGTTTTTATGTTTAGCATTATTTGAAGGGATTTGTGGAAAAGAATTATGTGATTTAACAAATTTATATTATTCTGATTTTAAAGGAAATAAATTGATTTTAAGTTCTGGAACAGAAGTAACTGTATCAAATGAGTTGCTTAATTATGCATATGAATCTTCTATAACCTGGGAATATGAATCTTTTACTGAAAGCAAAGGAAGAAATTTTCAGTATGATAAAACAGATAAACGTATTTTAAAACGTTTATATAATGCAACACTAGAAGAACATCCTAAAAACTTAGCACAAAGAACACATAGTAAATTGCGTAGAATACGTGATTTTACAGAAATGAATTGTTTTACTGTTAATGGACTCATGGAGTCCGGCAGAATATATAATTTAAAATGTTTTATGCAAAGTGAAAATATTTCTTTTGAAGAAGCATTGAAAAAACATAAAGAATTGGACGATTTATATGGTAAAATACCTTCTTATGTGGTATATTTAAAAAAATATAGTGAATTAGTAGAAGGCTGAAAAGCCTTTTACTTACAATAATACTAAATGAAATTAAAAGGAGAAATGAAATGAAAAGACAAATTAGAAAAAATGTGTTCGAAACGAATTCATCTTCGACTCATGCGGTTTGCATTGCAAAAAATTCAACTTATGAACCCTCATCATTTGTATCATTTGAAACAGGTGAATTTGGTTGGGAATTTGCAGTATATAAAGAAACTTATAAAAAAGCTTCTTATTTAATAACTGCAATTTTAGGTCGAAGTAAAGAATATGCAGATGAAAAGTTGGAAAGACTTAAACAGTTATTGGATGAAAATAATATTGAATATGAATTTCCTGAGCTTGAGGAAAAATTCTGGGAGTATGACGGTAAAATTTATCACTATTATGATATTGATGGATATATTGATCACGTTGGAGAAACAGAAGAATTTGTGGAAGCTATTTTGTCTGATAATGAGTCCCTTATGAAGTATCTTTTTGGTGATTCATTTATAGTCACTGGAAATGATAATAGTCCAGAACCTTATGATGATTATTTTTTTAATTATGAAGGTGAAGAAGTAACTAGTTATGGAACTTATTCAAGATATAGCGATGAATATAAAGAAGAATTTAATAAATATGACATTTACGAGAAAGGAAATTAATTATGAAAAGACAAATTAGGCGTGGAGTATTCGAAACAAATAGTTCATCAACACATTCAATCACAATGATGATGAAAAATGATTATAATCGTTGGTCAAGAGAAGATTTATATTTATACAAAGGAAGTGGTTGGGGATGGGATTTTGGTAAACCACAATTTAATAAATTATATACAAGAGACGAAGTTATTGAATTTTTAAGGACAAATAAATACTGGGATTTTTCAAAAGAAGAAGATTTAAAAGATGAGGAAGAATTTTATCAAATGTGTATTGACGATGATTTTATTCCATCTGATTATCAAAGTGATTATTTGGAATCATATTATAGTGAATTTACAACTCCAACTGGAGATACCATTGTAGCATTTGGAGAATATGGACATGATTGATTAAATTTGTTAGGAGGTAATTATGAAAGTTCTTGGAACATATAAAAATGGGAATAGCATTACAAGAATTTATGATAATGGTACTCGCATAAGAGAAACAAATGATGATGAATTTAAATTTGATTTTGCTGAGAATATGGATATAAAATTGTGCAATCGTTGTAATATGGGTTGTAAATTTTGCCACGAAGGTTCAACTCCAGATGGTAAACTTGGAGATATTATGAATGAAAAGTTTATTGAAACATTACATCCATATCAAGAAGTGGCTTTAGGTGGTGGCAATATTTTGGAGCATCCAGATTTAATTCCTTTTCTACATAAACTTCGTGATATGAAAGTAATAACAAATATTACATTAAATCAAGTTCATTTTGAAGATAATATTGAATTAATTGATATGATGATTAAAGAGAAATTGATTTATGGACTGGGTGTTTCTTTGGTAAATCCTACTGACGAATTTATTGAGAAGGTGCAAAAATATTCTAATATTGTTATTCATGTGATTAATGGTATTTTCTCGGAAAATGATATTAAAAAATTATCAGATAAGAATATTAAACTTCTTATTTTAGGATATAAACATTTAAGAAGAGGAAATGACTATTATCAAATTAATAATAATGATATTACTGCAAAACAAATATATTTAAAAAACAATTTAAAAGAAATAATTAATCATTTTTCTGTGGTTTCATTTGATAATTTAGCAATTGAACAACTTAATGTTAAAAGTTTGCTAACAGAAGACGAATGGAATGAATTTTATCAAGGTGATGATGGTACAAGTACTTATTATATAGATATGGTAGACAGAAAATTTGCCAAAAGTTCAACTGCTGCTTTTAATAAGAGGTATGATTTATTGGACTCAGTTGATGATATGTTTAATGTGATTTCACGAGAGGAATAATATGGAAAAAGAAATAAATAAATATAATATTCAACCTAAAGATATTAGAAAATTAAAGATATTAGACTGGGATAAATTAAAAACAAAAACATGGCATAATAATGCAATGAAAAAAACAGGTTCTTGGTGGTGTCATCTCGAAGGTTCAAATGGTGGTGGATTTTATGATGATATGGATGAATTTTGGATTGGATTCAGAGAAGAAGATGACAAAATTGATTTTCATTTTACTGCCGGAGAAGGGATGCTTAAATATTCATTTAAAACATTCTACAATGAAAAAGAAATTGAAAATAAATGGGATTTAAACGTCCAAATTAACGCTTTAAGGTACTTAAACATGCTTTTAGACGAAAAAATTCTAAAAATATAAAATATTCATTTTATTGGAGAAAAATATGACATTAGAAGAGATTATTAGCGAAGAAATGAAAACTTGCGAAGAAATTAATAAGATAATTAAAACACATGTATTATATGATGATGTAACTCTTGAAGTATTATTCGCAGATGATACAGAAATAATTAATGAAAAAATTAATATGTATAAAGAAAATTTAAATTATCAAAAACAATTAGTTGAATACTTAGTGGAATTAAAACAGTATCATAATAGAGATAGGCTGATAAATTTAAAAAATAATAATACAGATTATGAAACTTTTATGTTTTTATCTTGTCCAGTAAAATTTTCTGAATGTTTTAAAGACACAGATTATTCAATTGTCAACTTATATGATATACAACAACTTGCTCCAAACGACATAATTGGATATTGTGGAGTTTGTAAATGGGAAAATAATCAATTATATCCTTTAGACGGAGATATTTATTGTGAAGAGATGCTTGTTTATGGATATAGAAAAAGATTTGAAAACGGGAAAACAATATTAGATATTTTGGTGGAGGATTGGTAATTATGGTTATAGGAACTTATGTATGGCAAGAAGTAAAAGGAGTATTTACTCCTGGTGGTGATCCGTGTTGGAAATGTCCAAATTGTGGTGGAGACCAACACGTTATGGGAATTGAAACTTCATATAATCATCATAATGAATGTAAAGAATGTAAAACAAAATTAATTTATCCATATGAAAAAACACTAAATTAATATTTATTTTAAAAAATAGTGTTTTGAAAAACATTTTTACAAAATAAATAACATAATAATATTATGGAAGATGTCTGAGCACGGTAAAGAAGTATATCACGGAGATATTTTTATGACAATAAAAAAGTGAGTTGTGCTGCGTAGAAAATATATGTGTTAAAAGATGTGAATTTTAGTAATAATTGGGAATGGATATTTTTGTATGAAAGATATATTATTCTACTACAGAATTCATTTCATTTAACGTTTTAATTCTTGTCTCTCTTAGACCTTTTCCAATTAACATATAATTATTTAAGGAGGATTTTTTTATGGAACATTTAATAACTTGGTTAGAATCATGTTATAACAAGACAGTAGTTTGCAGATTAGTGTCTCCGGAATACGAAGTTGAGTTTGATATTGAAAATCCAGAGGTTGTAATTAGAAACGGATTTGTTAATATCAATAGCGAAAATCATACATCAATTATTATTAATAATGATAGTGTATGTGAAAAAAAATCCGATGGAATTGATGATTATTATTGTATTAGTAAAAATGATACTACCATAACACTATGGTAGTATTAATTTCTTATACTTGACGAAATTAAAGGAATATGATACAATACTTATACGGATGTTAATAGGGAGGGATAAGATGAACAGTGGATAAATCGAATTATAAATTTATTGATACCAGGGTCATAAGTCATTTATTTAACATATTCAAAACTGTTCCTCTTTTTAACAGATGTGGTTTCTATGTGTTGACACAAAAAGGAGAAGAAAATGAAACGTGATTTTACCTTCAAAGCTGCTCCTGATTTTCGTTCAACTACAACCCTTTTGTCTACTAAATACAAACAGTATATGGCTTATTATATAGACCATTATGATATTTCGAGAAATTACTACTATTACAGAACTTCAGCCTATGACAGATTTAACATTTATTCATATGTAAGTGGATATAGAAATTATGTCAATGGAACTGCATATAACATTACAGGACCATTCGATGGAACGACTCAAGAGACGCAAAGTGGTACTCGTGATGTCACAACATATTATTTGTGGTATCAAGAAGGTGTTTATTTAAGAACATATTATACCCAGTATTCCTATCTTTATTATACTCCTGGAGTATATTTAAGAACATATTATACAACGGTGCCTGGTTTTATATATTACACAAAATATACAGACCCAGGTGGATATACGTATTATGTTAAAAAGTATCAAGGTGCATATAATTATTATGCAAAATATGTTGCTCCTGGTGGATATACATATTATGTACAAAAATATCAAGCTGCATATTATTATTATGCAAAATATATTTCTCCCGGATATACATATTACGTAGAGAGGTATCAGAATCCAGTATATACTGCACATGATATCTACTACAATATGGGTGGATATGGAACTGGATATAAGCCAGTTGATTTATATTATACTCTGGCAGGTTATGGTTCTAAAACTGAAAAGCAGCAGTACTCTTATCAGTATACAAGACATTATAACTATTATGGTATTTCTTCATATAACACTTACACGACACAAACATTATATGGTTATAACCCAGTATATTATCAGTATTACGTAGAACATTACTATTATTATCAATATTATTTTCCGGTATATGGGTCTTACCCAGTAACTTACGGATACTTTTTATAGAAAGAGGTGTTTATTTTATGGCAAACATTGCAGTTACAAACATATGTAATTTGCGTTGCGAATATTGTTTCGCAAATGACATGATACAGGAACCTTCAAGTTCCATATCTTTAGAGGATTTTCGCAAGGTTCTTGAATTTACTTCGAGAACTGCAAAAAATCATATAGGAATAATTGGTGGAGAACCCACTTTGCATCCTAAATTTGATGAAATTATAAAGGAAGTTAATAACTATTGTAAATTTAGTAACGCAGGAGCAACTTTGTTTACTAATGGTATTGAATTAGAAAAATATCTTCCTTTGTTAAGTGAAAGAATTGGAATGCTAATTAACTGTAATTCGCCAGACAAAATGACTACCGAACAATATAAGAAGTTAATTTCAACATTAGATAAAATTGATGAATTGTGTATGTTCGACACAAGAGGTAATTGTGGATGTAACGTTCATCCCGGATGCAATGATTATTATTGGATTTGGGAGTTGGTGGATAAATATCATTTGTCTCATCTAAGATGTTCGGTAGTATCGCCTGGTGGATGCTACCGTAACATGAGAAGTGATAAGGAATTATATTACAATACAATGAAGCCTATTTTCATTAAGTTCTGTGAAGAAGCAAAAGAACATCATTGTAGACTAAATATGGATTGTGGAAGAATTCCGATTTGTTATTTTAATAATGAAGAAAGAGAATTAATTCAAGAAGTATGTGATGGTTATTCTCCTACATATTTATGTCATCCAGTTGTAGATATTACGCAAGGATTTAAAGCAACTTCATGTTTTGGTTGTTATGAACCAGTAGATATTAGAGATTTTAATGATTTGAATGAACTTGAAGATTATTTGTTTGCTAAGAAAACCCTTCCAAGATACGAAGCAAATTGTACTGGTAAATGTACGACTTGTAAAAAGCACGAACTTATGCAGTGTCAAGGTGGATGTTTAGGATTTGCAGAGGTGAATTAATGAAGATATTAGCTATTGATTTTAATATTATTATGTATAATTGCATTAAATTATACGCAGATAAAGTAAATATAAATGAAAATTCAACATTAGTATGGGAAATGCTACAAGACGAAATGGAAATTAAGCAACATATTAATGTTGATGCCAAAGTTATTAAAAAAATAATTGCACTTTTAAAAGCAAACCAAAGTGCCAAAATTGCACTTTTGGACAATCAAAGTGCAATTGTAAAAGATATAAATGATGAAGATAAAGTTGAAATTACAAATATTGACTTCTTCCATGATTTATTATATTCAGAAAAAGATATAGAAAAATGGAAGAAAGATAAGTATGACGATTTAAACTGGTTAGGATATTTATTATACAAGGATAAAGTTGAAAAATGCACTTGGATTAAAATGCCAAATTCTTATCGATGCACAAATAATATTGAAAATGATGTTGAAATAATTAATTTTTCAAATATCGATATTAATTTAATGAACGATTTTGATAAGATATATTTTTCGTTTTCTCCTTATTATATTCCTTATGAATACAAGTATCTTTACGATATGATTGCAGAATTCATTAAGGAGGACGAAGAATGAATATATTAATGGCTGCATCTGATAATATGTATGACGGTCTGGAATTAGTGGTATATTCAACAATGGCTCATAATAAAAATGTTCATTTTTATATTATGACTATGGAAATCCATTTAGAATTAGAATATGGTTATTCAGATTTTTTTAGAATTTCAGATGAACATATTAGAGATTTGAACAAGATAATTAAATATTTTGATCCGAATTCTGATTTAACAATGGTATATGCAGAAGAATGTTATGCAAAATACCTTGAAGGAAATCCGAATGAAAAATCAGGATTTACTCCATTTACAGATTTAAGACTCCTTGCAGATTTATTGTTACCAGAATTAAATGATTGCTTATATCTTGATTGTGATGTAAGTGTACAAGATAATTTACAAGATATGTATTATTACTATTTGAGTAAATGTGATGATTATGCAGCATATAGTATTCCTGAAGCTTGTGATTATGAAGGAGAAATGGTTGCCGGAGTTTTGTTAATGAATTTGGCACATATGCGTAAAAGTGGTTTCCTTAAAAATGCGAGAAAAAATATTTGGCATAATCATTATAGATTTCCAGACCAAATGGCAATAAGAGATGCGGGCAGTCCGTATCCTATGGCTGAAACATATAATTATATGTTCGAATTAACTGAACGAAATTATATGCCAGCAATAATACATTACACAAATAAGTTGAATCCCAAAGTATATGAATCTGGTAAAAAAGTAATATTTTATCGCAAATATCCTTTTTTACAGTATGTACAAGATGGAGTTAAGTTATTAAAAAATCTGCCGCTATATTATTGACATTAATATAAGGAAGCGGTATAAATATTACACTAAACCAAATTAAAAGGAGAAAGAAAAATGAGATTTACATTTACTGGTGAAATTGCATTAAATGGATTAGAAACCAATAATCCTTATCATCGTACTGGCAAAACAGCAAAGGGCGATAAGTATGAATCATTCAATCTTTCTGTAGTAGCCAAAAAGAATAATCGAGCTTACGCAGAAGTATTTGGCATGGTTCAAGATAAGATTAAAACTATGGATACCGACAACAACAAAATTGAAATTGATTGGTCTGATAGGAATGATGCAGACATCATCAAGAGCATTGCAGGTTTTAAAAAGCATGTTGTTAAGTTTGACGATGAAAGAAAAGAGTTTATTTCTGATTATGACTTTGTTCAATATCTGGCAGAAAATGCAGATGTTTTAAAGGAAAAAAGAGTAACTGTTACAGGACAAACTCAAGCTAGTATTTATAAGGGCAAAATTTCTCACAGATTCCAGATTCAGAATATTTATGAAGCAAATGAAGACGCTAAAAATCAGTTGAGAGTTAGTGGGGAATATTTCTTCAATAAGAACTCATTTGATTTCAATGATTGGAATTCAGAAAAGAAAATTATTGTAAATGGTTATATTTCAACATATATAAATAAAGATTTGCAGAATAAATATGTTCCTTTAACTACAATTCTTGATTGTTCAAAAATTGATATGGAAAATGAAAAGCACGTTAAGTTGCTTACATATAAATTAATGATGCTTGGATGTGAACTCGTTAATGATAAGCCTAAGTGCAAGTTAAAGAATAATAACTTCTATAAGATGGCAACTACTTTTGCTTATCAGAACGGAGCAGAAGAGGTTGAATTTACAGAAGATATGCTTACTGATACTCAGAAAGAACTTCTTGAACTTGGAGTAAAGACACTTGAAGATTTCAAACCTTCTGGAAGTACATATGGCGAAAGAGTTCAAGTTTATAAGATTGTAGACTTTGATGTTCGTGGAGATTATGAGGACGGTATTGTTGATACAGACCTTAAGGAATCTGAATTTGAAGAAGAGATTTACATTCCGGAAGAAGAAGAAACTGTAGAGGAACTTGAAGAAAAGGCTTCAAAGAAGAAAGAAGAAAAGTCAAAGAAAGTCGAAGATGACGATGATGACCTTTTCTCAGATGACTAATTGATTATATGGGGAGCTTATTGCTCCCCTATAAAATACAAGGATTAAAAGGAGAAAATATGGTTAACGAAAATCAAGGAAAAGTGTATAGCCCCAATTCAGTTTATAATCGTAAAATGCTTAGAAACATTATTAGAGAAAGAGCAGTAGAAGTTAAAGGCAATCATGATGTAAGCAAATACATGAGCAGAGCATTTAAAGAAATTAGAGAAAATATGTTAAAGCAGGAGGAAAAGTAAATGGGAAAATTTGGAAAGAAAGTATCTATCAGTTTAAATCCACTGGATTATAACATTAGTATTCTTGGTGAGAGTGGTATTGGCAAAACAACACTCGCAAAAGAAATGTGTGAAAAATTAGTAGGAGATGAAGGATATATTCATTTTGATTTAGGAAACGAAGATGGTGCAGCCGCAATTGAAGGTATTGTTTCAGAAAAAATAGAAGATTTTGCTAAACTTGAAGAAGTTATAGATGATATCGTTGAAAACAAAGATACTGATTATAAAGATTTGAAAGCTGTAATCTGGGACACATTAGATGAATTAGTTCCTATTGTTGAAAACGAAACAATTCGTATTCACAATAAAAAACATTCAGATAATAAAATTGATACAATTAATAGTGCTATGGGTGGTTTTGGTAAAGGTCAAGAATATGCAATTGACCTTATGATTGAAAAGATGGCTCAGTTAAGAAGTGTAGGGGTTTCAAATATTATTATTGGACATGTAAAAAGAACAGATATTATTGATCCAATTACTCAAGAAACATATTCAAAACTTACCGCTGATACAACTCAGAAATATTTTAATGCAATTAAAAATAAACAACACTTTGTAGCACTTGCTTATATTGACCGTGAAATTGTAAAAGAAAAGACTGGCAGAAAGAATATTGCTACTAAGCAAGATATTACTATTAATAAAGCAGTTTCAGAAAGTCGTGTAATTTCATTCAGAGATGATACATATTCTGTTGATTCAAAGTCAAGATTTGCAGATATTATTGACAGAATTCCTTTTAATGTTGACGAATTTATTAGAGCTATGTCGGATGCAATTGAATCAGAAAAAACAAGCAAGGGCGTTTCTCTTGATGATGCCAAGAAAGAGCAAAAGAAGAGAGAAAAAGATAAAGAAGTAAAAGCAACTGAAGCATCTGCAAATGCTAAAGCTGCAAAACTTGAAGCAGAAATGGAAGAAAAGAGAAGCGAATTTTTATCAATTATTTCTGAGAACTTTTCTGGAGCAGATAAAGAAATAAAGGATAAGGCTAAAGAAATTCTTGCAAATTCTGGTTTTAAGAAGTTTACTGATCCCGAACTTCCGGTTGAAGTACTGAAAGAAATTTCAGAATTATTCTAAATTATATAGAGGTGGGTTAAATTCCCACCTCTTTCATTAGGACATATAAATAAGAATTATTTCACAAGACGGTAGTAAAAATTTTCCATATGAAGAAACTGCATTAGCTATAAGAATTAAGTACATAAATGATGTTGAAATATACAGCATATACGGAATTTATCATGGGAAAGAATATGAATTTGCATATTATGATAAACCAGAATATGCGTTTGAAATAATGGAAGAAATAGCATATACTCCTTCATACATTCAATCTGAAGACGATGAAGATGATAAAGAAAAAATATTATTCATTAAATTCCCAACACAAGAAGAAATGGAGGAATAAAATGGCAAGAAAAGTAAAACTTCAAGATACAGGAGAATATAGTACATCTGATATTGCTTATAGAGGTAGTAATGGTAAGTATTATTCTTCTAAAGAATCTTTTGAAAAATATAATAAAAATAAAGAATATCGACAAAAATGTATTAATTTAATGTTTGATATTATGGGATATAAAGATAATATGATTCTGCCAACATATTTCTATAAATCACTAACGAAATTTGAGGGTGTTGGTTACGAAGCGTTATATAACACCATGATTAGGCAAGACAGTTCTGTCCAGTGGACTTTAAAAAATAAATGTTTTAGCAGTGAAACTGGAAAGATAATGTATGTAATGGCAATATATAATAATAATATAATGGATGAATATAAGAAAATTGTTGCCGATGAACGAGCTAAAAAACATATCTCGGCAAAAAATGAAGAAATTGCCGAAATATCTACTGAAATAAAAACTAATAGAAAGCAAGAAACGAAAAATATAAGTAAGTTTTTGGAGGGATAAATGGACATCGAAAAGATACCTAATGAACTTATGGATAAAAGAAATGTAATTGAATGTAATTTTGTTTTTTCGTTATATAAAGATTTTGATTTAATCGATGATTATAAAAACGTAGTGTGTGGAGAAGACATTATTACCGAAGATGGACAGTTTTATTATGGTTTATTAAAAGGACTTAATAAAAACGGTTATAGAGTAGCAGATAGTATTTCTATTCACGAATATCTTAGTGACAAAAAGACCATAATGGATGGATTTGAAAGACGTGGTGGCTTTGTAACTGTAAGAGATATTATGGATTTGATTAATGTCAAAAATGTAGATGCTTATTACGATGAACTTATTAAAAGCAATTTACTTATTCGTTTGAATGAATCAGGATTTGATGTAATTAATAATCTCAATAAATTTTCAAAAATGTCTTCTGAAGAAGTTTATGATTATTATGAATATCAGCTTGCAAACATCAGTGTAAATAAAATTGAAAAGATTCAAATCGAAGATTTATCTTCTGGATATGACGAGTGGATTAAAAGAGCAAACGAAGCTAAGAATGTTGGATATAAGATAGGAAGTAAATTGCTTGATTATCAATTAGCTGGAGTTCATCGTGGTAATTTAATGTTATATCTTGGTGGAATAGGTCAAGGAAAAACCTCATCTGCTGTAAGTTTATATATTCTTCCGGCAATAGAAACTGGTAATGATATTACTATTATTTGCAACGAACAAACCAGTGATGAATATAGAAATATGATTATGTCTGCTGTATTATTTGGTAAAATTGGTAATGTAAAAGGCATGAATAGAATGTCATTAACATTAGGAAATTTTGATGATTATAAAATTGGCAAATTAAAGGAAGCAGCAGAATGGATTGAAAAGCAACCAGGTAAGATTAAGTTTGTCGAAATGAATAATTATGACGTTACTAACGTAAAGAAAGTGATAAAGAGACAAGCAAAACTTGGATGTGGATTATTCTTTTTCGATGTATTAAAAAGTGTAAATGATGCATCTGATAAAGCTTGGGCAGAATTGTCAGATGTAGCAAAGGCTTTATTTATTCTTGCAAAGACTGAAAATGTAGCAATAATAGCAAGTGCACAATTGGCATCTGATAGTATGAATAGAAAATATCTGGACTTGACTTCTGTTGGTAAATCAAGAGCCATAAGTGAATGTGCGTCTACTGTAGTTGGTTTTCGTCCAATTATGAATAATGAAATAGATAAAATTAAGCCTTGGTTATGGAAGAAAAATTCAGATGGTTCAAATAGTAAGATTAAAATAACATATGATTTAAATCCTGAAGACCATTATATATTGATGTTTATAATGAAAAATCGTTTTGGTAATGTTAATCCACAAATAGTAATGAAATTTAATCAGTCATTTAATACAATAGAAGATGTAGGATATTACGAAGCTATATATGACGATTTTTCAAGAAAGTAACTTAACGAAATTAAAGATTGACATTAAAGATATAATGTGATAATATTATTTCATAGGGGATATAAATATTATTTAGACGCTAACAGCAATCTTACAATTTTTACAATTGAACGTCAAATGGTGATGATTATGATGCGTCTAGAAATAAGGGAATGTAGCTCAATGGTAGAGCACGTAAAAAATAATTGAGTATTGAAAAATACTTAAACTGCAAATTAACAAATATTCCATGTTAAGGACGGTGTTGTGGGTTCGACTCCCACCATTCCCAATCAGACACTAACAGCAATACAAATTATTAATATTAAAGCCATAAATTTAATGCTAATAATGTGTCTAGTAAAACAAGCAACCAGAAAGACAGAAACAGCAAATTAAAAATGAACAAACTGCAAATTTGGGATAAAATCTGTCTTGAGGTTGCTTTTTATGTATAAGGAGGAAATGAAATGAGTTTTATGAACGCAGCAAAGAATGAAATTGATAACAGAAAAATCTTAACCGAAAATGGTGCAATTTCTTATGCAACATCCGGTAAATATTTGCTTGATATGAATTTTGCCACTTCAAGTATGAGAAATTGGGATGATGAGCAAATTGAAAATGCTTTTAAACTGGCATATTATGAAGATCCTGTTTATGCAGTTATTTGGCTCTTTTATCTTCGTGATGTTCGTGGTATTGGAATGGGTGAAAGAAGAACTTTCAGAGTGTGCATGAATTGGTTAGTAAATTCAAAATATGAAGTTGCTAAAAAAGTTATTTCACTAATAAGTGAATATGGAAGATGGGATGACTTGATTTGTCTTGTTAGCACAAATGCAACACTTGACGTAATTAAAATAATTAAAGAACAACTCAATGAAGATTTAGATAATTTTGCAAATAATAAGCCCATTTCATTATTAGCAAAATGGATGCCTTCAATTAATACTTCATCTGCTAAAACCAGAAATATTGCAAAGTTGATTTGTAACAAATTAGAATATACTGAAAAACAATATAGACAAACTCTTTCAAAACTTCGTTCATATAGTAATGTAGTAGAAACGAAAATGTCTGCAAATAAATGGTCTGATATTGATTATAATGCAGTTCCTTCAAAGGCTAATTTACTATATTCAGATGCATTTTTAAGAAATGACGAAGATAGAAGAAGAAATTATCTTAGTAATTTAGTTAAAGGTGAAGCTAAGATTAATTCAGGAACATTATTTCCATCAGATATCGTTCATAAATATAATGTTCGTTATAATTCTCATTTTGATGTTACATGTGAAGAGTTATGGAAAGCACTTCCTAATTATGTAAAGAATGACGAAAACACTTTGGTAATAAGGGATGGTTCTGGAAGTATGACTTCTATAATTGGTAATACTTCAGTAAGTGCTATGGATGTTTCAACTGCTTTAGCTATTTACTTTGCAGAAAAATGTTCTGGAGATTTCTATAATAAATTTATTACATTTAGTTCCAGACCTCAAATTGTAGATATGTCTCAATGCAATAGTTTATCTGATAAACTGACATTGTGTTATTCTTATAATGATTGTTCAAATACAAATATCGAAAAGGTATTTGATTTGATTTTAAATACTGCAATTCATAATAAGATGAAACAAGAAGATATTCCTAAAAATCTTCTTATTATTTCAGATATGGAATTTGATAGCATCAACCATGATTTTTGGAGTGATTCAAAAACATGTGGATGGAATAAAACTGTATTTGAAAATTTTGCAAATAAATATAAGAAAGCCGGATATAAACTTCCTCGTATTATTTTCTGGAATGTAATGAGCAGAACAAACAATGTTCCTCTTAAAGAAAATGAACTTGGAGTAGCATTAGTTAGTGGATTTAATCCCGCAGTATATAATATGGTTCTTTCAGATAATCTTGATCCGTATGGATGCTTGATTGAACAACTTAACAATCAAAGATATCTTCCTGTTAAAAAAGCACTTGAGGATTAATTATGAAGACATATATTGTTATTCTTGAAGAAAGAAATAATCCTAAAAAAATCTATATTGATTGTAGGATACATAAATTGGCTGCAAAATTTTTGAAATGGATATATCACTTTAAATACGACAATGTAACAATAAGAACTTGGTATGAATAAGTAATATATTTCATTTGAAAGCGAGGTATGACGGTTGAATGTAATTGAATTACAAAATAAGTTAATTCTAGAACCAGAATTAATAGAAACCGTTCTTACAAAACTCGGACATGTTAATATCAGAGATAGAGGTGCTTATTATCAAACATTCAATTTGGATGGAGATAATAGCACCGCAATAAGTATCGTAAAAGAAAATCTTGTTTATTCAAATTTTACTAGAGGAGAAAAGGGCAATCTGTTTTCTTTAGTAATGAGAGAAAAATCTTGTGATTTTCCTAGAGCATTAGAATATGTTTCTCATTGGATTGGTTTTAAAAAGTCACACATAGCAATACATAAACCATTTAATGGATTCTATGAAAAATTAATACGTTCAGATACTCAACCTGAAAGTACAATGAAAACATATTCAGAATCAGATTTACCTCCTAAAAATAATTTATCTGCAAAATGGGTTAAAGACGGAGTTTCTTTACAAGTCCAAGAAAAGTATGGAATAAGATATGACCACATAACTAATGGAATAATAATTCCGGCACATAATTACGAAGGAAAACTTGTCGGTGCAAAGTGGCGTAATAATGATAAGTGTGCATTAGATGAAAGATGGGGAATGTATATACCGTATTCTAAATCAAACATTGTCTGGGGTTATAACGAACATTATAAATCAATTCAAAGTAAAAGCGTTGCAGTAGTAGTTGAAGCAGAAAAAAGTGTTTTACAATCAGAATCATTTGGCTTCAATTTATGTTTAGCTATTGGTGGACATGATTTATCAAGTACTCAAGTTAAATATTTACGCAGCTTAATGTGTAATAAAATAATTTTAGGATTTGATGAAGGATTACACGAAGAAGAAATAATATTTCAAGCAAATAAATTAAAATCAAATACCCAGTCTGGGTATATTCTTAATAAAAATACCCAAATTGGTTATATATTTGATTCAGAACATAAATATTTAAAAACTGGAAGTAAAGATAGCCCAACTGATAATGGAAGAGATGTCTTTGAAAAGTTAATAAAAGAATGTGTTGTATGGATATAACTAAAACAAATTAAGGAGTATGAATATGAAAAACAGTAATTTTGATTTTTCATGGAGATTTGGAGATTACGAAATAAGAACAATCCATGAAAAATATGACAATACAAATCGATGTTTTGATAAAAAAAGTCCAATAAGAAAAGATTGTCCTATTGAATTAGTTAAATGGCAGAATAATTTTTCAAGTTGTTATGCGGTTGCCTGGTTCAGAAAAGATGATGAGGGATATGAATTTTTAAGTGTAGGAAATCGTTTGTTTAACGAAATTGATGAATATGAAGTAGCAAAGATTTGGGCACAATTAAAAGCGGCTGCAAAAATGTTAGATGAATATTATAAAGCAGAGGAAGCAACAAAATGGGACGATTAAAATGGTGGTTTTATTGGAAGGTTTTACTCAAATTATTAAATGAAGATCTTTTAAAAAATGATAGAGCAAAAATTTTTGACTTGGTAAGAGTCACTCATAATAAATATTTATATAATTAAAGGAGAAAAGATATGTTAGTTAAGTGTGAAAAAGAAATTGATGTAGAAGAACTTATTAAAGACCTTGATGCAAAATCAAGAAAAGCCCCGATTGACCCTAAGAATAGCTATGTAGTTGCAGTAAATCGTGAATTACTTGCAAATGCAAGAGATACACTTAAGCAATTATATCATCCTAATGATACAAAGGAGGAAGTTACAAATGATGGAAATGAATAATACTAAGAAGGCAATTGAATCAATCGAAACTATTATTAAGAATCTTAATCCAGATACTACACCTGAGAATATTCAGTATGATGCGACTATTCCGGCATTAAGTATTAAGTTAGCAGAAGCAATTTTTAAGGATTTTCCTTTTTTAGCACCTACTGTCGGCAAGTTACTTATGGTATTGAGCGAATCGAATATGGTTGAGAGAAGACAATGATTACAAAAGAAGAATTTATTAAATACATTGACAATATTAAAAAAAGTTTGAAAATGGAAGATGATTTAAATGAATGGATTAGAAAATATAGTGACGGTGGTTGGTGTATTTTTAATCCATTATGGCAAATCATTGAAGATGAAATAAAGTTAATGACTGATAATATTTGTGGAAAGCAAGATTATGAAGTTGATGATATTGATTATTTCATTTTTGAATTAGAATTTGGTACAAAGTGGAAACCAGGAACAATTACTGAAAACGGTAAGGACATTGATTGGAGCACATCTGAAAAATTATATGATTATATGGTGAATACATATGGCAGAAAGAAGTGACGATAAAAGACTAGAAGAATTAAGAGAACAAGGTAAGAAGATATATAGTATTTCCAGATTAAATACTATAAATCAATGCGAATATCAAGCATTTCTTAATTATATAGAACAAATCGAAGGTAAGAATATTGGAATATATGGTAAACTTGGTGGGAAAACTCACGATACCATAGAAGCTATAATCAAAGATGAAAAACTTCCTAAAGATTTAAAAGTTGCTATTCAAGAAGAATTAGACGATTTGGAAATGTGTGGAATTGAATTTCCTCTTGATAGAAATGGTAATAATTCAATTAGGGATAATTGGATTGCCAATATGACTAGATTTTCAGAGGAGTTTACAAAACCAAAGGGCAAATTTGATACAGAAGAATTGCTTATTCTTAAGATTGATGAAGACCATTATATGATTGGATATGCCGATGCAATAAGACACAATCCAAAAGATGAAAATAAGGTATGGCTCATTGACTGGAAAACATCATCACAATTTACTGGAGACCATTTAATAGAAGCTGGAAGACAGTTAGTTGTATATAAATTGGCTCTTGAAGCATTAGGATATGAAGTTGAACGTTGTAGTTGGTGTATGGTTAAATATTGTATTACTAAATATTCACAGTATGTTAAGAAGACCAAAGAATATATTCAAAAAGAAAAAATATCAGAGTGGCGTAATTTAATTAAAGATTTACAACATGTTATAGAAAAATATTTAATTGAAGCCGGATATGAAGAAGTAGATATTGAGTGTTTTATTCAAGAATGTTTAAAAACAAATAGTTTTGATCCACTTCCAGAAGATATTAAGAATAAGTTTTCTACTAAAATTTATGTAAGAGATTATGATATAACCGATGAAAAAATTCAAGAAACTATGGATTATATCAAGAGTACAATGAAAAAGTATGAAGATTATGGCACAGAAGAGTTTAATTATAAACCCTGTGATTGCTCAAAGGAGTCATTTTTCTGTGCGTCTCTTTGTAATTTTGGAGGCAAAAGTGGACAATGCAAGTATTGGGTAGACTATTGTGAAACGTTTGATAAAAATGAAGATGACGAGGATTTATTTTAAAAATGCAGAAATTTCCAGAAGGATGGTGTGATTTAACAAGGATTAATTATTTACAACGAAAGATTATTGTGTCATCAATTCTTTATTATGACTTTAATGAAAGTCCAATAAGTGATAAAGAATATGATGAAATGTCAAAACAACTTGTTGAATTACAAAGTAAATATCCAGATATTACAGAAAGTCAATATTATTATGTTTTTTATGATTTTGATGGTTCTACAGGTTTCGATTTAAGAGACAGATTAAATGATAAAGATAAAGAATATTTAGTGCAATTTGCAATGAATGTTGTAAATAAAAGACGTGCTAAAAAAGCATCAAAATAATACTAAAACAAATTAAAGGGGCTGACAAAAAGCCTCTTTAATTGTATTATTGAATATATAGAAATAAAAAGGCAGCGAAAATATATGTTGAATAATTACACAGTATATCATTTACATAGTGATTTAAGTAATGGCGTAACAAATATTGATAGTATAACAAAATATGACCAATATGTTAAACGTGCTTCTGAATTAGGTATGAAAGCATTAGCTTTTTCTGAACACGGTTCTGTATTTGAATGGGTAAAAAAGAAAGAAACAATAGAAAAAGCTGGAATGAAATATATTCATGCAGAAGAATTTTATGTAACTTCAACATTAGAAGAAAAAATAAGGGACAATTTACATTGTGTTTTGATTGCAAAAAATTATGATGGAGTGTTAGAACTAAACAAATTATCTTCTGCTGCGTTTAATAGAAAAGACAATCATTTCTATTATGTTCCTAGAATATCGATTGATGAATTAATAAATACTTCTGATAACATAATTGTTACCACTGCTTGTTTAGGTGGAATTCTGGTGAATGGCAATGATGAAATTAGAAAAAAATTTATTAAGTTTATTAAAAATAATAAACATAGATGTTTTTTAGAAATTCAACATCATATTGATAAATCACAAATTGATTATAATAAATATCTTTACAAGTTATCTACCAAATATAATATTCCATTAATTGCCGGAACTGATACACACGCATTAAACGAAGAGCATTTAGAAGGAAGAAAAATTTTACAAAAAAGCAAAAATATCAATTTTCCAGATGAAGAAGGATGGGATTTATCGTTTAAATCATACGAAGATTTGGTAAATGCATATAAAATACAGAACTCATTACCAATGGATGTTGTATTAACTGCGATTGAAAATACAAATGTAATGGCAAATATGATAGAAACTTTTGAATTGGATAGGTCTTATAAATATCCACATTTATGGAAAGATTCAGAAAAAGTTTTTATGGACAAAATTAAGCGTGGTATAAAACGAAGAGGAGTAGATAAGTATAGCAACCGTAAAGAATATGCTAATAGAATAAGGTATGAATTAGAAGCATATCGTCATAATGGTGCAATAGATTTTATGCTTTTAATGGAAGATATTATTTCATGGTGTATATCTCAAGATATTCTTGTTGGATATGGAAGAGGTTCTGTAAATGGTAGCGTAATTGCATGGATTCTTGGTATCACAGAAATGGATCCGATTAAGCATAAATTAAATTTTGAACGTTTTATGAATATTGAACGTGTATCGCTTAGTGATATTGATACCGATTTTCCTCCGTCAAGAATAGAAGAAGTTAAAAATTACATTTTTAATCATGCCGGATTATATTGTAGTGACATAGTAACGTTTAATACGATAGCAGATAAGGGTGCAATTCGTGATGTCGGAAGAGCCTTGAATATACCATTATCTACCGTTTCGGATATATGTGACACTGTTGACAATGAAGAAAAATACGAAGAATCACGAGAAAAATATCAGGAATTATTTAAGTATGTTGATTTAGTAAAAGGCGTAATAGTTAGTATAGGCAATCATCCTTGTGGCATGATAGTAAGTCCACATCCACTTGACAATCATATTGGTTTATGCAGCACTTCTACTGATTCTTGTTTAATTAGTCAAATTTATATGAAAGAAATTGACGGATTAAATTATGTAAAGCTTGATTTGCTTAAACTTGATACGATTGAATTAATAAATGAGACTTGTAAACTGGCAAATATAGAAAGATGTCTTCCTGACAATCTAGATATTTCAGATATTGATGTTTGGAATTCTATAAGAGATGATACTACTGGCATCTTCCAATGGGAAGGTAAGACTGGTGATGATTATATAAAGAAATTATTCTCTGATTCCACTATAAATAAATTCAAAGAAATTGATGAAAACATAGACAGAATGACGTTATTTAGCATAGGAAATAGCGCAATAAGACCCGCTGGAGCATCATATAGAGAAGATTTGGCAAATGGTATAGTAAAATTTTCTGGATCAGAAGCAATTGATGAATTTTTAAAACCCACTTTTGGTTATTTAGTATTTCAATGTCAGATTATCGAATTTCTTCATAGCTATTGTGGATTTACAATGGGCGAAGCAGATATAGTAAGAAGACATTTTGCTAAGAAAACAGGAACCGAAGATGATATTCCGGTAATAAAAGATGGTGGATATTTAGGTAATAATAAAAATCATTATATTCCTGGATTTATTGCAACAATGAAAGAAAAATACAATATGGACAAAGAAGACTCAGAAAAAGCAATAGTTGACTTTTTACAAGTAATAGTTGATGCTTCGAATTATTTATTTAGTCTTAATCATTCACAACCTTATTCATATGAAGGATATGCATGTGGTTGGTTAAGATATCATTATCCACTTGAATTTATTACTTGCAGCTTGAATCTTAATAAGGATAAAGAAGAAAAAACAATTGCAGTTACTACGTATGCTAAAAAGATGGGAATAAAAATTTTACCTCCTAAGTTCAGACATTGTTCATCTAATTATTCATGTGACAAAAAACAAAACATTATTTATAAGGGAATATCAAGTATTAAGTATTTAAGTGAAAATTTGTCAGAAATATTAAACAGTTTTTCAGACAGAAATTATGATTCATTTATTGATTTACTTGTAGATATTAATAATACCAATATTGACACCAGACAATTAGATATATTAATATCTCTTGATTTCTTTTCAGAATTTGGCGAAATAAATGAATTAAAAAAGCAAGCAAATTTGTTTGCTGCTTTATATAATTCTAAACAACTCAAATTTGATAAAATAAATAAGTATAATTTGCCATTATGGGTAATTCAAAAACATGCAAATAAACAAACAGAAAAAACTTTTTCTTCTTTTGATAGTGTAGAACTTTTGAAAGATATTTGTAAAAATATTGAATATGAAAAAACTTCATTATTAGATAGAATAAATTATGAAAAAGAATGTTTGGGATATATTCAATTGGTTATGCCTGAACTTGAAGACAATTATTATTATGTGACAAAAATAGAAAAAGGAAGAATTGAATTATATCAGCTTAATTCTGGAGAAGTTCTTAAAATAAAAGTTCGTGCTAATACTTTAAAAGATAATCCGGCAGATACAGGAGATATAATAAAAATACTTAAGATAGAACCAGAGAAGAAATGGTGTAAAAATCCAGATGGTTCTTGGGGTAGACTTGAAGAATATGAAGACATATTGAAGTCCTATAAAGTTTTACACTAAATCAAATTAAAAGGTTGACAAAAATAGCAATAAATGATAAGATTATAACTACAGGAGGCAAATATGGCGATTTACAACAGAAAACTCTCTTCGAAGTGTTGTTTGGAAGATACAATCGATATGTATACGGATTTTGAAGAGTCAAAAATCACGGAATTCTTAGCTAAAACTGACATTTATCAAGGGGTGGGTGAAGACTTCAAACCAGTTGATAAAATAGATATTTTATCTTATAAGGATTTAGTTCCATATCTTCCTTTTTGCGAAAGTATTATGTGCATGGATAAAAATGGACGTAATATGATAATCTTACAGAAGAAACCACATTGGTTATACGAAGAAGAAGACCGTATAGGTTGGATAGTTAATGAAGTTACTAAAATATATAACAGATGTAAAAGAAAAAAAGTTCCTTTTAAAATAGAGGAACATTTAAACGAAATAATTTTTAGTAATGATTATCAAGAGGTTATTTCCCTAGTAGCAGATAGAATAGTAAATCTCGGTAAAAAAGTAACTTTTACGGATGTTCGCTTAAATTTTACTAATAAATTTTATAGAGAACCACTTGTGGATGAAATGATTAATTCTGGATATACCAAAGAACAAGCAGTTTCTTGGGCATATGATAATAAAAAAACATGGTGAGGTATTAATATGAAATATATTACTGATGATGGTAAAAAGTTCAATACAATTGAGGAAGCTCAAAAACATGAAATTGAACTTGACGAAATTAAAAAGAATAAGGAAAAGAAAGAAGAAGAGCGTAAAGAATTAGGAAGAAAAATTGAAAAAGCATATGAAGATTATTGTACTCTTCTTAAAGAATATGTTGATAAATATGGAACTTATAGAAAACATTATTCCTCAATTAATCATCGTGATGCTAATTCATTTTTTAAAGATTTAGATGATTTTTTTGATTTGGATATTTTCAACTAAGCTAATATTGCGAGTGTTGACATTTTTGGGAGAGTAAAATCTCCCACCTCCTTGGGGTATCGTCAAGTGGTAAAGACACAAGACTTTGACTCTTGTATTCGGTGGTTCGAATCCACCTACCCCAGTTTGTTTTTTAGGGTCGCTTCCAGCAGACCGACAGAAGTAAGCAAATTATTGGGTATATCCGAATAAGGTTGCTGAATCGGGAAGAAACAATAATAATCGCAAATTGTGCAAGATAAAAACACACTTGCAGCAATTTAGTGGTTAAGCCATGATTTGTGTGTTTGATGGTTTGTTTAATATTGTAAATATCTTGTGGCGAGTGCGCACGAAACCTTAAAAACGTGACCTTAGCAGAATCCAATATAGGAAAAAGCCGTGAGACATACCACGTAAGTATGTCAATTGGACTTGTAGCTCAGCGGCAGAGCATCCGGCTGTTAACCGGAGGGTCGTAGGTTCAAACCCTACCAAGTCCGTTGTTCCAAGCTAACGTACCGAAGTGGTGATCGGACTGTTCTTATAAAGCAGGAGCCGTTGGTTCGATTCCAACCGTTAGCACGATGTCTTCCAATTTAGACATTTACCTCCTAGCAAAAATAATAAGAAACTGTGAAGTATTTCATAAGCCTTATTATTTCTGAATCCGTAGCTCAGTAGGTAGAGCACTTGACTTTTAATCAAGTTGTCAGGAGTTCGATTCTCCCCGGATTCATTTTTTTGACCTTTGATTGTTTTGGTTTTCATGGGTGCTTGCATCTTATAAACATACAACTTCTGTCAGATTTGCAAGTAAGGCTTCTAGGAGTGAAAAGTATGGGAAGTCCTCCTTTCACATCCACTGGTATACTGGATGCTAATATGTATACCAATTTTGTATATTTGGAGGTATATATGAAAAAACGTATTTTAATTTCTATTATTTCTTTTATTATTCTTTTGACTAATTCTAATATTAAAATAATTGCAATGAACGATTCAACACTAAACGAAATTAAAAGCAATTACGATAAACAAAACAAAATCAATGAATACTTTAATATAGCACATGAAGAAATAAATAATTTTGAAAGCAACTATGAAAAAATTATTGAACTTAAATCATTGCTATATGAATACAAAGATGACATTGTTCTTCCTAATCAAATTTGGAACACATATTCAAGTGAAGAATTATCTGCATTATTTAAAACAGTTGAAACTGAAGTCAGAGGATGCGATTTTGATGCTAAATGTAATGTGGCATCAGTTATTTTTAATAGACTTGAAACTGGGAAATGGGGAGATACATTAAAAAAAGTTTGTTATTCTCCTAGTCAATTCGCTCATTACAGAGGAATGGATGAAATTGAAGTAGATACAGTTCTTGCTTGTGAATATGTTTTTTATTTTGGAGATACTGCACAAGGTTGCTTGTATTTCCAGTCAAGTGGTTATACAGAAACATTTTGTGGAGCACATTATGTTTTTCATGATAATGCTATCCACTATTTTTATAAATAAAAGGAGAAAAAAGATGAAGATTGATAAAACTGAAGTTTTTGGTTGGGATGCTGCAATCAGAGGCATGCGAAATCCACTTGAATCGTGGCAAAAGTCTGATAGTTATTGGACGCATATTGAAAATCCAGAGACATTAAATACTGCAAAATTTGAATTTTTTATGGGCGAAAATGATTTGGATTTAGCACAGAGACTTATTAAAGGTGGTTCAGAACATAGAAAATTCCTTCGTTATATTCATGTACAGTGTGATGTTACAGCCGGATTATTCTGGTGGAAAGAATATGACACATATAAAGTTGGGACAACTGCAAATAGTACATCTACAATGCATAAATTAGCAAGCAAACCTATTACTATTGATTGTTTTGAAGTTGATGATTTTCAGAATATTGAATATCCAATTGATGAACAAAGAGATGAATTAAAGTCTGATATTGATAATGATTTTGTTCAAATGGGATTAATTCCTTATCTTGAATATTTAAGAAAACAATATGTAGAAACTAAAGATAAATCTTATTGGAAAGAACTTGTAAGATGGTTGCCTGAATCATGGCTTCAGACAAGAACAATTGATTTAAATTATGAAGTTCTTCGTAATATTATTAATCAAAGAACTGGACATAAGCTTACAGAATGGAAAACATTTATCGATTGGTGTCATACATTGCCTTATGCAGAAGAATTACTTTTTTATGAAAATAAGGAGCAGATATGATTATTGGACTTGTTGGAATGACTGCAACTGGTAAAACTGAAATTGCCAAATGTCTTGAAAAATATGGATTAAAAAAGATTGTAACTACCACCACTCGTCCAATGAGACCAGGAGAAATTGAAGGAATTGATTATAACTTTATTTCTGATAAAGAATTTGAATCAATAAAAAGTAAAAATGGTTTTTTAGAAACAACTTCATATAATACTGTTCATGGTGTATGGAAATATGGTACTCCGATTAATGCGTTGAAAGATGATGGTGTTATTATTCTTAATCCAGATGGAGCAAAAATTATCAAAGAATTGAATCAAATAAATTCCAGATTGATTTTGATTCAAGCTTCAGAAGGAGTAATCAAGAATAGGTTACGTTTTAGAAAAGATACTGCCGAAGAAGCAGAAAGAAGAATTGCAGCAGATAAAAAAGATTTTAGAAATATAAACAAGATTGTAGATTTTTCAATCCGTAACGAAGAAAATATGACTCCGGAAATCGCTGCTCATATTATCTTTGAGATATATAAAATATGCAAAAAGGAGGAAAAATAAATGATTAAGGTTTTGTTGAATGATATAAAAACCGTCAACGAATTCGTCCGTATAACAGGTGGTTTGATGAGTGAAGTTGATGCTATATCTGGAAGATATGTAGTAAATGCAAAATCTATCATGGGACTACTTAGTTTAGACATTAGTAAACCTATCGAAGTAAATGTCAGAGAAGTAATTGCAAGTGAAAAGATACAGTTTGAGTCTTTGATAAGAAATCTTGGATGGATAGTAGACTAAATTAAGGAGAGCAGAAATGAAAGTCATTAAGCGTGATGCGACTGAAGTTCCTTTTGATAAGGAAAAGATTAAGAATGCCATCTTAAAAGCAATGACAAGTGGTTCTGGAATTTATAAACCTAAAATTGCCGAAGATATTTCAAACGAAATTGAAGAAAAATATTTAAATCTTAATAGTGAAGAAATAAGTATTGACGAAATTGAATCTGACGTTTTTGATTTATTAATTAAAAAACATCAAAAAGTCACTGCAAAAGCTTATGAAGGTTATCGAAGAATTAGAGAATGGCAGAGAGAAAATCAGACATATATAGACGATGAAATGTTAGAAATGATAGAAGGTGACAATGAATATTGGAACACTGAAAATTCTAATAAAAATCCTAAAAGATTAAATGTTCGTAGAGATTATATGGCTGGCATTACAAGTAAAGATATAGCAAGAAAATATATTTTTACACCAGAAGAAATTCAAGCACATGACGATGGAGTAATTCATATTAACGATATGGATTATACCGGAATGAGAAATATTACAAATTGTTGCCTTATTAATATTGAAGATATGCTTCAAAATGGAACAGTTATTAACGGTGTAAGAATTGAAAAACCACATAGATTATTAACTGCTACTACTATAGTGACTCAAATAATTACTGCGGTTGCTAGTTCTCAGTATGGTGGATGCTCAGTTTCTTTGACACATTTAGCTCCATTTGTTAGAGAAAGCAAAAATAGAATTAGAAAAAAATATGAACAATTTGATATTACTAATATTGATAAATTAGTTGAATTTGATCTTCATAAAGAAATAGTTGATTCAGTACAGACATTTAATTATCAAATAAATTCAATGTCAACGACTAATGGACAAGCACCATTTGTTACAGTATTTATGTATTTAGGAGAAACTGAAGAATACAAAGAAGAACTTGCAATGTTAATAGAGGAATTTTTAAATCAACGTATTCAAGGTTTGAAAAATGAAAAAGGTGTTTATATTACACAAGCATTTCCTAAATTATTATATGTAACCGAAGAAGATAATATACATGAAGACAGTAAATATTGGTATTTAACAGAATTAGCAGCTAAAAGTACTGCTAAAAGAATGAATCCTGATTATGTTTCTGAAAAGATTATGAAACAATTAAAAGAAGGAAATTGCTTTCCACAGATGGGGTGCCGGTCATGTCTTTCTCCTTGGAAGGATGAAAATGGTAAATATAAATTTTACGGAAGATTTAATTGTGGCGTTGTTACGTTAAATCTTGTTGATGTCGCTTTATCATCCGAAGGTAACGAAGAAATATTTTGGGAATTGTTAGATAAGAGACTTAAATTAGTACATGACACAAATTTAAGAAGATTTAATTTAACGATTAAAGGAACTAATTCTGATGTTGCTCCAATATTATGGCAAGATGGTGCTTTTGCAAGATTAGAAAAACATGAATGTATTGATAAATTACTTTATGGTGGATATGCAACAATTTCATGTGGATATGCAGGTTTATATGAATGCGTAAAATATATGACCGGAGAAAGTCATTCAAGTGGCAAAGGTTATGAATTTGGCATTAAAGTAATGCAAAGAATGTATGATGCATGTGAATCTTGGAAAATTAAAGATAATATTGGATGGGGAGTGTATGGAACTCCTATTGAAAGTACTACATATAAATTTGCAAAATGCTTAAAAGATAGATTCGGTATTATAGAAGGAATTACGGATCATGATTATATAACAAACAGTTATCATATTAATGTAAGAGAAAAAATTAATCCGTTTCAAAAATTGTTAATTGAATCTAAGTATCAGGCATTATCAAGTGGTGGAGCAGTAAGTTATGTTGAAGCAGCCGATTTAAATAATAATATTAGTGCCGTATTAGAATTAATTCGATATATGTATGAAAATATTATGTATGCAGAAATAAACACCAAATCAGATTATTGTCATGTATGTGGTTATGATGGTGAAATTAAAATTATTGATGAGAATAATCAATTAATTTGGGAATGTCCTAATTGTGGTAATCGTGACCAGAGCAAAATGAATGTTGCAAGACGTACTTGTGGATATATTGGAACTAATTTCTGGAATCAAGGGCGAACTGAAGAAATTATGGATAGATATGTTCATTTGGATAATCACGAGGTATGCGAATGAGATATGCACAAATAAGAGATATGGATATTTCTAATGGAGAAGGTATTGGAATTACTCTTTTTGTGCAAGGATGTCACTTCCACTGTAAAAACTGTTTTAATAAAGAAACATGGGATTTTAACGGTGGAAGTGAATATCTTCCAGAAACATACAAATATATTGAACAACTTGCAAATCAAGAATATATTACACGTTTTTCTATTTTAGGTGGAGAACCATTAGCAGATAAAAATGTAGAAGAAGTATATAAGACAGTAAATCAATTTAAAAAGAAGTATAATAATAAAAATATTTGGCTATATACTGGATATACTTATGAAGAAATAATTAATGGTAATAATTTCTACAGGAAAGAAATATTGAAATATGTTGATTTTCTTATAGATGGAAGATATGTAGATGATTTAAAAAATTACAAATTGTTATTTCGTGGCTCTTCAAATCAAAGAATAATAAACGTTCAACAATCGTTAAAGAGTAATGAGGTAATACTTTGGAATTTAGAAAAATAAAATCATTAAACTATTTATATGAAATTAATGAAGACGGTACTTGTTTTAGAAATATGGACGCATCAAAATATTTATCACTTAAATACAATAAATCAATTGAACAAATAAGATATCTTTTAAAAAAAAGACGTAATAATGTTTTTGATTTTCAAGTTATTTATAAGGAGTAATAATGCAAAGAAATAAACTTTCTCAAAACACATATTATCATCCAGATTATAATAAGAAGTGGTTAGAAAAAAATGAGTTCAGATATAATAAAGTCCTTAGTTCTGTGAATGAAGGAGATGTATATGTATTAAGATTTCCAGTAATATTTTGGAATATGTATGCGACTATAGAAGCAGAGATTTCATTTAACATAACAGATAATGTTGCCCACATCAATTGCTATGATAAAGGAACAAGAAGTATATATGCAAGTTGGTATTCCGTTGATAGTGCCCATATGGACATAGTAAACAAAATTAATTCAATAATATATAAAAAACTTGATGAATTGGGATTTCTTTTTTTGAGTAGTAATAGAAACGGATTGTTTGAAGTTCCAAGAAAGGAAGAAAAAAATGTCAAATGTAATAGCAAATTTTGAAAAAGTAAGTAAAGAACAGTATTTCGAAGATTTTAAAAATCTTTATCCCAACATCGAATATACCAACGAAGTTATTAATGATGTAATCGGAATTTGGGAGCAAATCAAATTACCTAAACGTTCAGACCCAGGTTCTGCAGGATATGATTTTTATTGTAATTTCCCCATTATTAATATTGAAGCACATAAACCAATCGTAATTCCTACTGGAATCAGATGCAAAATGGACAATGATTATGTTCTTCTTTTAGTTCCTCGTAGTGGTATGGGATTTAAATATGGTATGCATCTTTATAATACTGTCGGAGTAATTGATTCTTCTTATTATAATGCAAAAAATGAAGGTCATATAATGGCTAAATTTGTTACAGAAGAAAACGGTTTAACCATTAATGCCGGAGATAGATTTATGCAAGGAATATTTGTTCATTATGGAATAACTACTGACGATGATGCTTCTGGCGAAAGAACTGGTGGATTTGGAAGCAGCGGCAATTAACTTGTTTGAGTAATATGATACAAACAAGTTATCAACATATTAAATTTGTAACCTATTTTAAGTGACAAATTCATTTAGCTGACGCACGTCAATTATTATGAGGAAAATCAGAATGAATAAACGTATAAGAAAGAAACAATTGAAAAAACTTGGTGTGTGGGTTGATAATAGTGAACTCTGGAATTTGGATCAAACCCTTGCCGAATATATTCTTCCAAGATTAAAAAAATTTCAAAAAGTGAACATTGCATATCCGGGAATTAAACCAATGTCCACTTTTGAGGTGTGGCAAGATGCAATTGGCAAAATGATTCGTGCTTTTGAATTATGCTTAACTGACCCTTTGGATGTTTATAAAGATGTACTTTATAAAGACAAAAAAGAATATATGAAATTAGTCAATGAAATGCAGAAAGAAATAGACGAAGGACTTGAATTGTTTGCGAAATATTTCCAGTATTTGTGGATTTGAGGAATTAATATGGAATTTTATACAATAAATGATATAGCAGAAAAATTTAATATCTCATACAAAACTGCAACCAAACTGGTTCATTCTGATGGTTTTCCCAAAATAATGATTGGAAAATCTCTCAGAGTTCCTAGAGGTGAGCTTGAAAAGTGGGTTGCAAAATATTCATATAAAGAATATAAAATGTAAAAGTAAAAAAAGGGAATCCCTAATGGGACTCCCTTAATTTATTGATTTTATCAATTTCTTCTTTTTGTTGTTCTGATAATATTGTGTAATAGACTTGTTCTGTAATTGCCAGAGAACCGTGCCCTGCCATTTTACTTACAATGTCTTTATCTACTTTGTGTCTTAAAAAGTAACTAATTCCTGTATGTCTTAAACCGTGAATTGTTACGTGTTTTTTTATTCCAGCACCTACTAATATTCTCCGTAACATAGTGTTCATATTAGAATTTGAAACTGGTTGTCCTGAATTCGTTGAAAATACAAAACTATTTTCGCTGCTTGGATTTTGCAATTTCTTATATTCTTGCAATGCATTAATTGCTTGGTCACACATTGGAATTTTACGAACACTGTTTTTGGTCTTTGTAGTAGAAAGTGCCCATTTATAATTTATATGATTGTCCTCGTCATCATCTTCTTCTTCGCCACGTTTTTTAATTCTTGAAAATGTTTTATAGACAAGCATATATTTTTCTTCAAAGTTTATATCTTTCCATTGGAGAGCAATTGCTTCTCCGTATCTGATAAAACTCCACATTATGAAAACCAATCCCCATCCATGATTATATCCTTGAACACCAGGAATAATCGGAAGAGTAGCAACATTTGTAAACCTATCTATTTCTTCGTCTGATAGTACTTCATATTGTTTATCAATAAGTGATTTACTTTCATCGGAAATATTGCCATCTTCATCAAGTACAATATCATTTTGAAAACTTGGCATTGATACTGAAATCATAGGATTTGAATATGGTTCTTTCCTATAATAATATCTAAAAAATTGAGAAAAGAATTCATATGTCTTTTTTACAGTAGACTGTGAGAAATTTTTCTTTTTTAAATAATTTAAATATTCTTGAATTTCCATATCTGTAATAGCTTCAGTTTGGTAATTTGCAAACGGAGCATTTACAATTTGGTTATTATAAGTACATTCAACAGTATCATAAGATTTACCTTTTAATTGTGCTGCTTTAAAAGTTGACATCCAATTATATGAAGCTTTTGCGAAAGTAAGCATTGCATTGTCTGCATCTCTCTTTTTCATACGTTCAACTTCATCATTGTATTCTTTTTCTTTTTCTTTCATCTTCCTATTACATTCTTGAATAGTAGAACCATTTACAGACAAATATTTAGTTGGTTTTGTGTCTGGAATTGGTTTCTTGTAACGAATAGTTTGATGTGCAGCATCATTCCAAGAATAGTTTCCTTGACCGTATGGGAGTTTGGGTAATGTAATGTTTTTCATGTTTCCTCCTTGATTAAAAATGATTTTCGGCAACTTGGGAAACTTTACGGAAACTTTAGGAAGCTTTTACGGAAACTTTCAATACCTATTTTTACCAAAATTTTCTCAAATTTGCCGTTTTCTGTATTTTACCGCACATCATTTTTTTAATCAAGGGTATTAAAAAACCCCGTAAAATCAACGTTCTACGAGGTTTTGGGGGATATCTGTTTTTAGCAGAGGCAGTAGGAATCGAACCCACATCGATGGTTTTGGAGACCGAACATAAGCGGTTGATTTTAAGCCACAAACTGGGGTTAAAACTGCCGTATGGCAACTTTGTGGCAATTTACAACTTTCATTTACGGTTTTTATTCCGGTTTTTTGTAAGACTATAGGTTCGTTATACCCATGTTTTTTGGACATGAATATAACGAATATAGCCTATATAATACAACACAACATAAGGATGAATTTATCTATTTTAAATCATCAATTATAGAAGCAATTAATTCATTAACTTCTTCTTTTGTGTATACTTCATCTTTTGAATAATATGATACAGGAATAGGATAAACAGTTTCGTTTGTTCCTTCTTGTACAATTAAGTATAAAACTTTATTTTGAATATCATAGATTGAACTATGTTTGGTTTGCCAAGTCATTTCATCAGGGTCTTCTGGAGTACGACTTCTTCTTCTAAATATTTCTGCTGCGTTTTGTACAGTAGTATAATATTGATAAGTAGGAGAAGTAACGTTTAATCCGTCAACACCAACAAACTCGGTATACCAGAAATCTTCAGCTTCTGGATTATAAGAATTAGTATATTTAAGTTTATCCAGAAGACTACGCATTCCTTGTTTTGTATTCGCAGAAGCATAATTATCTGCAATTAAATTGAAACGTTCAAGTCCAGAACCATATAATGAAACACCAGAATCATTTACTCCACTATTATCACGATTAATTGCAACTTTACCAGTGTAACCCAATGTTACTCCAGAAAGATGGAAGTTAGTCATATAATTAGCTTGTAAAATATTAATCTCATTTTCTACAAATTCAACTACAAATGTATTAATCGAATCGGCAATCATAAAATGAGCTTCATATCCCATATCTATTAATTTTTGTGGAACATAGATAGAACAGTAGTCTCTTAAATAATTAACTGCTTCTTGTGCCGTTTTAAAGTGGTCAAGAACAAATCTTATTACCATAAGAGAGCACAATTCATCTCTTAATTTAATTCTAGGAGTAGTTCCAGTTGTAATTCCTTTATCTTGAGGAACTACATTTATATTGGCAACAACACCATATTCATTTATTCCATCTACAAGTAAGAATGGAGCAATTCTGTATAATTCAGATTGTTCTCCAGATTGAACAAAACTGTTTGTGAGTTGGTCTACATTTGAAACACCAACAGTAGCATATCTATCTATTGTGCGTGGTGTTTTTATTACAAATTCAGAACCTTCATCATAATTCCAGTCAAAATTTCTTCCATACCAATTACCATTTCGAACACTACTACAAGCTCCCATATTTGGAATTGGTTTATTCTTTTTCATATAATCACTGGCGAATTTATAATCCAGTGAATCATATACTGCGTCATAAAGATAGTCTTCAACATAATACAGACTATCATAAGTTTTTACATCTTTTATGTTTAATTTCTTGTCGAATTCTGCAATTAAATCTGGTTGGTCTGTTATTTCTCCACCAATATCTCCCCAAGTAATTGCTTCGCCTTCTCCGGCTCCTGTTTTCCATTTGAAATCAAAATCATTATCACTCTTTTTAACAAGATATTGACTAGTAGTACCACCACTTAATTTTGATAATGTATTAAGAATCTGTTCGTAAACAGTGGGAGAGGGAGGTTGAATTTCTTCTGGGTCAACATATCCACTGGGGTCTATTTTTAATTCAACAATATCAGTAGTAACTAAATCTCCAGCAAACAATGAAACATAAGTTGTTCCTGGTTTTATTACTTCCCAAGGAACAACACATGAATCATTTTCTAATATAACACCATAAGAATGTCCATTTTTTCTAAAGAGAGCAGTCTTAACCAGTCCATTCCAATCTTCAGAAAAAATGAAATTTGCAATCAAATAGTTTTTACTATCAGAAGCAATTACATTATCATCGATTCGTTCAAGATGTTGATGTTCTACATTAAATTCTAAATTCATTTGTACCTCTAACAATTTAATATATATGCTCTTGTAGCAGGACCACAAATTCCGTCAATTTCAAGAGTTTTTGATTGTTTCTGTAGTTTAATTACAGCGTCTCTGGTTAGTTTTCCGAATACACCATCTACATCAAGACAAGTTTTTACAATACGATTTAATTCCCATTGCAACCACTTTACATCTTCACCTTTCATTTTGATTGTGGTGAGTTTGAGTGTTCTTGTAGGAATCGGATAAGGATTTTGGGGAACAGGGGTAGGACATTTTTCTTTAAGTTTTAATTCATTTATTAAGAATTTTGCTATACCTTGAGCAGTAGCAAGAGCAAAAGAATCAAGTATAATTTGTGGAGTATCGACACTAGAGTCCATAAATCCATTTTCAATTAAGAATGCAGGCATGTTGGGAGCAGTAATTTCATATAATGAATTAGTAGCTTTTATAGGAGTACAACGATTTCCTCTTAAACCATTATATGAAATTATATCGTTATATAATCTTGTAGCAGCTTCTTTGCGTATCTGTTTGGGATAATGGTATACTACAACTCCACCACCACTCCAGTTTCCAGCTTTTGCTTGTGCAGTTCCGGCTGCGTTTGCGTGAATTGCTATATAATAATCTGCTTTCTTTTTATTAGCAACTCTCGCTCTTTCTTGAATAAGAATTTGTTTTTGACCAGTTGGATCATCAAGGCGGAGAATTTCACATTCATAATCATCAAGAATTCTTGTTAGGTATTCTGCAATTCTTGCATTGAGTACCCATTCTCTGGTTTCATTTGGATCAAATTTTTTGAGACATCTTTTGCCTGGAGTATAGTAATAATGTCCAGCAGAAATTGCTATTATTGGCAACATTGTTCTTCCTCCATTTCTTCAATTAAATCTTGGACATCTTCAAACGTAACATTCTTGCTTTCGAGAATAATGTTCCAAGCCGCAGATATACCCGCAGCGAGAGCAGAACACACTACACTGAATGCAGTTGTTTTTACCCATACTATTAAGTCAGAAGGTATTTCCGCACTCATAAGCATGTTTACGATTGCGGGAATTAATACACCAAAAAAGGCTTGAACAAAAGTTTTCAATGCCCTTTTTTGCCAGTCTTTTAATTCAATTTTTTTCATTCTTTCTACCTCTTTCTTTAAAATTTTTTATATAAAAAAGACTCATTCAACATAGTGTTAAATGAGTCTTGTAAAACCTTGGCGTAGCCAACTTCTTTTCGATTTTGTCGATTTGTTTACTTCTCTCGTCATTGATTTCTTTTTCTGCCGACTTAAGTTTCTTCATTTCGACTTTGGTATTTAGGATATTGGTTACAATAATTCCTATCGTGCCTAAAATGGCACATATGATTTCTACCACGTTTCATATTCTCCTT
>JAZQNA010000028.1:0-22259 GCA_045627125.1 Candidatus Absconditabacterales bacterium | reverse complement strand
TGAATGTGATATGCTGAACTTTATTGGAACTTAGTTGGTAATGACATTGATACTACTGTTGATAAAGTTAGAGCCGAACTAACTCTTCCTAAATCTTATACATGATTTACTAATGATGATTTCCTCATCTCTGTTGATGATAAATCTAATACCATTGATTGATTTGATTGATCTGTAGACTTTAGTCAATGAAACAAAATCATCATTACTTATAATAAGCAATTAAAAGCTTATCAATGAATTACTTTAGCTATTAAATTTCCTAACAATTACTTTGAATTTGATCATGATAGACAAGCAAGTTTAATATGAGATGTAAATTCTAATAATGAATTTGACATTATAAATTTCATGTCGATAATTTTTAATATTATTGTTTGCCTTTTAATTCCAGTTATCGCTATAATAATAGCTGTAAAAGAATGCTGTAAAAAGACAACTCGATTTAACAATTTAAAAATTTGCAAAAAATCAAAAATCTGACAATACCCAATTATTGTACAATATAATCCCCCAAAAGAAATCACTCCTAGTGAAATGTCATTCTTGTATTTTAAAATGGCTAAACCTAACGCAATTACTTGTATGATATATAAACGAGCCATTGAAGGATACATTTCTATTTCTTATGAAAAATGAGGATTTTTAAAATCTAGCTCTATAACTCTAAGTCAAAACACAGAAAACACTAATAACTCTGGAGAGTGATATGAAGGAAGGTGCTGGAGTAGTTTACCACGAGTTCGTGAAATAGTATATTCATGACCTAATGAAAGCTGAACAAATGAGACAGCAAAAATGATAAAACACGCTAAATTGCCAGATACTCAGTTTTCTAAAAGGATCATATGAATTAACGAAAGTATTAAAAAATCATGTGAATCTAAATGATGGATTAAAAAGAAATCAATAAAATTCAATATAATACGAATAATAATTTTTTTATGTATCCTCCTTTCATGATTATGAGGAATATATATCCCTTTTATACTATTTTTTATTGTCGCACGATGAATATCTGTTTTTTTCAACAAAATAAATCTAACAGAGGAATGACAAAAGATATTAGCAGAAATTTATTGATATAAATATTTCATAGATGCATGTGAAGTAAATCAAATTAAGGCATTCATGGCACAAGATCCAAATTTTATAAATAAAACATTACCCTATGCTGCCGCTTTATGACTAGAAACAAAATTAATGGACATTGTTAAACCAATATTTGAAGAAACTTGATGAACTCTTACATGGTATAATGGCAATCTAGACACCTTAAATTCAGCAATGAATAGTATATCAAGCTCCTCCCATGAATATCATGAAACTAATAGTTACAGTTCTAGCAGCGGTTTCAGTAGTTGATCATCTTTTTCTTGATGATGAGGTAGCTTCCATAGTTGATGATGAGGAGGAGGATGAGGTTCTAGAAGCTGGTAATATTTTCTTTTAATAAATATATTGAAACATGTATAAAAATATAATAAACGGTATCTTCAGTTCCGGTAAATCATCTTGAGATTACTCAACAGCCGAATTAATCTTTATGTCATTTTATTTAATTCTTTGTTTTTTTATCGTATATCCTGAGAAAGCTATTTTAATCAGTCTTATATGATTTTTAACTATAACATCATTAATATTATGAGCAAATAAAATCAGCAAATTTATGTCATACAGAAAAAGGAAACGTCAATTGAAATTAACCTGGAAACAACGTAAAAAATACCCAATAATTATACAATATACTCCTCCTAAAAATATGAATAGTGCAGAAGCTTGATTATTATTTAACTGAAAAGCTGAACTTCAAGATATAGTGAGCCTAATTTATCAACGGGCTGCTAAATGAATAATTAAAATAGAATCTAACAACACTACTGATAAAAAATCTAAAAGTTTTACTCTATACAAATTAACTCCATTCCCTACTGACCGTCCTAAATATGAAATGATTTATTTTAATTCAATATTTTGAAATAGTACAACTAAAGTCATAGATCCTTCATCTCAATTATTATTTGAATGATCATTAGACACATTAGAATGCTATTGCATGCATAAATGATGGGTAAGAGACACCACAAAAGCACGTTCAGAACGTTACATCAGCCTTTCAATAATAATCATTATATTATTCTTTTATCGACTCCTTAGCCAAAATCATAGAGTATTCAATATTTGGACAAGTATATGATTATTTTTATTGTTATTGTTTTGTATTATTACTATATGATGAATATTATTTAAATCTAAATCTTTCAAATTGACAGATAAATGAGCAGAAAACTTATCACATATAATATGATATAAAAACTTTATAAATGCTTGTGATATGGATCAAATCCAATTTTTCTTAAAACAAGATCCACTATTTATTGATAAAACTTTACCTTATGCCATAGCATTTTGATTAGATACTAAGTTTTTAAAAGCAATTACTCCACAAAAACTTGCCTTAGATATAAAAAATTGATATTATAGTAAAGAATTTCAAAAAACATATAAGCAATGTAAATGAATTATGGAAATACTGAACAACTTTTAATTGTTAACTCAAGCATAAAACAAAAATGCACGATGATCAGATCATGATAAATCTGAGATATTAATATTTGAAACAGAAATTCAATCAGAAATAAACAACTGATCTATATGAGAACAAAAGATTTTTTTTCAAAACAACGACCAAGTATAATTAGGATTTTGAAAACCAAGAGCATTCTTTAAATTTCGAGAATTGGTAAATTCTGAATAATAATACGACCACGGAGAAAGATTAAAGTCACCGATCATCATCACAGGGTTTGCAGAATGACGTTTTTGGAAATCCGATTTCAACAATCTTAATTGATGATTTCTCATTTCAAAATTTTCTATAGAAACTGGAGCTGCTGTATGAATCACATATAAATCAACATCTCCCACAGTATCTCCACCCTGAAAAGTCATATAACTATAATTCCAGGCTCATTCATCAGACAATGAAGTATTTTCAACATTTTTCAACGGGAATTTACTAAAAACGACATCTCCCGCCAATGTAATAGATCGAGAATTCCTATTCATATATGGATAATTCTCATAGAAGAAATCTTTCATTTCTTCCTCATGAGCATCTGAGAACTCTACCAGTATTACGATATCAGGATTCTCTGTTTCAATTCTTTGTTGAAGAGACTTAAAATCAAAATTAGTATATAATATATTTGCATAAAAAATCTTAACTCAATCATTTGTAACTAAGCGAATAGAACTATCATCTTGATTATAAAAAGAAGAAAATTCCAAATAATATAACCAAACTATTCCTAAACTTCGAATTAATAAACAAATTGCAAAAAATATATTCAAACTCTTATTTTTGATTTTTCTATATTTATACAAAAAAAGCAATACAACCAATAATAGACTAGCAAAAACGCAGCATACTAAAATATATGGCAAAAAACTAATTGCTAACTCGGCAAAAAAGCTTTCACGGAAAAAATATAAATACGTAGCTATCGATAATCAAAGTCATATAAAAATCATCATTCTATATCCACATATATTATAAATTCAAATTCAATGTAAATTTTTTAGTTATTTTTTCAATCAATGTTTAATTACAGAAAATTATTCATTTTCAACAAATCTCAATATTTCATCACATCTCAATGTCACGAATATGTAAGAGTGTCTAATCATAAATCCAAATTCTTGAATTTTTCTAAGCTCTTATACATAAGTCATTCATTTCATGTCGGGATTTCCATGGTACCAATGCTATTTCACAGTATTGTATCTCACAAAAACAAAACATTTTCATTGATAAAATAATACATAACTCCCCCATATGTGTGTCAAGGAGTATGAATTACTTGAATATCGTATCATCATATCTTTAAATTTCATTCTTCAATTGATGTAACATCAGACTCAACAATTATATCATAATTTCCTACTAATCTTGCACAATTTAAATATGGATCCTTTAACATTTCTAAATCCTCTTTATGAACATACACCTTACTTAAAGGGAAATCTTTTTTTATTGCATCAATATCTCTAATATGATCCCCATGTCAATGAGTTATTAGAATCGCATCAAGAGTTCCAATATGATGCAAATAATTATTTAATTCTAAAGAATAATATCAGGGATCGATTAGAATTACTCATTGATTCGACGATAAAACATACGTAGTTGATGCAAATACTTCTTCTGTAGTAAAACTTCTTACATCCATAAAATAAGAAACATAATATAAAAATTAAACGAAACCATATTTAATTAAGAATGAAACTTTTTCAATATAAATTCAGCTCTTGAAAACAATAGATACTTTCATATATTTCAAATCAGATTTTTATTTTATTATATATTTCGAAATGCAAGTACCTATTTGAGTTTCTAACAGACATGTCCATTTATCTAGAGAAGATGCTGAAAAACTATTTGGTGAGGGATACGAACTTACTAAAATTAAAGACTTATCTCAACCATGACAATTTGCTGCTGCAGAATGTGTTACATTAAAATGACCAAAAGGACAGATAGAAAAAGTTAGAATTCTCTGACCATATAGACCACAAAGTCAGGTAGAAATTTTTATTGCCGACCAATTTAAATTATGATCTACAGCTCCAATTAGACTATCTGGAGATTTAAAGAACTCTGCCGGAGTTACAATTGTTGCACAAGATTGAAAAGAACTAGTTCTTGAAGAATGAATGATTGTTGCAAAAAGACATATTCATATGACACCAGAAGACGCTAAAAATTATGGAGTTCAAAATAATCAAATCGTACAAATTAAATGTGGATGAGAAAGATGATTAATATTCGACGAAGTAGTTATTCGTGTTACTGAAACATCTACATTAGATACACATTTAGATGTCGAAGAAGCTAATGCAGCCTGCTTAGCTCAATGAGCAACAGCTGAAATATTACTAAACGAACCTATTAGATTATACACTTCAAATACCGAGGCTTAATAAGCTTGTTTAAAAAATCTTGCAATAAATGAGAGTTCCTGTTTATATACAAAAAAGACATATCCATTTATCCCAAATAGATGCTGAAAAATTATTTGGGAAATGATATGTTTTTTTATTGAAAAAAAAGTTCACTCAACCATGAGAATACTTTACAGAAGAAAATATAACTATTAAAGGAGCAAAATGACAAATCGAAAATATTGATATCATTATGCCATACAGAAAATTCACCCAAGTTGAGATTTTGGAATCTGATAACAAAATTTTGTGAATAAATGCTAAGATTACTCCTTCATGAAATTTAAAAGATGCAGAACCATTAATATTAATATGACCTAAATGAAATATTTATCTAGAGCATACAGCTATTATTTCCGAAAATCATATCCACATGAGCGTAGCCCAATCAAAGGATTTTGGATTCAAGCACAACCAATATGTAAATGTAAGGATTCCTCGGAATAATAATAAAATTATAAATCATGTTAAAATTAGGACAAATGATAAATATGAATTTGATTTTCACTTAAATTCTGATGAAGGAGCTAAATTTTGACTAAAAACTAATGACCGAGCAGAGATCATCCAAATAAAAGAAGATTAAATCTTGCAACAAACAAGAAAATAGCTAATACAAAAACATGTAGTATAATTAATATATTTCATTACACATACACACCGTACAATCTATATATCATTTATTATATTCATATAAAAGCCCATGTCTCGATTATCTTGATGGTTTCAAAAAAGACAAAAACATTCTCAACCTTGAAATCAACAACAAAAGATGATTCTTGTTATATCATGAGGATGATTCCGCTGAGCCTATGCACTATGAGTTCTAAAAGCGTTAGAAGAATTATGAACAGACAAAAAAATTGATGCAATATATTGAGTCAGCATTTGAGCTATTGTTTGATCTTTACGATCATATGGTATGAAAGCTAATAAGATATTTGAATTATTAACATCTGTTTCTATCAAAGATTTCTATAGTAAAGAAATATTAAGTAAATCATGATGACTAGTCTCTAGTAAAAAAATCGCATCAATGTTTAATGAATACCTTCCAAAGACATTTGAAGAATTAGAAATTCCATTCTATGCATGAGTCGTTGATACAAACACTGCCGAATTTCTAATTTTACATTCTTGAGATCTGCGCAAAATAGTACTTGGAAGTATGTCTATTCCATGAGTCTTCCCTCCTGTACAATATGATTGACATTGCTTCGTTGATGGAGGAGTTCTAAATAACTTTCCTGTAGATTTAGCAAAATCAGACTATCCAAATCATAAAGTAATATGAATAGCATTAAACAAATTTAAAACGAATCAAAAAATTAAAACTGCCATCGATAATTTAACTGTGAACTTTGAAGTTATGATGCGTTCAAAAACGCTTGAAAATACAAAAAACGTAGATTACTTATTTTATAGAGATTTATCAATCGGGACCTTATCTCTGAACAAAAAAGAAATGCAAGAAGCCTTTAACCTCTGATACCAAGATTGAATTAAAATGAATTTTGATTAATTTAAGAACTAATCTCAATAAATATTCCTCACATTTTCATCCTTTCATTGCGCAATCAAATCCGATCCCCCTCATCTAAGATTATATTTTTTTGCTAATTCCTTAGCAGATACCATACCGTTTGTAGAAATTAAATAATTTCACTCATCTGTTAGCACTAGAATCGACTTTTCTTCAGGGAAAACTTCTTTTAACAAGCCATTCAGAAATTTAAAATTTGTACCACCTGACAACTTAATAATTTTTGAGAAATCTCAATTAGATTTAGCATTCGAAGACTGTAAATTTACACGAAGTGAAGATACTTCCAAAGCTTCGATACGTTGTTGCAATTCCAAATTTTCTTTAGAAATTTTTGCTAATTTCTCACCAATTTGAGCATAAGACTTAACATCTAAAACATTTACCGCATTATCAAGAACCCCTTCATAATTATGAATTTTTTCAATTACCTTTGCTCAAGTATAAGCCGTAATTCTTTTAATTCATGAAGCTACAGCTTCTTGCGAGACAATAGTAAACGCTCAAATTTCTCTAGTATTTGAAACATGGGTTCATCCACAAAGCTCAACAGATACATTTTGATCACCATCATGCACACGAATCATACGCACATTATTTCAATACTTTTCCTCAAAAAAAGCTTTTGCACCATATTTTACAGCTTCATCGAATGTTGTTTCTATCAAATCCACTGGTACAGCTTGGAAAATAATCTGGTTTACATTTTTTTCAATTTCACGGATTTGATCTCCAGTTAACAAATTATTAGCATAAAAATCAAACCTTAACAAATCTGAATCTACCATAGATCAAGCTTGTTTTGTATTGGGAAAAATCTTAGCCAACTGAGCATGTAACAAATGGGTCGCTGTATGAGCCCTCATCTTTGCATATCTTTGATTCATATCAATAGCTAGTCTCATTCTATTTCACACTTTAAAATAAATCATTAATTAATCTGGATTGAATCTGATAGATCTCCTACTCTAACAATTTCTGTTTCTCAATTTTCCAATTGTACCTCAAAAGATCTATCCATTTCATCAACTTCTCCATCCTCTGTAACCAAAATTGGAGCCTGGCTTTCATCTGGATTCTCTGAATCTATATTCTCTGGCAAAATTTCTATCACATTATTCTCTTCATTAGAGATTTCTTCTACAGGTTCTTGTTTTGGAGCAAACATATATACAATATACACTCCAAGTGTAGATCAAATCATCAACACAATACAAGCCCAGACAATAATTTTTTTAGTTAAAGAAGAATTTTTAACTGCTTTTTTTTGTAAAGATTCTGCTTTCATAATTTTATTTATAATAAATAATAAAAAACTAAGTGTAAATGTAAGATTACATAGTTCATTTTCAAGGGATTTGTTATGTTGACTTTTGTATAAAAATCAATATATTATGCAAATAAACAAAAAATAAAATAATTAAAAATAAACACATATGAAAAAAGAAATCATTTTTACTTTAATTTTAATGTTTGTAAGTGCCTATTTCTTAAGCGTCCATGCTCAAGAATCCTACAAAGACTGTCCTGATTACAACTGGCTGATACAGTATCAAGATGGTTCCACAGAATGCATTCCAATTTACCCATACGAACTATTGATTCCATCAAACAATGACACAACAGATGTTATCCTTGACTCCCCATTTATGCAAAAATTCTTAGCAAAAGAACAAGAGATGGGGATGGAACATCAAGTATTCATAGATGAGGACTATAGAACGATATTCATTCATGTCAACGACCCCTCTTTGGGCCTAAATGAATATGGAGAAGAAGATCCTTATTATAATGCGTTCGACACTAGTGAATATACATATGAAGGTATCGTTCGTGATAACGGAATGTTAGCGTTATACATAACTCCTAGAATCAATAGATTATTAAGTGCAAAACATGCACGTATAGGTAAGATTATAAAACTATGTGGAATCACATACGTGTGGGATGAAGAGACTTGTCAGATGTTCACAAAAATTAATTATAAACAACTAACAAAAATGGTTGATGAATCTGCAAAGTGGTTCCATCTTGACAACTCAGACTGGGCAGAGTCCAACGAAAACTAAGTTCTTTATTAAGAAAAGACAGACCCGAATTAAGGCCTGTCTTTTTTTATTCAAATTTTAACTTTAATTATCACAATGAAACTATATATAATACATTATAAATAAAAACACTCAACAAAATGAAACAATCCCTTTTAATTCTTTTTATGATACTCACATTTAACATATGTGAGTCATATGCACAAAAGTATCAGGAAGAGATTTGGACTTATTTTCCAAAAGAACCAAGATTCCTATTTCAATCTCCAGAAATGGTAGACGACATCGTTCAGAATTTCAAAGAAAGTATAAAAAATGAAGGAATTCCTATCATTACTTTATACAAGACAATGAATCGAGAGCGTATATTAGTCTTTTGGGTATATATCGGAGAGTTCAAACTTTCTAATTATTATGATTTAGATTTTGATAATCCCTTCCCTGAACTTTTCCCAATTCCTGCCAATTTTAAGGTAAAGCATCAATGGTATAAAAATAGTACTAAATTCATTAATCACATTGGGATTAACTATTCTTATAGAGATTCCACAAATGTACAAACATCTATTGATTCATTAATAATAAAAATCGATACAGTACTATTAAAAAAGGCCATCAATCCTTATGGAAAGCTGCGGAACTTAAATAAAATTTATTAAAAAGCTGATCCTTGAATTACAAAGATCAGTTTTTTTATAAATCTTAATGTCATTTAAACACTACACCAAATGTAGCAAAAATCACATATATATCCAAAGCCAGCGACCGATTCTGAATATAATACAAATCTAATTTAGCCTCTTCTGCAAACGGTAAATTATCTCTTCAAAAAACCTGAGCATATCACGTAATTCCAGGTTTAATACTAAGTACTCTCTTTTCCCAAGGCTCGTACTGCTCTACTTCTTTTTGCAAATGTGGACGAGGTCACACTAATGACATACTTCACCACAACACTTGAAACAATTGTGGCAATTCATCTAAAGATGTTTTACGTAAGAATTTTCATACTTTTGTAACACGAGGGTCATCTTTAATTTTTGGTAAAACTCATTTACGATTATTAGCATCTGAAGCTATAAGTTTTGCATATAATTCATCAGCTTTTTTTCCTCAATATCCAACGCACATATCAGTTTTCATCGAACGAAATTTATAAAACGTAAACAACTTTCAACCTTTTCAAACTCTTTTAGATTTATAAATTGCCGGTCATTTTGAATCAATTTTTATAACAACAGCTATAATTATCATCAACCATCCTAACAATATAATTCAGCAAAATGATCAAATAATATCAAAAACTCTTTTCCAAACCAACGACCATCAATCCAACTGCGAATGTGTATATTCCATTGCAATAATTGTTCAAATCTTTTCAGGTTTATATACTACGTCTTCCAAAAAATATCATTCACTTACATGGAAAAACCTTGTTTCATAGAATCTCACTTTTTCAAACATTGCCTGCAATATCTCTTTTTCAAATTTTCACACAGCAACTACGATAGCATATTTAGAAAGATCTAATTCTTTCATATCTTCACTTGTAACAATTTCTGTAGGGAAAGAAAAGTTTTCTTTTATCTTCTCTAACAATTCAGAAGATGCAAACTTATCATTAGTAATAATCAAAATTTTTTTTCACATTTTTTTCTGACAGTGAAAATCTATTCTATACCAAATCTGATCCACAATAAACAACAATAAATATGATACCACAGCAGAAACTAAAATGATATATCTAGAAATTCAAAACTTAAAAACGAATCATTGACCAAAATATGAAATAAATGTAATAGAAATAAACCAATAAACCCAAACTTTTGATAATGTTATTATATAATTTCATGACGCTTTATTTAACTCATATAGATTCTTTATAAGTCCAAAAAAAACAAAAATAGCCGCAGATATTAATGCAAAAATAGATAATTCTTGAGTATTTATTCGTGGAGTTTCATTAAAAATTTTAGACATTACATCTCACCACATCCTAGATTTATAAGCCAACAAAAAAACTATCAAAATAACTAAAAAATGAAACATTGGCCTAAATAAACGTATATATCTAATCCATTTTGAACTCATATTCTTATATATTATCTAAACAAAAACATGTTATAAAAAAGCTACTATTATTTCAAGTGAAAGAAATTAAGCCTCTCTAAGTTCTCGCATAAAAATAGCCGTGCTTTGTCATACATTCATAGACTCTTTTATTCATTGCATGGGAATTTCTACAACAGCATCCACATTTTTCAATGTTGATTCCATAACTCCATCCACCTCATTTCAAAAAATCACGGCAATTCACTCATTTGAATTACAAGAAAAATCTGAAAGTGAAACAGAGTCTTCAGTCAATTCCGCAGCTATTATTTGTAATCACAATTCACGAGCAGCTTTTATAGCATCAGTAGTAAAATCAAACTGTTGCAATCAAACTGTGTTTTCTGCTCCAAGCGAAGTTTTACAAACTTTTGGATTATCTACTGGAGATGGAGTATATCATACAATCCAAACTTTCCATCCCAAAGAATCTGCCGTACGAATAACATTTCCAACATTATAAGCACTACGAATATTTTCTAATACAACAACACGCATAACTTTAATAAAAATAAATTAACTATATTTCTATTTACGTTTTCAATCAAAATTTACAAGTCTTAAAAAGAATTCAAAATTTGTTTGTATTTTTATTCTATCCTTGAAAGTATAACACTTTTTTATATATTTAAACTTAAATAAATCAGATTTTAGATTATTTTAACATACATTTATATAAAGTTCAAAGAACCGTTATAACTATATATTAAAAACATCAGTTCTGAATTTAAAAACCATTTTAATCAATTATATCTAATTATGAAAAAAGGAAGTTTCTTTAAAAGACATTGGATTGCAATCCTTGTTGTAGCCTTAGTTGTTTGAGCAATTCTTTATGCACGAAAGCCTCGAATCGATAAATCTCCAAAGACCCTTTTCTTCTACGATACAGAAGCTACTGTAGCAACTTGAAGTCTAGAAAATGTTTTAACATTGCAATGAACTACCCAATTTGCGGACTCACAAAAACTCACATTCATGACTCAATGAAAAGTAACTTCAGTTAATGTGAAAGTTTGAGATGAGGTAAAGAAAAACCAAGTACTAGCCAAAATTTCTACTGACGATTTAGACAATTCTGTTGCCCAAGCAAGATTAGATATCGAAAATCAACAAAATACCATAAAAGATTTATTAGATGCTAGAAATTTAGATTTAGAGTATTTACAGCAAAAAGCCAATTATGATGCTCTAATGTTACAACAGGAGACAATAGACCAAGACCAAGAATTAGCAATGGAAACATTACAACAACAAATTAGAGATGCACAAAAAGCATATGACGATGCAAAAGCAGACTATGAAGAATTGTTAAGTTGAAGCGATAGTGCAAATGCAGATTTAGCACTTTCAAGTACAATCAGAAGAAGGAATCAAACTTATGAAAATTCTGTTTTAGAATTAAAAACCATTATAAACTCTATTACAAATGTTCTTGATGCTTATGATAAGAAACTTATTGTAACAGATAAATATAAGCATGAAGTAGCTAGAAACAATTATATCTGAGCCGATGATATATCATTAAAAAACAAATCAAATAATTTATACCAACAAATCAGCGATGATTTAAATACTCTAACCGAAATCTATAACGAGTTAAACTCAAAGGATGTTAAAGATCTAACCAAGGAAGAAATCGTGAATGCTTATTATATAGTAAGGACAATCTGATCAGAATTGGTAGATTGGGGAGAAGTTTCTTACAATATGTTTAAAGCAAGTATTACCAGTTCTTCATACACTTTAGCAAACATAGATGCCGATGCAAATAGCGCATTAAGTAACCAAAATTTATGAATGCAGTACATTCAAAAATACACCAGTACTGTAGATAGTTTAGCTAACCTAGATGACGATACTTCATTAGAAGATACAAAACTCAAAATGGATAAAGCTAAGACTAACTTAGATAAACTTATGTTACAAATTGAGACACTCAAAACTACACAAGAAAAAGAGAAAGCTTCATTAGAAGATCAAATTGATACTGCTAAAAGAAATTTAAATAAAATTGAATGATGAGAAAGTTTAAATGAGACACAAATTTCCACTGCACAAAACAGACTAAAACAACTTCAAAGGAACTTACAAAATACATTAGACAAATATGAAGACTACGAATTAACTGCTAACTTTGATTGAGTTATTACACAAATGGATTTACAGATTTGAGATAATATCAAATCTTCAAATAACTCTAGTGAAAAATACATTTACGTAGAAAGTAATAACATATTAGAAATGACTTTCTCAGTTGAACAGATAGATATTATTCAACTAAAAGTCTGAATGGAAGCAGAAGTTTACCTAGATGCATACGATGATCAAGTTTACCATGGATATATTTCTGAAATTAACACAATTCCTAATACATCATCTATGACTACAACATATCCTATGACTATTACTTTCGAGAAGAACGATCCTAATGAAACTATTTTAGCAGGAATGTGAGGTAGTGCAAAGATTATTTTAAACAGAACTGATGATGTATTAATTGTTCCTTCTCAAGCTATTACTACAATTTCTGGTAATCAAGTTGTAATGTTAAAACAATGAGAAAATTGGATTGATCAAATAGTAGAAACATGAGAATCTGATGAATCTAACACTGAAATTATCAGTTGATTAAAAGCTTGAGATACTATTAAAGCATTATATATTAGCAACGAATGAATGATTAATGCTTGATTAGAATTAGAGACTACAGATCTTGATAAGATGAAACAACAAATGCAACAAGGAGGATGACATCCTAATATGTGATGAATGATGGGTGGAAACAATAGATGATGAGGAATGTGATGAATGTGATGAATGTGAGGTATGAGATAAGATTAATTTTTATTGTTCTTTCGCGAAAAACTTATGACTAACAAAGAAGATAAACAAGAAAAGACTACGTCATCTCACTTAATAGAATTAGTAAATATTAAAAAAACTTATGGAGTAGACGATCCAGAAAACTGAATTGAAGCAGTTCATGCTTTAAGATGAATTAATTTTTGGATTGATGATTGAGCATTTATCTCAATTATGGGACCTTCATGATGCTGAAAATCGACCCTCATGAACATTGTTTGATTATTAGATGAGCCAACTAGTTGAGATTACTTACTAAGATGAAAAAAAGTTGAAGCCATGACTGCAGATGAACGATCTATGATTCGTAGAACAACAATCTGATTCGTATTCCAATGATATAATCTATTAAAAAGAATGTCTGCTCGAGAACAAGTAGCTCTCCCACTTTCTTACATGTGAGTTCCAAATAGAGAAAAGAAAGAAAGATGTGTTGCTGCTCTTGAAATGGTATGACTAGGTAACAGAATCAATGCACTACCAAACCAACTATCTTGATGACAACAACAAAGAGTATGTATTGCACGTGCTCTCGTTTCTAATCCATCTCTAATTCTTGCTGACGAACCAACATGAGCGCTAGACTCAAAAACATGAGAAGAAATTCTAGAATTATTCCAAAAATTAAATTCAGAACAACATAAAACAGTTCTACTTATTACACATGATCGCCATATTTGAGAAGCTGCTAATAAAATGATTAGAATGAGAGATGGACAATTCCTACACTGAGATGAAGAATAACATTTTACTTTAATTGAATACAATGTCATTCATAACATATTTAAAAGATGCTCTATGAAACTTAGTCGCTAACAAATTAAGATCTTTTCTTAGTATTTTATGAATTGTAATATGACTTTTTTCTGTAATTTTTCTTATGTCTATTGGAACTTGAGCACAACAATGAGTAAAAGACAAAATGGCTAGTTTAATCACAAATAATATATCCATTTCTTCTAACTGATGATACTCACAACGAACTGATGAAAACATACACTGATATGTAAAAGCAATAAATCTCACTACTGATTTAGCAGAAGAACTTGAATATTATTTTCCAGAATTAGAATGAAAAGTAACTTATACCAATGCAGGACTAGGTAGTGTTCAAAATGAAGATTGAGATATTGCTATGTGACAATTTGCTTGAATTCCTGATGGATATATAGAGGCTCTATGATATGATTGGAATTATTGAAATAAATTCACAGAATCAAATTTTAAAAAAGCTGAAAATGTAGCAATAGTAAATAAGAACATCGTAGACGATTTATTCGATTGAGAATATGCTATCGGAGAAACACTATATTATAACAATAAAAAATTCAGAATAGTTTGAGTTATGGATGAAGAAAGTGTTATATGACAAGTTTTTATTCCAATGACTACATATCAACAAAAAGTTTCATGATGAAACAAAATATCAAGTATAGTTGTCGTTCTATGAATTGATGATGATGTTGAAGAACGAGAAAATAAATTAAGATACTTTTTAATGAGAAAATTTAACATATCTCATATAGACTTAGCAGGATTTACAATATCCTCTGCTGCAGCTATCTGAGATGCAATCGATGATGCCATGAATATTTTTACATACCTACTTGCAGCCATTTGATCTATTTCTCTCCTTGTATGATGAATTTGAGTAATGAATATTATGCTCGTTTCTGTAACCGAAAGAACTAGAGAAATATGAATTAGAAAAGCCATTTGAGCATTAAACAAAGATATCATCACACAATTCCTAATAGAATCAGTTGTTGTAACTCTTATATGATGAATCATTGCAATTTTAATGTCACGAATATGAATACAAATTATAAATAGCCTTAATATTGAATGATTTAGCCCTGTAATGACTTGAAGCGTTGTTGTCTTAGCCACAACATTAACATTTTTGATTGGAATTATTTCAGGTATCTGACCTGCCAAAAAAGCAGCCGACCTTCAACCAATAGATGCTCTCAGATTTGAATAGTTTTACATTAGCCAAAATCTTTCATAAATTTATTGATTTCATTGCAAATTTTAGTATATTCAAACTCGTCTGATTAAAATCAGTTATTTACTTCCGTAGCTCAGTGGTAGAGCGCGTGTATTGTATTCCCGAGGTCGTGAGTTCGAATCTCTCCGGAAGTTCAAATACATCTTTTGATGAATACACTAATAAAGCGTGAGTTTTTTACCCACGCTTTTCTTTATTAAACCAAAACAACTTCTGGCTCTAATCTAACTCAAAATTTATCATATACAGATTTCTGAATATAATGCATAGCCTCCAATACATCATCTGCAGTTCATCATTCATTCACCAAAATTAACGCATGTCTTTCATAAGTTCCTGCCTTTCAATTTTCGATTCTCCATCATTTCAATCCACATAAATCAATAAGCTGACCGGCAGATAGCTTTTGTTTTTTCTCTCAAGTTCAATCAACATAATCATGGTGTGATAATTCAGGGAATTGTCTTTCTAATTCTGTTCGTTGTTTTTCTGAGACAATTGGATTAGCAAAGAAGCTTCAAGCTGTTCCAATAACATGCCAATCTGGCAATTTATTTAATCTAATTTCATGAATCATTTCAGCTAATTCTCCAGGAGTCCTTGGTTCATATCAACGTTCTAATATTAACTTCTGAATATCTGCATAATTTAAATTCAAAGTATAATCTTGATCAAAAGCTGGCAACAAAAATCTAACTCTCAATATCAGAAAGTTTTCCTTTAAGCCATGCTTAAATAAACTAGTTCTATAAGCAAATTCGCACTCTGATTTCTTATAAATCCTACGTTCTTTAGTATTCAAATCTATTCATTCTACCTCATAAACATACTTAGAGATTTCAGTACCATATGCTCAAATATTCGAAACTGGAGCTGTTCAAACATTTCAAGGAATATCTATTAAATTTTCTAATCAACACAATCCATTCTCACAAGTCCAATTAACAAAATCCGACCAATTTTCTCATCATTCACATTCTACAATTACATATTTTCTATTTTCTTCACCCATAAAATCAGAAATAATTTTCTTTCAATGATTTTCAATTTTCAAGACTATACCATTGAAATCTTTAGTAAACAATATATTTGCTCCACCATTTAAAATATAATGATCTTCAGACTTCCATATATCAGTTTCAAATAAATCATGTAAATCCTTTTCACCAGAAATTTTAACCAAATATTTTGCATTAACTGGAATCTGTAATGTATTATAATTTTTAAGCGAAACATTCTTCTCAATCTGCATTTTCATACAATAAATTATAAAGGACATCATATAATATATCAATTCAATACAACTTTGCAATTTTTTGTTATTAATAATAAAAAAATCCCACACTTACGTGCAGGATTTTAAGTATAATAACTAGTTAGAAAGCATTTTCATCTACTACAGTTTCATCTTCTTTTACTTCAGCAACTGGAGCATCTGCTCTTTCAGCTTTATTATACATTTTTGTAGGATCTTCTTTTGCAAAGTCTACTTTAATTGGTCTTCCTCGAACTTCTTTTCAGTCCATTTCAGCCTTGGCTTTAGCTGCATCTTCTGCATTAGCGAATTCTACAAATCCAAATCCCTTACTTCTCTTCGTTTCTCTATCAAGATTTACTCTAGCAAAAACGATTTCTCCATAAGCTGAGAATGCTTCTCTGAGGTCATTACCTCTCATTTGCCAATTTAGCCCTCCAACGAATAATTTCGTTTGACTAATGATCATTTCTTCACTCATTTAACCTAACGATATAACAGATAAAATGTGTCGTTTCTCTAAAATACGACAATTCGTGTATACGGTTTCATATCAAAAATACAAATGATTTTTTATATATTTTATCATAAAAAATATAGCCAAAAATTTGCTTTTTACGAACATTTTGAATACAATTAGATTGTAATATTTATTTTTTTATCCTGCAGGATGCCAAACACTAATCAGAAACCGGAATCCATGAAAAATAATGAGGCACCTAAAAAGCGTTCTTTTTTTGGATGAACTTTAAATTTACAATCAAAAGACTTACTAGATTTCCGCTATAACACACAAGAAGAAATAGAAAAACTTAATCAAAATATCTCAGAAAATGACGATGAATGAACAGAAACAGAAGCACAAGATACAGATAACAAATCTACTGAAGTGATAGACCCCAATTTAATATGAAATAATGAAGAGACAGAGAATAAAGAATTCTGAATAGATGAAGAAATTAATACACAAAATTGAATCAATAATGAAGCGGAAGATAATGAAACAATAAACGATAAACAAATAGATAATATTGATGAAATTCAAGAAGAATGAGATGGAATTATTAATAATAATTTCGATATACAAGAAGACAATAAACTAGGAGAACTCGATGATGAGAATTCTTCATCTTTCGATTTCTTCGATCCTTTTGAATTAGAAGAGACACCGGAAGAAAACAATAACGAAAACAAAACAAAAATGGACACCTACCAAGATAAAGACAATGAAGAAGATGTTTCCCAAAACGAATCTTTTAAAGAAAATGAATTAGATGAAGAAGATACGATTTTCGATCCATTTACTCTAGAAGAAGATGAAACTGCACCAGAAGACCAAGTAAATGAAGAAAACACAAATAAAGCTGAAGATTGAAGTAATAATATCTTTGGTGATACTGAAAAAGATAATGACAAAAGAAATAAATTAGACGAAGAAGATACGATTTTCGATCCTTTTGATCTTGAAGATAATGAGACTATATCAGAAGACCAAATAAACGAAGAAAATACTGATGATGAAAATACTATTGATGATAAAGAAATTACCGATGATGAAGAAACCACTGATGATGTAGATATTATCAATAATGAAGAAATTACCGATGATGTAGATACTATTGATGATGAAGAAATTACTGATAATGAAGATACTATCAATAGTGAAGAAATTACTGATAATGAAGATACTATCAATAGTGAAGAAATTACTGATAATGAAGATACTATCAATAGTGAAGAAATTACCGATGATGAAGATACTATTGATGATGAAGAAATCACTGATGATGAAGATACTATTGATGATGAAGAAATTACTGATAATGAAGATACTATTGATGATGAAGAAATCACTGATAATGAAGATACTATTGATGATGAAGAAATCACTGATAATGAAGATACTATTGATGATGAAGAAATCACTGATAATGAAAATACTATTGATGATGAAGAAATCACTGATAATGGAGATACTATTGATGATGAAGAAAATTCCTTCAATCCGATTTCAAAAGAATCTGAAAATTACAATCTAGAATTAGAAGAAGAGAATGATGAAGAAAGAGGAGAAGAACAAGTTATTGATACAGATGAAAAAATAACAGATGAAGAACTTTTTGAACAAGAACCAGATTTTTTTGGAGATGATGAATTAAGCCAAAAATTCCTAATCCTAGTTCAAATATCTCGCGATATATTTAAACTTGAACACAAACAGTGAACTCAAAATCCATATTTCAAAATTATATGATCGAAAACAACCAACAACCTACTTGAATATTATTTCTATCTAATAGAAGAACCTGGAGAACCCGTAGACTTATTCATCAAAAAGGTAAACACAAATCTTGAATCCGAAGAAGAAGATGAACATATAGTTCAATTCTCATTCAATTGAGAAGAAAAATTTTTAAATATATTCGTTGATGAAGTAATTCTCTACGAAAAAGTGAACAAATTTGACCCTACTGAATCTCCTTGGATGGATACGAAATCAATATTAGAAAAGTTCACTTTTCTTGCTGAAACTTATTACGAAAAAATTAAGGCTGAACGAGAAAAGCAACAAGAAGAAAAAGCAAAAAAAAGACACTTACAACAAATATTTAGAAGATTTTAATTTAATAATTATATCATCATGGCAGAATTAAATGATTCATTAGATTTAGCTAAAAAATTAGAATGAGCTGCTCCAATTACAAGTGAACATAGTCAAGAAGCAAATCTTTCGAGTAGCTATCTTTCTTGAGACTCGAACAATGCTTTTCTTTCAAATATGTCGATAGATAATCAAATTTCTGAAGTATCTGAAATGGCTGATGAAACAATGCAGCAAGCAGTAGATTCAGGTTTAATTACCAGACAAGAAGACATTGAAGCTGAGAGACAAAGAGAGCTTGCAGAAGCTAAAGCAAAAGCTGAAGCTGAGGCAAAGATTAAAGCAGAGATTGCAGCTAAAGAAAGAGAAAAAGCGAGAGCAGAAAGAGCTGAGCAATTTATAGAATTTTTACAATGAAAAAGTAAAAAAGATAAAGTCCTATGATACTCAAGATGAGTAATTACATGATTTTTATTAGCCTTATCTTGAGTTTTTGTTGCAATGTTTTTTTTCAAACAACAAACTATAGACTTTGTTTCCAAAGACTTCACAGACTATATTCAAAATGATTCTTTTATATCTGTTAAACAAGTCGACAAAATTCTACATATATCAGAAACCTTTAAGCTAACAGATAATGAACTTGTAAATAAAATTATTAAACCTGAAGATATTTCCTTCATATCAGAAATCGCACTATCAAATTATTTAGGAGACAGTTTCTTAGGAGAAATGCTGAAAGTCTCTGCAATAGATATTGATACATCTGTTCAACCAATGAATCAAGAAAAGGATACAGAGACAAAAGAATCTACATCAAATGATGAAAACGATAGTAATGAAATTGAAGAAGAATGAACAAGAATAGTAGAGACAGAAATATTAGAAGAAAATACAGAGAATACAAAAGATACTACAGCTATAACGAATTATCAAATAACTTACACCAATGATGAATCAACTGCAAACCGAGTTATCGCAAATAATTGCTCAGAATTATCCTGTGGTGATTACACAAAAGCAGCCAATCCTGATGAAATAGTTCTATGTACAAAATTTAAACAACAAGTAAATCTATCAGATGATGATGTACGTATATCTAAATCAGGAGCATGTAGATATAAAGATGAATCTGAATTAGCATTTCTCGATTTAAATTGAGACAATGAATTAACAGAAAATGATGATAAGGATATCCAAGAAACAGACACCACAATTAGCAACGACACTATCACAAAAGACGAACCAACTAAAATTCTAGAATAATTCTCTAAAAGTGATTTACAAAACGATATTCAAAATTTTTCCTGGAACGTAAATCACTTTTTTTGGTTCTGAAATTAAATATCCACTTAATTTTCAATCAGCTTTTACAGCCTCCATTGCAACATCCTGTGTTGCTTCTTTTGGAATAGATATTGTTCCTCTAACCTTTCAATTAAATTGAACCGCCATCTTTACAGAATTTGCAGTTAATTTATTTTCATCATAAACTGGCCATTTTCCATTCTTAAATATTGAGAAATCATGTCATAACAAAGACCAAAACTCTTCTGCTAAATGCGGAGCGAATGGAGCTAACAACACTATAAAATCTTCAAAAGCTTTAGTTGGGATATTATCACATTCAGTAAATGCATTTACCAAAATCATAAACTGTGCTATACTAGTATTGAAACGGAACGCATCAATATCTTCTGTTGTCTTTTTTATAGTCTGATTTAATAGAATTTCTACATCTTCAGGTAAAACAGCATCTGGAGATACCTTATCCCAAAGTGCAACAACTTTATCCAAGAACTTTCTTGTTCATCTTAAACCGTTAGTATTCCATGAGATATATTGATCAAAAGGTCCCATAAACATTTCATATGTACGGAAAGCATCTGCTCAAAATTCTGCAATAACGTCATCAGGATTAACTACATTTCATCGACGTTTTGACATCTTACGACCATCTTCCGCCATAATTAATCATACTTTTTCATATCTTACAAATGGTTCTTCTTCAGAAACTACTCATAGATCAAATAAGAATTTTTGCCAGAATCTAGCATAAATCATATGTCTAGTAACATGTTCAGCTCATCATACATAAACATTTACATTCTTCCAATATTGTTCAGCAGATTTTGAAACTAATTCATTATCATTATGTGGATCCATATATCTTAACCAATACCAACTAGATCCAGCCCAACCAGGCATAGTATTTGACTCACGTTTAGCTGGTTTTCAACAATGAGGACATGGAACATTAATCCACTCATCAATATCTGCTAATGGTCACTCTTCTGTTCATGTTGGTTCATAATGCTCAACATCAGGCAATAATAAAGGCAAATCTGACTCCTTCATAGGTACGACTCCACAATCAGGACAAAGAACTAATGGGAATGGCTCTCACCAATATCTTTGACGAGAGAATACCCAATCCTGAATCTTATAATTTCTTTTTACTCATCATAAATTATGCTCTGATAACCAAGCTTGCATAGCTTTTATAGCCTCTTCTGAAGTCTTTCATGTAAAGTCTTCTGAATTTACAAGAATTCATTTATCTGGATAACAAACTTCACATCTAGCAATAGCATCATAATCAGGATGATTTTTATCTGCAGGAGCTATACTTTGAATAATAGGAATATTATGAACATGAGCAAAATCAAAATCCCTTTCATCGTGGGCAGGAACTGCCATTACAACTCATGTTCAATAGTTAGCTAATACATAATCTCAAATATATACAGGAATTTTTGCTCAATTAAACGGATTTTCTGCATAAGCTCATGTAAACTGCCCTGTTTTTTCTTTCTGTA
>JAZQNA010000027.1:0-4316 GCA_045627125.1 Candidatus Absconditabacterales bacterium | reverse complement strand
GGAGTCAAAATCAGATAAATATGAAAATGCTAATAGCATTACATATGGTTCTTATCAAGTGAATATGATGAGATACAATAATTCAGAAGAATATCATGGATATATTGATATTGATGGAACAGCTGTAAAGATTACTGTACTGGTTAAATCGGGAACAGATACATCTGAATTCTACGGATATGTTGGAACTGTAATTGATGGAATATATATTCCACAGTAGTTTAGTTAATCTCTTATATTTAAGGCTTCCCGGAATATCGGGAAGCTTTTTCTCGTAGCAATAAGTTAATTTATATAGTAATTCATTATGTTACCTCAAATTATATAAATGAATTATTATTAGGGCTTGGGATCTATATCCTGAGCCCTAATTTTTAGTTTATTAAATCGATACTATAGAAGGGTTTCTACCTCGCCGGTAAGTATATTTGCACGTTTTACTTCCATGCTTATTCTTCTGTAAGCGTATCTCCATCCAACATCTTCTTCTGGAGCACGCTCGATTACACTTTCTATATAATAAATGTAATCTCCAATTATATTACCGGTTTCAACATAGGTAGCTGTCTGTCCTTCTTCTAAATCTGAAAATGTTTCATATCCACTAAGGACATACATAAACATTCCATAATCATCAAATCGTCCAAGATAACCGCCACCTATTCCTAGTGAATTAGGTTCCCCGGCACATAATTCTACAGTTCCATAATTAACAGAAAAGAATGGACATCTTGCCTGTTCTTCTCCATTGTCAAGAATACTATTAATCTTAATTGAATTTTCTTCATTTTCAGCAACACAAATCAAATAACCTTTGGTATACATTTGAGCTGTTCCCTGATATAAACCATATGAAAAATATACTTTATTATCATCAATAATAACCTGATCAATTACACCAAATTCACCATATTCTCCATCATGATTAAATTCTCCAAGAAATAACTTATCGCCGGAAGTCATATCGACCTGATAAATAGAAGCAAGATTCTCATTATAATTATTACTAATATAGAATAAATAATCGCCATCAATACCAAGATATGATACTGCATCTCCAAGAATAATCTCATTTAATTCATTGCCATTTTTTACAGGCAAAATAATATATGTTGCCAAATGTGTTTCGCTATTTACTTCATGTCTTTCACTAACTACATACTGGCCTTCATCATCACTTAGAACAATTGTATAATCGTCAGATAGTTCAATCTGATTTTCAATCTTTAATTTCTTTGTATTAGGATTATATGAATACAAATCTGCATCTTGATATGGTGCAAATTCAGCAAATAAAGCAGTTTCAGTTAATGCATTTTCGCCAGGCACATAGAAATATATTAAGCCATCTTTTTCCATAAAATTGCTACAGTTTAGTATATGTGTATAATTGTAATCAATATCTATAGAAGTATTATTATCTATTGGCGTGTCTATCATTTCTTCCATAGATTCTTCTTTTGTTTCCTCTGTAACCTCTATAAAAGATTCTTCAGTAGATTCAATAGTTGATACTTTATCCTTCATAAGTTCACTATTTTCTTCGCTTTTAGCACAACCTGTTAATAATGTAAAAGCAGCTAATATACTAACAAAAATTAACGATTTCCTTTTCATTTTTGTTCTCCTTTTATTCGCTAATTATAATTTAATTTAAGCTAGTTGTGATTGAATAATATTTTTCAAATTAACATATGTTTCTTCATTTGCACCAAGTAAATGTTCGTTTTGAAGAGCAGTTACAAATGAATCTAGCATTTCTTCTGTATTTGAATAATTAGTTTGACTATTTAGTATATTTTCAGATATTTCAATTAACTTGTTAACTGCATATTGCATTCCATCTTTGGTTTTATTATCAAGGGAATATACTGACTTGATTTCGGTTATTATATTAGCAAAATCATTTGCAAATTGACTTTTAACGACATTATCATAGCTTTGAATACCTATATTAAGATAATTATCAAAATCATCTGTAACATCATTGGAATTTGATATTTTCTTTTCTTTGAGTTTTTTAGCAGCTTTTAATATAGAATTATTAATTTCAACGGCAGCATTAGATGTAGTGTTGTAATATACTTTGATTTGTGACATTAATCTTCTGAATGACTCATTCTCAAGTAGTAAAGATATTATATGTCCATAATCTGTATTATCTGAGAGCACTTCCCTTGCACCTTGAGATAAGTTTAATATATCAACTTTTTCAGTTAGTCTTTCTTCAATATTAGTTCTTCCTAGCAAAAAATCAGTGCTTGTTTCAAAATAATCTGCAATATCCAACAGTTTTTCCGCATTTGGCATAATGCCTTTATTGATGTTATTTAATGTCTGACGTGAGATATTTAGTGCATCACAAAAAACACCTTTTTTAATTCCACCCTTTTTTAACAATAGGTAATCTATTCTTTGACCTAAGATACTTTGCTTAAATTCTTCATTCATTAATTTATATAAAACCCCTTTTATGTCAAATTTAATTTACATTTTTGCTAAGAATTTTTTATTTGTAAGTTCTATTTTACATCTACGGACAAAAATATGGATACAGAATATACTCCTTTTATAGCAAAACGAAATCAAATTTGTTAATTAATGTAGCAACATAATTATAACAAATTATTAAGCGTTTTGCAGACCGGTCTGAATACTAATCCAGAAAGGAGGAGCTATGAATGAGAAAGAAAATAAAGCTTTATTAACAGTTAAAGAATTTTGCGAATATCTAGGAATTGGAGAAACAAAGGCACGTGAACTTATAAGAAAACCAAGAAATGGATTCGCAATAAAGATTGGTTCAAAGTGGTTCATTCATAAAGAGCGTTTAGATATTTGGCTTCTTAATGAATGTGATAAATATTAAAAGGCTGATTTGAAAATTACTATATTAAATGATACTATTAGTATGTTAGTTTAGATCAGCCTTAGAAAGGTTGATTTATGGGAAAAGATTTAAGAGGAAAAGAATTAGGAGAAGGATTCAGACAAAAGAAAAATGGTACTTATTCTGCAAGATTTGTAGATAGATTTGGTATAAGAAAAGAATTATATGATAAGGATTTAAAGGAACTCAGACGCCGCTTTAACACTGCATTATATGATGATAGAAATGGTCATAATGTTGTAGATGTGTCTACAACACTTGATATGTGGTTTAAGCAGTGGATTGAGGTTTATAAATATAATGTAATTAGAGAACATACCAGAGTATATTATACGAGTTTATATGAAAAACATATTAAACCTGTTCTTGGCAAGAATAAGCTTACCGATATAACACAATTAAAGATTAAGACTCTTATAAATGATTTGGATAAGAGAGGATATGGTTATGAAACTCAAAATAAAGTAAGAATTGTTTTACTTGATATGTTTGAGAAAGCACTTATTAATAATTATGTACTTAAAAATCCATGTAAAGGTATTAAGCTTGTTAGAAATGATGAGAAAGATATAAGGGTGTTAACGGTAGAGGAACAGATTTTGTTCTTTGAATGCTGCAAAGGAACGTTTTACGATAATTTATTTGTTGTGGCTGTTAATACAGGACTTAGACAAGGCGAGTTGTGTGCTCTTACATGGGAAGACATAGATTTCAAAAATAAAGTGATTCATGTAACCAAAACATTGTTATATCAGCGTTTGGAGAATGATACTAAGAAAGAATTTCATTTAGATCCACCCAAAACTAAGACTAGTTTTAGAGATGTACCTATTAATAAACAGTGTGAGCAGGCGTTGAAAAAGCAGTTTGTACAGCGTAATAGTATTATGATGAAGAGAACTGCTAAACCATTACCAGGATATGAAAACTTACTTTTTACAACGAAGTTTGGAACGCCTATTTGCGATCAGCTTATGATTGATTCAATTGACAGAATAGTAAATGAAATTAATCTGACAAGAGATGAACTTGAGCAGTTTGAATCATTTACACCGCATTGTTTTAGGCATACATTTGCAACTAGATGTTTTGAATCAGGAATTTCTGCTAAAACTGTTCAGGCGTATTTAGGACATGCAAGTATTAAAATGACAATGGATTTATATACGCATGTTATGGATGACCAGAAGCAGTCTGAAATGGAAAAATTAGAGCAGACTATGGACCAGGTTTTTGACAATTCTGAGAAGCTGGTTGAAGATAACTATAAAGCTCTTAATGATAAGCAGAAGATGATTAATAGATTCAAAACTGTGGGGTAAATGTGGGGTACACATCAAAAAACATGGAGTAAGATATGGTGAAAAGTCAGTGTTTATGCGACTTTTTCAACCTTTTAAAATTTATATTGATTTAATTATTACGT
>JAZQNA010000026.1:0-23456 GCA_045627125.1 Candidatus Absconditabacterales bacterium | reverse complement strand
AAGTTGGCATTAGTTATTTTTTAAATAAAAAATAATCTATACTAATAATATTCACAATACTCAAAAAATGCAAAAAAATCTGACCTTTTTTAGTCAGATTTCTTATTCTTTTTTATTAGAGATTTATTTCTCAGATTTTACTCTAGCTAGAATAGTTTCTCCATCAATTACTTTGTCTCAGACCTTTGCAACAACCTCAACATTATTATCAAAGACAATTGTAACTTGTGATCATAATTTTATGAGTCAAATAATTTCTCCTTGCTCTACAGACTCATTCACATCCAAGAAAGATACAACCCTTCTGGCACATATTCATGCAATTTGGATAACTCTATAGCGGATTCCGCTATTAGTTTCAAATAACATTGAATTATATTCATTTTGAATTGTAGAATGAGGATTTCATTTTAATTTTTTAGGTTTAATTGCTTTGTGTGATCATTCAACGTATTCTTGATTTATCAATGTAGCATTGTTAGGAGAGCGTTGATAATGAACATTTGTAAGAGTCATGGCTATAGAAACCATGGTAGTTCAGGTTCCCAATCATTCAATAAAATTATCCAAAACCTCATTTTCTCCCTTATATAAAATAGTATTTTCAGTGGGGTTCTCAATTACTGCTACAATTTGACCATTAGCAGGACTTAGAAAAATGTCCTCTCACTTTGGCATCTCACGTTCGGGCTGACGTAAGAAGTAACATTTATAGAACAAAAATAATATTATTATTAATAACAGCAAAACTCCAAGAAAATAAGCTCACATTTTAAAAAACTTTTTCATATAAAATGAAATATAAATAAACACACTTACAATATAAATCTGCCTAAAAAAAACAAGCATCTTATTTATATTGTAGAAATACTAGTTCTTAACTATTTTATAAAAAACTATTAAAAAATTTGACAAATTTATGTGAACGGATTATACTTACATCGTCAATAAAGATTTCAAATCTTTTATCTTGGAATCTGATTGGCAGAAGAGGTCTTTAACTATACAGAATATTTGTTGATTATATATCGGTTGCTTTAACTTAGATATCTAATCAAGGAAATCCTTAAATTGAAGGTAATGCTTTTATTCCGTGTCAGATTTTATCTTTTTGCTCTGAAATTTATATTTTAAGAAAATAGAATAATCTGAATCCTTATTCACAGTTTTATGCTAAAATAAGTGATAAAAATATTGCACTAAACAAAAATAAAACGCTATCAACTCCCTTTCAATCGAATGCAATATTTATTGAGATCTAAGTATTTCGTTTCTATTTGACCAATTTCTACGGCAAATATTCAGTTATTTCCTTACCAAATTTCCATTTTTTCGACATCGGTAGCTCGGGAAAAAATAAAGGGATTGGTTATGCTTTTCAAAAGTACTTTCAGAAATTGAAAAGTTAAGTGTTATAATTTCATAATTGAGAGAATCTTAGGATTGCCTGACATTCTTCTCAGGTTACAATATGGGACACCAGTTCTGTTATGTTGTAGATGTATAGTTGACTCTTCTTATTCCATTCATCTCTCCATTTTTAGAAGAGAAATGAAAAAGAAGGCTGAATGATCTATTCTTTCAGCTTTTTTTATTAAATAAAAAACATTATAACTAAAAATAGAGAAATAAGAGATGAAAACTGTGTTTTTATCTATTGACAATTGAATGTATATTCATATATCACACGGGTGTGTTATTTCTTTTTATTTCTTATTTATAAGAAACATGAAAAACATCAAACTTTTATCACCATTGTCCTTATTAGGATTGGTCATCCTTTTGGCAGGATGCTGTGCAAAAGTGCCAGAGACTTCAGTCTATGATGCCAATTCTTGGCAAACAATGATTGAAGACAGTTGTAAAACTTACTTTGATTGATGTAACACTTGTACAAGGATTGAATGATCAACTGAAGCAGCTTGTACAATGGCTTATTGTGAAGAGTATTCCGAGCCAAAATGTTTAGATGAAGAAGTAACTCAAGAGGTAATTTATGATGCAGAATCATGGAAGGAAATTATTCCAGAGGATTGTCAGACATTCTTTGATTGATGTAATAATTGTACAAGAATAGAATGAGAAGAATGAGCAGCATGTACAAAGATGTACTGTGAAACTTATGAAGAACCAAGATGTACTGATGATACCTCAGAGAACGTTAATGAGTAGTTTAGAATAACTATATCAAAGGCCGGCTCACTTGAGTCGGCTTTTTTAACTTAAATAAGTTTTATTAACTTGAATTTTTTAGATGAAAAGGTATCTTCATTTTTGGATAAAAGTTTAAGTATTTTTGTCATATCAAAATAATGCCATTCCAATTAAAATCTGATTATAAACCAGCTTGAGATCAACCAAAGGCAATTCAACAAATTGTTGATGCTTTTAATGCATGAAAGAAAAATATTACACTCCTCTGAGCAACTGGAACATGAAAGACTTTTACAATGGCAAATATTATCCAGAAAGTTCAAAAACCAACTTTGGTAATTTCACACAACAAAACATTAGCAGCTCAGCTTTCTACAGAATTTAAAGCATTCTTTCCACAGAACGCTGTTCATTATTTTGTATCATATTTTGATTATTATCAACCTGAATCATATTTGCCATCATCATGAACATATATCGAAAAAGAAGCAACTATTAATGATGAAATTGAGATGTATAGACTTGCAACTATGGCCTCACTTCTTTCTCGTGACGATGTAATCGTAGTAGCCTCCGCATCATCTCTATATTGATTATGACAAAGTAGATTCTTCCAAGAAAATTGTCTACAATTAAAAGTATGACAATCTTATGACTTTAAAGAGATAAAAAGTCAGCTATTACATATGCAATATAAACCAGTTCATGGGAAGATAGAAGCATGAATGTTTGAACTTCAATGAGAGAGATTAGATGTATATTCATCAACAGAAAAATCTGTATATCGTTGTTTTTTTGATGAAGACGTCGTAGAGAGTATAGAGATCCGTGATTCAGTGACATTTGAAATGAAAAGTCAGACTAATCAAGTAATCCTTTGGCCAGCAACTCAATATCTGCAAGATACTCAAGATTTAGAGACTATTCTTCAACAAATAGATGCTGAAAAAGAATTAAGAGTAAAAGAATTTGAAAAAGCCTGAATGTTAGTAGAAGCAGAAAGAATAAAGAAACGTGTAGAATATGATTTACGTATGATCCGTGAAACATGATTCGTAAATGGTATTGAGAATTATTCATTATATTTTGATAAACGTTTGCCTTGAGAAGCTCCAAATACAATCTTTGATTATTTCCCAAAAGATTTTCTATTGATTATAGATGAGTCTCATATGACTATTCCACAGTTAAATGCGATGTCACAATGAGATAGAGCTAGAAAAAATAATCTGATTAGATATTGATTCCGTTTGCCATCGGCAATAGATCATCGTCCACTCCGTTTTGAAGAATTAGAAGCTGTATTATGATGGAAAGACTTAGATGATATTAAGTTAGATCAAGCAGCAGAGAATCTAGATTTAGTATCTACAACGCATCTACAAGTGTTAAAGGAGTCTTCTAAAGAAAAATGAGATAAAAAAGAAGAATCACTATTGATAAATCCTAAAGCTCGTGCAGAGAATCAGCGTCTAAATTTACAAGCTAAAATAAAAGACTGAGCTAAATCAATATTTCTATCCGCAACTCCAGCAGAATATGAACTTCAGCTTTCTGATGAAGTAGTAGAACAAATTATTCGTCCAACAGGTTTGTTAGATCCTATCACATATGTTTACCCAAAATCGTGAGATTATTCTAACTTGATTTCAAGTATTGATAAACTTATAAAAAAGAAACCACATTTAAAAGTATACCTTGAAGATAAACCTGAAAAAAAAGATGAAAGAGAAATATTAAAGGATTTATTTGAAAATGATACGTCTATTGAAGAATAAAATATTTATTAAAATCAAAAACATAAAGTATGTATAGATTCTTAAAATTAATCTGAATAATATTTGTGCTATGAATAGTATGTTTTTTGATTGCTGATGAAAAAAATATTCAAGTAGAAATACAAGATAATCGTATAGTATTTATTCAACAGGAAAAACAGATAGTATATAATCCAAAGTCAGAACTATTTAGTTTCTATACATGATCAAGGAATCTTGATTTACAATGAGGAGAGGCTTGTGTTTACAGCCAGAGTACAAAATACATCTCATTTTATAAATGATTACAGAACTCTGAAGTTTTACGTTTAAGTGCTGGAATTGAGGCATGAATTTCTGCTATTCTATCTCAAAAGGATGGCTGAAGTCAAATTTACACAGAGCAAACATGAAAAAAAGAATCTGATTCTACTCGTGTCGCAATAAATGAAGATAATTCAGTTACTAATATCCTTTCATCAAATAGAAATACTGATTTTAGGGCTGTAGAATATTATGAATTATCCAAACAGTCATCAATATTAAATACTGCAGTAAATCCAAAAGATCTACCACAAGAGTATACATGATATATTCCAGATACAAACACTTCTAATGATGATTTTAGTAATAAGGAAGTTGCAGAATATACATGAATAGTAGATTCCTGAATAGTAGATACTTGAAATTTAGTGGAATTAAATACATGAGCTCTAGAAAATATAGTAGAAATAGGTGATTCTTTTGTAGAGAGTGATGTTGATGAGTATAATGAACAGAATGAGTATGATGAACAGAATGAGTATGATGAACAGTATAAAGAGAAACAATTTAAATCTGTGGAAAAGTATACGATTAAAAATCAACTTTCAACATTAAAGCTTTGAGTAATTCCTACAAGATTTGTTAATCCATATACCATTAACTCTCGTCCAATGCAATTGAGTAATTGAACTAAAATTCCAGTTGTAACAAGAGCTGTAACCCGTTATATTATTAGTCCACATACTATTCAATTAAAAGATTGATCTGTTTGGGAGGTTAGTCCAAACTATAAAATAGATGATGGCATTGATAGTAACTCTGAAAGCTGATCTTTAATTTTAGAGGAAATGTTAAAAGACGAAGAAATAGATACTGATAGTTTAGAAAGTGAAAATGATGAATTCCTTCAAAAAGTATTCGAGAAAAATCAGGATCCTAAAATTATGAATTTGATTGTTGAAAATTATATAAATGAATACCAATTCACAAAAGCGAAGAAATTTATCGAAGAGTTACCAGATTCATCTTATCTTCAATTAGAACCTGCTTTGCATTTGCGTGTAGCATTCAATTCTTTTCCATTAACTTCACAAACAACGGTAAGTACATTAACAGAATTGGTTAAGAATTATCAATCTAAGAACCAGATTCCAAATGAAGAGGCATATCGATACTTGTGAATATTAGAGTTGATGGATAAAAATTATGATAAGTTTTTTGAAACTGCTAAAAATTTTTCATCAGAAAAATACAAAGCTTTTGCAGAAAAAATTCAATCATTAACTGAAGAAGTAGCCAAACAAAAATGAATCCCTGACTATTATTTAGACACGCTAATGGCTGTAGAATTGTTTAATCAATGATTCTTCCAGCCATCAAAAGTAATTGCTATCTCAGTTTTAACACAGAATTCTAATTATATTTTACCATATCAGTTATTAGGTTATGCAAATTTCCTTACAAATTCACGAGATACTGCTATAGAATATTTCAAGAAATTAGTCGATTTAGATCCAAATAATGCTGAGAAATACCATTTCTTGATGTGAGTTTCTTATTATCGATGATGAAAATATGAACAATCAGTTGTAATGCTTTCATTAATTAAAGAAGGAAGCTTACGTTTAGATTCTGAAAGATATTTAATACGTAATTATATGATTTTAGATCAAAAAAATAAACTGCTTTCTAGTCGGTGAAGACTGCTTTGATACGATGACTTAACAGCATCAGATTTCTATACATATTTCTATGAAGCTTTTTATCATCCATACGCAGACTGAGCAGAATTCCAGATATATGCATTTGATACTGGATTGTGAGAAAAAATGATCCGTGTATGTAATTTAGTTCTATCAGAAAATGAAAAAGGTGTTTGTGAATACTGAGAAATATGAAGAGATATTGCTCTTGGAAAATTTGAAACATTAGAGGAGTCTCTATTAAATTTGGTATGAAAATATCCACAATCTTATTTATATCACGCATTAGGTGAATATTATTTAAAACAAGATGATACAGATACTGCTAGAATGTACTTATTAAAAGCTGTTTCTTTAACTCAAACAAGTAAAGAAAAATGAGAAATTAAAAAGTTATTACAAAATGCAATGGACTAAAAAGATGGGCAAGAGAATAAAAAGCTCTTGTCTATGTTTTATTATTGTCTTCGATATGTCAACCTTGATATCTGCATGAAAATCAGTATTCTATTGCAGTAAAACAAAAAAGAATGGAAATAAAATTTAGAAAAATTTGGGAGTTCTTAAAAAGAAAAGTTTTAGATATCGATTTAGAAGATCCGGGGAGAGATTTAAGATTTATTATATATTCAATCATTGGATTGTTAGTTGATTTAGGACTTTTCTATTTCCTTCGAGAAGAACTTGGTTGGCCATCACACATTGCCAACAGAATTAGTTACCCCACTGGAATATGCACAACTTTTATTTTCAATAACAGGTTAAATTACAAAAATGAGAATTATGCATTTTTGCGATTCTTATTAATGTTATCTTTACATGGAATGAGTATGCTTATACAGGATTTAAGTATAAGATTCTTGTTTATGAACAAGATTGGCACTGTTATTGAAAATGCCTTACTGATGTGGTTTTCCAGAAAGCTTGTTTACCGAGATTGGCTTGTAAACAAGTTAGTCCGTTTATGGAGATTCGTCCGTAGACATCTTGGCATCTGAATTATGATTATCTTTTAATCATTTCAGATGCTTTTTCTTAATAGTGATATTTCTTTCACATCTCTATAGTTTTACATCTATATAATTGTTCTATTAGTACTAATTTAGCTAATCAATGTGGTAATGTAATCGCTCAGAAAGAAATTTCTTTTAAATCAGAAAATCTGTTTTTTATTTCATCTCTATCTACTCAATAAGGTCCTCATATAATAAATACAGTATCTTTATTTTGAATCAGTTTTCATAACTCTTCAGTTGATAATAACTTTCATTCTTTAGCTAATAATAATTTGTTATAATTTTGATATTTCTTTTCTATAGTTTTAATAATACTTTCAGTTTCTTTTTTTATTACTAATTCATGATTATCATCCTTAAAAGGTTTTAAAGTATCAAATGAAACTTCTTTTCATAAACGTTTTTCATATTCACTTATGGCTGATGAAAAATGTTTATCTGAATCTGAAATATTAAGAATTACAAACATTATAATTAAGATACTGAATAAACTATCAATATAGTACGTAAAATCTAATTAATTCCAAACTCTTTTTTTATTTCATCAACCATATCTAACTTCTCCCATGGAAATAATTCTACTTCTTTTCAATATTTCTCTACCTTTTTGTTTTCACGTCAGAAATGACCATAAGCAGCAGCTTCTTCATAAATAGGGGAGCGTAGATTAAATTTTCTCTCTATAGCTTTTGGTCTCAAATCAAATATTTTTCAGATTTTTTTAGCTATTTCTCCATCTGTTAATGATAGTTTATTAGTTCAATAAGTGCTTACAAACATACTAATAGGCTTAGCTATTCAAATTGCATAAGAAATTTGAATCAAAATTTCATCACATACTCAAGCCGCTACTAAATTTTTAGCTAAATAACGAGCAGCGTATGCTGCACTACGATCAACTTTGCTTGGATCTTTTCAAGAAAATGCTCCACCACCATGGGCTCATTTACCTCCATAAGTATCAACAATAATCTTTCTTCCAGTTAATCCAGTGTCTCCATTAGGTCATCCTATAACAAATTTTCATGTCGGATTAACATGAAGATTATATTCAGATTTAAATAAATTCTGATCACTTTCAGATAATTTTGATAATAATCTAGGAATAACAATATTTTTAACATCATCACGTATTTGATTAAGCATCTTTTCATCTGCTTCTAATTGAGATTCTTCATTAGAATCTTCTGGTTTAATAAAATCATCATGTTGAGTTGATAGAACTATATCACATACACGCAATGGTTTATTATTATCAGAATATTCTATAGTAAATTGAGATTTGGCATCAGGACGCAGATAACTCATTTCTTTACCTTCTTTACGAATCTCTGCCAATGTTAATAATAACTTTTGAGATAAATCTAAAGTTAATGGCATCAAATCTTCTGTATCATTACAAGCATATCAAAACATTATTCATTGATCACCAGCTCATTGTTCTTCTTCGTCTTCTCTTTCAACTCAACGAGCAATATCAGCAGATTGTTCATGGAGTAGATTCTCGATGTCACAAGAATCAGCATTAAATCAATATTCATTTTTTATATAACCAATTCTTTTAATTACTGAGCGAGTAATCTTTTCTACATCTACTGAAGCAGCAGATTTAATTTCTCATGATAAAATTACTTTATTAGTAGTTACTAAAGTCTCACACGCTACATGAGAGTTTGAATCTAAAGCTAAATAAGCATCAACAATAGCATCAGAAATCTGATCAGCAATTTTATCTGGATGTCATTCAGATACTGATTCTGACGTAAACAAGTAAGTCATTTCCATTCAATAAAAAATAAAAATACATTTAGAAAAGTTTGATTCTTAAATGTATTTCGGATTTGTGAAGTCAGAAGACTTCAACGTAAAATTAGATTGTCTTTAGCAATTTTTTTACGTGGTTGCAAGCGGTCAAATCCATCCACATTTGAATCTGATAATAATATAATTTTCTCCGATAATAAAACAAGAGTAGATTGTTTTATGCATAGGCCAAAGCTTTTTTGAATTATAAGCTCTCAATAAACTCATAACAACTCTTCCTTAAGGCTTTAATATCTGCTAAGTTATGAGCATCACTATTTACATATATCTTTTTAGCATTTTGGAGCATATATAATAATTTATCTTCAATAGCTCTTCATTTGTTAAAAGTTCATCGATTAAATTCCAATGGAATATCATAAGAATTTGCTATATCTACTAATGCTCTTATATCAATAAATTCTCCAAGTTGATTAACGTCATAAGGATGTCATATACAATCTATTTTATCATGAAATTGTTCTATTGCATTAAGGAATCCTTTAGTCACAGATGATAAATCTGAATCATAATTATTTTTATGTACAGACAAAATAGTAAATTGGTCATCCAATTCTCCTCATTGACAAGTGAAGCAACATTCTCAATTTTCATTTAAAACATCTCATTCTACTCAAAAGTGAACTATTGCATCATTATGAACATTCTCTCGATGCCTTAGAGCGTATCTTGCTCCTCATGCTGGTTTAATATGATATTTTTTCTCTAAATGTTCAACAGCTACATCATCATGATCAGTTATTGCTATTTCTTTCATTCATAGCTTCCCAGCATATTGAACTATTTCTTCAATAGTTGCACATCCATCAGAAAAAACACTGTGAATATGAAAATCAGAAAATTCATCATTTAGAATTCTGTCTCTAATATTGCTCATGATATAATTTTGTAAGGAATAAAAAGTCAGACTCTTTATCCTATTCTATATCGAAATCATCATCTTCTGCATCAGTAGGGAAGTGGTCTTCAGAATCTGAATCGTCATCATCGTCCCAATCTTCGAAATCAAATTCATCATCGTCATCTTCATCTTTTGGCTTAGATACCTTTTGCTGTGCTTTCTTAGCTCTCTTTTTCTTAATGTTTTCATCTTCCATTTTTTCTATATCATCTTCAATTCATAGCATCTTCTGTAGTCACTGATGCTCTTTTAACTTTTGAATCACTTTTTGTTCAATCTGTCTTACTCTTTCTCTTGTTACTTCAAATTCTTCTCACACCTGTTCAAGAGTATATTTAGGTCAATCAATTCCATATCTCATTTTTACAATCTTAGATTCTCTATCATCAAGCATACCTAAAATTTCATCTAGATTTGCTCTAAGAGTATCTCTTTCTGCTAATTGATCTGGACGTAAAGTATTTCAATCTTCAATTAAGTCTGCTAAAGTATCTCTACCTTCATCTCCAACTTCTCTATCAAGAGACACATTTCCAAAAATAACTTCTTCCAACTTTTTAACTTTCTTAATAGGAAATCATAATTTTTGTCAGATTTCTTTACTAGTCGGTTCTCTTCATAGTTTTTGGAATAATAGAGAATATGTTTTATTATAAGAATTAATTTCATCTATTAGATGCACAGGAATTCTAACATTCTTACCCATATCAGCAATAGCTTTTGTGATAGATTGTTTAATCCACCAAGTAGCATATGTAGAAAATTTAAATTCTTTATCTGGATCAAATTTTTCAATAGCTTTAATAAGTCAGATATTTCATTCTTGAATTAAGTCAGCAAATCAAAGTCTTCATCAAAAATAACGTTTAGCAATAGCAATTACTAACCTTAAGTTAGATTCTACTAATTTTTGTTTAGCAGCTTCATCTCATTTTTTAACTTTTCTTGCTACTTCCTTTTCTTCCTCTGCTGTTAATAGAGGAATTTTAGAAATATCATTAAAGTATAATTTAATGTAATCTTTATATTGCATATCTGCAGGAGTATCATTTTTACCGTATAATGATACTTTACCCAACCTAGATTCTTTTTTTGTTGTCTTATCCTCTTTTTCTCTGTTTTCTATTTCCTCTTCAATTGTAACAACTTTAATCTTAAGTTTGTCACATAAATCATAAAACCTTTCTAAAATTCTGATAGATCCATCCATATTATCAAGTGATGAGATGAGATCCTCTTCCAATAAAGATCATTTTTCAGCCCCTGTTGCCAAAAGTTGTTGCAAATCTTCACTTAATTCAGAAATATCCTCCATGAGGTTGTCTCGGATTTTTTTTCTTTCGTCAGTCATATATAATAAGCTATAAAGCTAAATGTTTACAAAAAATAATTAGTTTACATTTTCACAAAACAGGGTATTGTGTGGAATGGCCTTATAGATGGTAGAAAACCTATATGAAATGCTATATTCGCATTCAAGTGCATAAGAAAAAGGATACCACATCGTGTACCACAATACTATTTATAGTTTTATAATATAAAATCAAGTAAAAAGTCTGACATTTTTTGCTTTTTGTTATGTGCTTAAGTATAATAAAGTGTTTATATTTTATAGTATAAAAATGGGTGAAGATAAAACAGAAAAACAATTAAAACCAGAAGTTGAGTGAATTCAATCAGCATTAGATGAATTAAAGAATGCTACATTATCCAATGCTGAAAAAGAGAAAAAGGCTAATGAAATTAGAGAGAGAATTAATAATGAAAAAAATGCTATTGAAAATAGGATTTTAGAACTAAAAGATAAAACAGATGAAGAATCAATTGCTGAGAAAGAAAAAGCTGAAGTTCTTCTAAAAACTTTAACAGATACTGTTGAAGTTCAACTTTCAGTTTTAACTCAGCAGTCAGCATCAGAAGCTTCTCAAGAAGCTGCAGCTTTACAGGCTGAAGTTAGCACAACAACATCCACAGCAGAAGTAAAAAATGATGGTAAATCTGAGGAAAAGAAATGATTTTTATGAAAATCATGAGAATGGATAGGGGATCAATGGCATGATATACGAGATTCAGAAAAATGGAAAGAAGAGTGATGAAAAAATTTACTTCGTACAGCATGATTTGTTGCTACATGAGTTGGAGCAGCTGCTTTGATATATAAATGATTTAAGAAGCTTTTTTGAAAAGATAAAAAGAAAGATGAAGGAGATGATAAAGAAAGTTCAGATAAAAAAGAAAAAAAAGATTTCCGAGATAGGCCGATTTGAAAGGTTGTAAAGTGGACATGAATTTGAACATTGGCATATTATGTTGCTCATGGAATGATGACTTGAGATTGGAATCCATTTAATCATAAAGACGAAAACGAAGTATGAGATAGTACTCCATGAGGTTCTGTTGATCAGCAAAGAAAAGATTATGAGTCCCTTTCCAAGGAAGATAGAGAAGTTTATGAAAATTTTGCAAATGCAATGAATGACTATTATTGAAATGTAGCTTGATGAGCATGACAAGCAGAATATGTAGAAAATAGATTGGGAGATTCGGATTTTGATACCTGAGCTGCAGGATTGGTACCAGCTATCTTGGCTGGAAGGTATGAAGATATGGACCATCTATTATCAGAATGAGCATTTTATAATGAAGTGATATGAAGTGAATGACACATTCTGCGAGATTCTTTAAAAAAATGGAGTTTAGAACAATTAAAAAAATTCTTAATTAAACCTATTGCTAATGCTGCAAATAAAATAGGCGATAGTCTTTGACTTTGAGATTTGGTTTCTAAATTAAATGTTGCTAATAGTGCAGAAGAATTTATTGAACATCTAAAATGAAATCAGAATGCAGAAGCTATTATTAGAACTGTGTTTAGAAAAAGTATGTCTACTATTTCTTATTTACAAACAAGAAGAGATAGATTAGAAGAAAAATATGCTCGTGATGTGTTAGTGAGAACTGAATGAGAAAAATTTACGAATATGTCAGAAGAAAATCAATTAGAAATGATTGAAGATAAATTATGAGATGATGAATGGTATGAAAAGAATATTAAGCCAAATATGAATATTTTTGATAAACTTAGTCCATTTGAAGCATATAAGTTATTAGCTGAGCAACAAGTTTTAGATTGAAACTTATCATCTTTGACTCAAAAACAGGTTGATAGAATAGATAAAGACAGACAAAAAATGCTAAATATTGAGGATGATGACGATATTAGTAATATTCAAGAATTGAAAGAAAAATTAAATAATTGAAAATTGGATGAAGCAGATAGACAAAAATTAATACAAATTTGCGAGGAGTTTGAAGAGCATGTTGATAATGTTGGTAGTAGAAGTTGGCTTACAGCATATTTACCGGTTTTAAATATTGTGAACCCTGAGGATAGTACAAAGGATTATTTAAATACTATATGATGATATGAAGATGTTGTAAAGGTTTATAAAGATAAAGTAAATCTAATAAAAGAAAAAGCAGTTAACAATAAAACTTTTTCAGAATCTGATTTTGATGATTTAGAGAACATAATTAATGATTATTTTAAATTTCAGAAATCATTAGAGACAACAACTGCTAATGTTACAGAGACTAGAGAAAAAAATGGAAACATTATTTATAGGTATGTGGATTCATGGGTAGTGTTGTGAAATTCTGTAAAAAGAACACTAGAACTTGTTAAAGATTGAAATGTTATCAAATCTATAGGAATGGGACTCTGAGCTATTGTATCTTTTGATGCTATGACATGAACATTGGTTTTGAAAAGCCATTCTCCAGTTAGACATGCAGTGAATTGGACTTACAAATGAACAAGAGCAGGCTTGAGTAGAGTTACAAATCATTCTCTTAGAAATAGATTACCATGAACATTATGAAAGAGTATGTATAAAGATGCTGATTACTTATTAAAATGGGATTTGGCTAATGGAAGAATTTCTCCAAATAAAGCTGCAAAAATTGCAAAAAGTTTGTGAATGAAGAATTTTACATCTGCGTGATGAGGTATTATATCATCTTCTGAAGAATTATTCCAGACTTTATATTGATTAGATCCAAAAAATGCAAAAGTTGCCTCAGATATTTTAAGAAGACATCCAGAGAATGAAAATATTGCAAAAATGTTATTCTCTACTGAACGTACTTGAACATGGTCAACCAGAGCAAAAGATGCAGTAACGCTTAGTAAGCAAAATATGAAATATACATTTAATGTTAATGCTGCAAAAAAATTACAAGAATTGGATGATGTTTGTGACCAATTGAAGCAGGCTGGTGCTGAGCGTGATATTGAATATAAAATGACAAAAGCTTTCGTAGATAATTTACGTACTGTTGATAAGGCAGATGATATATACATTATGACATCAACAAAAATGCTGAATTATCTAAAGCAATCCTCTCTAGCACCTGAAACATATGGTAAATATTTGGCTAAGTATATTTGAAAAATCGATCCTTCAGATTTATCTAAATTTGAAGAGTTTATTATAAAAGCTTGAGAATCAAGTAAAGAAATTGATATAAAACGTGTTACACGTAATTGATTGAAAAATTTTGATAAATTAAAAAAGGCCTGATTTGCAGATGATAGTATAGATGCGTTAAAATTAAATAGTAGTAAACGATCTAAATTAGCTGATAAAACTAAGGCTGCTTGTAAAAAAACTTCTGAGGCTCTTTCTAAGATAAAGAATAATCCAAGATTTAAGAGTGTGTCTTGAAATATATCTAAGCAAATTGAATCATTAAATGAGCGAAGAAAATCCATCACACCAGAATGAATGAAATCATTAAATAAATACTGAATTATGAATGTAGAAAAATGATTTACAACATTGACGGAAGCATGAATGAGTGAACTTAGGGCAATATCAATGCAGTTGTCAAGTACTGGTGGAAAGGAATTATTAAATTTATTGCAAAAAGCAGACAAAATAGATGATATTAAGGATGCTTTAACATCGTCATGAATGAGTGTAACTAATCTTTCTGATGATATTTTATTAAAAATAGCAAATACATCTAATAAGACAAAGATTAAAGATATCGTAGAGTATGGAGCTTCTTATTGAGAATTAAGTAAATTGCAAAAATTTTTAAGCAGCCCTGGAGTAAAACAGGCTTGAAGAATTGCAGGTACTGCCTTAGCAATAGCAGACTTTGCAATAACTTGATATACATTGTATAATAATGTTGGAGAGGCTAATAAGATAAAGGAATGGAATCCCGAGAGATGAGAGCGAAAAGAGCAAGAGGCTCGAGTTACGGCATGATTTGCCACTGCTGCATGAGTAATGATGTTAATTCCTGGTATTGGATGGGTCGGTGCATGAGTTGCTATGGCGCTAGGTGCTATGGAAAGAGTTGCTAATAAATACTATGAAGATATTGATACATTTAAACAAAACTATGAAGACTTTAAGCAACAAACTATGCCAAAGATTAAGCAAACTCTGGTACAAATTGATGCTTGGGATAAAAATATTGAACGTACATGGATAGATCAAATGTGAGAATCTTGATGGACAGCATTGATGAATCCGTTGGGAATTTGATGATATTTCTTATGAAGAAGTTCTATTAAACAAAAAGAAAAATGAGTCGTTCCAACTAAAGCTGATTGAGTAAAAGCTTTGGTATATTTAGAAGAACTTCAAAATTATCCATATGCAGCATTTGACTTAAATGATCCTAAAGTTTTATGAGATAGTGAGTTAAAAGAAATAGTAGAACAACAAAAGCAGCAATTGAATGAAATAACAGAAAAAAGGTTTAGTTATATAAAAACTAAATATATAGATAAAAAGAAAGATGTTATCACAAAAGGTGCACAAGAAAGTTGTCAATGAATTCAATCTATTAATAATTTATTAAGGGAATCTCGTATTGCAGTAGTGGCTGAGGCAGATGCTTCATATACATCTAAAGATACAGAAAGTCCAGATAAGTATGTAGAGTACGTAAGAGATTGATTAAAACAGGAGAATTCAACATTATTCGATAAACTAGAAAAATTATATGAGCAATCAAACAGAACGCTTTATCTTTATTATTCGGAGTTGCCATATTTTAATCAATTTATCTGATTAGAGGGAGATAAGTTAAATAATGCTATTTTCTTCCAAAAATATATGCAATATAAGACATTATGATTATGATTGTCAGATTTGCCAACTATGGATTTTAAACCAGATACGGTTTGAGAAGATGGTGTTCCTAAATTTAATTGAAATATAAATTATGATCAGATTAATTATTTCCTTGAAAACTTTGCGTTTGCATGAACGGTAATAGAATGAGCTGAAACACCAAATCGTAACTTGTTTATGTCAAATATAGAATTCCAGAAAGCGTATTGAATATCCTCAAATCTTTGACAAGATATACTGTTTACGATTGCAAAAGAATGCTTAGGATATGACTGAGAAAATGATTTAGAGACAATGAAGTATTTTTATTCAGAAGCTGATGCTTCTACTAATTGAATTTATTTCGATGCTAAGATCTGAAAAGACTGAAAAATTGAGAAATGAGTTTGGCGTTTGAATGAAGAATGACGATGGGATCATGATCGTGCATTTACAGAAGAAGATTCAGAATTGAGAGATTTAAACAATATTGAGAACATCAAGAATTTAAAGAAATGAATATTGGATTCTGATTGATTCCTTCAATGAGATATGGTTGGATGATGAAATTCTCACCAAGCGAACAAAGAAACCATTAAAATGTATTCAAAGATAATGGATGAATTTATTAACAATAGAGAAAATCAAGAATTTTTTAAAGAAGAGATAAGAAAATATATCAAAAATAATGCCCATGATTGAAAAGAAATAGTACTTCCATTGTATTTACTGGAAAAATGAGCTAAGGCAGGAATATCGGGATTGGCTGCTTGTAGCTATTCACTTGATAGTAAATGAAATATTAAAGTTATTAGTCATATTCATTGAGAAGCTGCTGATTTATAATCATTAAGTTAATGGTTGAATTTATAATAAAAATATTTGAAAATTAGTAGATAATAAAGCTTATTTACTAGTTTTTATTATAAATAAAACTTCTCAATTCTTTGCATTTTTTGGAAATCTAAATATAATTAATTATTTATTATTATAATAATTTATTTATGTCATCACAAACAAAACAACATGAGCAAAAAGTTTCTTCAATAAAATCTTCACGAGAAGCTTTGAAGAATGAATCATTTTCGGATTTAGAAACACAAAAGAAAATAGAAGAGCTAAAAAAAGAAGCTAAAGCTGAAAAAGTATTTGTTGAGCAGAGGATAAATGAACTTCAAGATAAAACAGATGAAAAGTCTAAATCAGAAAAAGAAAAAGCGCAAGCGCAATTAGATACATTAAATGATATTATTGATGTACAACTTTCTGTTCTTACACAAAAAATAGAATGAACAGAAGATTCCATAGCTGGACCTATAGGAGAATCAATAGTAAACAAAACATGAAATGAAAATATTACAGAAGAAAAATGATTTTTATGAAAAACATGAGAATGGATAGGAGATCAATGGTATGATGTTCGAGATTTAGAGAAATGGAAGGAAGAGTGATGAAAAAATCTAATTCGTACAGTATGATTTGTTGCTACTTGAGTAGGGGCTGTAGCGTTAGTAGTAAAATGATTCAAAAAATTGTTTTGAAAAGATAGAGGAGATAATGACAAATCTGATGAAAAAGAAGAAAAAAAAGAAAAGAAAGATTCTTGGTGGAAAAAATTTTTAATTTGAGCATGAATTACTGTTTGAACAGCTGTTGGTGGGGTGCAAATTTATAAACATTGGAATCACATAAAGTGATTGATTAAGGATTTATTGGGATTAAATTTATCATTTGAGGACGCTAAGGCAAAAGTTGAGGCTGAAGTTCGTAACTGAATTAATTCTGATAATAAATGTTGAAGCTTTTATGCCCATTTTGAATGAATAGATTATGATAACTCTACTCAAAAGGTCTCATCCTATTGAGAAGAAACAAAAATAGATTATCAGCATAAAAAAATTGAATGACTAGATGTTGAATTCCCAGATTGGGAGCAATTGCTGCATGCTGTAAATATTGTAAATTTTGCAAAGAGAAAATTAAAAGGAAGGTGAAATAGTGAAACACCATTTACAATAAATCAACGATGAGATATCTCGGTTTGATTGTCTGACTCAGGTCAAACTGAATTCATAAGTTGAAGTGATTCAGATTTGTGGAAACTAATTTTATGATGAACTTGAACCTTGTGATGATGACTTTTGTGATGATATTGCGCTTGAATAAAATGAGCGGCTATCTGAGCTTTGGTATGATGAACTGCAGGATATGTGGGATGAGCTATATTAGATGAAAATTCATCGCTTAGAAAGATGTGTGATACGATAAAAAAATGAACACATTTGTCTCTGTTTGTAAATTATTTAAATAGTCAAAAAGATGAGAATTGAAAAAGCTTATGGACACCTCATGATCAATGACCCGAAGCTGAAGATAAAAATCCTATTCAAATTTATGTTAATAAAATAGTAGATGAAATAGAAAAAGCTTATTGACCTGAAGATAGTGCTAGAAGAAATCTTACTGTTGAGTATGATGAAAGCAATCCTGAAATTTTTGTTGTTCGCTCTTATGAAAAAGAAGTGAAATTAACATTAAAATGATGTACGGCTAAGCAATGAGATAAGTGAATAGATTTTTCAAAAATAAAGAAAATCCATATTGAGAAATATGCTGAATCTGATTGGTGAGATTGATTGGATATCGATTTTCAACATACAGAAGAATGATTAAAAGAAGCAATAAGGACTATAAATCTGACTAATAAAATAAGAGAAGATTTTTGTGGACGTTGAAGGGAAGATTATTCGTTCTCTTGTTGACGCTTTATTTGACTTGATTGAAAAAGTCTATATTTTGACGCATGAGAATTTTTTGGTAAATGAACTCGTGTGATAAATAGAAAGACATTTAAGCAATTATATCCAACAATATCAAAAGATGTATTATCTGAAAATATTATCTTAACGACTCATCAAAAAGAATACCATAGCCAAGCAATCAATGATGAGACGAAATGATCTCAGTATATAAAATATCTTCACCAAATGAGAGATTGAGATTATGGATATTGGAAAGATAGAAATTTATAATAGGACTTGATTCATAGAAAACAAAAAATCGCTAATTATATAGCGATTTTTATCGTATTGAATATCATAGTTTTCTTTCTGATAATGCTGTATTTTTATTCAGCTAGTCCGATTAATAAACTTTGATAAAATTGATTTTCAACTTCATTCAAGAATTCAGAATAGTTTGAAACATACTGTTTAAAGGTTGTTTCAGTATAAGATTTTTCGCTAGCTTCTATAAAATCGCTTAACTTACTTTTAGAAACAAAGTTTGGCATAATATCTAATGCAATAAACTGTAAATCATCAGCTACTGATCATTTTTCTGTTAAATCAGGATATTCTTTTACTCGATCAGTCGCTTGAAGCTCTGTATATACTTTATTTACAAGGTCTTTTAATGTGTTCATGAATCGTACAGATTAAAATATAAAATACTAGGCTGCTGCCATAAGCTTATTAACTCTTTTTAAATTTTCATTTCTTGTATCTTTTGAAATTGTTGTTTCTTTTAAATAGGTATCATAAGCTTTATTTAATTCTTTCATTGCAAATCTCATCAATACTTTTTCATCATTTTTTCAAGTACTAATTTTCTCTGCAATCTTTTTAGCAGCCGCTGTATATTGTCCATTAACATCTTTTGTACGATTTGCTCACATAGATCTGGAAATCTTCCTAATGATTTTTTTTGAAGCTTCTAAAGGGGTAACTGCCTTTTCTTTTGCTTTTTGTATTGAGCGTCCTAATAAACGATACTTGTTTAGATTCCACCTATCTAGTAATGCTTGTTCGACAACATCATTTACTGCTTCTGATGCCTCTACATCAGCTTTTAATTCTTCATTTTCTTTTTTCAAAGAATTTCTTTCATCTGTTAATTTTTGACCATCTTCTAGTTTTTGGTAGTATTCAGTCATTCCTTTTGATATTTCATCGTTTAAGGTGGACTTTTCGCTATCAGATAAAGTTGATATTAAAGTATTCATTATGCTTTGTAACTTTTCATCTGGGGTTTTTAACCCATTGAGTTTGATAGATTTAATATTGTCTGTCTTTAGCAATCATTTCGTTATTAATGCATTTACAGTTATATTAAATCTTACCTTTAAAGCTTCTGAAGCTCATTCAATATTGCTCGAAAGATCATTTAGATGAGACTGCTGTCTATTTAATTTTTTAGATCGATTTGGGTTTTTAGTTAAAAATAAATCTCAAATTTCTTTCGCTACTCTTTTAGTCATATCAACACTACTTCTGGTAGTCTTTAAACTGCTTTCTAAATTCGAATAGTCCAAAGTGTTAGGATTTGACATTATTAATAGATTACATAGTAAAATATAAATCACTCATATTATATTCTGAAATCAAAAAAAAGTCAAAAAAATGCAGACTTTTTTGCCTAAGTTAAAATCTCGATTTAGCTTGTTTTTATTATAGATTCTCATATAATTAAACATATGTAATTTATTTGTATAGCTATTTAATGAAAATAAAGTATTTTTGTCTCATATCTTTGATAGCGTGAATCATATTACTTTCATGATGTACAGCACCTAAAGAAAATATTTTAACTCCTAAGATATCTTTAGACGGAAATCAAATCGATTTCTCATTGCCAGAATTATCCTGAAATTATGCAAATATCATCCCATCAAATTTATCGAATATTGTTTCAGGAGATTTATCGGATTTAGTTCCAGAAAACTTGTCGTGAACAGTTAATATTGTAAAATGATACGCTAAAAGTTATTATAATGATGAGCTATCTTGATATGTTTGACTGGCCAAAGAATGATTATCTTGAGCTGTCCAAAATATAAAAAATCAATATAACGAATGAATAGAGAATTTATCAGATTCTGTCTCTGATAAGATTTCTAAAGCTGTAACTGATAAATTAAATATATTAAAGTTCTAATATGCAGAAAGATCCACTAAAACAAGAGACATTAGCGCAAAAGCTTATAACTAAATGATTCCGAGCATACCTTTTTGTCGTATTTTTAGCTCCATTATCATATCTGTTAAGATTATTAGCTTCTAATACTTTAACAGTCGCAGATGTCGGTATATTCTACTGAGTGTTAAGCTTAATTTCTTTATTATATAGCTATAACGATTTAGGACTTACTGAATCTATGCAATATTTTCTTCCAAAGTTTTGGATAGAAGGTAAAAAGTGACAGATTAAGAACACAATCTGACTCTCATTTTTTATGCAATTGATAACAGGAATTATTATATTTCTGTTATTATATTGTAATGCTGATTGGTTGGCAATAAACCATTTTCATGCAATAGAAGCAGCTCAAGTAATCAAAATTATGTCCTTCTATTTCCTAGGATATAATATGATTCAAGTGTGTAATGCAGTATTTGTTGCGTTTCAAGATACCTTTTGCTCTGGACTAATGAATGTGTGTAATACATTCTCTGCATTAATTTTTGCAATAATCTTTTGGTTGTCTGCTAGTTTTAGTGTAAGTCTTTTTGCTTTAGCTTGGATTATTTGAGTCGCTATTTGAATATCAGTATGAATTTCTTTGTTAATAAAAAAATATTATTATTTATTTGAAGGGGAAAGGGATCCAATAGATAAAGAAATAATTTCAACTCAGTTTAAATATGCTTTTTGGGTATTCCTTACAACAAATGTATCTACTTTATTAAGTAATGTAGATCAACAATTAGTGCTGAATAAACTTTGAGCAGAATCTTCATGATACTTCACTAATATGTTATCATTATTAAATATCTTTTTAGCTTTAGTTTGACCATTTTTAGCTTTACTATTTCCTGTAACAACAGAACTTTCAACAAGAAAAGAAAAAGAAAAATTCAGACTTTTAGAATCTATGATGTATACACATTTTGCTTTTTTGGCTATTGTAGTTTGATGAATATTCTTAGTTTTCTGACAAGAAATAGCAGTTATCTTTTACTGAGAAAAATTTAGATTTTCTTGAGAGTTGTTACAGATCTTATGACCATTATTAATATTTAATTGTTTAAACAGTTTAAATTTTTACTTATTGGCATGATTATGAAAGATAAAACAAAGATTCTCAATATTATTACTTTCATTAATCTTTAATGTAATTTGTAATGTGTTAGCATTATATGTATTCAATATGGATTTACATGCTGTAATATCTGTATTGGCTTTATCATGGGTTGTATCTTTTGCTGGCTGATTATGGATTATTACAAAGGAACATCCATTTATATTTGATTGGAAATTCTTTTGAAAGAATCTTATGCTTATTTGAATGCTTTGTATATTGTTTCGATGGATAAGAAATACATTCAATTTGTTTATTAATTCTGGTAGAGTTCAGACTTTATTTATATTAGCATGAATTTGCCTATTTTATGTATGAATTGTTGCACTATTAAATTGGTGAAAACTAAAGATATTATGGTTAGAAGTTAAAAAGATTAAGAGAACTGAAAGTTAATTTTAGTTTTATTGTTATAATGCAGATAGATCTTTCTCATATTCCAGAACAACCTTGAGTATATCTTTTCAAAGATTCGAAATGAATTATTTTGTATATATGAAAAGCAAAGAATTTGCAAAAACGTGTATCTCAATATTTTGCTCCAAATTCACTTCGAAAGCAGGAGATGTTACAAAAAGCATCTAAAGTAGATTTTTTTGTAGTTTCTAATGAAAGTGAGTCGTTATACTTGGAAAATAATCTGATAAAAAAACATAAGCCTTTTTTTAACTGTATGTTAAAATGATGAAATTGATATACATATATCAAATTTTCAGATTCTCAGATCCCTCAAGTATTCACTACAAGGATGAAAAAACAAGATAAGGCTACATATATTTGACCTAAACATAACACAAAAGAACTCAAAAAGTTGATGCAATATCTTCGTTCAGTACTAAAATATCGTACTTGTTCTAATTCTCAGTTCTCAGAATGAAAAGTGTGTTCAGATTTCTATTTTTGACTTTGTGATTGATGGTGCGAGAAATGTAAACATTCTAAAGATATTAGTAGTGTACAAGATGAATATAAGAAAAGATTACAGATATTTAATTCTTTCTTCAAGTGAAATACTAAGCCTATAGAAAAAGAAATGCTTTCACAGATAGATTCTGCAGTAAAAACTCAGAATTTTGAATGGGCATGACAAGTTCGTGATATGTATCTTCATATAGAAGAATTGGTTGAAAAACAACATGTAGAACTATGAAAAGACTTAACTGGATTTGTATTATGTATCAAAGAAATAGCCTTATGTAATATCAGTATCCTTCTTAATTTTTATGAATGAAAATTGATAGATATTGTTCGTCAAGAAACTCCTATAGAAGACTGAGATGTATATTGGATTAAGGCATGAATCGAAGCAGAAGTATGAGATTTGAATTTACAAACGGATAAAACTTTTGAATGAAGCTCAAACTTTTCTCTTTTAGCTTTTTCTAACAAGGTTTCATTTAATAAAGAGGAGAGCGCTTCGTTATTAAAAATGTTAGAGTGATTTTTTGATTCTTATGTTCTATCAACTTCGTTACAGTGACTATGAGTTCAAAATGATTTGCTGAAGAAACTTCAAGCACGTTATCATTTTCATAAGTTCCCTAATATTATAGAATGTGTAGATATATCTCATATGAATGGAGATCGGATTAGCTGATGATTATCATGTATTGTATGATGATTA
>JAZQNA010000025.1:0-4195 GCA_045627125.1 Candidatus Absconditabacterales bacterium | reverse complement strand
ATGAGGACTCAGAGATGATAATGTTAGTTCTTAAAAGCAAGAGACATGATGACAAGAATATAAAGATACCTTTCGGTGGTTATAAATTTGGTGGTTCATTTGAAGAGCAGTTCTCAAGTGCAAATCTATGGACCTCAGAGCTATATAGAGAGTTAGCAGCAAATATGTTCACTGCAGAGACTACACGATATGAAGTTATAACTGTTGATATAAGTTGTGGTCTCAATATACGGCCTGTTAAAAGCAACTAAAAAGATTTCAATAAATACTAATTGAAGAGCACTCTTTTTAAAGGTGCTCTTTTTTATTGAATTTTTAACGTATTATTTCTATTTTAATAATGTATGGATAATAAAGATTTAGAATACGCAACTGAAGTAAGAAAGGCTAGAAGAAAGACTGGTCTCAAGACACAAGAGTTCTTCACACCAAGAGAGCTTGTCAATAAGATGCTAGATAAAGTGTCTGAAGAGAATTTCATAGACTTCTCAAAGACTTTTTTAGAGCCATCTGCTGGAAATGGCAATTTTGTTGTAGCTTTCTTAGAAAGAAGGTTAGCATATTGCTCTACTACAGATGATATTTCTGATGCTCTTTCAACTATGTACTCTGTAGAGCTCATGCAAGACAATGTTGATGAGCAAAAAGAACGAGTTCTTGAAATTTGTAGAAAGAAAGCCCAAGAATTAGGAGTTCAATACACTCCTGAGTCTACATGGAAAAATATAATGGATCATAATTTTGTCTGTTCAGATTTTTTTAAGTGGGATTTTGATAGATGGGAACCAATGACTGAAGAAGAGATTATTAATATGAACAAAAAGAAAAAGGAGAAGATTTAAATCTTCTCCTTTATTCTTATATTATTTGTGTTGTTTTTTAAACATAAAGTTATGTGAGTTCTTATCTGAATTTTCACCAAATGTATCATTTATCCAGTTTTCTACATCTTCAGTAGTTATTCCATAATCAGATAATGCTTTAGGTACTTTCATCAATTTTTTGGTACAAACATTCTTTATTATTTCATAGTCTTGATTGATTGATATTTGTATGCCGGAATATTGTCTTTTACAGTTTGTTGTAATGATTGTGCTTATTCCAGAAGCTATTTTATATTTACCTATCATTACATCATTCTTGTCATATCTAGCTGGTAAACCTTTAGATATTAAAAAGATCACAAATCGTTTTAAAACATATGAGGAATACCAAAATTTGTTATCAAAATCTCTGATATCAACCATATTTATGTTTCCTTTAGCACTAACAATGCATCCACCATTACGTTTAGCATCATTAGCTTCTATATTATGTTCTTTACACCATTCTAAATTACAATCTTTCTGATTCCCATAATTTACTGCAGTATCATCATAAACCCAGTATAAAGTTTTATTTTCTTCACCATTTATGAAATTGTCTATATTGTCATAAAATTGCTTTCTGGTTATTTTTTCTATCATATTATAAATTAATTCATATTTTTATATTATTGCAGTTATTCTATTTGCATAAGTACTCCATCCAGAAGCTGACTTGTATGCATCTACTGAACTTGCAGGTACATATATATGCTGCACAACAGAAGTCTCTGGAAGTGTATTATTAGATATTGATGGTGGAGTTGTAGCTTCACAAGTTATAGAAGTCAATGAAGTACAATTATAAAATGCGCTATATCCAATAGAAGTTACAGAATTTGGTATAGTTATAGAAGTCAATGAAGAACAATATTGGAATGCAAGATTTCCAATGGTTTGAACTGAGTTGCCTAAAATAATTTGAGCTAATGAAGTACATTGATCGAATGCATAATTTCCAACAGAAGTTACAGAGTCTGGTATAGTTATAGAAGTCAATGAATAACATTGTAGGAATGCACCATCTCCAATAGAAGTTACAGAATATGGTATGATTACAGAAGTTAATAAAAAACAGTCACAGAATGCATCTTCTCCAATAATTTGTATGTTATTTGGTATTTCAGTATTTGTTATATTTTTACGAGCATACAATGCGGTTATGTCTGAATAAATTAATCCATTTTCTTCTATTGCATCGTTAAATATACATGCACCCCAATTATCTAAAGATACACAAGTAGATTGATTTATAAAGTTAGAATCTATAAAATAACATTCATCAAATGCCCCTCCTCCAATAGAAGTTACAGAATCCGGTATAGTTATAGAAGTCAATGAACAACAATATTTAAATGCATCATTTCCAATAGTTTCTATTGAGTTGCCTAAAGTAACTTGAGTTAATGAAGAACAATAAATGAATGCATTATTTTCAATAGAAGTTACAGAATCTGGTATAGTTATAGAAGTCAATGAAATACATTCATAGAATGCGCCTTCTCCAATAGAAGTTACAGAGTCAGGTATAGTTACAGAAGATAAGAAAAAACAATTTTGAAATGCACGGTCTCCAATAGAAGCTATCTTATTGCTTATTGATAACTCTGTCATACATGATGTCTCAAAAAGTGATTCAGAAATTGTATCAGTTTCAAATTGTACTGTATGTAAATTATTATCATTAAAGAAATATGGACCTTCTAATTTATTTTCATATCCATATACTATCTTTTGGTCAATCAGTGCTCCATCATTATTTAAAACTATTAAACTACCAAGATATTCATCTGGAAGTCCAAGTTCTCCGGCAGTGTTCATTACATTATATAGATTGGTAATATCATAATATCCATCTTTATATGATATATCACCTTCTTTAATAGCTTCAGATAATAGACCACTGGAACGTGTTTCAATTCCAGATACTAATAAATAAATACAATCAAGTAAGGTGTTATCAGATATTTTTGATGGATCAGTATAAAGTTTTACATTTTTACACCCAATATTACAAAATACATCCGGAGTCAATTCTGTATCTTCAGATATGTTAACTTCTCTAGTAATTATAGGATATTCAGATATTTCTGTAAAACAATAACAATTATTGGCAAACTCACCAGATAATAAATAATTATTTGAATCTACTTGATATCCTGGTTTTATTATACCTAAATATATTTTATCAAACACTTTAACAATCTTTTTCTGTTCTTCTGGTAATGCTAAAATATAAGCTTTTTGCATTTCATCATATATTATTGCCTCAGTTAAATCATTTACCATAATTTGGATATTTCCTTGCAGTAACGTACCCATAACAAATGTTTCTCCTTCTTCTAATTCCCTACCTATAGTTACACATAAGTTCTCAGTTAAATCTGTTCCGGCAAAACAGTTTGTTTGAAATATAGTTGCATCTCCTTCATAATAGTATCCTATTTCTTTTTTCTCCACAGGAACAATAATTTCTTCACCATCTATTTTAAGTGAAGTATATTTAGATACATCAGTAGTAAGTAGATTAAAATTTTCATCCATAATTATTTTAGCAATAAATTTTGCTATACTATAATCTTTGGATGATCCATTTAAATATTCATATATCTTCTCTATCACAGATTCCTCATCTACACCTTCCCCCCCCCACAAGTTCCATACTAGATTTGCAAGTGGTCTAGTATTTTCTTCAGTGTAGTTGTCTAAATCATTGACTAGAGAATTAACTATATTAGTGTTGAGACCACATACTTTCTGTATCTCAACAATCAATTCTTCTTTTGTCATAAATTTAAAATAAAATATTTATATATGTTTAGCTTATTTTTTATCAAGTTTTGGTACAAGACCATCATCATTCAACGGAATAAGAATTTCAACCATATCATTTTCATTTAATCTTGAACAAATACCTGATATCTTATCAAATTTCCAATCAGAACCTAGCTTTCCATACTTTTCCCAGATAAGCCAAGCAGGCAATTCAGAATCACCATTACAAAAAACAATTGTATTTTTTGATGTATTGATATATAGATACCCAGTATTCTGTGCTTTGATTTTTCCAAGGGAAACTTCCTTTGAAATTTGTTTTTCTGGGTCAAGCGATTCTTGCTTGATTACTTCCCAATTGACAACGTTTTCCTTTGCCTCATTTAGTGCATTGTTAATTATTTCATTTATGCTTTTCATATGATAATTATTTATTTATTTTTAAGAACATATCAGCATATAAATGCCAAATACTTTCATATATAAAAATAAAACATATTTATGATATGTTTAAATTTTATGAAACTGTTACTATTTTTATTTATATAATTTTATAT
>JAZQNA010000024.1:0-3303 GCA_045627125.1 Candidatus Absconditabacterales bacterium | reverse complement strand
CTTTGTGCAACGATAATATTCACACCAAGCATAATCATCAGATGCTCCATCAGAGCCAACCCAAACCCATTCACGTTTGTGTTCCCAATCGTGTGTGCAATTTGCTTGCTTGATTTTTAACTCTTCAGCTTCTTTGAGTTTCCTTTGTAATTCTTCTTGTTTTTTCTGCTCTTCTAGTTCTCTCTGCTTTTGTAATTCAGCCTCCTTTCTTCTTCTTAAAAAACCAAACAGTTTCATAATGTCAGAATATTTAATGTTTTGTTATGATGTTATATATACATATTTACAATATTTTGTCAATGTCTAAGCAATACCAAAATTTCTTTCTAACTTAATTTTTCTAATTATCTCATTAGTAATACTTTCTATATCTGATATTCAATACATAAAAATTAAATCAGATTCAAAATGATATATGGTATAATTAGGAATGTAGGATTAAGAAATATAAATAGAGCTAGTATATGAGTTGACATTATATAATATATTACTATACACACAACTAGATTAATGATTTTATTTTAATTAAACAATTGACAATGAAAAAATTGTTAACCTTAATCTTAATATGAATATTCGCATTAACTACTTTATATGGATGCTCAAATAATAAATGAAGTATTGAGACCTTTGAAGTAAAGATTGAAAAAGCAAGCGAAGAGTTACAGAACTTACAAACATCTGCTGCCACATCTCTTAACACATATATTGTTGCAAGAATGTATCTTGAAAAATTATTGGCCTATGATATTGAAAATGGTAATATGGAAGAATATAACCAATTAGTAGATGACACTACAAAAGCATTTGAAGTTTCTGAATCCGAAAGTGCTGCATTAATCGAAGTCTCTGATAATTATAAATGAGAAGATAAGATAATTGTTTCTCTTAATAATAAAGAATTAATTAATTTCGTAATACCTAAAGTATATGCTGCAGAGAATAATAATGCTAGGACATGGGCTGAGGCTATTACAGCGATATACGATAAAGCTCCTTATTGAAAAGGAGTAAAGACTCTTGCTGAACAACTTAATATCGATTCAAAAAGAGCATATAAACAATTACAAATGGCTCAAGAAATTTTAAAAAGTGATGCTTATTCTGATTTTGGAGATTATGCTAATAACTGTTATAAAGTAGCTAAGACTTTAAAAACTGCTTGATCAGCAGCTCAGCTTTATATAAGTGTTGCTACAGCTTGAGGTGCAGCATGATTTGCTGGAGCGATGGAGAAATGAGGAATAATTATTAATGGAATTAATACTGCATGTGAAGTTTGATCTTTATGATCTGTAATTATTGTTGGAGAAGATAATAAAGTATCAGCTGCTTTTGATAGAGTTGAAGAAGCTGTAGCTCCTATATGAAGTGTAATATGATTCTATGGAGTATGAAGTGCAGATTATGCAGAACATCTAGCTGCTAACTTAACAGATGCCTTTTCATACATAGCATGAACGATACAAGATTGAATAGAAGATGGTAAAGTGCTTGGTGGAGTTTTGAAAGAGAAAAATTGACAATTGAAATTCACATTATTTGAAACAATGTTTGGTATATGATGAGATAATGAAGATAAAGCAAAAATGAAAGAATTTGAAGATAAATTAGAATTGTCTCAAGAAGAAAAAGATGAGATTGCTGCAATGTTTACAGAGGATGATTATGACTTTGAAATTACAACAAAAGTGGCTGATGAATTTATTGAAAGCCATAAAGCATATAATCCTAATGAAGAAGGATGAGATCATACAGAAAATATCTTATCAGTAATCGAATCATCAAATCAATATACAGAAGAAATTAAAAAAGAAGATAAAAATGAATCTAAAGAAGCTGAAGATTTCGATGTATACTGAACTTACATTTTTAATGATGTGAATGAAAATGCATGAATTAAACCTTGAGAAAATGATACAGCAGAGATTATTATTGAAAAAATTAGTGATACTAAGATTCGTGCTTCTAACCTTGAGGAATGAGAGGTTGTAGAAATAGATTACAATCCGGCCACTCATGAGGCTAGAATTCCAGGAGGGTTCCTTTGATTAGATTTAGTATTAGTATTCACAAAAGATTCTATTACTTATGAAATATATAATCCTGAAACCGGTGAAGGTAATTGGATTATGAAGGGATACAAGAAATAATTTAATAATATAAATTAAAAAAACGTGTAGTGAAAGTCAAACATCTTTACACGTTTTTTATTAAATTTAAGCAATACCAAAATTTCTTTCTAACTTAATTTTTCTAATTATCTCATTTGTAATACTTTCTATATCTGTATCGTTCCTTACACTTACTCAATTAATATTAACAGTAACTCAGTTATTATTAGTAATCTCATTATTAGGAATTATCTTTCAATTACTAGGAGCAGTAAATAATTCTGGACCTTTCTCTCATACTAAATATGTTTTTCCTGCATAAACTGGTCATCATTTAGCTCTTTCTCATGATAGTAAAGATGATACTCTACTTACAGCACTCGATACAGCAGAAGTAGCTGCTTCTTTAGCAGATTTCCAAGCATTTCTTAATGTTCATACTATACTTCTAACCTTATTTGTTAACCAATCTAATTTCTCTACAACCCAATCAATTCCAGCTTGAACGGATTCTCAGTAAATCTGCTTCATAATCATCAGTGGGCCAGATAGTATCGAAAGCTCCAATTTCTTTTTTACTGAAATCAATATAAGTAGGAACAATTGGCACACCAGCCCGACAAGCAATTTCCCAAAATCCTCTCTTCCAACGTTTTACTGGTTTCCTTGTGGCTTCTGGCGTAATAGCAATAGAAAACGGTTCATTCTTAGCAAAATCAGATAATTCATTAAGCATTTGAGTAGCTTTTTCCTCACTTCATAGCATAGTAGAAAAAGCAACTTCTGCTTGTTCTAGATTTCATGCTAATTCGATAATAGCAGAAGAAGCTTTCTTAACGGCAGAAATAGCTATAGCAGAAATTCATATTCTAGCTAGAGCATCTTGCATTCCTGTTATCTGTCAGCTCACTTTTTGTATCTCAGTAGATGCCTTATTCTGAGCTTCTAATATCAGATTTATTTTATATTCTGTATCTGCCATTATATGTAATTAGTAATAATTAATAATTGTATTATAACTACGATAACTGATTTTCAAAATATAAAAATAGATTAATTTTCAAGCAAAGTGCACCATTAGTTAAAATATTTCAGTTGTAAATTGTAATAACTTTCAAAGGGTGTACGATATCACAATATTTTCCTAGGTTTATGATTTAATATCTTTTCTATTTTTGCTATTGTTTCT
>JAZQNA010000023.1:0-38631 GCA_045627125.1 Candidatus Absconditabacterales bacterium | reverse complement strand
TCTGCATATTGATTAATTAAAAACTTCTCATGAATGTGATATGCTGAACTTTATTGGAACTTAGTTGGTAATGACATTGATACTACTGTTGATAAAGTTAGAGCCGAACTAACTCTTCCTAAATCTTATACATGATTTACTAATGATGATTTCCTCATCTCTGTTGATGACAAATCTAATACCATTGATTGATTTGATTGATCTGTAGACTTTAGTCAATGAAACAAAATCATCATTACTTATAATAAGCAATTAAAAGCTTATCAATGAATTACTTTAGCTATTAAATTTCCTAACAATTACTTTGAGTTTGATCATGATAGACAAGCAAGTTTAATATGAGAAGATACGTCAACTTTTTTAACTCTAGGTGAAATGATTTCTGAATTTATTTCTAAAATATTATTTTTTCTATTAGATTGTATAGTATATATCATAAAATGGATTGATTTCATACTTTGAGATCAACTTTGCTTTTTTCTAATAAGTCTTTGACTTCTTGTTATTCTCATTAAAATATACAAGATAAGGTGGAAGCTAATGGATGATCTATTATCCATATTTTATAAAAGACATTCATGAATACCCAAGGATAAACCAATTGTAGTTGAATATAGTGCTCCAGAATGAATAAATTCTGCAGAAGCTGGATTTATAGTAAACAATAATGTTGATTACAGAGACATCATAAGCCTGATTTATCAACGAGCCGCTAACTGAATTATTTCTATCAATGGAGGCGAAAAAATTGTATTAAAAAAAGAAATAATCAATCCTGAATTTAATACAAATTTTGAATCTTCAATTTTCAAAAAGATTTTTCCTAACAGCAAAACCGAAAAAGAAATAACAAAAAACACAAATATGTATAATTTATGCAGTATCTCTACCATATACAAACATGTTAACGAGAGATGACGAAGTAAAGGGGAAAAAGAACACACATTGATAAAATTTATTCCGTTAATTTTTTGGATTGCACTGTTAATATACATTGTACTCACCCAAGATACTCTTATGTTATGGATTCCGATACCATTAATTATTTTAGAATTGATATTTATTAAGGCTGATACAGAAAATGGACACACATATAAAAGGATTATTTTAACCGAAGAATGATTAGAATTAAAAAGAAAAATCTTATGATTTAAAAAATTCATCGAGAGCTGCGATATAAACAGAATAAAATATTTCCTTGAAAAAGACCCTCTTTATGTTGATAAAATTATTCCATATGCCACAGCATTTGGATTAGAAACTAAATTTATAAAAAAGCTGACTCCATTAATCCAAAATATCGAAATATTACAAACAAAATGGCGATCGGATAATCATGTCTTCCAAGCTTATGATAAGACTTTTATAACAACTTTTTCCCGCTCAGTAAATTCTGCTCCAAAATTTAAAAGCACTTGGACAAGTAAATATAACTCAGGCAGAGGTAATTACTGATGAGGAGGACGATGAAGCTCTTATAGTAGTGATTGATGATTCTCTTCTTGATCTTCCTTTGGACATTCTAGTTGATGATCTTCTCATTGAGGAGGTTTTTCTCACTGAGGAGGGGGATGATGATGAGGTTCTAGAAGCTGGTAAATTTGCAATAACAAATCAAATTATTATAAAAGACATATATAATTTATTTTAAAAGCCTTCATATGGAAAAGAAAAATTGCTATAAAACTGTATTTATCTCTGATATTCATCTTTGAAATCCAAAAAACATTGCAAACAAACTTTTAGGATTCTTAAAATCAGTAACAACAGAACATCTAATCATATGTTGAGATTTTATAGATTTCTGGCAACTACGCTGATTCTGAAAATGGACTCAGAAGGAATCAAAACTTTTAGAATATATCAACCAATTATCTAAGAGTTGAGTAAAAGTCACCTACATTCAGGGGAACCACGACAACAAAATTACATGTAGCAAAGATATACATCTAGAATGATTTTCAATCCTTAGAGAACTATTTTATACTACTTGAAAAAATCAAAAATTTTACATCACACATTGAGATTGTTTTGATTGGATTACTAGTCATTGTGCTCGATTCTCGCAATTTTGCAACCGGTTTTACGGTTTAACTCTAAAACTGGAGGAACTACGAGAAGAGCCTCAGAAGACTAAGCAACACATTTCCATAGTCGATAAGATTGAAATATTCATTGAAAGACATAGACATAATAATAGAAAAATTCTAAAACAAATTTTCAATTTAGCCAACCAATTAAATTGCGACTGAATTATTATGTGACATTATCATTGTCCTATGCATCTAGCAAGAGATAAAATAGAATATTATAACACTTGAGATTGGTTGCATACTTGATCCGCATTAGTTGAGAATTTAGAAGGAAATCTAGAATTACTTTTTCTCAATGAAAACTAAAAAGCATCAACAAATCTTGCAAAAAATATAAAAAAATCATATAATAGTTTAGCTTTATATGCCATACAACAATGAAAGCAAAAAACAAAATCTTAATATTAACCCTAGTTATATTTTCCACGCTATCTTTTTCGTTAAGTTTTGCAGCAGAAGACACTACAGATTGTGCTCTTTTTGCCACTCCGCTGTTTCATACTAATAAATCATTTGAAATTATACAAAACACACGAGAATCAGATAAAAATCAATATTCAAATTTCTTAACTACGGACCAAAGAAATTCAATTATTGACACTGTCTCTCTTAACACTGCACTTCTAAACTTAAAGAAATATTGTTGCGAACACAATATGAGTGTAAAATCATCATATGAAACATGTAAGACTGACAAGGTTTACTTTAATGATAACGCATTAGATAGTCCATACTTATTCAATCATCTATTCGATATAATTATGAGAAGGATGACTGGACTTACTGGAAATAATGATATTTACCAAGGCATGACCGTGGATAAAAAATCACAAGAACGAAGAGAACGAATAAATTCAAAAGCTGAAAATTTATCATGATCAAATCCTCAAGAAATTATCAATAAATATCAAGAATTTTGGTCTCAGACATATAAATATGACATTGCAGAAAAAGTTAATCATGTCTTCTCCTCTCCTGACCCAACAGAATTTCTAAAATATGTATCATGAAACTGAAATACTCAAGAGTCAAAAGATATAGCCGAAGCTTTACAACATTACGAAGACTGGACTCTATACGATAGATACAATAATGCATGTGCACTAACTGAATATTTTTACAGGCTATTCAATCAATGAATAATATCCTCTAATAATAATTATACGGTCCAACTTGTATCTCAATGAGCTTGTTCCCAATTCATAGCCCAACAGATAGAAAATGAAAACAAATATACTGCAAATGTTATCAACCAATCATCCAATTTATTTCTAAACAATACTACAAGAGAATACATTTCTTACTTATATGATAGACTACAAAAACTAGAATCCCAACGACATGATACCGTTGATAAGCGAACTTATGTCGTTAGGGCTGTCCCCCAATTAGTTAAACACTGCACAAAATAAATTTTATTTATAATTCTAAAAAATGTGAAAGAGCTTACTTAAAAGAATTTTACTTTGCTGATTAATATGCACCAGCATTTGTAGTTTATCTTTTGCTAATGCTGCCTGAGATGATGAAATGGAATGATACACGATTTTACCAGAGCTAACTGAATCTGAGCTAAACGATGCAAATGAACAAATTTATAAAATATGATTAATCTGATGAGAAGTTCGAGATAATTATAACGACGCATCAGAAAAAATTAATGTTAATGAAGCATTAGCAACTGGAATTATGAATCGGGACACTCTGATAAATTATCTCTCATATGTAGTAAAATTTTTAAGTCAAATATGACTTGCTATATGAGCAGTATTCATCATAATCGCAGGATACAAATACATGCTCAGTGTATTCAATTGATGAAAAGCGGATTCTAAAATAATAAAGAATGCCATCATATGAGTGATTATTGTCATATTTTCTTACGCAATCATGAAATTTTTCACATCCATTGCAATATGAAGTTAATTTTAATAAATAATAACATATTTAATTATGAAATGGAGAACTAAGATAATTATACTCACAACTGTTTTTACTGCTATTGTTTGATTAACATCCGCTCAAGATATTAACCTTTCCCAAAGTCTCTCTGAAAAAGAAATTAAAGAAGTCAATCGGCGAATTGATTTTATATGATCCAACCCATGAGACGTGAACACCAACATAATTTCCGGATCTAACAATCTATCGTTCCGAGGAAAATTTACATCATGAATCATAAATCGAGATTTTTTTATTGAATATCTCATACATGTCGTAAAAATTTTAAGTCAATTATGATTCGTCGCATGAGCAATCTTCATCATTATCGCTGGATATAAATATATGCTTAGCGTTTTCAACTGATGAAAAGCAGATTCTAGAATAGTAAAGAACGCTATCATATGAGTAATTATTATCATATTTTCTTATGCTATACTTAAATTCTTTACTGCAATATTCCTATGATCATAACTTTAAAAAGCTGATTAAACATCTATTAGTTAATCAGCTTTTATTTTTATAAATTATTTTCTTCCTCAAATAATTCTGGGAAACTATCAATTGTGTGCAATTTCAATGGACTAGCAGACTTAACTACAAAGCTTTTTACATTTCAAATAAAGCTCAACGCAGATACAATATCTCCCCAAACCTTATATGTTGTAATTGTTTTTGTCCAATCTTTCTTTGTCAATGTATCTTGCATCATACCTAAAAAAGTTTTTGTTGGGCTTGCTCAAGGATTAAAAACTACACAACGTTCCGGACTTCTATGTTTAGTTGCCACATACGAAATAGTACCTCATAACGAATGCCCACATACCCGTTTTCTATCATTAGGATATTTCATTTGTACCTGATCATAAAATTCCAATGATTCTTTTACACGTCAATCTATTCAATTTACTCACAATACAATTTGCACATCACTAATAATATCTTTTACATTCTTAAAATCCGTACCTCTATAACAAATTAGAACTAAATTTTCACTACGATGTTTATATGCAGCATGGACTAAAAAACTTAAGTTCTGATCCAAAATCCAATCTCAAACCTCTTTTTTACGCTCCTCTGGAGGCAAATAGACTTCCTGAACTACTGAAATTATTTGATCATCATTCTCTTGAATCTTACTTCTTTTAAACTTTTTCTTTCACAAAATCTTAGCATATCACTCCATAATTTTCGAAATCATTTTATCAGATAATGTCTTTCAACTTTGTAAAACATCTGAAACAGGGTTTCACAACGAATTTCATTGATTCTCTACAATATTATTTTCTGTCATAATTTAATATTGAATAAATTGAGATAAAAAGTCTGGATGCTGAATATAACTCATTGTCCTCTGCTGTAAATCCGCTTTTTCCTGTTCTGTATACGATACAGATGAATATTTTTTTCACTTTACTAACATCCTTAAATTATTCTTTTGAACATGTATATCTTGTAACAAATATAGACAATTTCACGTATAAGCAATTTTAGTTATCTGTAATTCTGGCAATTTTTTTATCAAAGGAATAAGTTCCGGAGTTAATAACAATACATCTTCAGGCTCATCATAATCTACAGCAAATCATTTATAATCCGCTCTATTAGTTTTAAAAATCAATTTATAAAACACTTTTAAAGTCTTCCATATTGAAAACAAAAACAAAACTCAAACTCAAACTAAATTTAACCAGAACAACCATTTTCAAACTGCAAATGGCAATAAACAAAGGACAAATAAAAATAATGTCCATTGAATCAAAGGAAACGTCTTCAACATTGACCATATAGAACCAGAAGAACTAATTACATCATTCAATAAATCTACAGACAGACATTTTACATGCTGAAATCTTGGACTAGCGAATCAAAGTTTATACACAATTCACGATTCACAAACATCATGATTTAATGTAATTCATTCAAATTCTCATCATTGCATAAAATAATATGGTTGAACCTGCTGAAACGTATATTTAAAATGCACATCTATACTAGCAGGAGAAAAAAATCAAACTTTCTGAAGTAATTGGTTTTGATTCTGAAAAAACAACTTCGATGATGAAAATTGCAATATTGAGGGATTATAATTAGTCACGTTTCCTACCATTTTTCCAAAGCAAATAAAACATTTTACCTCAAAATAATTATAATCAAAACAACAACAAAATGCAAAAAATTTCCATACATTTTACCCTATTTAAGATAATTACAAAACACTACTCAAAAATTCTCGCGCTTTCGCATAATTCATACATTTTAACATTTTTGTCAAGTCGTATATTTGATAAATCCCTCAGAAATTTGCATAAAAAAAAATTGCGTATATAATAAATACGACATAAAGCAAACTTACCGTAAGGTTCTACCCACACACAAAACCCTATACTAGGTTGCTAAATGTCAGGGATGTATTCATCTCTTTATCATCTTGGGATACTACCCAATAGCCCTTGATGAACTCACGGCCAGCCCGAAATTTATTATAGCTATCGATATCTATACATTGATTAAATCAAGGTAAAGATATCGATGGCCAGTTTCTAAGCCATCATTTCGGGTTGGTCATAAAACGAAAGGATTGCCTTTCGTTTTTCTTTTGAAGAAAAAAATTAATTATTTGAGATTCTTGGAATTACAAGAGAATTATCTTTTAAAGTTAATTCATCAATTCATTCTAATACAAAAGCTAACATTACCGTTGCATAACTTCCTGTTGGTAACGAGAATTCAAGAGCAATATCATTTCAAACCCAACCAAATTTCAAATCAGACACACGGACAAACAATACCCTTCTAACTCACCATAATCCATAAATTTTACACACTTGCTGGATACTTTCATCAAAACCTGCTAACTCAAAAATCTGATTATCACGCACACGAGCCTTAGTTCACTCACATGGAACTAATAAATTCCATCATAACATTGGACCAGTAGGAAACCACTTTTCAGAATCCATAGTTAACACTTTTCATAATACTTCTGGCATAAAAATTCAATAATCAGATTTTTCTTTTTTTAATTTTTGATAATCAAAAGGATATATTTTTTGAGAATCATATACGGCAACATTTACTCAATTCGACGAATATTTATCCACTACAACATCTCATTGCAACAAATGCAATCATTTCTCCCAACGATTTAATACATATTCATTAAAGTACATACTAGCATATGCTTGTAGCATAAATCTTAAATGATATGGTAAATCTTCCGTTAACAGCTTACCATTTTCTTCTAATTTATCCGCAAGAAAATTTAAACGCTCTTTTGCCTCAAAGAAATTTTTCTTTCATTTACCGAACCTCTGCATTCCAAAGCAATTCGGGAATCATTTTTCACGAATATTATACACATTATATTCTATCTGAGATTTAATTTCACTTGAAATCGGCTGTTTTGCACGCAAAAATATCTTAAATTTATTTCATGCATTTGAAGCAACCTTTAATCAAATATCATGAAAAGATATTGTAAGAATTTGAACTTTTTTTCACAATTCATCAATGAACAATTGCTGTCATCAAATCTTAGTTAATGAACTTTTAGAAACAGAAATTCGTTGTCTAGTTATTCACATTTTATCCTTCAATCATGCAATACCTATTTCTTCACGTTGCAGATGAAATGTTTGAGTTAAATAATCAACCACTTCCATAGTAGTCAAATTTTCTTTTTGAAAAAAAATATACAAAAAATCTCCATTTCCCGATGGCACTCACTCTGGGAGCAACTCCTCTACCTCAAAATCTTGTGCAAATTGTTTAACTTGATAAAGCATTTTATAAGAAATATTAAATTATTCCTCTATAATTCACCACTTAATTATTCATTCATTTCAACGAAAATTATATTCACACTCATGATCTAATTTTATCTCACGTAAATCTCGTTCTCAAACTTTTAATCTCCTCAATTCTGTCAGGATTCCTCATAAACTAAATTGTTGTCACAATCGATATCATATTGAACGGATATAAGTTCATGATCAGACATCTAAACGCAAACGTAAAATAGGAAAATTATAATCTAAAATTTCAAATCAATAAATTTTCATTTCCCTAGTTTCTAATATAATCTCTCCTCTACGTGCCAAATCATACATCCTTTGTCAGTTTTTTTTCTTCGCTGAAAATGCTGGTAAAGGAAGTTGTGATAAAGGAATTAAACTAGACAAACAATTCTGAATATCATCTAAAGAAGGGGTAAGAATTTCCTTTCAATCTTTTTCTATTCATTTTCAATTTTCTAATAATGTATATTCTTTAAATTCATCCCAGTATCATAAATCCCAAGTATCACTCATTTTTGAGAAATCTATTACTGTTTCATATGTTTTATCCAATCATATCAATGTAGATAATTGTTTAGTTCATTTTCCAATTCACAAAATCATCACTCAGGTTGCCTTTGGATCCAAAGTTCAGCTATGTCATATTTTCTGTCCAGGGAATTCATGTTTCAAACGTCTTATCACATCGAAACTGGAAAGTTCCATCGGCTTATCGACAACAATCAACATCAAGAACATAGTTATATAAAAAATTATATATCAATCTCAGTTTACGTTTTTTCCAGTAATAAACAAGGATTTTTTCTCTTGCATTATATTAAAATATTCTTAATTTAAAAAATGGTTAAACCTTTTATTTCTTAACCAATAAACAAAATGTTCGCATTCGCTGATGTTGTTATGCCAACTTACGACTATCCTATGTGATGAGAAAATAACACAGGAGCCCTAATTTTTGGATGAATCGTTGCTGTCTGGACTATTATTTGTCGATGGAAAATCTTTAAAAAAGCTGGATTACCTGGACGATGAGCTATCATCCCAGGATACAACATTTACTTACGATTTAAAGCTGCTGGAAGATCCGGACGACGAGTATTATCTATACTATTTGCCCCTCTATACTTAATTATGTTAATTATTGCAGATTTTGATATGGCAAAAAGATTTAACAGATGAATTTGATTTGGATTCGGATTGTGTCTATTGAGTCCTATTTTCTATGGAATTTTAGCTTTTGACGATTCTAAATACACAGCAAAAGCAATTGAAAATAAATAATTCAACTCTTCGAGAATAAGAAACCTTACAAAATTGTAAGGTTTTTTATAAATTTTAATTATTTCTATTGCATCATATTAAAATATTCATAACTTAAAAAATGGTTAAACCTTTTATTTCTTAACCAACAAACAAAATGTTCGCATTTGCTGATGCTATTATGCCAAGCTACACCTATCCCATGTGATGAGAATCTGCAATCGGAGGACTAATTTTTGGATGAGTTATTGGGATTTGGACAATTCTTTGTCGACGATTAATATTCAAAAAAGCAGGATTGCCAGGACGATGAGCACTCATTCCCCTCTATCGTGAATATTTACGATTCAAAGCAGCAAGCATGAAAAAACGATTTCGAATTTGTATTTCTATTCCTTTCATTCGGTTTGCTTCTAGTTTAATTTTCCGATTCATATGAACAGCAACTGAAGCATGAAACAACTTAATGATGATTAAGTCAATTATTAATCGAATATTATGAATGCTATTATTTTGAAGTTTAATTGTATTCATTGTATCATATTTTCGCATATCAAAAAACTTTGGAAAATGAGTATGATTTTCTTTTGGTTTGCGATTCTTAAATGCAATCTTCATTTGAATCTTAGCTTTTGATCAATCAAAATATACTCCTATAGAAAATAAATAAAAGTTTCTAACACAAAAAGACCTTACATATTAATGTGTAAGGTCTTTTTGTTTACTTTATGTTAAAAAGTCAAACCATTTTATGATTTACATATACAAAAAACAAAAATCTTTTGAAAAAAACAACAATATTTCTACTATAAAATATAGTAAAATTTCAAATTTTATTTCTTATATTCATATATGAAAAGATACGCGATCTATCTAAGTTTAAGCTCTATTTTAAGCTTATGAGTTTTTATGTGACTAGCACATGCCGACTATGAGCTCCAAATTGATCAACAAAATAATGAAATTTATATACTTTCTGGAGATACTCAAATTACATTAAACAATGTCAACGATTACGCTGAAAGTTTAAATAAAGATTTAAATTTAAATATACCAACACAAACCGAAAGTTGAGATACTGAGACAATCAACACTTGAGAGAATAACAATTTAACTGGAAATAATACAAATTTAAGTTGAAGCAATTCTTCTCTAACTGGAGAGGACATAAAAACAGAGACTGGAAAATCTGAGACAAAGATTACCACATGAATTGCCCCAAAATTGAATTATGGACCAAATGTAAATGCTGAGCTTTTAACATGAAATGAATTTGATAGGGCTCTATATCGAATGTATCAGAACGGATTGACAAAATATAATACAGAAGAAAATTATCGTGCATATGACAATCTTACTAGAGAAGAAGCTGCCAAGATGATTTGACAATTATATGCTCAACTATGATATGATACTGGTGTCGATAAATGATTTAATTGTAATTTTGTAGATACAAATATGTTCGATCCTACTCTTTCCGAACATATCTATAGCGTATGTAAACGAGGAATTTTTAGATGAAATGACAAAACTCAACAATACATGCCTCACGACAATTTAACTAAAGGTCAACTTTTAGCAGTACTTTTAAGGATTTTTGAAAATAAAATGTCCGATGAATCTGGACAACCTCGATGGATTGAATATTATGTAAAAGCCATGACAATTTGACTAACTAACGAAACAAATATTGCAAAATTTGACCAACCAGTAAGCAGACGGGAAACCGCCCTATTGATTTTCAGATTTAAAAATATGGTCATTGATGATATTCAATATGAATTATATTTAGCAAATCTTGAAGATTTACTTTGAAATGGAACTGGATATGTTGATAGACTAAACACTTTAAAAGCACAACGAGAAAAAAATCAGACTTCCAACACTAATACAAATAATCCCCAATCAGATACAACTAATCCAGATTCAAATTGAATAACTACCGCATCTTGAAGCGTCGCAGAAACAGGAAATTCAGTTAGTCTAGAAATTATCGCAGGAAATGAAACTTTAACAGATAGCCCAGAGTTTATCGAAGCTATTAACCGAATGTATGATATGTGAATGACTTCATATAACACAACTGAATGATTTATGCCATACCAGACCATTACTCGTGCACAAGTTGCAAAAATGTTAGATAAATTCGCTATTGCAACAAACCTCACAGCAATCAGAAACTTTTGAAATTGTGAATTCAAAGATGTAGCAGCAGATTCAGAATTTAAAGAATCTATAACTAGAGTCTGCCAATATGGAATTATGGCAGGATCTAATGAAAATTTCTCTCCAGATAAAACAGTTTCAAAAGCAGAATTTGTTGCTATGCTTATCAGATTATTCGACTGAAAAACGTTAGATGAAACTTTAACTCCTCGATGGACTGAATATTACAAAAGAGCTGTAGAAATCTGACTAATTTGAGCTCAAGATACCGTAACATTTACATCTGAAATTGCTAGATATGAAGTTGCTGTATTCTTATATAGATTAAAAGTCAGACTTACTATGTATAATAATTTAAATTCTAGTCAGCTCACTGATGAAATAGTCAAAACATTATCAGAGACTCAATCTACAAACGAAAATGGTAAAATCACATCTAAGGTTTATATAGACATTCTAGCATTAAATAATTCAGCTTTCAGTGATGGTTATGTTGAAGTTTTAGAAAATAGATACAGAATTAAAAAATCCGATTTAAACAACTATAATGTATGAGCAAATAGCTTCGTACGATACGGAACCCTCTACAATCTTGAAACATGAGATTCTATTGGAAGTGTATCTTTCATACTTACTAATGGTGCATTAGTCGAAGGATCTATACGTATAGATGGAAAAGCTTATTACTTAAGCAAGGATTCAGCTACTACAACATATTACAATTTAATTGAAGCTTAATGGACAATTCTGAAATTTGAAATCAAGGCATCATTCCCCAAAACCAATGGAAATCTTTATTTCCTATTTTCCAACACCACCCAGAATTAATATATTTAGACAATGCAGCTTCTACACAGAAACCACAATCCGTAATTGATTGAGTTTCAGATTTTTTACAATCTGACTACGCAAATATACACCGTTGATTATATTCTTTATCAGAAAGATCTGAAGAATTATATTATGAATCAAAATGTGCTCTTGCAAGATTAATTAATGCAAAATACAATGAAATCATATATTCATATAATTCCACTTATTGTCTGAATTTAATAGCTCAAGCATTAATAAATAGTAAAAAACTATGAAAATGAGACAAAGTATTGCTATGAATACGAGAGCATCATTCAAATATTTTACCTCGAATGACATTATCAAATCTAGCCTGATTTGAGGTTCAATTCATAAATGAAACTCAAGATTTTTGAATTGATTGGGATGATTTTTATAAGAAATTTGATAAACGCGTAAAAGTAATTTCTTTTTCACATATATCAAATGTTACAGGAGAAATTATGGAAATTAAAAAAGTCAGAGAAAAAATTTGACCTAATACTTTTTTTATCATAGATGGATCCCAATCTGTACCACACATTCCTATAGATGTTCAAAAAACATGATGTGATGCTTTCATAATGACATGACATAAAATGATGGCACAAACCTGAATAGGAATGATGTTTTTAAAACAACAATGGATAAAAGAACTAAATCCAATAATACTTGGATGATGAACAGTAAAAGATGTAAGTAATAATAGTTTTTCACTACAACACAATACAGATAAACGAGAAGCATGAACTCCTAACATCATTTGAGCTGTCAGTCTATTAAAAGCTTTAGAAACTATAGAATCTTTCTGATGAATAGGCAAAATCTGGGATCATGAAAGTACATTAACACAACTACTTTACGAAGGGTTTAACGAAAGAAAAGATAAATTACAAATTCTAGGAAATTTAAATACAGAAAATCATATATGAACCTTTTCTTTTATTCCTAAGGCCAACTCAAATTTCAATATAATTTGAAACCATTTTTCAAATAATAATATTTGTATTCGCACATGAGGACACTGTGCATACCCTCTCCATAAATCTTTAAATATATGATGAAGTGCAAGAATAAGTACATATTTATATAACACATCCAAAGATATAACTAAGTTTTTTGCAGTACTTGACGAAATAATATAATACTTTATCCACTTTTTTTATCAAAAAAAATCTAAGCCATTTTTTGCTTATTTTTAAATTTTAGAATATAATAATATATATTTTTTATATTTCTCTAAAAGAGATGGAATCTGAGAACTTATGAAAAGAATTAATTGACTCTATTATCCCATGAGACACCGATAAAGAAATAACTCTATTAGAAACAGATATTCAAACTCAAAATACAAAAAAATCAATTTTAAAAAAACTTGGAAAATCTTTCAAAAGATTATTATGAATTGAAAGTAAAGAAGAAAAAGAAGCTCACGCAGAATATGAGGGATTTCGAAAAGAAATAATACAAAACAATCAAGGTGAAACAAAGATTTATTCATGGAAGACTATCGCCACTTTACAATTTCTAAGCGATGAATACCTTGAAGATATGATCGTAGAAATAAACAAATGAAAAAAACTAAACAAAACAAAAGATCAAATTAAAAATGAAAAAAAATATCAAACATTATACACACAATTTAAAGAATCACTACATATAAGTTCAAAAAACGAAGATGAAATCAATCAGCTTATAAATAGCTTTGAAGAATATTTTTTCAACTATACAGGGAATCATACATGACTATCTTCTCAAGAATCTGAATCTTTAAACAATACCGTAAGCAATGGTAATGCCCAAGAATTAGATGCTCAAGCACAAAGAGAGCTAGCCCAACAACAAGAAGCTCACCCAGAAATTGTTGATAAAAAAATTCACAAATACTTTTCATCAATAACATCAGCTCCTTACGAAAAGAATCCAAACACATGAGTTACTTTATGTTCTAAAACCGCTTGGCAGAATTGTTGCAATTTTTGAATAAATGCTCCAAGATGAAATGCTAGTGATTCTTTTTTAAAGACTCCTTCAGATAAAAATTTTCTAGCGAACTGGAAAAATACTGGGAAAAGAACTATTTCAAATTTTAACCAATATAATTGAAATACAAATTTTGCAGATTTACACATTACATCATCATCAAACTATTGACACAGAGCTGTAGCATTTTTAAACACAACCGACAAACAACGATATGTATTAGATCCTTACAGAAATCACAAAAATGCGAAACCAATCATGTTATCAGAATACCAAAAAAACGGAGCCAAAATCATAGAAGCAAATTTTTATGATTCTCCATATAAAGTAGTATAATTTACGACAAATCAAAAACTTCATATGTCACATTCTCACGCGGAGAACTTTGTCATTCTGAAATATACCTACGGAACCAAGTCCTTTGCCTTTTAGCCAAATGCTGAGTATTAAAATTTAATAATCTTTCCATTTCTTCAACATCATATTCTCACTGCAAATAACCAATAACTTCCTTGTATCAAATTCATTGCATAGATTGTAAAGATGGAGAGAATTTCTGATCTAATAATCATCTAACTTCATCGACCAATCATCCGTTTATCATCTCCTTTATCCTAGAACCTATACGCCAATTTGTATCAACTTTTTCACGCCATAAACCAATCATTAAAAGAGGATGTTTAACAGGTTGATGCAAAAAAAGTTCTGTCTTAGTTTTTCCTGTTTCACGAAAAATCTCTAAAGCACGAATAATATACCTAGTTGCATTTGGATGTAATTTCATAGCCTCCTGTGGATCTATTTCCTGAAGTTTTCTATATACATATCATGGCTCTGAAATTTCTTTTTCTTGCATTTCATCACGATATGCATAATTAGGAGGACATTCCGGCATCAAAAAATTCTTGTAAATAGTATCAATATACAATCCGGTTCCACCAACAATAATAGGAGTCTTTTCTCTTCACAGAATTGCTTCCACTTCATTCTCCACATCTACTTTTCGCTGTCAAGCCGTATAAGTCTGGTCTGGATCTACTATATCAATTTGATGATGAGGAATTTTCTGACGCCATTCAAGTGAAACCTTATCTGTTCAAATATCCATTCAACGAAAAATCTGCCTACTATCAGCTGACACTATCTCAACAGGGAAAAAATCCGACAACAAAAGAGATAACTTGCTTTTTCATGTAGCAGTAGCTCACCAAATAATAATAGTTCAATCTTTAAATTTATCCAAAAACTGATTACAACGTTCTCTTACTTTTGGAAGAATATCTACAACCTCCATTCAAACTACTCAATTAAATAAACATTACTTCATTAAACCAAAATTCTCTGGCCAGAATAATGGATGATAAGAGCACTTCTTAGTTTCACACATAACACTCGCAATTTTTTGATTTCCATCTATTTCCTTTAAAACCATTTTCCATGTCTCATTATATTCTTCCTGCGTAGAAGATAACTGATATGATAAATCAAAGCGATATTCATCATTTCCATTTGCTGATTTACCAACGTATTGAATATTATTTGGAACTAATTTATTTCATTGAATTCCGGCTAAGAATGGAACCATCCTAAATGCAGTAAAATGTTCTTTCATCTCTTGAGACCTCTGTAATGGACCATCAAACAAATCAAATAAACTATCAAAATCCTGATTAGAAAGACGATCAAAAAATGCATAAACCATACCATCTCCACCAGTAACCACATTATCTTGATAATTCTGAGATTCATCAACAACTTGCTCTTGTCATAAATCCACAGAATCTTGACTATCTGTTCGATAATAACCTGAACTTTCAATATCATCTCACTCTACTGCGACATCAAATTGAGGTGAAAGAATAGCTTTATAGAAAGCAATACTAAAAAACAATAAGGCACACCCAAAGAAAATCCACACTCGTAAAGGAATTTTAGTAGACTTTTTATTCTGATTTATATTTTCAGTTTTTTTTCACTCAATAGACATTTTTTGGACCAAAGCTTGTTTTCTAGCACGTTGAGCCTGAGATGCAATAGCTGCAGCACTAGCCTTTGTAGGAGTCAAATCTGAAGTCCTTTTCTTTACAACTACTTTTTTGGACTCCGATCTTTTTCATTCTAATTCTTTAGCAAATGAAGTTTTTGAATTTGTTACAGTTTTTTTTGTTGGCATTTGAGAACAGGGAAATCAAATAAAATACCATTAAATTTATAAAGTTTTGATAAACATATGCAAGAAAGTTTTATAAGCTATCCTATCAATTTTTTAAAATCATCTAAACTTGCAAAGCTCTTATATACAGATGAGAACCTAACATATGGAACTGGATAATCATCTTTAAGTAATTCTAAGACATCATCTCATATCACAGAAGATGGTACTTCTGATCATTGACTCTGCCATTTTATCTCTAAAATATTCAAAAGATTTTCAATTTCATCATTCGTAAAATCAGTTTTTGCAAACGCTAACAAAATCGCTTTCTTCAGCTTAGCGTGATCATACATCTCTTTCGACCCATCTTTTTTAATAACCATCAAATCAGTTACTCCGACACGTTCAAAAGTAGTAAATCTATAACCACAAAATTCACATTCACGACGACGACGAATAGTCTGTCCATCATCAATTATTCTAGAATCTACAACCTTCGTATCCAAATTATTACATTTTACACACTTCATTTGATATATTTATAATATATAAATTTTAATTAGGTATCAAATATCTCTTATTATAATACGTAATATGTTTTAGAACTCAGCGCAACCAGAGTAAATCCTCTAAAGAGAATACAGAATCTCAATCTTTATCTGTTTTTTTCTCTTGATTTTTTAAGAACTCACACCAATTTTCTTTAAGTAACGAAAAGAATTCTTTATTATCATCAAATTCTACAAACAAAGATATTGCTGATCAAAACTGTTCTAATAATACATCTATCATACGAGAAATCGATGCACACAAAGAATTATCTAAATTCAAAACTTGTAAAATATATGTTTTTTTCAACAATGATAAATTCATCTTTTTTTCATTTGGTTTAGCTTCTTGAATCAATTGTAAATATCTATAATAAATCAAGAATCCAAATAAAGTCTCGCGCATTAAAGCTAATATTTGTAACATTGAAGTATCATTATAAACCTTTTGCATATTTTTCCATGGAAGCATTTCTAAAACCTCACGAAACAGTTGAACATCAAAAGCATATAATGAGTTCTTTAAACGAACAATATCTTGATCCGTAAATGCGTTTTGCAAAATTTCTAAGACATTTTCTCCTAACGGAAATTTTGAAAATGTTGATTCATAATAATGATATACAAAATCTTTTGCAGAAAGCTTAATCATAGAAGAAATATTTTTTGAATATTGTGCTTGAAACCAATCTAATAATGCTTTATTTTTCACATATAATTTTCATATTTGAGGATTACTATCTTGTAGAATAGTTGCCAAAGCCACTTCATCCATAGACTTAATCAACAATCATGATACTTTCACCGGATCTGACTTTATAGTTGTTGGTATAAAAAACTTTTCTTTTCAAGAACGGATTTTTTTACTTACGAATTGATAATAAGATTGATTTTTTGAATACAACACATGAGAAATTCAGTAAAAAGATATCGATGGCTGTGTTTTTAAATGAATGTCAAAATACTGAATTATTTCAGGGATTAATGCTGATTTGTAAAATCTTAAAAAAAATGTATCAGCTCTAGAAACCGAAAGTCATCAAACATAACTAACATAAAAATTCAAAAATTGTTCCATTAACTTAGACTCTCTTTTGATACTAGCAGGAATTTGTATTTGATCAAGCTTATCCAAATCATCTCAAATTTCAGACATCATTTCATCCAACTCCTCAAATCAATCCTGATTAGCTATACGAGTATGCGAAATATATTGTTTTATTCACTTCAAAAATCATTTTTTAAAGTTATCTGGATTTGTAACATAGTCCACAATAAAATCTAGCTCATGAGAATCTCTTACAATAGCTGCTAATTTTTTATCTAATATCTTTCTATCATATACATTTCCTAATATAGAAGAAACTACCTCAGAAGCATCTGTATCAAGAAAAAGATATTTCAAATGAATGTCTGCTGGAGCAATTTCAAAAAGGAGCTCTTGTTCTATTGGTCCGAATTTTACATCATACACAATAGTATCAACATTTTCAACAAAGGTTTTTTGAGTAGCAGATAATTGTTGTCAGAACAACCATTGATAAAAATCATTAACATTTGAACTATTCACCTTATCTCAAGTCAAACAAATTTGATTCAAACGCTGTTCATAATAGAACATCATAAAAAATACTTCAATATGAGTCAACAACTTTGTCCTAATTTCCTGGAAACGCTTTTTAGTGACCTTATGTTTTAACTGAATTGAAACAACTTCTAAAAAATTAAAATATAAATCAATAAACCACTGAAAATCTTCTTTTTCATTTTTTCATGGAAATACCTTTATTCTTCAAGCAAATATAAAACTCAATAAATAAAATGCGTACAAAGAATCCACAAAAATCTGATTTTCTCATTCATCAAATTCCTGAGAAAAGTATAGAGCTATCATTAAAGCCAATGCATTTGCCGTATTTCCAACATTATAAAATTTATAACCATTAAAATTTGCAGCTGCAATATAAGAATAATAAATATCAGACATTTTAGATTGCATCATTTCCTTATGCACACCTAATCCTATTTTTGCATCAAAGACATCCATTGATACATCAAAAAGATTTAGCTTATAATTTTCAGTAATTTTTCTATCAATTATGGTAAAAAAATCCTTCGCCGAAATAAAAGAAACAAACATCGACGCAGGATTGAAAGAATCTTTTACTAAAGAATCCGGGAAATAAGAAAGTAAAAGTCTCTTAAATAACTGCATATGATTATAACTAACACTCAATAAAATTCCGTTTTTATCTCTTTTCTATATCTTTAATTTGAATTTCATACTCTACATCAGAATAATACTTTGGTTCATTAAAATCTACTAAGAACTCATTATATCATTCTTCATTTACATTTTGTTCTAAAATGAAACCTGTACCAAATCCTTCTACATAAACTTCATTTCAAATTTCAGGATTTTGAATACCTAGAACCTCTGTCATAATTATATTAGGGAAAATCTGTGTTTTACTAGAATCATATTTTTCAGGGAATTGTTCCATAGAATTAATTGTTCATGTAAACACATCTCCTACTTTTGCTCCCATAATTACATCATACATCCAAGAACCTCACTCTTTTTCTGCTATAACTTGCATACTTGAAGCACTTGAACTTGTACCATCTATAAAAGAATATTTACAATCTACTGTTACTGCATCACCGTCATCAATCACTACAGGCGCCCCACAAGCAGTCAAAGCTAACAATCAAAAATAGCATCACATAACTAAAATTCTCTCTTTTTCTATTTTCATTTTTATATTCATACATAATAAAAAATATCACAGTGTGTCTATATCGTTTTTTTTATAATATTCAAGCGATTTTCATTACAAAAAAGTAGACATGTACACAAAGAACATTGTCTACTTTCTAACAAAATTTAAAAGCTCGGATTGATTTATTGTAAAAGAATTGAGAATAATTCTTCAGTTTCTCTAACTTCCTTCTGAGTTAAACCATTATAAGTTTTAGTTGGAGTAACAGAGATATTCGTTGGTACTTCCTTCACTTGAGCAGGAATCTCAACTATTTCTCAAGAATCTATACCTGCATCTTCATTTTCTTCATCAATTATTCTTACTCAACGAGACATAAGAAATCATGATTTTCTAACTACACGCTTCACAGCTGATGAATGAGTCTTATCTTGCGTCTGTAAAATAATTTTTTCTGGTCTTTCTCCACCATCAGGATATTCAACAGTTACCAAAATATCTGTATCTTCATCTAAGTTCTTTCACAAATATTCTTCTAATGCTTTCATTATCTCCTCATCTGAAACCTGATTTGACTCATTAACAGATGGAGATTGCTCCTTTCATGACAAAGCTGATGTAGCAAAATCTATTTTACTAAAAGGTGAAATGAAAGAATTTGCAACTTGCTCTTCCTCCTCTACTTTTTCATTAGATTTTGAATCAGACTTTTCTTCTAACTTTTCTTGTTTTTTCTCTTGTTTCTTCGACTTCTTTGAAGTTTCTTCCTTTTTTACTTTATCTGATTCATCGGAGTCTTCTGCTTCTAAATCCAAATCAATTTTATCTCAGACACTCAAATCGACATCTTTTAATCATTTATAACTCTCATAATCAACAAAAGTCTGATTTGAAAACCAGCTTACAACTCTATCTGGCAAAGTTCTCACGTTATACCATAATCTTGAAGCTCATGAAGGATTAAACAATCCATAGATAAAGAAAGCCAATCACAATATAAGGATGATAAATATTAACCTTTTTATCCATTTTCTCAACAGCCAAATAATTAAGATGGCCACCAAGATAATTACAACCCAAACAATCACATGCGTAGTATTCATATTACCCATAAAGAAAATAAAATGAATATTATATCATTTATGTATAAACATTTTATTTAACAAGTCAAGCATTTTGAACCAGTAAGGATTCACCAAACATAAACTTGAAAAGTAATCAAAATTCTCTACTATCATAAGAGCATTTTTTAATCAGACTTAATATATAGATGACAAAAAGAATTTTAACAGGATTAAAACCTACAGACAACCAATTACACCTATGAAACTACTTCTGAGCAATAAAACCATTCTTAAAAACTGCCGAAGAGAATCAAGATGCAGAAATATTCCTTTTCCTCGCAAATATGCATGCACTTACTGCACTGCATGACTGAAATGCCATTAGACAAAACTCACTAAATATTGTTAAGTTATATGCCGCCTGTGGAGCAAATTTAGATAGATTCTTTATTTATAATCCTGCAGACATTCCAGCACATGCTCAGATGAATTGGGTTTTTTCTTGTTTAACAATTATGTGAACTATGGAAAGGATGCACTCATACAAAGAAGCTTTAGAAAAAGGAAATGCAGGAACTATTAGTGTTTGAACCTTTAATTATCCAATTTTAATGGCCGCAGATATTTTAATATACGATACAGACTACGTACCTGTATGAAAAGACCAAAAGCAACATGTAGAATATGCAAGAGATTTCGCAGAAAAGTTTAATAGAGAATATTGAGAAACTTTTAAAGTTCCTGAACCTTTAATCGATTCTAGAGTCGCTACAATTATTGGAAGCGATTGACGTAAAATGTCTAAATCATACAATAACTATATCGGATTACTCGATGATGAAAAATCTATTCTAAAAAGAGTTAAGCAAATTCCAACTTCTACTCAAACTGTCGAAGAACCTAAAAATCCAGATGAATGTAATGTATATCAGCTTTGTAAATTATTTTTAACTGAAGAGGAAGATAAAGATCTTAGAGAAAAATATTTGGCATGAGGATTAAGTTTTAAATATGCAAAAGATTACTTATTTGAAAAGATTCGTGATACCTTAGCCCCAATACAGAAAAGATATTCAGAAATCAGCGATGAAGAAATATTAAAAGTATTAAAAAAATGAAAAGAATCCGTCTCTCCTATTGCAGAGAAAAAAGTCCAAGAAGTATATAAGAAAGTTTGATTCATATTAGAATAATTTTATCTCATTTTCTACCTAAGAAACATGACAACTACAGTAACAACACATAATTCATACTGAAGTCGTATAAAAAACAGCTTTTGAAAGATACTTTGAGGATTTATTCTACTAATCTGTTGAATAATATTGTTAGCTCGAAACGAAAAAAGATTTGTCGAGAGAAAAGAGGCTCTAGAAGAATGAATGTCCCTAGTACAAGAAGCTGATATAACAAATATTGATTCATCCCTTGATGGGAAATTAGTACATATGTATTGAGAAACTAACTCAGAATCTCCAGAAATACAAGATCAAGATTTTTGAATTATTACTAATGATTTAAAATTGCAAAGAAATGTTGAAATGTTTCAATGGCAACAAAATTCTACTGAAACATGTACCGACAATATAGGATGAAGCCAAGATTGTAGAACCTCCTACGATTACAAACAAACATGGAGTCCTTATTTAATTGATTCATCAAGTTTTCACGATGTTTGATACGACAATCCTGAATCTTTCAAATACGATTCTTATACAACAGGAAAATCTAATATTAATCTATGAGTATATAGACTATCTTCCGTCTTTACATCAATGTTATCAAACTACGAACCTTTAGATTTAACAAATCAAAACGTTACCTTTCCTGACATTAATTCACAAATAATCAATAATACAATATACATTTGAGACCCACAAAATCCGACTATTTGAGATTTAAGAATCTCTTTTTCAACAGTAAAAACCGGTACAATTAGTGTTATAGGTAAACAAATAAATAATGAACTAACATCTTACATTTCATCAAATGAAGAACCAATATCTTTATTAGAATTTGGTAACATATCTGCAAATGACATGTTTAGTATTGCAAAATCTGAAAACAAATCAGCATTATGGATTCTCAGATTAGTATGATTAGTTGTAATATTTTTAGGATTCATCAGTATATTTGAATTTATACAAACATTAGCAAAAGTTCTACCATTCCTATCAAAAATAATTTGAGTTTGAACAAATTTCATAGCTTTCTGTTTGACTATAGCAATTGGATTTGTAACTATCTGAATAGCTTGGTTAGCCGTAAGACCAATAATATGAATTAGCTGTTTAATCGTAGCCATCGCTGGAATCATCTTATTAAACAATGCTAAAAAATCAAAAAAAACTGAATCTGAGATTACAAATCAACCAGAAATCATAAACCAACCCAAAAGTAATTAATATTTCTAAATTTACTAGACAAGATTTTTAAATCTTTTCCGTTTATAATAACATAATACACAATATGTTAAATATTATATCTATTAAATTAATATTAAGTAGCTTTTTATTCTTTGCTATGACTATTTTCATATTCATTTCACAACGGCAATCTATTTTCAAAACTAAACAAAGCACACGGAAATTAATACTAATCTCATGCATACTCAGCATTATTCCAACGATCTGAATGTTTTGTAGTAGCAAAGTAAAATATTGGGTAGATATTTATTGAACATTGACAAGCCGATTTTCAACCCGAATTCTAATATCTATCGTATTCGTACTAATAGAACACCTACTATTACATCGATTCAAGATTTCTCCACGAATTTATATAGCAATTTATATTATTTTCCTATGATTTGGATCATTCTCTGCTCTACATACAAAGGTTAAAGATATTACAATCAATTCAAATAAGGTAAATACTGAAACAAAAATATTATTTGTAAGCGATATTCATTCTGATTTATTATTAAATTCTTTAAATGTAACAAAGATTAAGAACATAGCAAAAAAAGAGGATCCTGATTTAATACTCATTTGATGAGATTTACTCAATAAATGAAATCCTTTATACTCAGAAATATATAGGACACGAGATGAGCTAAAGATGCCAATCTATGCAGTTGCATGAAATCATGATCAATTTAATGATATATCACCTGATGAAGAAAAGAGTCTTCAATCTGAAAAATGAATAATATCAGCCATCAGCCAAGCTGCACAAAATGGAAATTTCAAAATTCTAAAAGATGAATCTATAATTAAATGACAAATCCAAGTAATCTGATTAAAAGATAAAAGTTCTCGTCAAAATGGTTTTTATGATATTACAAGTGAATATATTAATAACATAGAAATAAATAATCAAGATTATTTCAATATCTTATTAACTCACCAACCATTAAGTTTATCATGAGAATTAACAAATTCTAATATTGATTTAGAACTAGCATGACACACTCATAATGGTCAAATTATATGACTAAAACGAATAGTAAAAGCTGTAAACGATTATGCATACTGACTATATACAGAAAGAAACAACAATTCAGAAAAATATATTTATGTCTCTCAATGAATTTCTACACGATGATTACCTTTTAGATTCGGTACTCATAGTGAAATAGTAATGCTACATATCAATCCTGCGCAATAATAAATACAACTTATAACTATATAAAAAAATACTCAGAACTTACCATTCTGAGTATTAATTTAATATAAACTATTTTTTACTTCTCATAAGCATAAGCATTACATAACCTCTCAATTCTTGTAAATTTGGATTTTGGTTTGTAATTATTCATTCCTCATACAATCTATCCAAATGAGTAGAATAATATGACTCCTCTCAATCTGTTATTCCATATAACATTCTAGATAATGCTGTTCCAAATTCAGCTCTAGTTACCAAATCATTTGGCCTAAATTTGTTATCAGTCATATTTATTCACATAATTCATAATTGATATGCCAAGCTTACACCGTAATTATACTGTTCATTCATTTCATCTGTAACATCAACAAACTTTGGAACTATAAGATTAGCTGGAGCTTTTCATAACACATTAATAGCATATTGAGATAACATTTTTGCCATTGCCACTCTAGTTAACACTCAATCCATATCAGCATCGTTTATCGTATCCTTAGTTGTTATTCAATTTTCAAATGCAAATTGATATGCTTCATTCATTTCAAGAGAATACTCATCTTCATATGTTATTTCTACTTCTCCATTAAAGTCTGAGCCTCTATCTGATGATTTATCAGATACCGCACGATGTCCTCATCATCAACTCCATCATCAAGAAACCTTTGGTTCATCTAAATCTGAATATGACTTTTCAGTTTCTTTAAACTGTGCCGTAAAAACCAAATTTCTATTTACAATAGTTCAAGAAGTTGGTGAAGTTTCAAGCCATCAATTAAATATATAACCTGAATTAGCTATAGGCTCTGGGATATTGATTCCCAATGATTCAAAATTTGATTCATCATCTCGTACCAAAACATTATATTCAGTATTTCATGATAAAGTTCAATTATCTCATGCAACGAATTGGATATTATATCAGCTCACATTAGCAACCTTTGAACCTGTATTCCATCAATAATCAAATTCAAATATATAAGAACCTGATTCCGTAAACGTATAATTTGAAGATTTTCATCCACTTGTCACTCTTACATCTACAGGGCAATTCAATGTCACATCAACATAACCAGAATTTTCTAAATTACGTGCATAAGATATACTACATTCTATATTTCACGCATTAAATCATGAGGCATATAAAGTTTGTATCTCTTCTTCTGAAAGCACACGATTATACACACGGACTTCATCTAAATATCAACTAAAATAATTCTTATCGTATGTTGTCCCTATTCTAGATCCTATTGCAGATTCTCAATCCCAGGCCCAATAATTAGTACCACCACTATTTACTAAACCATTTCCATTCAAATAATAAAAGATATCATTTCAAGACAATATAACCACAATATTATTCCATTCTCACATGTTTAATCCAGATATAATTCAATATGGCCTTCTTGTTGCCTTTTCATCCGAAAATCCGATAAAATACTTATTATTATAGAATCATAAAGCTGGTCAATATGAGCTTCAAATAATAATCTGATTTTTATTAGTTTGAGAATTTATTCGCAAAGAAACTGTTCAAGCATTAGTTTCTCTAATCAAGTTTCAATAATCATTGAATGTTATCACTCATGTACCATTAAATTCCGCAGATCCTCAACCATTAAACTTTACTCATCCATTAGATATTCAAGTATTGTTCTGACTAGATTGATCAATTACCTTATCTCAAGCTACAGAATCTCCATCAAAAGTATAATAAAGGATTAATCAATCATCTAACTCAAGTTTATTCCATTTAGCATAAAGGACTATATTTCAAGTAATAACATTCGTATTAAAATCCCGCTCTACATCGGTACCACTTAAATACCATCCTGAAAAAGAATATCACATACGTATTGGAGTTTCTGGTGCTTTTATTTTTGTTCACTCCAATCCTGTCAACGATATTACATTGCTTCACCCATTTGTTTCAAACGATACAATATAAGTTTGATTAGCGAAACAGCGAACCGAAAACCCTGATGTTTTTTTTCAATTAGTTAAACTATCAGGTATAATTTTTCATTCACCAAAATATACACTATATACACTATCACCAGATGTTGAAGAACTCCAATAATTACCATATACATTCTGACTACCAGTTTTAGCATCTTTTCTACCACGATATCATGCTAACGGTAATTTAAAAAGCTCAGAAAAAAGAGTACTCAATGACTCCCCACTCTCATTAGCCAAAAAATAATTATATAAATACTTCCATTCTCAAATTGTTGGGACATGATAACCGTCTGGACATGGTCATCTTTTCTCCACATTAACGCCAGTATTTTCTCCCCAAAACTTATTTACACCTGACATCCAACTATTTTTATCAAGGATAAATACACCACTAGAATATGGAGATATTGCCTCAACTTGTGCAGTAAATACCTTCACGTCCCCAGAAGATGGAAACCCATAGTCATTTCCCCATTGAAAATAATATCCATATGAATCTCAACTATTTATATCATTTGTAGTAGCTCCTAGATTACGATCTAACAAAGTTATCTCTTCTCAGCTATAACAAACTGTAATAGTTCCGATTCATGTAAAACTTTTACCATTCGTATCTATATATGTAACATTTGCTCAAGTATCATAAAATATTCAATTAGGTTCACATTCAGCCAAGCTCACATTTCAAGCAAGAGCTACAACAATTATTCAGGCCATTAACCCCAAAATACCTACTTTTTTCATAATAAAAAAATAAGACATATAAAACGTATCTCTTCACTATATAAACTCAACAAAAAAAGTCAAATATGTTTTTTACAATATTTTGACTTTTGATAATTTCTCTATATAAATACCACGTTATTATCCATTTTTTGTTATAAGAAATTTAATTCTCACTATTTTAATTAACATATTTCATTACATCCGCGAAAATCTCATCAACTGATCTATTAGCATCAATATGAACAAGCCATCATTGCTCTTCTACCCATTTTAATCATGGCATAGTTTCATTATGAAATGCTTCAATCCTAGTTTTAACAGCTTCAATATTCGAATCATCCTTACGACGAATTAGCTCTCATCAACATTTTTCACATTTTCATCACACCACTCATCAATGAGCATTATTTCAACACTCTGCACAAACAATCCTAGAAGCTAAACGTTCATATACTACTTCATCTGGCAAATCAAAATGTAATACAACGAAATCACGACCAGCTTTCTTCATTTTTGCACAAACAGCCTGAGTTTGACCCAATTTACGCAATACTCAATCCATCAATAGACGGTTTCATTTTTCTACTGTTTGCAAGAATACTCCAAATATAGCAACAGTTACATCATCTTTTACTAATCATCAAGTTTCTACTGTATTTCTTAAATAATTTCCAATCGCATTATCAGAACTAGATAAAGCACGCAAAACTGCTCAAGTTTCAAAATATGTAAACATTCCAGGAAATTTTTCCATCAACAAATCTGCCTGAGTCCCTTTCCCCGATCATTGAATTCACGATAAGAATATATCCTTCATTCTTTGTTTATACAATAGATAAAACATACAATGATATTATAGTCGATTTACCAAAATTTTGCAAATTATTTTTACATATTTTCATAAAAAAATGTCAATCCAAAAAAAGCATCATATATCTAAAATTTTTGCTTTTTTCAAGTTTCTAGATTATACTTAACTATCATTTATATCTAAATTTAGAAATGGCAGACAATCAAAAAGAAAGATTTCCATTAATCGCAATTAAAGACTTAACTCGGTGATATCCAGATTCTCGTGAACCATTATTTAAAAAACTAAACTTTGAACTTTCAAAAGGAGATTTTACTATTGTTGTCGGTAAATCAGGAATTTGAAAATCTACTTTAGTAAAATTTATCATTGGACAACTTAGACCTTATACCAGAACTGTATATTACAAAATGGATGATATGGCTCATTTTAACGATGAAGACGTTCAACAATATAGAAGAAAAATTGGAATTGTTTTCCAAGATTATAAATTAATTAGCTCTTTATCTGTAAAAGAAAATATAGTCTATCCCCTCAGATTAGAGAACGAAAGCGATAATAGTATTCAAGCTAAATACAGAACCATTACACAAAAATTACATATCGAAGATATCAATAAATTAACATGTAAAACTCTTTCTGGATGAGAAAAACAAAAAGTAGCTATTGCCAGAGCAATGATTAACGATCCTGAATTTATCATTGCAGATGAACCAACATGAAATCTAGATCGAGAATGTACAAAAGAAATTGGAGACTTACTAATAGAAGCAAACAAAATGTGAAACACTATCATGCTTATCACACATGATATGAATTTATTAGATTATATTAAAAGCAAGACTAAGGTAAATATTTTCAAAATGTAAAAAAATGAAAAATTTTATAGAACATTAAACACACCATGCCTGCTAAAAATAATAATACATCTCTAGAAAAAGATAAGTTATACGAAGAAATCACATACCACTGCGACCAACTCCGTATTGCTAGATATCTAAAAAATGAAACTAAATCTACTCTACAACATTTTCATGCACATAAATTATCAAATATCAAAAGAAACTTAAAAGAATTCTCAGATTATCTAATGTTTCTAAATCAAGAAAACTGTGAAAAAATATGAAATTTTAACACTGAAAGAGAAACAAAAAAAGAATTGAACAATTCTCTTTCATACTTCTACGACTACGAATGAGCTACCCCCGAAGAATTAACCATAATTCAAGAAAAGATAGAAACAAATTCATATGAAACCATTACTTTAATGCAAAGTATAAAATGATGTTTAATCCTAACTATTGATGAATTCTGCAACGCTTCTCCTACTAGAATCGACATCATGCGCTACAACTTAGGAAAGAAAAAATCCAAAATAAAAGCTTAATCAGAATCAAATAATTTCATACCATACTGGAGTAAAACCACTCCAGTTTTTTGTTTCCCATTTTCAATACATAAATAGCCCACCCTTTACTCATTACAAAAAAAGTAATCAAAAATTTGACATTTTCTAAAAAAGAAGATATAATATATTTGCATTATATTATTTTAATAGGATTACAACATGAATAGAAAGCTTCTAACTTACAGTATTATTACAATGATTTCATTATCAAATTTTGCTCCATGCTTTGCTGGAACTACTAATGACATTTTTACCAGTGACAAAATAATAAAAGACACTTTGCATTTACAAGAAGCTAATATCGATACATACATTCCTTATGAAATGATATACAAAGTATACGAAAAACAATGCGATTCTACATCTATTCAATCTGCACAAGAAATTTTCGATAGTGTCTCAGAAATTCGGGACAAAAATATCAGACAACAAAAATTTACATCGACAATGCAAAAAAGATTTTCAAGCATAATGACAATGCTTTTCTCAACAGAACAAGAAAAAAAGGATTTATTATGCAAACAAGAATATCTTTTATATAAACTGTTAGAGATTACCCAAACTACATACCTCACCCATATAAATCCAACCTACACTAGACCCGTATTATATCACTGAAGTGCTAATACACAAAAACATTCTACATACTTTATCAATATCCAAAGTGATACCAAGAATCTAAATTCTAATGATAAAAAATTAGCACAGCAAGCTGAAGAATATATCCAAAGAGAATTATGAAACTTAATAAAATTAAATCTTTTAAATGAATCTGACTTAAAAGCTATAGATAATAAAATATACATAAACTATAAAAATAGTTGTGAAAATACAAAATGATCATTCCACGTATTACAAAGCAAAAGCTGAAGAGAAAAGCAATTTAAATCTATAGAGCTTAATATCAATTTATGTGATTCAGAAAGTTTCAAAGGAAACTACGAAAACTATGTAAAACAAATTTTTATCCATGAAATCAGCCATTATATTTACGTCTTTAAAGATGATAATTATAAAGAATTTTCAAAAATTTGTTGGGAAAATTGAAATACCTGCTCAAAATCTGACTTTGTAAGTAATTATGCTCAAAATAATGAAGCAGAAGATTACGCAGAAAGTCTTGCTTATCGATACCTAGATAACTTCAATGGAATAAATAAAGAAAAATGAAGTGCTTCAAACAAAATTTTATGAAAAAAAATACTATATTTTAATGATTTATTGCAACGTATGCAATAACAACTATCTAAGAAAAAGTAAACTCATCTTCAAAAATTAATTCTTCATACTCTCAATCTAAGAAAATATCATCATCTGACTGGAGTTCTATACTCAAGTCAGATTTTTCTTCCATCTTATTATTACTTAAATTTCAATCTATACGATTTTCTACTGTTCTATTACGATAAACTAATTTATTACTTTCTGTTTGTTGAACTTCAGTATATGAATATCTTTCCATATTTTCTAACTCTCGCGAATCTATTTTTCACTCTAAAACATCCACCCCATATAAAGATGGGACAAATGGCAACAATATTAATAACAACTTAATGAATCCTAAATGCATAAACATCATTATGAAATAATTCATATACAAAATATATCTAGTATTATTATATCAAAAAGCAAGACTTTCAATATATAATATACCACTCTCTTTATTCTTGAAATCAAATAATCAAACATTAGAATATTCGTACTTTATTCAAAATATTATTACCCTAATGCAACTGCTTACATGAACAGAATGGAAAAAAGCTGAAGAATATTTCATGATAGCCACAGACATAGCAAAAAAAGCTACATGTGAAAGATCTAAATGTGGATGCGTAATAGTCAAAGATGATAAAATTATCTGACAATGACGAAACACTCCCCCATACAACTTAGAATGACAAAGAAGGTGTAGTTGTGACAAATCAAGTTATCACAAAAAAGTTACAGACAAAACATGTTGTATTCATGCAGAACAAAGAGCAATTATTGATGCGTTAATACACCACCCAAATGAAATACAGTGAGCTGACCTATATTTCATGCGCTTAGATAAAGAATGAAATCCTACAAAAAGCTGAAAACCATATTGTACGATATGTAGTAAAATGGCTTTAGACACATGAATTAAGCATTTTCTTTTGCGACACGAAGAATGAATAACAAGTTATAATACAGAAGAATACAACATACTCTCATATCAATATTCAGAATAACTTTTTATTTTACAAACCTTAATATGATTTGAATCTTTGATTCTGGTATAGGATGACTATCAGTTCGAAAAGAAATTGTAAAATTGATGCCAAATCAAAAATTTTGCTATATTGCAGACTCAGCTTTTTGCCCATATTGAAGGAAATCTCCAGAAGAATTACAGAAAAGGACCAGAATTCTTACAGAATTCCTTATAAATCAATGAGATTGTGATTTAATAGTAGTCGCCTGTAATACAGCTACTGCTGCCGCTATTGAATATTTAAGAACAAATTTTCTAATTCCATTTGTATGAATGGAACCTGCAATAAAGCCAGCTCTTCTCCAATCAAAAACTTGAGTCGTATGAGTATTAGCTACTGCTGGAACTTTTAAATGAGCTCTATATCACAGAACCTTAACTCAGTTTCAATGAGACATCAAAGTTATTGAGGAAGTCTGAGATTGACTAGTTGAGCTAGTAGAAGCAAATCAAACAGAAAGCGAAAAAGCTCACAAATTATTAGGAGAATATTTACAACCAATGATTAATGCAAATGTTGATCATATAGTTTTATGATGTACACACTATCCTTTCTTAGAACCAATGATGCATAAGATTTTACAAGAAAATGGAATCGAAAATAGAATTACAATTATCAATCCCGCTCCAGCCATAGCTTCACAAACGCAAAGAGTTCTAGAATGAATTATAAATCACAAAACAAATAATCAATGACAAAATAAATTTTTCTCTACAGGAAATGAAAAAATTCTACAAATATTTGTCGAAAATATAATATCAAACTTTGATGATGAAACAAAATCAAAATTAACAAATTCAGAATTTTCTCATTTATCAATATAGACTTTTCATGCAAAATAACGAACCTCTAGCATACTTCCTACGTCCAACTAAATTAGATGAAGTTGTTGGACAAGAACAAACTAAGCAATCAATCAAAAAATTCTTAGAAAACGGACAAATCCCTTCTATGATTTTTTGGTGAACACCTGGATGCGGGAAAACTACAATTGCAAACGTCTTATCTCATGAAATCAATGCTGAATTCTTTGAATTATCTGGAGTTAAAAGTAAAAAAGAAGACTTAAATGCAATACTTGAACGTGCTAGTCAAAATAAAGCATATTGAACCAAAACAATATTATTTCTAGACGAAATTCATCGTTGGAACAAAGCCCAACAAGATGCATTATTACCATTCGTTGAAAGCGGATTAATAACATTAATTGGAGCCACCACCGAAAACCCAAGTTTTACAATAAATAATGCCCTGCTTTCACGTGCAAAAGTAATCGTTTTTGAAGCATTAAAAGCCGAAGACATTATTAAGTTTTTCAATAATAATAAAGAAAAAATTCAAATACGTTATCCTAATATACAAATTTCTGAAGAAAATTTTGAAACCATCGCTAATTTAGCTAATTGAGATTTAAGAAATGCTTGCAACTTATTGGAATCTACAATCATGCTTAGTTCCAATGGGAAAATAGATAATGAACTTATTAAAAAAGCTTTTTGAAAACCAACATATTACGATCGTGACTGAGAAGAGCACTATAATATAATTTCAGCAATTCATAAATCATTACGTGATAGTGATCCACACGCCGCATGTTATCGGATACAAAGAATGTTAGCATGATGAGAAGATCCCCTATATATTTGTCGTCGTCTACTTCGTTTTGCTAGCGAAGACATTGGCCCAGCTGATAATAACGCCCTGTTACTAGCCAACCAAGTTTATGATGCTTGTAACAAAATCTGAATGCCTGAATGTAGAGTCTTTATTTTTCAGTTAGCTTTATACCTATGAAAAGCTCCTAAGAACAATATTTGTGAAAAAATTGATATAGCAACCATGCAAGATGTACAAAAATTCTGAAATCTTCCTGTACCTATGCAAATTCGCAACGCTCCAACGAAATTAATGTGAGATTTATGATATGGACAATGATATCAATATGCTCACGACCATCCAGAGAATCGCCAAGCAGACTGAACTATAAAAATGGATAACCAACATTTTCCCGATGAATTAAAAGGTAGAAAATATTTTTAAACATTTATCATGATTCCTATAATTGATTAGATATTTAAAATTACACAAAAAAATATCCAAAAATTGAACAACTCTTTACTATACTTGAATCAAAATTAAATAACTATAAATTAAGATAAAATTAAGTTCATTGAATATAGTAATAAACAGTTTATCAAGCCATTAAACATGAAAATAAGGACATCTACTAGGATTTCTCTGGTATGTACGCTGATTACAAACCTATTTCTAATAGGTTTTTCTATTTTAATTTTTACATTATTTTTTAACACTCGATACTATAAACAAGAGCATAAACTAACAAATAACTGAGAATACCCTATTCCATTTTTTATGAAAAACTTTCATGAGCATGATCAAGTTTTTCAACAACATTGAATAATTATTAATTCTACTACTAAAGAATCAGTCCTTAATCAAAAGCATTTACCCCAAATAAGGCCCCCCTTTCCTAATACATTTTCAGACGATTTAAAACAAGAAGTTATCAATTTTTCACCAACCATTCTCAATAATGAAGCTATAATACTATGAATAAATAAATCTTTTTTCTTCAATTTGTTATATCCAGAGCATTCAACCTTCATATATTACAATTGAAAATATTATTTATGCCACCCCATTACAAATAATGAAATTAAGGCTTTAGATATAAGCGTTTTTATATTATCCCAGCGAGAATTAGCTCAAATTTTGATTTCATGGGATTTGATTTTCTTAGTAATAATATTTATTACTTCGATGTATTTCACAGAAAAATGATTAAAAAAGCTGAAAAATTTAGCCGACTATGCAGAAAATTTAAACATTAATAATTTATCTTTACCCGTAGAGATAGAAGAAAAAGCTGCAGACAACGATGAAATAAAATTAATTTCCAACGCATTAAATACATCATTACAAAGAATAAATTCTCAAGTTTCATCTCTTCGTGAATTTATTTCAAACGCCTCCCATGAGCTAAAGACTCCTCTAATGATGATGAATACTGAAATCGATGTTGCTTTGAAGAAAAAAGATTATGAAAATCATCTTAAGAATCTAAAGATCTCTACGAAGAGGATGGCTGACTTAGTTGATAGTCTTTCTCTGATTACCCGTATAGAATCCAATACAAATCTAGAAAAAAAACCGACGCAAATCTTACCAATTTGTGAAAATACAATTAATCAAATTTTAAAAATTTATCCACACTCAAATATTCAAATAAAAGCAAACGATAAAACAATAGAAAAAGAAATACACGAATGACTCTTCTCAATCATAATCAAGAACTTAGTCGAAAATGCCTGTAAATATGCATGAAACAATGCTAAAATCGAACTAGAACTCAATAAAGATTCTTGCATTATTAGTGATAATGGAAAATGAATTTCTGAATCTGATTTAGAGCATTTATTTGAAAGATTTCGACAAGAAGAAAAAGATGAACAATGAAAGCAATGATTTGGACTATGATTATATTTAGTTAAGAGGATTGTTGATTTACATGGACGAACATTAAATGTAGAATCAGAAATTTGAAAATGAACTACTTTTACCATCAAACGGTAAAAATCCATTGCAAACACTTTCTTTTTTCCTATAGATTATTAAGATTTTCAAATCAGAGTTTTTATCTTTTCAATAGAATTATGGATATTAATGTATATCAACAGCAAATGGAAAAAGCCATTGCCTATCTAGAAAATGAATTTAAATGAATGCAAGTATGAAGAGCTACTACATGATTAGTAGAAAATCTTAATGTAGAAACTGATTATGGGACAATGAAATTAAACGGTATCGCTCTTATCACTGCATTAGATCATACTACTATTAAAATCGAACCTCGAGACAAATCCGCCGCAAAACACATTGCAAATGCAATTTATGAAGCTGATTTATGAGTTTGAGTAGATAACCAAGGAACCCATATTCTAGTTAAAGTTCCTCAATTAACTCAAGAAAGAAGAGAACAAATTGCAAAAAACATTAAATCTATGTGAGAAGACACAAAATGAAATATCAGAAAAGTTAGACAAGATGCAATGAATGACACTAAAAAAAGCTTCACTGCTAAAGAGATTTCAGAAGATGAGCATAAAGCAAACGAAGCAAACATTGAAGATCTAACTAAAAAGATGAACGCAAAGATTGATGAAATAGTTAAATCTAAAGCTGAAGAAGTAATGAAGATTTAATAAAATTTTACATTATCATTTATATATACATGAACATTTGGAACATCTTAGTAACCCAAATTTTATACCGTCCAGTCTTCAACGTACTTGTCATATTTCTTGCAATTTTTTGATGAAGATTATGGATTGCCATCGTATTACTAACTCTTTTAGTAAGATGATTAATGTACAAGTCATCCGCTGCTTCTGCAAACATGCAACAATGAATGAGTAACATCCAACCAAAAGTAGAAGAATTACAAAAAAAATATGCAGATGATCCTCAAAGATTAAGTGAAGAAACTATGAAACTTTTCAAGAGCGAATGAAAAGCTCCATTCAAATGATGTATCACCATGCTAATTCAAATTCCAATTTTTATCTGACTATATAGAGTAATTTACATCATTGCTCAAGAAGGTTGAGTACCTGCAAATCTAGATTGGTTATACAGTTTTTTCTACTGATTTGGACAAAAATATCTATGAGCTGAAAATATTGATCCAAATTTTCTATGAATAAATTTATTCGACAAATGAAATTGGGTACTAACCATTATCGTAACTGCTCTATACTATCTTCAAATGAAATTAACTCAGCTTACTCAAAATAAGAAAGCCATGCCAAAAATCGAGTGAGCCACTCTTCCTGATATGAATAAAATGATGTGAGCTATGAATCTATGAATGAGTTTAATGATGTGATTTATGGTATTTGGTTTAAATTCTGCGGTCGGACTATATTTAACAACTACATGTTTATTTAGCATTACTCAATATTGTCGAAGATATAGAGCCATTCTACAAGCAAAATGGAATGAAATCTTTCACAAAAACGAACCAACAATAATCCAACCCAAATAATAAATAACTAGATAAATTTATAAGAGAGCCAGAACTACTGGCTCTTTTTTGATGACTATATTTTGACAAACCAATCACTCTTGAATATAATATAAATAGTTTTATTCATCATATTATTAATATGGTATCAATTGAAACATCTCAGAAGACATTAAAGCATAAATCAAAACATAACGATATCAAAGAATCTACTAGCCAAGATTTATGAAAAACTTTATTATCAAACGGATTATACGAAAGTACTGTGTTCAATAACCAAGATTATGATGCAATATGTAGAGAATTTAATAAATTAGATAAACTTCGCCCAGAGACAAGTCACCCAAGAAAATTAGATTTCCTGATCAAAATTGGGATACAAAGAGAAACATTTAATCCCAAAAATAAAATAGAAGAAGAGATTCCCCAACGGACAAGAGATCAAATATGGAAAGCAAAAAGACTAGTAGGAATCCCTACATTTATTCATCGAGCAAATTCTAAAGAAATGAATTACCGAGATGAAAACCTAATCGATGAATTAAAACTTTTGGAACAAAATGGAATAAAATGAACAATGTGTATTAATTGAAAATATATACATACTTTATACGAAAGGACTCATATAAAAAATCGAACTAAACGTAGAATAGAAAAAGCTAAAAAGATTTCCGAATTATGAATTATTATTAACACCTATGACCATGAAGAGATAGATAAACGGACTATGCCCATGATAAACTTAGCCCACCAAGAGATAATTAAATGAAAATCTAAAGAAATCGAAATTGGAGACGAAGAGACTTATAAGAAATTCAAAATCAAAGCAAAGAATGCTCAAAACTAAACAAAAAAAGTCTGACTTGAAATATTATTAAGTTTCTATAACTTTAAGTCAGATTTTTTATTTATTACTAGATTTTCAATGAAAAAAACATTAGAGAACTTAGCCAAAGCTTTTGCATGAGAATCACAAGCTAGAAATCGTTACACTATTTATGCAAGTGTAGCTAGGAAAGCTGGATATCTACAACTCGCAGATACATTTCTTTTAACCGCAGAACAAGAAAAAGAACACGCAGAATGGTTATTTAAAATGATGCAAGAATTTGTAGAAAAAGAATGAGTTGATATGCCATATATAGACATTGAAACGACTACTATGATTAAATTTGGAGATACTATCACAAACCTTGAAACTGCTATTGCTGGAGAATATGAAGAATGGGCTGACATGTACCCAGAATTTGCTAAAGTTGCAGAAGAAGAATGATTCCCTCAATTTGCAGCTAGAATTAAAGCTATTATGGTTGCAGAAAAGCACCATGAAGAAAGATACAAGAAATTCTTAGATCTTATCAGAGCTGACAAATTCTATAATAGAGACGAAGAAATTTATTGGACATGTACAAAATGTTGATATGTTTGGAAAGGTAAAGAACCTCCAAAAGTATGTCCATTATGTGGTCATGAAAAAGAATATTACATCAGAATGAATGAAGATTTTTAATAAAGAATAAAGATAAGAAAAAGATAACCTAAATACTATTCACCTAATTTAATATTCAAGATTATAATATTAGGGTTAATTAACAAAAATGGGGTAGTTAAAACAGATAGAAATATTAGTAGATAACTAAGTTTATCTACTAATTTTTATTTATAGCTAACAAAATATATAATATATCTGTATTTAAATATATATATTATTTCTATCCAATTTTTGACCACATATCTAATTTAGAAATTCCTATATACTTAAAAAAGGCTTGGAGTTTACTCCTCACCTTTCCTAATTTAGCTTCGATTTAAATCTTTTACTATCTTATTTTGATAAGCGGTTGGTAAATAGACAGTTGATTCTGGAATTAATACAGTTCATTCAACAAAAAGGCTAATTGCAGAAGCTTTGTGAATTTTCCTAAAACGGCTTTCCTTCATATTTTTTATATCTTATTGTATATATGTATTTGTTAAAAAGATTTCAATGAAATTTTCGTTTATCTTTATTTTATTTGAATAAATTGGCTCTTTAACTTAAAACATTAGTATATGATAGTACTAATGTTTTATAATGCATATCTATTATTGCATCACACAACTACAATTTGTATAATTAATTCTTCAAGGACATGTTAACCCATCACAAGCAAGACTTAGTGTACTTGGTATAACACTATTTTCAGATCATTCATACAAAGTGAAAGTAATTGTTCCATGATATGTAGCTGCAGGTGTATTTGCTGGTACATTAATAGTTAATGATGGTTTTGTTC
>JAZQNA010000022.1:0-14270 GCA_045627125.1 Candidatus Absconditabacterales bacterium | reverse complement strand
TCTTCCCATCATAACGAATAATTCTCATAATCTATATCAAATCATGCAGCTATTGCTCCATCTTCTGTTAGCGAAACAGCATAACCTGTTGTTCATCAGAATTGATAGTGGTCTCCATAAGAAGCTTCTCATGTTCCTACTACATTTGTTCAGAGGTTCTTATCCATCATCGTTATGGATTTACTTCCATCTGTAATGGTAATTGTCCCTATACCATCTATTGTGTCATAGGTTACTCAATTAAAATCTGCATGTGTCATACATGCTGTTGCACTTACTCATAGCACTCATGCTACTAGTAATGCTTTCATACTTTGTTTCATGTTCTTTTTGTTTAAATGATAAAATATTATTTATGTAAACTTATTATATCCCCCCCCCACAAATGTCAAATTTTTGTCGACTTTTTTATAGAAAAAACTGGACATGAGTTTATCCAGTTACTTTATTTATTGTTTGACTGTTACTATGCTATAAAATTTTTAACTATATTTCGTAATTGATTTGAAATTGATTCGATTGATTGTAGCTCTCCATTGGGAGCGCTATCAATTACAGTTCGCTTATATTTTTCTGCTACGTATTTATATGCTTCTGCTGCATCTTTTAAATGCTTTAAATCGGCTTCATGGATATCTCTCTTTTGTCCATGTATATATTCTCTTGATGCTTTTTTATCAACTAATTGTTGTCCTATTTCTGTTGGCATGTATAATAGAATGTTTAAATCTGGTTTAGGAATTCAGAATAAATTATATTCAAAATCTTCAAGCCAATCTAGAAATTTATCTCTTTCTTTTAAATCATGAATCTTTCAGGCTTGGTGTCCCATATTGGATGATACATATCTATTAGATATTACTATTTTACCTTCAGAGAGCCACTGTTTAATATTTTTGGATGCTTCGTATCTATCTATAGCATAAAATACTGATGCTCTATATGGTCCAACTTCTTCAGCTGTTCATAAATTTCAATTCAGATACTCCTCTACCATTCATGCACTTTTTTTTCAGTATTGTGGAAAATCTGCCATTTCAACATTATATCATTCTGATTTTAATCTATCTACTAATAATTTTGTTTGAGTCCCCTTTCCGCTTCAATCGGTTCCATCTATAACAATAAAGAATCATTTGTTCATGGTTTTTTAATCTAATTTAGATAAAAATCAGATTTATTTAACTTTTACATTATATAATAGAGATATCTTTTCTCTAATATCTAAATGAAACTTTAACATACAATCATTTACTATAACATCTTTATTTTGTTCTGAATGAATTATTCTCTTTAAATCTATTATAGGTTTTTGAATTAACTTTGATAGTTTCTCTCAAATATTTCATATGAATCAATTTCAGAGTCTTTCAATAAGTCTCTTGAAAAAAGTGCTTCAACTAAAAGGATTTATTCATAATGAGATGGTTTGTTCGTTTTTGAAATTAGGTAATATTCATTTTACTCGTTTGTTTTGAGAAAATATTTCAGATTTCTTAGATTCATCAGAATTATATATTAATACTAAGTGCGCTATCCAATAACATAAATATATATCTAATGATGGAAGAGAAATCGGATATAAATTTTGCTGATCTGAAGTAATAAAGAATGATAAACAGATTTTTTTTCTTATAGAATTTCAATGACGCTTTGCTCATTTTAAAAAGAATAGTATTGCGCTTCGAAGTTTAACAGTTCGGATTCTTCAAGGTTCGGCAATAATAAATAGGTCTATGTCTGAGTCTTTATCTAATGCGTTAAATGTTAGAGAATTACATAAATATATTTGTTCCACAAAAGGAATAGATTTGAAGATTTTTTCTAATCTGTTTATTTCTGATAAGTATTCATCCATATATTTGCATTTTTTACTTCGGGAAAATCTATCAGATTTGTCATCTGTTTGTATAGTATCTTTAATTCATATTTTGTTTTTATCTGAAATATCTGAGTATTGAAAATATAATTCTGCATTAGTTGGAACAGGATAATGCATAATTTCATAGAATCTGAGATAAGATTGAATTCAGAGAGTGTTAATTAAGCTTCTCGTTCTTCACATATGTCTTCAGTATCTATATAAAGTTTACATTTTTTAAATCATATAGTCTGAGAACGTCCATCTATAGATCGTTTTCAGATTTGTTTCATTCATTCACATTTTCTGTCAAAACATGCATTAATAATAATGTCTCAATTTAATAAATCATTATTTATGTTTTGTCATTTTTTATGAATTCAAAATACTTTAGCTTCTGTTCATATAATAGGTCAAAATCATTTATTCATTCTTACATATTCTATGTCATTTGATCCGCTTCGATAAAATTGTAATGCTACTTCTCATATGTGACATTCTTTGTTTGTTATTTCAGAATCAAACGCTCCTGAGATTATTATATCATTTATTCAACTTAAATTTGCATATCTAAAAACTAATGTATCACAAAAGACTCAATCATTATCTGATGTACAATTTTTACTTCAGCTAGAGTTTCATCCAGTTAAAGTAATAAGGTATAGATCTGGAGAATAAGTAGTATTTCAACTATTAAGTATTTTACTTGTTAGTGCGTTAAATACTTGGTTGTTTATTTGTCAATTGAATGTATTTGCACATCACTCGGCTTGAATGATTCTTGCTCTTTGTCACTGATTACCTAGATACATTGTCATTCACGCCATTAATATTCATATAATGGCAATAACCATAATTATTTCTACTAATGTGAACGCATGTTTTAAATAATTATTCACTTTATTATTCATAGAAAATAAATGCTTATTTGAGAATACTATTTTTCTTTTCAGTTGCAAGTATTATCTTTATATTATGTCTGTTTTTTTGTTTGTATGTTTTTATATAATGTATTTAAATAATTGTTGATAAAATCTTTCATTTCTAGTTAATATTGTAAATTATTAGCTATTATGTAATATGTTTTAGTTTTCGTTTTTTTATTATTTATTAGATTGTATGTTGTATCCTAAACATGTCGCTTTAATTCCTGATGGTAATAGGACTTGGGCTAAAGAAAGATGAATGCAAAGTTTGCAGTGACATTTGGAATGATTTAACAGAGCAATAGAAATAGCTAAGCATATTTTTGAAAATACATCTATTGATGTGTTTACTTTATGGTGACTTAGTACTGAAAATTTAAAAAATAGAATGGAAGCAGAATTGTCTTATTTATTTAAATTATATGAAAGAGTAACAGATGATTTGTATGAATGTTTTGATAAATTTAAGGTAAATTTTCGTGTAGCTTGAGACAAATCACAATTACCTAAAGATTTGGTTAATTTCTTAAATGAAAAAGAGAAGAAGTTTACATTTCCAGATAGTTCTAAAACTTTTGTATTAGCTGTTAATTATGGTGGTCAGGATGAAATACTTAGAGCTGTTAAAAGTCTTAATGAATCTTGAGAAGAGATTTCTAAGGAAAATTTAGAAAAGAATATGGATTTTGCTTGATTGCCTTATGTTGATTTAGTTATTAGAACTAAACAAAAATTAGCAAAAAGGTTGTCATGATTTATGCTTTGGTGGATAGGTTATGCTCAGCTTTACTTTACTGATTTGTATTGCCCTGATTTTACAATTGATGAATTTGAAAAGGCATTATCTTGGTGGAGAGAAACTCTTGATACTCAGAATTATGGTAAATAATTCTAGAAAAGAGAAGTACTTTGTGCAGTAGCTGAAGATGTTATTTTCTTTTCCATCGGACGTGATAGTTCGATAAATTGTGGTATATCAAATATAAACTCCTTATTATCTAGGTCAACTTTTTTGAATTGTAATAAATATAACATTACAAGTGCAGTCATTCTTACGTCGTTTTTACAGTATTCTTGAATCTTTTTAAGAATCTTGTTATCATTTGATGCTTCCCACTCTTTCCAGAGACTTTCAACATCAGCTCATGAATCTAGAGTCTTTGTTACTCAAATTAATGCATCTGAAATTTTATTTAGTCCCATTCTCCTTCCTGTTAATTGTTGGAAAAATACATATAAGTCTAAACTTTTTTCATCTATTATCTTTACTTCTTCTTTTGATAATCAGGCATTATAAACACTAACTGGATTATCGAAATATAGTTGATTAAATCCTATAATATATCAATCAAAGTTAATCATTTTTTGTACAAAATCTTTTAGATCTTCTTTCATTATACAGGAATATTGCATTTTTCAAGGTTCAACTTCTTCCATACTAAATCATAGATAATATTCAGGAAAATTTTGATCTGATACTTCTCATGAGATTAATGCTGTTTCGATGTCGTATACTAAATAAGGTTTTCATAAAATAGAATAAAAATTTCATTCTACAAAATAATCCATTAACAATTGTTCTATAGTCTTTTGTCAAATTTGTTTTCATTTTTTAGCAATGAAACGATTTACTAATGAATTTAATTCTGACTTATTATCCATAGGAACTTGGATCTGTATATTATCTACTTCATCTGTTATGTGAATTGTCTTATCGACTAGTTGTAATCTTAATAAAGGATCTCTTCAGTTTCTATCAAAATATAGTATATCAGTTCATTCATTGAATGCTACTTTATTAAAAAAAGCGTTTACTCATATGAAGTCTTTTTCGTTTCCCCCTGATTCTTTTAATATAACTTGGTATATGTGTGGAATTACGTTGTTTTGAATTGTAGTTAGTTGTCAGATTGTGAATTTCTTATACATATTAATAGATTTGAAATGAAAAATATATTAATTTATATGTAGGGAAAATAGGCTGAATTGCAAGTATTTATAAAAAGAAAAAACGGATGAGACTCACCCGTTAAATTAGTTTTAGGTTGCTTAATGCTGGTTAGTTGATTCAACTATTTTTTGTCTTGTTTGGGAGGTATGAACATAGGAACAATCACTACCATTATCCATACAACTAGTAAAATAGCTGAGATTGTTCTTGCTGTGTCTGATACTGATTGGGTGATGGCAAAGTATGCGAGTGCTATTAGTACTAAAAGCCAACCAAACACGTAACATTCTGTTCCGTCAATATCTCCCTCATCGTAGTCTTCATTGATTGATTCAGTCCCCTCACTTTTGTTTTTTAGGTAAAACGAGTAAAAGAATAAAATTAACCCGATGACCCCTAGAATAATAAAAAAAGTTTTCATAAGTTTATGTATTTTGGTTTTTCTCCATACTGTTTTGGATTAGTAACAATATATATATTTTATCTATAAATGTCAATCTTTTATTGTTTGTTTAGTTATAAAGTTGGTTTTGTATAATTATATAAAGTAATATCTTATTTAAAACTTTTCCTTGTAAGGAAGTAATTTATTAATATAAAAATGTGTTCTTATTATAAGAATATTTTTTATTTCTTTTTTATTATTATGAAGAAGTTTAAAGAAATTTTTCCTTATATATTATTGGCAATTTATTTATGATTGCTAATTTGGAGTTGAATTAATCCTGTTGATAGAGGTGTATGGTATGCTGAAGAATGAACAGTATTAGCTGTTGTTATTATATTAGTCTTAACATTTAAGAAATTCAGATTCTCTAACTTTGCTTATTTATTAATGTTTGTATGGATTATTATTCATACTATATGATGACATTATACATTTGAAAATGTTCCTTTTGATTGGTTTAATAATTTGTTTGGTTTCGAAAGAAATATGTATGATAGGTTCTGACATTTTACTATATGATTCTATGCATATCCTATAGTTGAATTATTGAGTAAAAAGAAATTAGTTAATAGTAATGTTTTATTATATTTGTTCTGACTTCTATTTATTGTTTCACTAGCTTGATTGTATGAGATATTTGAATGGCGATATGCTGTTTATTTTGATCCTGCAACATGATCTGCTGTATTATGAAGTCAGTGAGATGTTTGGGATGCTCAAAAAGATATGTTAATGGATACTTGTTGAGCTATATTTGTATTATTCCTTTATTGGATATTACATACAAAATTATTTCATAAAAAATAGAATAAATCCTTAAGATAAAAAGCCAGGTAACTGGCTTTTTTATCTTAATATGTTTATTTTTCTCGTGCTCTCATTAGCATAAGCATTATATATCCTCTATGTTCTATCATGTCTGGATTAGCATTCTTTATTATTCATTCTGTTTTTAGTTTTGACATATGTGTTGAGTAGTATATTTTATCTCAATCCTTTATTCAATATATCATTCTTGATAGTGCTGTCACAAGTTCTGCTCTAGGCACTTTATCATATGGCCTAAATTCGTTATTTGGCATATTGATTCACATTATTCATAATTCATATGCTTTTGTTATTGCTCAATCATATTTTGCATCTAATTCTTCTGATATGTCATTAAACTTATTTACTCTTGTTTCATCTGGAGTTAGTTTTAATACGTTAATGGCATAATTTGATAACATTTTAGCCATTGCAATTCTTGTTAATTCTCCATCTGTATTTGCTTCTTTTACTGTTTCTTTAGTTGTAATTCAATGTTTATAAGCAAATTGGTAAGCTTCTTCTATTTCTGGGTTTATTACTTGTTCTGCTTGTTGTCCTTTTGAGTCAGAATTAATCTTTCATTCCTTTTCTTCTATCTTTTCATTAATGTATTCTTTATTTTCTTCTATTAGTTCTTTATTGTTCTCTTTATTGTCCTCTTTATTCTCTTCCAATAATATATTTTCATTTTCTTTTTGAATTTTGTTTTCTTCTTTGTTAGTGTCTTTTTCTTGTCATGTGTTCTTTTCATCATTAGAATTTGCTTTTGTTGGTCATGCATTGTGTGATTTTGTACCATTACTTGATGATGATCTTCCTCATCAACTGTAATTTGATTGTGGTTTATTTTCTTGCTTACTTTCTATTGGATTCCATTTAACATAGAATGTAATATCTTGGAATACTTGGTCTAAGTAATTCCATGACTTTGTTAATCATTTATCGGTATACCATCATCCAAATGTATATCATTCTTTACTTGGATCTTGTATTGGTGTTACATATCATCATGCTAATATGCTTTGAGATACCTCTTTAATTTTTCAGTTATTATCTTCATATACAAACTTAACTGTAAAAATTTTTCAATATTTTGCATATAGAGTGATGTCTGATGTAATAACAGAATCAAAATCAAATACTATATCTGTTCAAGTTTCATACCAACCTTTTAATGAGTATCAAATCTTTGATTTTGTATATCATGATAAGAAATCAATTATTGTTCCAGATTCTGATAGCTTGCTACCTGAAAGTGCTTTTCCATTCCATACTTCTGTCTCTCAGTCTATAAATTTAATAGTAAATGATTGGGCTGGAGCTTTATAAACATCTTTGAAACAACGCACGCTATAAGCAATTGAACGAAGGTTTGAATAACTAGTGTTCACATTTTTGTTTTCCAAATGGAAATAACGAGAGTTTGAATTTAAATGCGAAAGAGGAGAAGAAGACCGAATATCAGCGCTAAACATTCTACTGACGTATCATGCATTATCTCCCTCACGCAAACCTGCATATGGAATATAAAAGTATTCTGCAAATTTTGTTCCTACTCAATCTCACGATATATAGTGTGATCAATCGATTCAGTTTAAATTAGCTCTAATTTCTCAACTAAAATTTTTATAATATAGTTTTAATAAGTTATCAAATTCCTTTTGTGATGGTATATGATATCATTCTGGACATGGTCCCTGCCTTTCTGATCTATTATTTCAATTATCCCATCATTTATTATAGTCATCATCTCCTCACCATAGATTGTCATTAGGTACTTTTGACCAATCGTAATAAGCTATCAAGATAAATTTTCTACTGTTATATGGATTATTAGGTCCATAAGGACTAGTATCTACTAGAGTTTCTGTTGCATATGGTATAACCCCATTAGTTGCAAATCCATAATTATTTCACCATTGATAATAATATCAGTATGATGTTTCTGGTGCTAAAGCTCCTGCTCATGTTGTTGTTGCTCATAGATTTCTATCCATAATAGTTAATCATATGGTAGGGTCATCCGGATCTGAAATTGAAATATCATTCCATATAAAGTCATCTAACTGATTGTAATCTGGACCAGGATCAGGTTCTTCAGGATCAGGTTCTGGTTCAGGTTCTGGTTCTGGTTCAGGTTCTGGTGTGGGTTCAGGATCAGGTTCTGGTTCAGGATCAGGATAAGGTTCTGGTGCTGGCTCTGGTTCTGGTTCTGGTGCTTCTTCATATTTAGCATATAATGTTATACTATCTCATGTTGAAGATATTGCATTTGTTGTTACTTTTGTTCATTCTTCAAATGTTGGTGTTGTATACCATCATTGGAAATATGATCATCATTTCGTTGGTTTTGATAATGTAATTCCATTTTCATACCATTTTGATGTAGTTGTTACATTTGGTGTATATTCTCATCAATTTAATTCATAGGTTAAGGTTAAGGAGCCAGAATCTCTAAAGCAGCGAAGAGAGAAGGCGTGCGCACGGGTGTTTAAATCCTGCGGACGAAGCATAGAAGAATTCGCGTCCAGGTTGTATGCGTCATCACCGCTATGGGCAGTAGACGACCAGTAGTAGGCGATAGTACCCTGACCGTCAACTGATGACGACGAGTTGCGACGGGCACCAGCAAAAGGAATTTTAAATGTATTCTTAAAATTTGCTCATTCATTATAATTACATAATGTTGGATTAGCACTACACCATTTATTATATAGAGAGTTCCATTCTAATGTTGATGGTATATGATATCATGCTGGACATGGTCACTGCTTATCTATATCCGTTCACATTCAATTTGATGTTCTTGTAGCCACTTGGCATATACTGTTCTATCTGAATCTGCTTTTAAATCCCACTCTGTAGTATATCATGTATCTGTATACCGTCCATCAAACATATATCAAGTTTTGTTTGGAATCATCGAAACACGAGAGCTTAATACGGTTCAAGTAATTGGTTGTATTTCTGTTCATCATTGCGAATTAAAATTAATTGTGTTTTCTGTTATTTCACAATCTTGTTCATCTTCGCTTAATTTATATCATGTTGCACATCACCACTTAGCATGTAATATAATGTTATTTGTTATTATGTTATGAAAATCCCATTTTGTACCATTTTCTCCATACCATCATTGTAAAATAAATTTTCATTTTGTTGTTTTTGGTTCTGTTGCTTTGTCTCATGATGCGAGAATCTGATTTTCGACTTCTGTTCAACCTTGAGTGTCAAATATTACTACATTTGGTAAATCGTTTGCAAAACAACGAATTGGCATTCAATTTCAACTCTTCATCCATAAATCAAGATTAACTCATCATCATTCTGTAATAGCAAATGAACGTGGATCTGTTGCATTAGATCCTCTAGGGGTTGATGTCCAATATTTTGTTACTTTTCAAGTATCAGTTAGTGCTCAATCACTTCGATTACGAGTTCATTGTGGTGGTAACATAAAATCATTAATAAATGCTTTATTTGTAAAATATTTATAACCACTGTAGTCTTTAAATGTTGATAAAATTCATTTTACAGATCATCGTAACTTCACTAATTCATTCCATTCATCAAAAGTTGGTACGTGATATCATAATGGACATGGTCATTGCTTTTTAAAATAATATTTAGAGTTTGATATATCTCATCACCACAAATTGCTAATTGTACCCACTGACCAAGCATTATTTCAAATTATAAAATATGGTGATATGAATTCTCAATATTGTCAAACTAAATGGCTTTGTATATATTCACTTTGTACTTGTTCGGTAGAAGTTAGAATGTCTCAAGTTGCTGAAAATCAATAACTATTTCACCATTGGAAAAGATATCAATAAGCATTTTCTCATGTTCAATTGTTATTTGCTCACAAATTACGGTCTAGTATTGTAATTGATTTTGTTCAATCAGTTACGGTTATCGTTCAAATTCAAGTAAAATCTTTTCAATTAGTATCTGTATATACAATGTTTCATGGTCTATAAAATACTCATGTTGATACTTCAATAGCTTGCTCTTCAATTAACTCTCAGTATGAATAATTCTCGTGGCTACATAAGCAAATTAATAACAACAAAACAAGTGCTGTAACTTTTGTAAATTTTTTCATCTTCGAGGTTGATTAAATAAAATATTTTAGTTCTTATTTATTATAATCGTTTGTTTAAAAATTTGCAAATTTAGAAGCATATTTTTATATAATTTTATATATTTTTTCTAATCCTTATTATTAAATTCTTTTAAGTTTGTGTTTTGTTAATGTCTTTAAAATCTAGATTGAAAAGTTTAGAAAAATTCCTAATATGTTTTTGTTGTGATATTTATTTTTGGATTAGATTCTTAGATGTATATTCCTTTACATTGACATAGTACTTATAGTTTTCTAGAAGCGTTATGACAACCAAAACAGATTGTTCAACGTGCAAAAGAACTCTGATTTCCGGCTATTGCGATTACTGATTATAATGGAATGTATAGTGTTCCATCTTTTTTCTTATCTGCTCAAGAAACTAAGAATCCTGATGATCCAGAAGATAATTGAATGCAAGCAATCTTTGGTTTTGAAATATGATTTGTTATGGATTTGCATGCTTCTTTGATATGAAAAAATATATGAAATATTTGTTTATTGGCTCAAACTGATGAATGATATCATAGAATGATGGAATTGGTTGCTTATGCAAATCAAGAGTGATTCACAGGTTGAATTCCTAAGTTAGATTTAAATATTTTAAAAGAAAAATCAGAGTGAATTATTGTTTTTACTGGTGGTGAACAAAGCTGGATATCAAAAATGCAGATTTCTTGAGAATCTGATGATAAGATTAAAGAGATTTATCAAATGTTGCAATGAATATTTTGAGATAGATGTTATTTACAAATTACTGCACAAAATGAAAAGCTTTTCCCTGTTCTAAGAAAGTGTAATCAATTTATATATAAGTTAGCTAATCAAACTAACACAAAACTTCTTGTAGATAATAATTATTGCTATGTAAATAAGACTGATAAAGATGCATGGGAAATCGCATTATCAATTAAGGATTGAACTAAAATGTATGATGCAAATCGTAGAAGACCTGCTTGAGATTATTATATTATGGATGGAGAAGAAATTAGAAAAATTTGCTTAGACAATTGATATGCAGCAGAAGAAATAGATGAACGGATGGATAATAACTGAAAAATTGGTGAAAGTGTCCATACAAGTATGTTATTACACCAAAAATTGTTTCCTAAATATGAAACTCCTGATAATATTAAAGAACTTTATGATAAATATGCAGATACTTCTATTATTGAATAATCAGATTTTTCTTACTTATATTTAATAAAAAACGAATGAATATTAAAGAATACATATCATCACAGTTAAATGAAGAACAAACTATATCAGCTTTACATACAGACTCCCCTTCTTTAATTATAGCATGAGCTGGATCTGGAAAGACTAGAGTATTAACATATAAAATTGCATATCTTTGGTGGGGATTAAAAGTTCCTACTCAAAGAGTTTTGGCTGTAACATTCACTAATAAGGCAGCTAATGAAATGAAAGAAAGATTGATTAAGATCTCTGAAGAGATCTGAGATCAGGTTGATAATGATGAGTGACCTAAAGAAGAAAATAAAGTTGAGGGATCTGGTGATGAGATTATGGATTTCTTAGTAGCAATTGAAGGTGATAAATCTGATTATTCTTATTCTAATCAATATCGTTTATTCCCATATCAGATGAAATGGATTGGAACATTCCATTCTATTTTCTTAAAAGTATTAAAAGAAGATATAGAAAAATTATGAATGAAATATAGTCGTGATTTTACTATATTAGATGCAAATGATACACAAAGTGTTATAAAGGAAGTATTAAAAAGATTAAATCTACAAGATGTGTTTAAGCCTAATGAGGTTAAATCAGTAATTTCTAATACTAAGAATGCTTGAATGACTCCTAAGGATTATCTAAAGGGAGTGGATTCCAATTATGATGAAAGTATGGGTAAAATTTATGAAGAATATCAGAAGACATTAGAGACTTCAAATTCCTTAGATTTTGATGATCTTTTATTATTACCTTATCAATTATTTATTAAAGACAAGGCTGTCTTACAGAAATGGCAGAATGCTTTTGATTATATATTAGTAGATGAAGCACAGGATACTAACTGGATACAGTTTGAGCTAATGAAGATGCTTAGTTGAGGTTGAGCTCAGATTACTTTAATTTGAGATGATTTTCAGAGTATATATGGTCGAAGATGAGCCTTAATGGAAAACTTCTTAAACGTTAAAATGTATTGGCCAACTATTCAAATGTTTAAGTTACAAACTAACTATCGTTCTAAACCACATATTGTTGCTGCAGGTAATGCTGTAATTAAAAACAATACTCGTCAGTATGAAAAAAACATTATTGCTAATAGATCAGGTTCTGATAAAGATTTAATCACTATTTTTTCTCATAATAGTGATGTAGATGAAGCTGCAAATACAATAGAATTAATAAAGAAGATGAAAAGTTCTTGAAAGTTAAAAGAACGATGACAAGTTGCTATTCTTTATAGAACTAATTCTCAATCTAGTGTATTTGAAAGTTTATTTATACAAGAATGAATACCATATAAAATTTATTGAGCTTTTAAGTTCTTTGAAAGGAAGGAAATTAAAGATATAATTTCTTATTTAAAGTTCTTTTTAAATGATAAAGATAACCTTTCTCTTAAAAGAATTATTAATACTCCTAATAGAAAAATCGGAGCGACTACATGGGAGAAAATAGAAACTTATGCATTAGAACATGATGAGCCTATTTATGATGTTATTAAACGTTTATGGAAAGCTGAAATGCCTATAGATGAGTTAAAATTAACTCCACAGGCAATGACTTGAATAAAATCGTTTATCATGTCTATGGAGGATTTAAAGACAGAATTAGAAGTACTAAACCCTTCAGAGTTTATTGAGGCTTTAGTTAAAAAGATAAATTATAGGGATCATTTAGTTAAAGAAGAATGATCAGAACAACTAGCTGATGAAAAATATGAAAATGTATGACAATTAATAAACATGGCTAGTAAATATATTGAAAAAGGAATAGATACTTTAAGACAATTTATGGAAGAAGTATCACTTTTGAGTGATATTACAGAAAATGAAAAATGAGATATTGATGCTGTTAAATTAATGACAGTACACTCTAGTAAATGATTGGAATTCCCTTGTGTATTTATCGTATGATTGGAAGATGGAATATTCCCATTATCTAATGCAACATTAGATCCTAAGTTATTGGAAGAGGAAAGAAGATTAATGTATGTGGCTATTACTAGAGCTAAAGATGTATTATTCTTATCTCGTGCTAATTCTAGGATGACTTGGTGACAAGTTAAGAATAATCCTGAAAGTAGATTCTTGTTTGAGTTACCATCTAATTTAGTTAAGTCTTATGATTTAGCTGGTTGATTAGCTGATGAGGCTCAAAGTAATATATCTGAATGAGATACTGTAAGACATAAGTTATTTGGAGTATGATATGTTATGGAAATATGGAACAATATGGCTATTGTTAAGTTCCAGAATCCTAAATTTTGATTAAGGAAAGTTGAATTAAGATTTTTGGAATTGAAATAAGTAAAATGTTCTTAAATCTGGATTAGAATGTTTAATTTTCAATCAAAAAAATGAACAACATAGTCAGTTCAGGGTCATTTTTTTCTGTTGACTATGTTATTAAAGAAAAATGAAAACTATGAAAGTAAAAGAAAAAGACCATCTATTTCTAGATGATCTTCTTCATTATAGTTAAGATTATTCAGCAGTTTCTTCAGTATTTTCTTCAGTATTCTCTTCAGCTGTATTTCCTCCTTCTGCGTTAGTTTCTTCACTATTTTCTTCTACATTGGCTTCTTCATCAGTAGCAACATTAGCTGATCTCATAAGCATAAGCATTACGTATCCTCTAAGTTCTTGTAATGAAGCGTTTGTATTAGTTATGATTCATTTTTCAGCTAATACTGCTAAGTGAGTAGAATAATAAACATCTTTATCATCTTCAGTACCAAATAACAATCTAGACAAAGCTGTACCGAATTCTGCTCTAGTTACTAAATCGTTTGGTCTGAAATTTCCATTTTCAAGGTTAATTCCCATAATTCCTAATTGGTAAGCTAATGTAACTCCATTGTTGTAATTAGCATCCATCTCAGCTGTTACATCTTTGAATGTCGCAGATCTAGTTGTGTCTGGAGTTTTTCCTAATACATTAATAGC
>JAZQNA010000021.1:0-50879 GCA_045627125.1 Candidatus Absconditabacterales bacterium | reverse complement strand
TGGAATTGAACCACCTACCTTCGGGTTATGAGCCCGACGAGATACCGTTTCTCCACTCCGCATTGACTCTGGGGAACCAGGATTCGAACCTGGACAGACGGAGTCAAAGTCCGGCGTCCTACCTTTAGACGATTCCCCAATATTATACACTCTGCTGAGGAAGGGACTCGAACCCTCAAGCCATAGGCATACGCACCTCAAGCGTACATGTATACCAGTTCCATCACCTCAGCACAAAGCTGTATGTGAACTATAACAATCTTCTACAAAAAATCAATATAAATTCGACGTATTTATTCTAATAATGCAATTTGTATTGTTAAGTTATCCATTTCTTCTTTAATCTTTTCATATTTTGCTTTCTCTTCATCTAATTGTTTTGAATCTGTAATTCGTTGCATACGTTCCCTGATTAAATCAGCTTTATCTTTTAAATCTTTTAATTCTTTTTCCAGATATTCTACAGAATTTTCATTATTTGTATGTTGTTGTAATGGTTGTATACCAATTGATAAAATATCATCAGAGATAACTTCATATCATAAAGGATTAGGCTCGTGTAATCTAATATATATTATGTCAGAAATATGAAAATAGTTTTTAAAGATTTGTTCATATTTGGAAAAATTATCTAATAATGATGGTGTAGATTTGAAAAATAGGTTAAATGATTCATGTTGCTTTATATTTAAATCAAATCTAGCATGTTTAATTTTAATAAATGTATCATATAGTATATTTATGTTATAATCGGCTGTTTTTGAAAATTGAATAGGTTTTATATCCTCAATAGTAAAATTTCATTCAGTTGTTTCATTGAAAGTATAAATGAGAGCTTCAATATACTGAGGAATTAATGGATATAAAATATTAAATAAAAAATTGAAGAAATATGTACATACAAATTGTACATTTTGAGTTGTAAATATTTTTTCTGCTTCTAAATATCGAGAAAAAAATAAATCTTGAGATGCTGATTTAAAAATTTTGAAAAAAGTTATATATTCTTCAAATGTTTCTATATTAGTCCAATCAGAATATAAATCTGATAATTTGCTTAGAACAGACAAATCTAGATCATCAAAATCATTAGGATTGTTATTTAAAAATTCTTTAGTTTCCTTTGGTAAAAATCATTTTTGTGCACACAGTCTGACAGCATTTCGGATTTGTTTTAAGAAAATATTATTTAATAGAATTTCCTGTTCATCATATGTATAATTGCTTAATAGACATAGCCTGATTGGATTCTCTCATAAGTATGAGAATAAGTTTCGTTGAGATTGTTCTATTTGTAGTTTAGAAAGTTGTTCATTACTGCAGATCTTTTCATTTTCTTTATCGTATGAATATTCTAATATCTTATTTGGTATTATTTTTCATAAAATTAGTTGTTGAAAAATTAATTCATGAAAAAACTCTTTTTCTTTAGATTTATCGATAATACATTCTGGATTAGTTTTGAAGTTCTTACTTTCTAAATAACATGTAATACAGTATTGAATAAAATTTGTATCAAAAACTTCATTATATATTCAGTCTATATTTTGTATATATAGTCGATTTTCGTTTATTTTAATAAAATTTGAATTTTCAATTAATCTACTACAATCATTAATACTAGAATTCTCATCATCTATTAAATTTTGGATTATTTTTATAAATTTATCATGTTCAGCGTTTTTTCAAGTAGTTCTTTCTAAAATTTCTATAAGTTTATGGATTTTTGTTTCATTTTCTGATAATATTACGAAAATCTTATCATATTCGCATAATTTTCAACTATTTATATTTTCATATCAAAATTCTTTTTTTCAGAGTATTCATTCACGTATTAAAGACAGTAATACAAAATCAAAGCATTTCTGTAAATCATTTCATTTTCGTGTTTTAAAAATTTCTTCTAAATTCCAGAATGATAAATTTCAATCATCATTTTTAATGAGAGGAATTTTCCATCAAAAAGGTAATTGGCTGTTGCAAATAAATTCATTAGGTAATAAATTATCAAATTGTTGAAGAATTGGAGATTCTAAATCATTTATTTTATTAGATAGTTCTTCAATTTCTTTTTTGATTGTTTCAGATTCTGATGAATCAGTAATGTTGTTAGTTTGAATTTCTAGTCAATTTAATTGTTGTTTTAGATTTTTTATTTCCTTAAAAATATTGCTATAATTTTTTTCAAAAGATGAAAAGTATATTTTTTCATCTAAGAATTGTTGTATTATAGAATTTTTTTCGTCATTTAAATTTAAAACTAATTGTTCCATTTTATATGGAACTAATTGTTCATTAGAGTTTTTTAAATATGGAATCTTTATTTCTTCATATGAAATATCTTTTGAATCTAAATTTCAAATATCAGTTAAAAATCAGATTATATTTTCGTAGTATTTGTTTCTATTTTGTCATATAAATGCAGGTTCGTGGATATAATTGGTATAAAATCATTTTTTATCAAAAACAAAGATATCGGTAGATAATCAATATTTTTTTGCTAATTGAATACTTTCTTGATCAGAACATGGACAAATTCTTTGGATTCCATTATTCAGGGTAATATTGACATTTTCATCTCAAATTATTGGAATTTGGCGGTTACATAAAGGAATAATTACGTTCTTTCATATATATTTGTTGTACCTTTTGTCTTTTGGATGTACTAATAATGCTACATCTCAGCAACATAAATCAATGTCTTGTACGCATACCGGTAATGCCTCACATTTAGATCATACAAAATATTTGAGAATATATGTTGGTCTTTTTTCGCTTTTCCGTTCGATATGATCCTGTGGTATGGATGTTTGTAAGTTAAAAGATCGGTATCAAATATTTGATTTACTTGAAAATTTTCATTTTTCTCGAAGAGAATGGAATATTGTTAAAATATATAAATAAAATTCTGAATCTGTAATATATATCTTATATGGATTTGAAAAATATGATTCAACAATTTTATTGTTTGCTATTATTTTTTTATTTTCTTGTGAGTTGATATAATTTTCTAATTTATGGATTCAGATTTGGCTTAATGTTTGTCTTTTTTTATCAAAAAACTTATGGGTTAAATTGAGATTTTGAATATTGTCGTGTGAAAATATGAATAAATTTTTTACGTTTGAGCTATGATTTTTTCAGAATTTATGTAATGTATAAAAATCTTTTATATACATTAAAAAGAAATCGGAACAGTCAATTTTCCTGTTAGTTGATAGCTGATTTATATTATAAATATGTTCTGTATCGTCAGTATTGTTTTGACTGCTTTTATATAATTTTGAATAATTTTTTAATTCTTGTGGCTTGTATTTTTTTGGAAAAGTTTTCATTTATTTTATCTATGAGAATAAAAGTTACTGTTTACTCTTTTTAAAAGAGAAAAATCAGATTTTTATTCTTCAGTTTGTCTAAATAACTTAATTCCGAAATATATTAATAAAGTCATACATAATAATAAGAAGAAATTTTCGCTAGGTCAAACTTGAACTTTAGTCGCTCAACTTAATTGAAGTTCTTCTTTCTCATCACAAACTCAATCTATTCGAAAATACATAAATATGTCTTCTTCTGATGTGTGATCAAATGGGTATTCATAACTAGTATCAGTAGTTTCGTAAACCTTTACTCTATCAGATATAGACTCTGTTGGAGAGCTGTAAACTATATATTTTGATACATTCTCTACTTTGTCTCGAACTAAGTAATATTTGTCTCAAATCTTTTTTGTACGAGTGTTTATATTTTGTACAGTACAGGTTTTTGGGGCTGGTGGCATATCAAATTCAGGAGTATCTCTTTGGGTTGTAGTAACTATTGGTTTAGAAATTACAAATTGAATTGTTTTAGATGCTGTTCAGTGTTTTTCTCAATTATCTCGATATGGAGTAATTCTTAAATAGACTGGTTGATCTTCAGGTACACCTGTAAATCTGAATTGTGTTTCTTCAACTTTCTTATTGAATTCGAGGTTGTTTTCATCGTAAGAATATTCTAGTAAGAAAGATCAAGTTGTTCAATTTTCTACATCTCGTGAAATATCTACAGTATTATTTCAAGTATCAATTTTTGTTGTAATATTGGAAATAGTTGGAATTCATCATACATTTAGAGTTTTAACTCATGAAAAAGTTTGATTTGTTGAATCGTTAGATGCTGAAATTTGTAGAGATATTTCTACAGATCATGTTTTTATTAAAAACACTTTTTGACCGAATTTTCCATTTCAAATTTTATTCAATATGATTGAATCATTTTCTGGTCTGTCGGATAAAAACATAGTGACAGATTCTGCTAATTCATCTGTATTTACTGTAATATCAACTGTGTCTTCAATCATTAATCATGATTCTGGAGTTATAGAAATATCTTTAAATAATGAAAAATTTTCTGGAGAATATGTAAAATTAATTGTTTTAGAGTTTCATAGGATTGTTCAATCTACATCTTGTATCTCTAGAGAAAGAGTATGTTTTCATGCTACAATATCAGGAATTTTGTAACTAATTAATCCTTGAGAGTCGGTTACAACTACTGATGATGTTTGTATAGGGGTCTCATCAATATAAATTGTTACAAAAGAATTTTTCAAATCCGGAGCCATAGCTAACAAATCAATTACTTCTGTTGTAAGAGGTACATCAGGATTTGGGTTTAAAATTTCTATATTGCTGGATCAATGATTTTGTTTAGATTTTTGAACTATAATTTCTTGTTGTCATAAAGTTTTATCATCATCAAAATCTGAAACTTCAATATAAAAAGTTCATTCTTTTTTTATTTCTAGTCATCTTTGAAAAGTTACGGTTCCCATATCAGATGTAGTAAATTCATATATTCATTGACTAGGTAAAGTGTATTCATTTTGATTTATGGCTTTTCAGTTTTCATCGGTAATCATTATAAAAATTGATCACATATATGATGTCATTCTGTCTCAGTTTTTTTTCATAGTTATAGTTAGATTTGTTGCTTCTCATTGTGTAATTGGATTTTTAACTTCAATTTCGGCTTCATCTGGTAATAAATTTTGAGCAAATATCGTTCAAATTCCAAAGAAACTTGAAATAAAAATTCATAATACTGTTTTTTTCATTCGGGTGATGAAAAGAAATAAAATTAATGAGTCTGAATTTCTATATTATCCAGATTTCCTATTGCAAATTCATGACTTGTTGATTTTACGTATTCTAGTGTTAGATTTTTTGTTTCTCATGTGTATGGTAATTGGAATATTCATTCTTTAAAGTCTCAATTTTCATATCCATTCACATTTATGATTAAATTTCATGTGGATTGTTGAGCTACGGTGATATCATAATTTGTAGTTAATCCTAGAATGTTTCGTTGAATATCAGGAGATGTTATGATAGAAACGGTTAGAGTTCAATCATTCCTTACTTGTTCTGCTAGAAATAATTCAAAAATTTGATTTTCTTTTTTATATCATGCATCTCGTTTTGTTGCTTCAAAAAAATCTTGTTCGGTAAGTGATAATATGCTAGCCGAAAAATCTTTAGAATTATATTGCATAAAAGCTACGACAAAAGCTAGTATAACTCAGCATACTACGATGATTAAATGTTGTCAAATTCATTTTAGTTTTTCCATGTTTTATGAGTGATTATACAATACAAAATTTTTATAGTAAAAACAGTTCAAAAGTCAAATCTAATATTTTTGATACTTATTTGTGAAAAAGATTGACTTTGTTAAAAATTTTTATATGATTTTTGCTCAAAATATAATATTAAACAAATAAAAACTGTTAAATTTTTACAAAAGTGAATAAAAAAATTAAAAGGATTGGGCTACTTACTAGTGGTGGGGACGCTCCAGGTATGAATGCTGCCGTGCGTGCTGTTGTACGAATGGCTGAAAAAAACAATGTTGAAGTCTTCGGATTTTTAAGAGGTTATGAAGGTTTGTTAGATAGCAATTATACAATTCTGACAAGTTCTTCTGTAAGTAACATTATCCGTGAAGGCGGTACTAAATTGAAAACATCTCGTAGTAAAGATTTTAAGGATGATCCAGAGAATCAGAAACATGCAGCTTATGTTTGTATGCGTAATAAGCTCCAGGCATTAATTGTGATAGGAGGGGATGGAAGCTTTAAAGGAATGAGAGTCTTGTCTAATTTAGGTGTACCTACTATTGGTATACCAGGAACTATTGATGGAGATGTGAAATGTTCTGATAATACTATTGGTCTTTATACCGCAATAGAGGAAGCTGTTACTCTTGTTGATAATCTTAGAGCGACTGCTAATGCTATGGGACGCTGTTTTGTTGTCGAGATTATGGGAAATATGTGTGGAAAATTGGCATTACTGGTGGCTATAGCTACTGGTGCGGACTTTTGTGTTGTGCCAGAAGTTCCATATGATATTGAAAAAATTGCAAAGCATCTTCAAAAAAGAAAAGAGCTAGGAAAGGAATCTCATATAATAATTGTTGCGGAAGGATGTCTTGGTACACAAGATGGCCCCAAAGATATAAAGGATTTTGCTAGAATAATTGAAGAAGCTTCGGGAATTGAAACAAAGGATCAGAATTTAGGTTATTTCGTTCGTTCGGATCGAACTTCCGGTTTGGATCGTATTATCTCTACTGAATTGGGAATTTATGCAATGAAATTGTTTTTGAAAGGTAAGACAAATCGTGTTGTAGCATTTAATAATGGTGCTATTGTGGATTACGACATCGAAGAAGCTACTACAATGGAAAGACATTTTGCTATGGATCTCTATAATGAATTTAAAACTGTAGCACTAATTGATGATTGAATTTGGTACAAAAAACCTGCTCATTATTATGAACGGGTTTTTCGTTTTTTATAATTTTTCAAAGAAACTAGCTTTTACTCATTGATTTTTCTTTTCATCTTTTATCATGAAATAACTTTTTCTTATTAATTCACGAATATCTTCATAATAAATTAATCCTAAAACATCTTCGATAGTAGCCCATTTATAAATTCATACATATCATTCTCATTCAATCAGATTTATTGATTTAGGATCTCATGTAAATTTCATCAAAAAGTATGTTACATCTTTATCTAGATGTCAAAATTTAGTATCACTGCTTCTTAGAGATGTAGTTCATAACATTTGTTTTACAATCAAATCTTCTTTTTTAATTCCGGTTTCTTCCCAAATTTCTCTTACTGCTGCTTTTTTTTCATCTTCTCAAATTTGGATTTTTCATTTAGGAGCAACTCGTTCGATTTTTCCAGATAAAGCATGACGTTTGATTAAAAGATATTTAGGTTCAAAATTTTCATCTAAATAATAAACGATTCATCATGCACTTTTAACAATCTCTCACATTTTTGTTTAGAAGTAATATTTAAAATTCTGATTTATTACATTAATTTTTGCATCCATTTTCAAATTGTTCTAGCAATTCAGTTTTTATCTTGAGAAGCTTCATTTATTGTTTCTGCAAAGTGCTGTGAAGATTGGTTTATTCATTTTTGGACTTCTATCGGACGTTCATTTATTTTGTAGTTTTTTATTGTGCTTTTTAAATTGTTTAATTCTTTGTTAGTTAGAATCTCAAGTAAATTTTTAATATTTTCGACTTCTTCATTTAAAGTTTGTTCTTCTATATCTTTTTCCAAGTTGTTAAGCTTATCAAAAGTTTTTCAAATTTCATTTTTTTCATTATTGTCTAGGTTGGAAGTTTGTAGTCGCTCATTAATTTTTTGAAGTTCTTTTTTTGCTTCATCAATTGTAATTTGTTGTTTGGCTAGATTTTCTTGGATTGGAGCAATTTCGTCTTTTGCTTGCTCTAAAATCTGTTGTTCAGTTAATTCTACATAATTTTTCTTTTTTTCTGGTTGTTTATTGTCGAAATGATCAGTTGACATGATATTAATTATCTTAAATAAAAATCTGATTAGTCTTTGTTTTATTCAGATTTTTTTATTTTTAGTTTTCTAATTGTTGTAAAACTTGTGAAAGAATTGCAACATTTTTCTTATAATTTACTCTTAATGGACCAACAACTGCTAATATGCAATCATATCATTCTAGTACAACTTTTGTATAAACTGCAGAAATTGTAATATCTTCATCATCCATAAATGTGTAATAAATTTGATTTTTTTTCAGAATTTTTCAATCAATATGCTTTACAATTCTTTTTTCTTCAATAAATGAGATTATTGATTTTGTTTCATCTAAATGTTCTTTATCTGATTCTTTAAGTAAATTGTTTACTCATAAATAATAGTATTCATCATTTCTGAGAAATCAGATTATGACTCAATCTACTAGACTACCAAGCATTTCTACCATTTCTTTCATATTCTGTCTTGCACTATCTACTTCAATATTTTGCATTTCATCCATTTGTTGAAGGTAGTTCTCAATATATATTTTTAGTCAGTCAACTGTTGGAATCCTTCAACTAGAATGATATGGTTGATAGACCATTCATTGTTTTTCTAATTGATTTAGATGTTTTCTTAGAGTAGAGGGAGCATCATCGATTCATTCTAGGGAATTCAAAAATTTAGAACCAATAGGTTCTCATTTATTTATATATGTGTCGATAACGACATCAAGTAATGCAACTAATTTTTCATCACTGGATTTCTTCGTCATGATTGACTCGGAAAGTAAAAGGATAAATTAATTGATAATATAGTTATTCTAAATTATAAAGCAAGAAAAATTAAATTCTATTACGGTAATTAATTATTTCAGATAATTTGTTGCAGGTATTTTGTACTCTATCATGTTCCAAAATTTTTTTTGATTACGTAACTTATTAATATAATCTCATCCTGTAGTTAGTATGTATCATCTAGGTCAGATATAGTTGTTTTCTCGTAATGAGGTTTCTGTATCTGAAAATACAGATAAGGTGGAATTCCATAAATTATAGGCATTATGTTTATTCATATAATTTCCCAAAAATAGATAGACAGCATTTACTATCTTAGTATCATTAATGTTATTAGAAATAGCCCATCCTCGAATTCTAACAGGAGATTCTAAGCTAGAAAAAGGCATTTGATTTTTATCTGTTTTTATGTAATTTGCATATTTTTGTGGAAAATATTGTTTTACAATATCTTCATCGGAAAAAAATCAAAATCTTATTCATACAAAATTGTAAACTTGGAAGCATATTGAAGGATACGTTTTACATTCGGGTATTGTTTTTTCAATTAAATTTAAAATATCATTTAGAGTTTGTTTGTTATAATATTGTAAAACGTTACTATCTATTCGAGTAGAAATAGAAGTATAGTCATTATAATTAGTAAAATAATGGAGTAAAGCATATCGTACAATACTTTGATATTCTCGATAAAATCATTCATCATAATCTTCTCAAAGTATTCCGAAAAATAGAGGAAAAGATTTAGCTTTTCTTGGACTCCAATCATATACTAATTCTGAAATGTCTATAAATCTTGTTCTTTCTAATAATCATGATAAAGAATAACTAACCATTGGGTCTGCTGCAAATGGAAGAAATAGAATTGAAGAATCTTTTACAATGGATGAAACTAAAGGATCAAAAGCAGGTTGTAAATTTTGTTGAAATGAAAAATCTTTTGCTGGAACGTTTTCTAGCCAATCATAAGGAATTAAAATTAAATCTGCTCAAGTAAAATTAGGATTTGAAACTGATTCTTGATATGTTTGCAAATCATCAATAAATTTAAAATTAGTATAAATTTTTTTACTTTCAAATAAATTTTGAGCAAAATCTTTTCGTCAGGCAGAATAAAAGAACTTAGGCATCATTACGGAAATTTCTGTATAATCTTTATCTGATTTTTTTAATTCTGTTAAAGTTCCAGAATTTCAATTTTGACTATTTGTTCAAGAACCTGTTAAATTTTCAATAAATCATGTTGATTCTTCAATTGGATGTTTTTCTATGTCTCATGATCAACCAAAAAGAGTTCGAATACACATTCCAACTCCTCATATAATTAATATTAAAATTAATAATGATTTTTTTCTCATGCTAAAATACTACCGTAAAACTTCACAAAACAGATTGTTTAATTGTAGGCTTTTTGACTAAAAGATTTATTTGAAAATCTCCGAATCTTCATTCGGCTTTTATTGTATAGAATTTATCTGGAGTTTCTTTATCGAAGTTTAAATAATATTCCAGGAAAGGATATACTCAATATTGTCCTTGTAAAACATTTAAAAGGGATAGTTTAAGTTGTATATTATTTCACATATTAAATATGTTTTTAAATGGTTCGTATGTTAAACCTGTATTTGAGCTTACTACTACAAAACCGGAAGAAATAGCGGTACGTCTTTTTTCCAGTGGGGTGCTTGTATTGTCTCAAAATTTTAAAATGACTCAATTGTTTAAGTCTGATTCTCTGATTGCAGAGTCGTTTTGGCCAATTGTAGCTCTGTCTATAACATCTTGTCTAGCAAAAATAGTAAAATCGTTGCCATTAGTAACTCAATTTATCTGTCGATCTACTATTGCATCATTTTGAACAATATTTCCAGGTAATTCATGGCTAGTGTCTAATAATCAAAATTTAGGCTTAATTTTTTCTGGTAGTCTAATTACTCAAGAAATGTTATTTATATTTACTTTTTTAGTATGTCTAGAATCTTTGTTGTAAGGTCAACCTTCAGAGTTATCTGAGTTTAATAAAACTATTTCAGAGTTTTGATAATCCATCATGTTATAATCTATAGAATCTCAAGTTGCTAACATATAATCTACATTTCACTTTCATTTTGCAGGCATTCTGTTTGTTAATGAGTTTATTGTTCGAAATAAAGTAGTGTATTGATTGTTTGAAATATAAGAAAAATCTGATGGACGTTCGTCTGAAGGTGAAGTATTACTATAAAATTCTGTTCATATCCATCATCCACTTCATTCATATCCTGGATTACGTTGTTTTATTGCTAATTCAGCTCTTTCTAAAGCAGCAATTGCTTCATAATATGCTTTATTATAATTTTGAGTTTCTTCAAAATTATCAAAAAATACTAAAAAATTTGAATAAATAGATCCAACTACAGCTGCTCAAATAAGTAATAGAATAAAAATAACTGTAAATAGCATATGATGATACTATATATAAAATTATATTTCTAAACGTGGAGCTCAGCATTCAGGACAATAATTGTAAGATTTTGCATATTCATTTTGACATTCACGACAAATTGTTGTTAAATGTTCTCCACATCATGTACAGCATTTATTTCATATCAAATTATCACTTCAACAATTTTCGCAAGTTTGAATGTCTAGAAAATGGCTATTTCTCCAAGATGTTTTGTCCCACTTCCATCATTGTGGGCGAATTGCAATATATAAAGGAATTCATAAAATTGGAGTTAAAAAAATTACAAAAAATGCGGATAAGAATACAAATCGAAATGAATAACTACGCGAATTTGCATCTTTTATGGTTCGTATTAGTGTTAAAATTCGAAAAAAGAAAATCAATAAGGCTACTAAAAATCGAATAGAATTTTGGAGTAATTCTGATGGATTATATATAAGATTTCAAAAATTAGAGATAGTAGTATTTATATTTTCTCAAGTTTCCATTTGTTAAAGATTTAGCAAAACTAAAACCATACATCCAATTAATTGAAGATATGATTTTTTTAGTGAATTGCAAGCGACATATATTGAAAAATACTTACATTAATCTTAAATTTGTAGGTAGATTGGATTTGAACAATTCCCGTTCATCTTGGCTATTTTTTTCGTTATCTACATCCATTAATGTATCACATCGATTAGCAACTTTTCAAAGCTGTAAAAGATATGCAGGTGAGATATACCAATTATCTTCTATTTTTCATTGTAAAGATAATAATACTTGTTTTATGCTATTTAAATCAGATTGAGCATGATCTGAATATCATAACGTAATTGCAACAGCGTTTATACGTTCAGCAAGTTGAGAAATTCATTGATCAGTGTTTTGATTTTTATAAATACTTTCAAAAAGGTTCATTAAAAAGAAGGAATTCAAGTTAGATTTGATCGATTGCATTTGAGTTTCTGAAGGAACTTGTTTTTCGTTAGACATAATTCATAATTCTGCAGTAATATTTTCATCAACTACTGTAGTTATGTCATCAGAAGATATTACATCGATAAGTCCAAGCAATATTGGATCAACTGATTGATCATTAAGTTCTTTATTTTGTTGATTGTCTTCAGATGCTTCTTCTTTTTGAATAGTATTTGTATCGTTATTTTTTGTTGTTAAAGTTTCTTTTGAAGAATTTGATGTGACAGTTGGCCGTTCTACATTATCTGTTGATAAATTAAATGTTCCAGAAATGTTATTTTTTGTCATAAAAGCGATCATTAAATCGGAATCATCCATCATATTGATAGAGTTTTTTGTTGTGTCGATTGAAACTAAAGTTTTTGAATCTAATTTTGTTTCGGATTCTTCTTTACTTTTAGTGACAACAGCTACTTCATCTCAATTATTTTTTACTAACATATTGCCGTTATCGTTCGCTATTTGTAAGTCTAAGGATTGATCTTTGTTTTGATGGATAGATGCTTCTGATGTTATAATTTCTATATCAGAAACACATTCAGGGCAATATATCTTGAAAAATTTTCCATCAATTAAAGAAATTTGGTATCATGTAGGGGATTTAATAATAGAAAATTCAGCGGGGCCATCAATTTTTGCTTGAGTTCAATCCATAAGTGTGAAAATTAATTCTGTTCATTCATCCATTTTAACAACATCTCCATCGTTTATTAGGTTTGTTGTTAATACATCTAATCATAAAATTTTGTTTCATCTAGTAATTGAATAATCTCAATTAAATTCAATAATTTCTGCAACATATCCTGCGTGTACTTCATTTGGGTTGGTTGTTTTTATAGATAGAAATCATAAATCAATAATATCTTTTTTATCTAATAATATTCATCCGAAAACAAATAAAGCGATAAGTGTAGCTAATGAACTATATACTAAATGTTTAGAGGCTATAAAAAATTTCTTTGGATTTAGTGTGCTTGGAAGAGTAGATCATATTAATTTTTCTTTTTGGATACGAAAAAAAATATCACTCTTCATTTGAGAAGAGAGCTGCTGAGCATGTTGTTGTAGAAAGTACTCAGAAAGTTTCATTTCTTCAAATAAAAATACATAAATTATTCCATTATGGTATACGATAAATTTTTTATTTTGTGACAAAATAGTGAACAATTTTTTAAGATTTAGTTGTTGATTTTTTGCGTTATTTTTTTTTTTGAATATAATTAATTATGTTTTAATTATACAAAGTTTTGTGTTATGCAAAAGATTTCCAAAAAAATGTTACAAAAATTTAAAAAATTCAGGAAGAACAAAAATTCAAATCTAAATATTTTTATAGTATGTTGTGCTGTTATTTTGATTTGGAGATGAGTCCGAAATATTATGGATTTATATATTTTTCCTAATAATCCTCTTGTTAGTTGTATAACGTGTATCATATTATGAATTTTGATTTTGTTGATGGATGATGGAAAAATTGATGAATTAGAATAATTTTTATTTACAAAATATCTAATGGAACCAAAAATTTGCCAAATGAGTTTTGATTCAATATTAAAAGATTTCCAAACTTCAGAAAATTGACTTTCAAGTGTAGAAGCAAAACAAAGGAATGAAAAATATTGATTGAACATAATTCAATCTAAAGATAAAAATTCAGCTCGGAAAATATTCTTTAGTCAATTTTCTTCTGCTTTGGTAATTATTTTGATGATTGCTGCTATAATCTCATTCTTTATATGAGAGCATGTAGACGCTATTATTATTATGTGAGTTGTATTTTTGAATGCTTTACTATGATTTTTTCAAGAGTATAAAGCAGATAAAGCGATACAGTCTCTTAAAAAAATGGCATGACTAAAATCTAAGGTACTAAGAGATTGAGAGGAAGTTTTGATTGAGTCTAGCGAATTAACTCTTTGAGATGTAATATTATTGGAAGCTGGAGATAAGATTCCTGCAGATGCGAGACTTTTTGAGACAGTAAATTTAGAAGTAGATGAATCTATTTTAACAGGAGAAAGTGTACCAGTAGAGAAACAAATTGCAACATTGGATAATATTTCAGCTTTAGCTGATATGAAAAATATGGTATTTAGCGGAACATTAATTACAAAATGACGTTGAAAAGCTATTATTACATCTATTTGAATGCAAACAGAAATGTGAAAAATTGCCTGAATGTTAGAGGATGCTCCAGAAAAGACAACTACTCTTGAAAAAAAATTAAACAATCTCTCTAAAATACTAGGAATTTCTGCTGTCGTAATCTGTCTAATTATATTCATTGTATATTGGCAAGTGTCACATATTGAGTTACAGGAAGCATTCTTAGCTGCTGTTGCATTAGCTGTGGCTGCTATTCCTGAGTGATTGCCAGCGGTTGTAACTATTTCCTTATGATTATGAGTCAAACGTTTTGTAAAGAAAAATGTACTCGTTCGTCGTTTGTCTTCGGTCGAAACTCTGGGGAGTGTAAATGTAATTTGTACTGATAAGACTGGAACTTTGACTAAAAATGAAATGACCGTTACTAAACTTTTTGTAAATGGTGAGGTTGTAGAAGTTTCATGAAGGGGATATGAAATTAAATGAGAATTCTCATCACCAATTGAAAATCTGCGTCCATTATTGAGTATTGGAATGTTGTGTAATACTGCAAAACTCTACAATCATCAAGTAATTTGAGATCCTACAGAGTGAGCGTTACTTGTTAGTGCATATAAAGCCTGAATGAAAGAATCTGATTTTTATAACGATTGGGAATGGAAAGATGAGATCCCCTTCGATAGTAATAGAAAGAGGATGAGTGAAATTTTTCTAAGAAGGGTTTCTGTTACAAATGCCAAAGATTCAAAATATAAGAAATCAGATATTTCAAAATTACCAAAAATATTAATTTATACGAAAGGTGCTATTGAATGATTATTGCCATTATGTGATACGATTTTGATAAATGGAGAGATAAGAGAATTGGATCAAAAAGAAAAAAAACAAATTTTAAATCAAGCTACTCAATTTTCTCAGGAAGCTCTTAGAGTTTTATGATTTGCTTTTTGAGCGGGAGAAAAAGAAGAACATTTGACGTTTGTTTGATTGCAAGCAATGATAGATCCTCCCCGCCCAGAAGTTAAAGATTCTATCGCTACATGTAAAAAAGCCTGAATTCGTGTAATTATGATTACATGAGATAATTTAGTTACAGCATCAGCTATTGCAAAGGAGTTATGAATTGAATGAGATACAATAACAGGAGAAAATTTTGAAAGTTCTAAAAATCAAGAGGTTCTTTTGGGTACTGTATGAGTAATTGCTAGGGTTAGCCCGGCAAATAAACAATCTATTGTTAATATATTGAGGAAATCAGGGAATGTTGTAGCTATGACATGAGATGGTGTAAATGATGCTCCTTCAATTAAATCTGCAGATATTTGAGTATGAATGTGAATTACTGGAACAGATGTAACTAAAGAAGCTGCGGATATGATTTTGCTTGATGACAATTTTACATCAATTGTTAATGCTGTAGAGGAAGGAAGATGAATTTATGAAAATATTCAAAAATTTGTAAATTATATGGTAGTATCAAATATTTGTGAAATTGCAGTGATTTTTATAGCTAGTTTATTATGAGTACCAATTCCTTTGTTGGCTATACATCTTTTGTGGTTAAATGTAATTACTGATGGATTGCCAGCAATAGCTTTATGAATAGACCCAATTAATCCGAACGTTATGAATCGTAAACCTCGTAGAGCTTCACAATCTTTAATTGATAGTAAGATGATTATAAATATTATTTTACTTTCTAGTTCTGTAGTGATTGGTTGTTTATGGTTATTCTTGCATCGATATGAAGTTGATTTAGAAATAGCTAGAAGTTCAGTATTCTTATTTATGGCTGCTGCAGAATTAGTAAAGATTCAGATTATTCGTTCACAATATGGACTCAAATTGTTTAGCAATAAACGATTAATTTGGGCTTTGTTATGAGCATTTATATTAGCTTTTAGTGTAGTTTATGTTCCATGAATAAATACGTTATTTGACTTACAGCCATTATGACGGGAAGTTCGAAAAGAAATGTTGATAATTATCGCTATTTTTATAGGTGTATGAACAATACTTTCAGAATATATGAAAAGATCTACTAAGTTTCAACAATTGGAAACAAAAATATAATTATATAATGGTTTTAATTTATCTCAAATAAGGACTGTATTAATATTTTTGTGTCCTAGCCCAATAAAAAAGATATTCCTGGGCTATTCAAGCTAAGTTTCAAAATTTATCCTGAGCTAATTTTAAAATTTGATTTTTATTAACTTTTTGCTCATTAGGATTACGGATATATAAATCATTTATTACTCTTCTTACTCGCACATCAATCGGGAATACTTCTAATCTTTTCAAATCAGAAAAAAGTAATATGCAATCTGCCACTTTAGGTCAAACTCCATTTAATTTAAGGAGTTGCTCTCTAACAGTTAATGTATCTTGTGAATAAAACTGTTGCAAACTAGTTTTTCCATCTAGAATCATTCTAGTAGTAGAAAAGATTCTTTCATCACGGAATCCTAATCAAAGTCTTCTGAGATCTAAGATACTAGCATCTTTTAATTGTTCTATAGTTGGAAATGTATAATATTTTTTATTATTCCAAATAAATTTTGTTCAATATTTTTCAGACATTCTTTCGATAATTCATTTAATTCTAGGAATATTGTTATTTGCTGAAATTATAAACGATATGATAGTTTCCCATAAATCTTGATTGAGTAATCTAATTCCTTGACCATATGCGATACTTTGTTGCATATAGATGTCAATATTTGAAAGTTGATTTTTTATTTCTTTATAATTTCTATCTAAATCAAAATATTTTTGGACTATTGATTCAATATTTCAATTTACTAGTCAATGAAATATAATTTGATTTTCAATTTTTTGAATATTTAAAAGATTCCCCAAAAAAATTCATGTATAACTTCAATTCGATTCTGCATTCCAGCGAAAGCATTGTCCACATTCAAAAATATCTTTTAATTCAAAAGAATCTATATTGTTCAAAATAAAAGTTTGTTCGTTTATCATTTTTTTTATTTTAAATAAATTAACAATAATGTATTGGCTTAACTATAAAAATCAAATAAAAATCTGATTAACAAAAAATCCTTAACTTTAGTCAAGGATTTTTGCAAAGAATAGTGTATAATTATTTAACCATTCCTTTGAATTCAGATCCAGCTTTGAAAGTAACAACTTTCATTGCAGGGATTTTGATTTTTTGTGAAGGATTTTGAGGATTAACTCCTTCTCTTGCCTTTCTTTTAGAAGCTTTGAAAGTTCCGAATCCTTGAATTCTAACTTCTCCTTCTTTTTTAACACCATTCATTACAGTGTCGATGAAAGCATTAACGAGTTCAGCAGCAAGTTTCTTAGAAACTCCTAATTCTTCTGCTAAGCTAGCGATAAGAGCTGTTTTTGTCATTAGTACTAATAATATGAAATAAAAAGTACTTTGTACGCTTAGTATATTAGGAGAATTCCTAAGAAATGCAAGCTTTTTATCAAATAATTTATTTGCTTTTTTGGGTTGATTGATGTGTAGATATGTTAATTACTAACTAGTTTTTTTTAGCTGATAAACGATGGTATGCAGAATCTTCGTCTTGACTTTTTTGTTGTTAATATATTATATATACTGAATCGGTCATGAAAATATTTAACTTGAAAGAAAAAATCCTGATTTCCAACCAGGATTATATATTTACTTGTAGACAACTTTTACTGGAGCTTTAATCCATGTTTTGCAGCGAAACTTTCTTGAACTTCCTGTAAAGATGACATTTGTGCATTCAAATCGTTTTCTAGAGATGCTAGTTCTTGACGTAAATTTCTATAATGATCTTCATCTTCAGTTGAAATATTATCTATGTTTCGGTATGGACTTGTTTCTGTAAATTTCTCTAGATAGTCTGTATAAGTTCATAAGAAATTTACGACAGCTTCTTTTAAAGAGGAATCTCAATCAAAGTTTCATAAGTTAGAAGCATCTTTTCATGCTTTTTTACATATTTGAATGTCATCTTGTAATGTGGCTAAATCTGTATTTCATCATTCAAATTCATCCCAAAATGGTTGAGTTGCAGACAAACAATCATTTACAACCTTAATAAAGGAATCGTTATATTCTACCACAGTAAGTGAAGATCAACATCCAGCTAATAATAAAACTCCTCATAATACTCAATAAAGCAAATTTTTTTTCATGATATATTACATAAAATTGTAAATTTGATTTTTTGATAATGATTTTTTTAATAATTGCAAGCATTAAAGTAGAACTCTTCCTTGTGGGGTTTTCTCTATTTTTCATAACTTTAAAAGCAATGGTTCAATATCTTCTTCTACAGCTTTTTCGTTAATTCATAGTTGTGCAGCGATAGCTTTTACTCATAAAGGTCTATCATATTGAGCTAGTACATCTAAGTATTTCTCATGTAAAATCGTTAAACCTCAATCGTAAATCTGAGCATGTTGAAGAAAGTCTAACCATTCTTTTTTTGTTAGTTTGTTAATTCAATTTTCTATATAAAAATCGCGTATTTTAATACATAAATTATGAATTTCTCTAGGGACAGAATCAACTTTTTTAGCAATTTCAACTTCTAATCACTCATCATAATTTACTTTAAAAATCTTTAAATACCTTTGAATGATTACTGACTTTTCTTGTAAATTATATTCGGACAAATGGAAGCTATATACAAAACGGTTTTTCATCGGTTTTGAAAGCATTTCGGGTTTCGTTGTCGCTCCTATTAGTGTGAAAGGATTGATTGGTATTCTAACACTTCATCATTCTGGCATTACCATATCTATTACGAAATCTTCCATTGCTGTATAAAGAACTTCTTCAACGTTTGGTTTGAGACGATGAATTTCATCAATAAACAAAATATCTCCATTTTCTAAAGCATTTAAAATACTTACGATTTCACTAGGTTTAGAGATAGCATATGCTGTAATAACTTTATTATTTACATTTAATTCATTTGAAATAATATGTGCCATCGTAGTTTTTCCGAATCAACTTGGCCCAGAAAAAAGTATGTGTCATAGGGTTCAGTTCCTTTTTTTTGCACTTCATATTGCAGTTTGAAGCATCTTTTTAATTTGAGTTTGTCCTATGAAGTCCTTAAAATTATCAGGTCTAGTTGCAATAACTGTTTGCTCTTGTTTAGTTGTATCTATTTTTTTAATTTCCATATTTTTGCTTAAATGCAAAATAAACTATAGTCAGATTAGTATTTTATTTTTTAAATGCAAGAGAAAGATTTTTTTTGACAGATTAGAAAAATCAAATAAAAACTAGAAAAATAAAAAGCGATCCTATCTGTTTTATTTAGAATCGGCTTTTTATAAGTTATTTTTTATAAGTTATATAGTATATTAACACTGTTCATTAGTTTGGCTAATTGAACTCAATTGTCAATTATTACAGCTAAATGTATATGTACATTTATGGGCTCATACACTTTCTACTTTTAAAGTCTTTCAATGATCAATAGGGCTAACATGATAGAAATAATAACCATATGTGCTAATTTTTCATCCTGGTACAGTTTTTGCTTCGCAATCTTTGGTGTATATTGGAGTTGCTGTAGCAGAGATTGTCCATGGACATGTCAATGATACAGTTCATTTGTGGCTCGTACCAGAAACACTATCTCATCTAGCAATTATACATCCATAAAAAGTTTTTGTGGTATGTCATGTAGAAGAATACATTCTAGTAACAGTTGGTTGGTTGCCTGTAAAAGTGAGATTTAAAATGTCTTTAGTTAGATTTCCTGTCTGTACTGTTAATGTATACGATGGTCTTTGAGTTCATGACATTACAGGTAATCAACCAGTATAGAAATTAGACAAGGTTACTGTTATTTTATTACCAGTAATTGCATAAGGAGTTACGAAAGAATTCATACTGTGTCTTCATGCTATATTCCATAAAATTTGTGAAAGACTACTATTCCAAGAAACTGTTGTATTTGTAGTAAAGTAACTAGGGCTGCTTTGTGTAAAGAATGCTCCAAGTATTTCTTTTCAGCTTGTAGTTGTTAAGGAAGGTTGAGGTTGATTAAATCTCCATTCCCAATGATCTGCTGTTCTACATTTTCCACCAGTAAAAATTGCATATGTATTAGGGTCATTAGAATTGGTTCAAGGACAACATACTTTACCACCAGTATCTAAATGATATCCATTATTACATGTAGTAAAAGAACAAGCATCATTAGAGTTCGTACTATAACGATATTTCATGTTTAAACTTGGAGTTTTATTAGCATTCAATTTTGCTCATTCAGGAATTTCACCATAACAAACAAAATTTTCAGATTTCTTAACAGTTATTGTATAATAATCGTTTTCTGTTGACATGCGAGAAGGATTAGCAATACCCGTTTCAAAAGAAATTAAATCTGATTCAAAATATTGAGGTTCTGATTCTAAAGCTCATGACTTTATTTTAAATACAGAACTTCATTTTTTTTCAGGAATTACATTAACCTTCCAAGGTAAAGTAATGATTAAATCTTCTGGTAATTTTTCTGATAATTTAAAAGAAATAGTATGCCCTATAGTATTTCCTGTTGCTACGCGAACAATTGCTCATGTAAGAATTACATTATGTATCTTTTTATTTTCAGTACAGCTATCTCAAATTATCTGTTGTAAAGAATTTACACAATTTCGAGTATGTTTTTCCATTAAATTTTTAGGATTATTACTATGTAAGATACCCTCATCTAAACAATTGTAATGGGTTCATGAACAATAATCTGCTTGTCTTTGTCTACAACTTGTTCCATTCCATACCTGACTTCAACAATCTACTGGACAAATTACGATATCATTGTTTCCACTACACGTATAACTTCCAGTTTGTGTATATGAATCATAACCTGCGATTTTTTCATAATGAGGTTCATTAAGACAAGTATTATTGGTTTTATTACAAACTTCTACACAGTTATGTCCATTATAGGCAAATCACGTTTCACAAACAAAAGAACAGACGTCTCCAGTCCTGCTATAATGATAATTCCAATTAGTTTCGGAATTTAATTTTGGAAACAATGGACTGACTACAGCATGCTTAGGAAGATCTCAATTACAAGATATTTGATACAGACAATTAAAAATAGATCAATCTCTGTCTTGGCATGTCCAGTTCATACCAGAAGTATTCATATAAAAAGATCCAGAAATTACTTCTCACTGTTTACAAGATCATATATAGTATTCATGTGATGCGTCACCGGTTAATGTAAGTGTATCACCACATACAGGTATTAAAGAACTACCATCTTCATTAAGACATTTTGCAACACATTCACCATCTCATAATACAGAATCCCAAGATTCACCATTACAACTACATAAACATTTTTGGTTATTTTCTTTGTCAACTAATCTAAGACTTCATATTGTGTCAGGAGAACATGTAGCACGTCCGCTTCATGCTACAGTTAGAGAACCTCCGATAGTGAGTTGTGCTAATTCGTGGGCTTCTGTTGTATTTATGACCATTCATGATTTAGAAACAACAGCAAAGACGTTGTCTACAGATAGAGATTCTGAAGATTCTCCATCTGTCCAAAGAAATGAATTGTTAGCATTTACATTACTTCATGATCATAATGCTACTGAATAATGTCCAGATATCGTGTTATTAACACCAACTATTGCAGAGTAGTCTCCTGTGATGTTATTGTTTTTTCATCATGCAATTACTGAAATTTTTCATTTAATACTATTTGTACTTCAACCGGCAATTACAGAATAATCACTTCCACTTTGAATCTTATTATTAACTCATCATATAATAACAGCGTAATTTGAATTTAGATTATTACCGGATCATCCAATAATACTACTACCGGTAGAATCATAAATATGATTTGATGTTCATCATAAGACACTAGATAATGTGGTAGTATTGTCAATAGCTCCAGCTTGATCAGCTTCTGAAGCAATTACAAAATTGTTTGTATCTATCCTTACTTTGTTTTCTAATGATGACATTACTGCCATACGTCAATTATTATTTGAATCAACAAAATTTATTGATTGAATGTGCTGAATTGCGTTATTTAATTTATCTGAAATTTCTTTATCGCTATTGCTGGCTGAAACTATTCCATAACAGAGTAATAAAAAAGCGGCAAAAATTGACATACATACATAAGATTTTTTCATCAGACTTTTCATTATGAATAAATAAAAAATACCTACATGTAATTATAATCAAAAAAAAAATCCTGTCAAAAAAATCAGAGTTTTTCATCATATTTAGCAAATAAAATTTGACTTTTAAAGAAATAAACTATTCAATATGTAGTCAAATAGAAAATAGCTGTAATTTATTGAACTCTTGATTTTTGCTTTTACAGTATATATCATCTCCACAAATGGGGAATCCGATACTAGATAAATGAGCACGGATTTGATGGCGAATTCATTTATGAATTTTAATGATTAATACTGAGAGATTTTCTTTTTCTAAGTATTCAGTTTCACACATTTCAGTAGTTACAAAATGTTGATTTCATTTTCATTTTTTTATATCTTCTGGATTCTTAATTACTATCATGCGGTCATCTGCAAATTTGTGATGCATAATTGGAAACTTTATAATATTTCCATTTTGTTTAATCCAATGAGAAATATTACCGTAAGTCATAGCTATGTAGTATTTATCAATTTTAACTTCTTTTTGTAACTCACGAAATTTTGAATAAACTTTGGGACTTTTTGCAAAATATAGCAAGCCTGTAGTGGCTAAGTCTAATCTATTTAATAGTCAGAGTTCTTTTTCTTTTCAAAAAAAAGTATATTGTGAATCTATGATGTTTTTTATGGTTAGATTAGTGTTCTCATTTATTAACAAATCTAAAAAACAGGCTGTTTTTCACCATGTAGATGATATTCCAGCCGGTTTCCAAAAATAATAAAAATCTTTATCTTGATAATATACAAATGAATGTGTATTTTGTAAACTGTTCATGAATTAATGTTTAGAATTTTCCTTTTTCTTTGTGGTATTTTCATAATAGCAAATATGCTACAGATGAAGCAAGGAATATTGAAGAACATGTGGATGCTATAATTCAAACTCCAACACTAAATGAGAATTGTTGTAGTACGGCACTGTTTCCTAGAATAAACATTGCAATTAAAACGATTAATGTAGAGATAGAAGTTCATAGAGTTCTTCTTATTGTTTGCCATATACTTTCTTCAAAAACTTTTCCATAAATTAGGTTTTTATCTTTATTTCTACTCAAATTTTCTCTAACTCTATCGAAAATTACGATAACATCATTAATTCCGTAACCAATGACAGTTAAAACTGCAATAATAAATACTGTATCTACTTGGATAGTATCATTAAATAACATCCGGACACCAAAAGCTCATAATGTAGCAAGGATATCAAATATCACAACAGTTACAACAACAGTTGATAAAATAGCTGGAGAAATATATTTTCTAATTTCCTTAAATGCTAAAAGCATATAAATAATCATTAATACAACACCAATGATTAATGCTTGAAAGGCTGTTGTTTTCATATAATCTCCAACACTAGGACCGATCAAAGTTTGACCGCTTATATCGTCTGTTGATGTAATGAATCATTCATCAATTAGGAAATTTGAAATATCTGTAGAAATTTGAGCAACTATGTCGTCATTTTCTAAATCAGCGTTGATTTTTATTTGAGTATCTTCTTCTGTAGTATTTACATGAACAGAAGTTTTACCATAATTTTTCTGAGATAAAAAGTTCTCTAAGCTTTTTTCTATTTTTTCTCCATCTGTCTGAGAATTGATAGAGATGTTTACTCATCCTGTAAATTCTTCTGAATAATTTGCAGTAATAAAGAAAATAATTCATCCGCATACAGCTATACATAATGCGATGATTACTCGAATGTAAGCTCTTTTAATAATTCCAAATCTTTTCATCTTCACAAAAATAAAAATAAAAATCTGAACTTGACTACTTTGGAATATAGTGATTTTTATTTTATTTGCAAATATAAGTAATTTTATTTTAGATATGTAGAATTTTGTACTCAAAAATTTGCGTAATTTTTTTTTTTGAATATAATATACTTGTTTTTATATACAAAAATCAAAAATGAGTGAAAATTCTAATGTTCCTAATTTAGGTTCGCAGCAAAGTGCAGTTTCACAAGAGCAGACAACTAATACACAAGTAAATAGTTCATCGACAGCAAATAATGTGCCAGTAAACGCACAAGCTACGCCACAAACTCTTAAAGATGGTTCTGTAATAATATGAGATGGATCAACAATTACGCCAGAAAAATATTTGTATTATTTGTGCTGGTTGATGATTCATTATAATAGTTCGGATATATATTTAACTTATGGAGAAACTCCAGCTATTAGAAATTTTTGAGAAATCTTTAGATTAACTGGGTTGCCAGCTCTTGAAGATTCAACATTAGAAGCTTTTGCTAGTATATTGATGACGGCAGAAGACAAGACTTTATACAATGAACATTTAAGTTGTGATGTATGATATTCCGTATTTAATCGTCGTTATAGAATTAATATCTCGCGTCAAAGAGATCATAAAATGATAGTTGCTAGACTTCTAGAAGAAAAAGTCCCTACAATTGATGATAGGAAATTGCCAGAGGTTTTTAAGACATTAACTCAAAAGACAAATGGAATAATATTTGTTGCTTGACCTACAGGTTCTTGAAAATCTACAACACTTGCAGCGATGGTAGAAGAAATTAATGAAACAAGATCTAGTCATGTAATCACTATTGAAGATCCTATAGAATATGTATTTGAACCTAAAAAAGCAATTTTTGATCAAAAACAGTTATGAAAAGATGTAGTGTCTTTTGCATCAGCAATGAAATATGCACTTAGACAAAGACCTGATGTTATTCTGTTTGGAGAAGCTAGAGATCCAGAATCTCTTAGAAATGCAATAGCTCTTGCAGAAACAGGGCACTTGGTATTGACAACAATTCACTCTAGATCTGCAGAACAAACAATTAACAAAATAATATCGATGTTCCCTGCAGATGAACAGCCACTTATTAGACATCAAATGTCTGAGAATATGACAGCAATAATAGTTCAAAAATTACTTAAGAGGGCTGATTGAAACGGTATGGTTCCTGCTCATGAAATTTTATTAAATAATATTGCTGTTTGAAATACTATTCGTGAAGATAAATTAAATCAGCTTAAAAATGTAATATATACGTATAGAAATTTGTGAATGCAGATGCTTGAAGATGATTTAATACGTTTGGTTATGGAATGAGTAATTACTCCAGAAACAGCAATTTTTAATGCAAATGATCGTGATACATTGATGAGGGCTCTAAATAATCAATGAGTACAATTATAAATATAATAAATCTTGAAATTTTATAATCAAATATTACATTAAAATTAGTTTTATAAGTTTTTTGATTTAATGGATATTTCTATTCTTTCTTATCGTGGTGATAGCAGAAATCTTAAAAAAGTAATAACGGGGATTTTAAAATCTCAATGTGCAAGTAAAATTCATAAATTAAATTATTGTCAAAGCTTTGAATTGAGAGATAAAAATGTTCAGAAGTCTGAAACTAAAATGCTTATAGTGTACTCAGAAAATAAAGAGAGTTTGTTAAAATTTGTATCAAAAATTCCAGAATTAGAAATTGTAGCAGATTTGTAGTAGTTTTATCACATACATGTAATGTATAGAAAACAGTTAATTCAACTTTTGCAATTTGTACTAGCTCGAATTGTTGTACGAGCTCTCGTAGTTTTTGTGTTGGAAAAATCATTTATAGATTTTGTTTTGCAGTATCGGCTATATTTGTTAATTGTAAGTGTATCTTATCGATATTATTACTCTATAGAATATGAATCTGATAAAAAATATAATTTTATTAGAAAAAGTTTGATTTATGGGAATTTGTATTTATTTGCACATATTTTTTTCCGTCCATTATTAAATATATCTCATGAGTTATTTATTGTGTTGTGATTAATGTTGTTATGATTGTGGGGAACTACAAAAATAAGAAGTAAACGAAAAATTGTACCGCAAATTTTTTGATGTATAATTACTTTTTTGATTCTAATTTCTTGAATTATTTATTTATATCCTGAAGCTCCAGATGTTGAATGATTTTTAAGGACTAAAAATTATGAGCTTAGTATTTCATGAATATCGAGTAATGTGGATAAAAAAGATGCATTTATTCAGATTCAGGAAGCTAATAAGTCTGAAGAGGTTCAAATTGTTCCAAATCTTTCTAAATCTTTAAACGTAAGTTGTATAATTAATTATCCATCATTACAAAAAGAGAGATTAGAAGATGTTATTGTCTTTACTCCAGAAGGAGATATTATTGTTATATTCCCGCAGTCAAGTGTTCAATTAGAGTTTTATGGTAAAAAACTTCAAAAAGTATCTCAAGTGTCTTGAAAACTCTTGTTTTTTTCAGGGGTATTAGAATCGGATATTATGTATGAATGAGAAAATGTGCTGTTAGATCAAGAAATTCTAGATTTGATGGTTTTAAAACAAAATCAGTATAAAGAAGAGTTTATCAAATATTTAAAATTGCAGATTTCTAATAATACTATTGATGTGACTAATAATACAATGATGTATAATATTGATGGAAAAATTCTTGAAATGTTATCAAAGCTTTTTCCAGCTACTTTTAATAAAAATTTACATAATTATAATGAATTCCAAAAATATTTTAATTTAGCTGGAGGAGTATGAGTTGTAAAAATCCCATATTCAGTATCAGCCTCAAAAGTATCAACTAATGGGTTACGACAAGATATTAAAAATAATGGTCAGATATGAAAAAATAAAGTTTATCGGTTATGAAAATAAGAAATTTTTTAACTTGCATTTTTGTAGTAAATTATCTATACTAAAATTGGATGTAAGTATACACTTTTAGTATTTCATATAAACATATAATGTCTACACCTATCGTAATTCTCCTCGTAATTTGAGGAGCGCTTCTGTGATGAACAGCATGATTTTTTGGTTATAAGAAGACTATGACAGAAAAAGCTCTAAAATTTAAGGAAAGAATGGCTAGAGCTAAAGAAATTGAAGAAGAAATTTTGGAAGAAGCTAAGCAAAAAGCTGATCAAAAAATTATTGAAGCCGAAAAAAAAGCAGAAAAAATTGAGGAACAGCGTTTGGCTAAGATGGAAGAAATTCAAAACCGTCTTTTAGACAGAGAAGAAAAAATGGAACAGAAGTTGGAAAAACTTGAAGAAGAAAAAAAGAAGGTTTTGGATTTGCGTCAACAAGCTGAAGATGTAGTAAAGCAGCAAATGGATAAACTAGCAGAGATTTGAAAATTATCACCTGCAGAGGCAAAGGAACAAATTTTTGCTATGATTGAAAAAGAACAAGCTGCAGAAATTGAACGTTTTGTGGAAAAATATAAGACTATCAAAACAGAAGAGGCAGAAAATGAAGCAGCAAAGATTATTGTTCAATCTTTACCAAAATTAGCTACTCAAAACATTGATGAGTTTACTACAAAAACTGTTGATTTGCCAAATGAAGATTTTAAATGAAAATTGATTTGAAGAGAAGGAAGGAATATTTCATTTTTTGAAAAAACAACAGGAGTTGAATTGATTATTGATGATACACCTTGAACAGTTAAACTTTCATCTTTTGATCATGAAAAAAGATTTATTGCTGCACAAGTGTTAGAAAAATTAGTAAAAGATTGAAGAATTAATCCAATGTATATTGAGAAATTTTATGATCAAGTTGTGACAGATTTACAGCAGACATTCGTAGAAAAATGAAAAGAGGCATTAAATATGTTAAATCTCCCAATGATGAATCCTGAAATTGTAAAAACAATTGGTCAATTTTTCTTACGTTTCAGTTATGGACAAAGTTTGTGGCAACATTCAATAGAAGTAGCTAAGATTTCAGAAGCTATCGCTATTGAAATTTGATTGGATCCAATTATGGCTAAAAAAGCGTGACTTTTGCACGATGTTGGAAAGATTCTCTCTACAACAGGAGAATCTCATACTAAATTATGAGCAGATTTACTTAGAAAATGGTGAATGGATCCAATAATTATTAATGCTGCAGAATCTCACCATTATGATGTAGCTATGACTCATCCAATTTCACGAGTTGTGGCAGCAGCAGATGCTATGTCGGCTTCTCGTCCATGAGCTAGATTTGATACTAAGGAATTGTTTATAGAAAAAATGTGAGAATTGGAGAAGCTTATTTCTGAAGTAAAATGAGTAGACAAAGTTCATATTATGCAAGCTGGTAGAGAAATTATGGTTTATGTAAATCCAAAAGAAATATCAGATCAAGAAGTAGAGAAAACTTTAGAAGAAATTTGAACAAAAATTGAAGATCAACTAGATTATCCTGGAATTATTAGAATTTCTGGAATTAGAGAAACAAAAATTGTACAATATTTAAGATAGTTAATTTTATTTATTGGTAAACTAATGTATCCATATTTCAGGTTATTTTGAGTCAATATTTCGTTAATGGCAATAGGTATAATATTATCTTTTATTGTGTTTTTAATTACAGCTTGGAATCTTACTAAAAAGAATAATCAAGATTTTCTGAAACTGTTCTACCGATTACCAGCTCGATTAATTGTATCATACTTATTGTGACGTTATATATCATTTGCTCTCGAAACTTGAACTTATTTTCCATCGTCATTTTCTGCATTTTTGTCACTTTTGAGTCCACAATGATTTAAATTCCATTTTGTAGGACTTTTATTAGCTACATGGATATGTTTGTGATTTTTCTTTGCAGGAATTAAGAGAACTGAAAATAAAAAAATTTGGGTGGATATATTTTTCTTTTCTGGGGCAAATGCTTTAATTTTGCTATGAATCTTTTTGACTTTATGAGACAACGTGATAGGATTGCCTACAGAATCAGCTATTGGAATTCGTGCATTAACTGATAATAGTGCTTTAACAAAATTTGACAGCGTTTATCCGGTTTGATTATTCTTGTCTTTTTGAGTTCTTGCAGTGCATTTTATTATTTCTTTCGCTAATATTATTTTCAAAAAAAATTGATTGGGATTGCGATGAATAGTTTGAATTTTAATTGTATTAAATGTTTGTTTTTTCTTTCAATCATACCCTAGATATTGAATAATTTCGATGTTTAATATTTCATTTGATGCAAAACAATATTTTTCACGAATTATGATAGCTGTGTGTATTATAACATACATTAAACGAGAAAAAAAGAGGTTTTATTAAAATTCTTAATGCATGACGAATGGGATTTATCCAGTAAAATGAAAGTTTTGGATATTATTCAGTAATAGCTTTGCACATATGTTTATCGATTTTGTTTGTGCTGCAACAATTTTTCAATTGGCATATGTTTGAAATGTAGATAATATAATTTTTATTTATCTGGTAATTTTATACAACTGTTTGGCATTTGGATTACAAACCGTTATATGATTATTGTTAGATAAGTATCAGACGACAGTACTATATACAATAATTGGGTGTTTCCTCGTAATAGCTTGATCAGGGATAACTAATATTTTTCCTTTGATATGAATTTTATGTTTATGAATATGAAATGCTTTCTTTCATATTTGATGATGAATAAGTTGTATGGCAACAAATCCATGAAAAGCAGATGTGTGTTGAATCTTTGTAGCTCCATGAGCTTTGTGATTACTATTCGGAACATTGTTATGAAAAAGCTGAATGTTTGACCGAAAAATATGGCTAATTTTTGGTTTATTAATAATTGCTTGAATTCATTTTTCATCTAGAAAATTTTTACCGTACAAATTAATACAACAATTTAGTAATGGGTATATGAATAAAAAATTAAATTGGAGAATTTCAGTTGTAATAATTATTTTGCTGTTATTACTTTCAATTGTTATACGTTCATTTATTTGATTTCTGGTTACATATTCACGAAAAGTATGAGAATTGTTAATCATCTTTACGTTATCGATTGCCGGGGGAAAGGCTTTATGATGAGTTTTGGCTGATAAAATTGGGTGGATGAAGGTATGAATTTCGTCTCTTGTTTTATCTATTCCATGTCTATTATTAGGAGAAAATATGGTTGTATTATGAATTGTTTGAATCTTTTTGTTTAATATTACGATGTCTATTGCTCTTGCAGCGTTGGTTTATGTTTTCCCTAGGAGACGGTGATTTGCCTTCTGACTTTTATGTCTTGCTTTGTTGGTTTGATCTTTACCGTTTTTGTTATGAATGAACTTTTCAGACAATAGAAATATAATTCTAACTATTCTAATATTGATTTCTGTGTGATCTTTGTTTACTGCGCTAAGCTCAATTAATATCGATAAATAAGCTTTTAATCATTGTTCTACTTGAAAAGACAAAAGATTTTTATATCAATGAATTGACCATTTTATTCCGAATTCTCGAGAATTAATATATGAAATTCTTTTTTTCGAAAACAGATAGTCTCTATAAAATTTTCAAGGCTTTAGAAAAAATACCTCCACATAGAGATGTGGAAATATTTATAGACCCTGAACATGCACTTTTTGATAATGAACGATGGTGACAACAATTAAAAGATATTATTGATAAGAATAGTATAAATGCTATCTTTACAACGAAAAATAAAAAAAATAAGAATTATTATCAATCTGTGGGCTTAAAAGTAGATTTTGAACAGAAAAAAAATATTGAAAAGGCTGCTAATATCATATATTTGTTTTTTTTCAATATTAAAAAATTTCATTTACATGCATATGAAAGCAAAAAATATATTTTTACTATTATTTTTATTTTTGAGATATCATTAATTCTTTGAATTCTGTGGTTTGTGATATCATTAATTATGCCAAGTGCAACAATAACGATTCAGCCTTCAGAAGAGAGTGAACCGATTGTATATAATATTCGTTATTATCCTAATAGTGATCAATCGGCTGCTAGTGAAACGAGGTTCTTATATGTTCCTTTTTATGATGGTAGTTTGAATTATAAATATGATTTAAGTATTTCTAGTGCAAATATTAAATATATAACAAATCCTGCGAAATGACAGATAAAAATTTATAATCCTAAAGAAACTGAATATAATTTGGTAAAAGGTACACAATTTATTACTTCAGATTGATTGATTTTCCGTGCTTCGAAAAATTTTATACTTCCAGCTTGAAGTGAGAAGGTTCCGTCTCAAACAGTAATAAGTGTTCAAGCTGATGAGTATGATGATTATGGACAGGTAATCTGAGTACGTTGAAATATACCATTTAAAACACAAATGTGGATAAAAAATCTAAACGAATCTTTTTTGTCTAAAGATATTCGAGCAGAAAGTATAGAAGATTTTGTTTGATGAGAATCTGAATCAGTGTGAAATATATCAGATGATGATGTAGCTCTTTTAAAAGATAAATTAACTAATGAAGTATATAACAAGAAAATGTCTGTAGTAAAGCAGAATTTTTCTATTTCATGATGATTTATATTACCTTTTGAAACAATTACTACTACTACATTTCATGATATAGAAGTTGCAGAATCAAGTGAAAATGATGTCACTCTTAAATGAACTGCGTATGTCACATATAATTATTTATATGTAATGCGAGATGATTTATACCAAGTATTTATGACTTATATGAGTGAAAGGCCATCAGAGAATAGTCAATTAATTAAGATAGATCCGACATCAATACAGTTTTTAAAGAATTCAGATAACACAAATTCGGATGAGATTAAGAAAATTTGAAAAGTATATTCAATTTCTACCCAAATAGACATAGTTCAAACTTATGATTTTGTGAATGATCCAAAAAAAATTCTTTCTAAAATAAAAGATGAAATTGCATGAAAGACTGTTGATGAAGCTAGAAATTATATCCTTACAACATATGATGAAATATGAAGTGTGAAAATTAATGTACCATTGTGGTATAATTCAATACCGATGTTAAAATCTAGGATAAAAATAAATTATGTTCAATAAGTGCAAAAGTTCTCTCTCTTGCAATTCTACCTTACTTTTATACACTGACAAAAAACGAAACAAATTTACATATTTTCATAAACATATGGCAAAGAATCTCGTAATAGTTGAGTCTCCAGCGAAATCTCAAACCATAAAAAAAATACTTTGACCTGATTTCGAAGTAAAAGCTTCTTTATGACATGTGGTTGATTTACCAACAAAATGAATGTGAATAGACATTGAACATGATTTTAAACCTATGTATGAAGTTAGTCCAGAAAAGAAAAAAGTTGTATCAGAATTAAAAAAATTAGCTAAAGAGGCTGAAAAAGTTTGGATTGCAACCGATGAGGATCGTGAATGAGAAGCAATTTGACGACATGTGGCTAATCAATTATGATTGCCTATTGATACGACAGCCAGAATTGTTTTTCATGAAATTACAAAAAAAGCCATTGAACAAGCGGTTCAGAATCCTAGAACTTTAGATCTGAACTTAGTAGATGCACAACAGGCTAGAAGGGTTCTAGATCGTTTAGTATGATTTGAATTATCACCAGTTTTGTGGAGAAAAGTAGCTAAATGATTATCTGCTTGAAGAGTTCAATCTGTAGCAGTACGTTTAATAGTTGAAAGAGAAAGAGAAATAGAAAGTTTTAATTCAACATCGACATTTAAAACAGTTTGAACATTTAAATGAAAATCTAATCAAGAATTTCTAGCAACCTTAAATAAAGAATTTAAAAAAGAGAAGGAAATAACAGATTTCTTAGAAAAATGTAAATCGGAACAATTTTCTATATCAGATATTGAAACAAAACCATGAAAAAGGACACCATCAGCTCCATTTACAACATCAACTTTACAGCAAGAAGCAAGTAGAAAATTATGATTTCCTGTTGCTCGTACAATGCAATTGGCGCAAAAATTATATGAAGCGTGAAAAATTACTTATATGAGAACAGATTCAGTAAATTTATCTCAAGATGCTATTAATGCAGCGAAAGTCGAAATAATTAAAGATTATTGAGAACAATATTCAAATCCAACAAATTATAAGACTAAATCTGCATGAGCTCAAGAGGCACATGAATGTATTAGACCAGCTCATTTAGAAATTCGTACCGCATGAGATGATGCAGCTCAAAAAAAACTTTATGATTTGATTCGAAAAAGAACAATTGCTTCTCAAATGTCTCCTGCAACAGTTGAAAAGACTAAAGTTACAATCGATATGTCAAATGATAAAAATCAATTTATTGCTGAATGAGAAGTTATAAAATTTGATTGATTTCTAAAAGTTTATTCTGAATGAACTGATGATGATGAAGAATCAATGTCAGTTTTGTTGCCTATTTTGGAAGAATGAGAAAAGTTAAATATGCAACAGATATGTAGTACACAAAAATTTAAAAAACATGCTCCTAGATATACTGAAGCTAGTTTGGTAAAAGAACTAGAAAAAAGATGAATCGGTCGTCCATCTACATATGCACCAACAATTTCTACAATACAAAAAAGATGATATGTAGAATTAGATAGTAGAACATGAGAAAAAATTCCATATACTGAATTTTTATTGAAGGATAATAACATTACTCAAGATACGAAGACTCAAAATTCATGAGCAGAAAAAAATAAATTATTTCCAACTGATACTTGAAGAACAGTTACGGATTTCCTGATAAATAATTTCAATGATATCATGGATTATAATTTTACTGCATCTGTAGAAGAGGAATTTGATAAGATTGCAGAGTGAGATATTAAGTGGGTATCAATGATTTCAAAATTTTATTGACCTTTTCATGAAGAAGTAAATAAAGCTGAATGAGCTGAAAGAGCCAGTTGAGAGAGGGTTTTGTGAATTGATCCAAAATCATGAAAACCTGTAGTTGCTAGACTTGGACGTTTCTGACCATTAATTCAAATCTGAAAAGCTGACGATGAGGATAAAAAATTTGCGAATATTCCTGCTGGAAAAACAATTGAAACAATTTCTTTAGAAGAAGCTTTGGAATGCTTTGGTTTACCAAGGGAAGTTTGAGAATATGAATGAGAAAAAATTGTTGCAGCAATTGGAAGGTTTTGACCATATTTAAAATATAAAACAATGTTTGTTTCTATTCCTAAATGATGAGAAGAACCTTTGGATCCAAACACAATTACATTAGATCAGTCTATTCAGCTTATTAAAGATAAAATTGATAAAGAAAATAATAAATACATTCATGAATTTACTACAAATGAGGGTAAAAAAGTGGAAGTTTTGAATTGAATGTATTGACCATATATAAAATATGAAAAGAAAAATTATAGAATTCCTAAGTGAGGAAAAGATGCTTCAGATTATACATTAGAAGATTGCTTGAAAATAATCAAAAAATAAAAAATTAAATTTTTGAAAATTTTTAGAACGAGAACTTATATGAAAATGGCTGTTGATATGGAAGAATTTAAAAATGCCATGAGAAAAAGGTTTTCATTTCAGCATCGTGGGAAAAACATAATAGGAAGTATTGCTATGAATGAAATTAAAACCTATCTAAATATTAAAGATGTTGATAATGAAGAAAATTCAATTATAACATGATATGTGAAAAATGAAAAGTTATTTGTAAAAATATTAGATCAACAGCTGAAAATTAAAGTTTTTCAAGAAAAACGTCAAATATTATCTAATATTAATAGTAAATTGCTACAAGTTTGATATTCTATACAGATAAAAGATGTTTTTTTCAAATAAAGATTTTCTATTTGTAAATAGATACAAAAACTTTATGAATTATGTTAGTTTAATTCATACAAATAATATGCATTTAACATTATTACAGTTTTTCTTGATTATAACATGTCTTGTGTTTTTCATTTTTTGAATAGATCTTTTTAAACATAAAAAAGCTAATATTTTGCATATTATTGTCTTTGTGTGATGAGCGGCATTACTTATATTCTTTACGATAAATTGAGAAGCTTTAAATAAATTTTGAATGATATTTGGATTAGCTAGATGATCAGATATTATAGTTTATGCATCAATTATTTTATTGGCATATTTTTACATATGAATTTTGAATACTCAAACTAGGGATCAACAAGAATTAACAAGATTGATTTCAATGATGGCTATTCATAGAGAATATGAAAATGTAAAAGATAAAATAAAATCGTATAAAAATACTGATTCAAAAGATGATTTTATCCTTAATATAAGGGTATATAATGAATCAAAAATGGTTGGTAAAGTAATTGATGAAATTATTTCAGCTGGATTTAAAAAATTAGTTTTGATTAACGATTGATCAAAGGATAATTCTTTAGAAATTCTGCAAGAAAAACAAAAGGAATATTGAGATTGCTTAATTGTTGTATTATCTCATGAAATTAATAGGTGATGATGAGCAGCGAATCAGACATGATATAAATTTATTCAAAATTATGCAAAAGAATTGCAGGTAAAGTGGTTTGTTGGATTTGATTCTGATTGACAAATGGACATAAAAGATATGGAAACTTTTATGAAAGCTATTGAAAAGGATAAATGAACAATTGATGCCTATTTGTGATCTAGATTCGTAAAATGATGAACCGCTGAGAATATTCCTACTAGTAGAAGAATAGTTTTAGCAATTTCTAGATTTGTGACATTGTTACTTTATCATATAAAGGTATCAGATCCACATAATTGATACAGAGTAATTAAAATGGATGCTTTTAAACAGATTAGGATTACTGCAGATTGAATGCATTATGCTAATGAAGTAAACGAGCAAATTAAGAAACTGAAATTAACTCGTAAAGAAATCCCTGTTCATATACGTTATACAGATTATAGTTTGTGAAAATGACAAAAGAATTCTAATAGCTTTAAACTTGCTGTAGAAATGATTTATAAATTAATTTTCTTTAGATAAAAAATTATTAATTCTAATGGTGGCATTTTCGATATTTTGACGAAATATTTATCGATATTGAATATTTTACTTGATATGATTTCTTGTTTCTTATTGTTTTCTTTTTTTTCTGTGAAAGAAAAAATTTTTTCATAAATTTCCTAAAATTCAGAAATTACTTGAAAATGATTTGGATTCCTTATTTATTGTTCTTATTTTATGAGTATTAATTTGATGAAGACTGTGACATATTTTAATTTATGATTTCCATCATTATGTTTGAAATCGGTTAGAAATGTTTCAAATACGAAAATGATGAATGTCTTTTATATGATGAATAGTTTGAGTTTTCTTATGAACGATATTGTTTATGCATCAAAAAAAATTTTCGATTAAGGAAAGTTTTATTCTCTTTGATTTGCTAGCTTGCATTGCACCATTATGTATCGCATTGTGAAGATTGGGGAATTTTTTAAACCAAGAACTTTATTGAATTCCATTTCAAAATCGATTTTGACGATCTGAGTCGACGATACAAAGCTTGATTTCGCGGTGATTTTTACATGTATATCCAAATATAGATTCAATATTAAGAATAAATACTAATTTTCTATCTATAATTTTTGAGTGATTGCTTCTTTTTGTTGTAGTAATATCAATATTGGTTCATCAAATAAGACATAAAAAACGAAAGATCTGAAAGCTTTCAATGTGCTTTTTGCTTCGATATAGTTTAGTTAGATTCTTATTGGAATATTTAAGAAATGATTCTCAATCAGAATTTATTTGATGGTTTTCTAAAAGCCAACGAGTATTTTTATGTTTTATAATTATGTGAATTGTTTGAATATATATGTCTCATAAACAGCCAAACGAAAATTTATAATATACCATAAAATGAAAAGAAATTATGATGAAATTTTTACTAGATTATTACAACTTTTTCCTAATCCAGATACGGAGTTAAATTTTTCTACACCTTTTCAATTATTGGTTGCTGTGATGCTTTCAGCCCAATCTACTGATAAACAAGTTAATAAAATTACTGATCAGCTTTTTTTTAAAATTTCTAAGCCTGAAGATATTATTAAATTTAGTGTTGAAGAATTGACTGAAATGATATCATCTATAAATTATTATAGGATGAAGGCCAAACATATTTGGGAAACTGCTAATATTATAAATGAATTAGCAAATAGGCAAAATTGAAAAAATAGAAAAAGTTTAACACAAAAAGAAAGTGAATGCTTTGAAAAATATGGATATTATCTTCCGGAATCGATTGATTGATTAACAAAATTTCCATGAGTATGAGAAAAAACGGCTAAGGTTGTGCTTTATGTTTTGTACCACCATCCAATTATTGCAGTTGATACACATGTTCATAGAGTAGCAAATCGTTTATGAATTGTAAATACTAAAGAGCCAATCGAAACTTCTAAGAAAATTGAAAAAGTTGTACCAGAAAAGTGGAAGTCAGTTGCTCATCACTTACTCATTTTGTTTTGAAGATATTATTGTACAGCGAAAAATCCTAAATGTACAGATTGTATATTAAAAAGTCAGTGTAATTTTGTTAAAGAGATTAAGAATTCAGATTCCAATCAATAGGTTCGATTCAACAACTTGTTAGATATTTGTTGGTTCTTGAAAAAGGTTTACTTCAAAAAAATCCACGATCAGCTGAAAATGGAGAAGGGTGGGCAGAACATATTACGTAATGTTTTGATTCATCAATGAGATTCTTTTTTTGTTGTGCAAAAGCTCATCGTAAGATAAATACTAAATGTTCTTTTTTTTCTGATAAAATTTTAATTACGGTATCAGTGAAAGTTTGCCATCAAATATCTTTATGAGAATTTGGAGAATCTTTTCTAACAGTGAGGGTTGCATTAAGTAGGAAGACTCATTGTTTTGTCCATTTAGTTAAATTTCATGAATGAGGAGGTAATAAACCTAAATCAGATTGCATTTCTTTGTAAATATTTCTTAATGATGGTGGAATTGTAATTCAATCTTGTACAGAAAAGCATAATCAATGGGCTTCTCATTCTCAATGGTATGGATCTTGACCAATTATAACTACTTTAACTTTATCAAAAGGGGTTTTATCAAAGGCATTAAAAATTTGATTTCAGGCAGGATAAACAGTTTTTCATTCAGATCTTTCCTTTTGTAAGAATTTTTTAATTTCTAAGAAATATGGTTTTTGAAATTCATCCCAGAGAATATCTTTTCGACTAGAATCTATTTGAGGATCAATCATGTAGATATATTAAACGATATCTAAAAATTTTGTTCATATTTGAAGAGCTTTTTTATAATTCGATGTTCTACTTTGATAATTGGATTTATAATAAATTTTAATAGAAGTTTTTTAACACATGGAATAAATAATAACAACGGAATTATGATTCAAATTGCATATCATGCAATAATATCACTTGGTCGATGAACCAAAGTAAGCATTCTACATCCTGACATTATAAAAGATACAAAAATCAGAATTATTCAACTTCGTTTCATCCATTTCTTTTTTGAATATATTCATCGAATCAAAGTTGCAATAGCAAAAGACATTCCTACTACAGAATGATCTGAAGGAAAAGAACTAGCTGGCAGGATTTCATGTAATAATGTCTCTTCCATATCAACATTACTCAAAGCATTTATTGGTCTCTCTTTTATAAAGAAACATTGTACTCAAATGTTAACTAGAACAGCAATAAAGGTTGAAAAGAAAATGTATAAGGCTCATTGTTTTTCTTCGATTTTCCTTTTTATGATTGCGTATAAGTATAATCAAACCAAAAAAGCAGGATATATTAAAACAAAGATATCAGCTCAAATAGGAGCAAATCTATTTATCCAATCATATTTTTCTTGAATCTCTATTCATTTCTGCAAAATATTTAAACCTCGTTGTGGTTCAATAAGTTGAATTTTATGCATATCAGTTAAATAATAAATAAATTTAGTATTTATTATAAGATACTAAATTTTTTATTCAACAAAAAATATATAAAAATCTGGTTTTTATATATTCTTTGATATTATTTTTAAAGTTTATAAATCGTTAAATCATCTTCTGTAGCTGATGATGAAAATAATCATACAGAAGCTTCAGATCCAAATGGATTATTATTTGGGTAATCTGTGAGTACACTGGTTATTCATTGAGTTGCACATTTAACGATATCTCAAATTTTTCCAAAAATATACTTTGCTGAATACTCTTCAGAAGTGTCACCCATTTTAAATGTTTTTAATATAGTTGGTCCTAAAAACAAAAGCATTACTGTAAGGAATAATCCAATAATCATATATCTAATGCTATTCCATGCTGATTTTACTTTTGCATCGTCTCATTTTGAAAATATGAACAAAAAAATTGCATAAAAAAACGCCCAAATACATCCAATTAAAACTATCAACACGACAACAGCAAACACAAACAAAATTACATCTGCTGGATTGGCTGTAAGGATGTTAGAACAGGCGTTTTCCATTCAAATTTTACAATGCTAAATTATGAATTTTTTTCTTTTTTAGGAAGAGCTTTTCTCTCTATTTCTTTATAGAACTTTTTGAACATTGAATCGTTTGTAGATTTGAAAAGTAATTTTGCAACTCTTTCTGATGGCTGAGCTCATTTTGAAATCCATGATTTTATGGCTTCAACATCAACGTCCAAATTGTGTTTCAATGGATCGTAAGATCCTAAAACTTCTAAATGTCCACATTGAGCTGGTTTAGTATGTTCTGTAAGGACAACCCTATAAAAAGGTCTCTTTGATCTTCCTTGTCTAGAAAGTCTAATAACTAACATAGTTTTTTAATAACAATAAATAAAACCTAATCAGATTTTTACTGATTACTTTAATTTTTCTCTAGATGTATGTTCTGTGTGCTTTTTACAGTGTTTACAATACTTTTGCACAGCTAATTTTGGAGTTGTAGCTTTATTAAGAGATGTAAAGAAATTTGTTGCTTTACATTCTGAGCAAACTAATGCTACAGTTATAACTCCACCCTTCTTTTTTGCCATAATCTGAATAGTGAATACAAATAAAAGATATTTGAATGACGATAGATGATCAAATTTGGCTCTGAGTAGACTTGAACCACTGACCTCGCCCTTATGAGAGGCGCGCTCTAACCTGCTGAGCTACAGAGCCATAAATCTTTTTGCTGAAATTAAGCAAATCGGTGAGGGTGGGATTCGAACCCACGAAGCCTGTTACAGCTTGACTCGTTAGCAGTGAGTTGATTTCAGCCTCTCATCCACCTCACCAAACACCAACTTGTGAATTCAATATAAAGAATTGCCATTGTATTTCAAGAGAAAAAGTGTAGAAGAAAAATATGAAAATTTGATTTTAATTTGTGTCATATAAAATATGGATTTTACTCAAGTAGTTATATCACGTCGCTCTGTGAGAAAATATTTACCAGAATGTGTTGATTTGGAAATTGTTAAACAATGTATCTTATTATGAATGTATGCACCATCAGCACATAATGAACAACCTTGGGAATTTTATGTTACAGAAGAAAAAGAAAAATTAGAACAATTGGGGGGTTGATTAAAATATTGAAAAATGTTACCATTAGCTAGTTGTGTAATTTGTGTTGCTTATAGACCTAAAGATTTGAGAAGTTTGGATTATGTACAACAAGATTTATCTGCAAGTATTCAAACAATTTTGCTTGCACTACATGATAAATGATTGTGAGGAGTACGATTATGAACGTATCCAAATGAGGAAAATTGCGAGGTTGTAAAGAATGCTTTTAACTTATGAAGTGAAATACAGCCTTTTGCTTTAATCTCTGTATGAAAGCCGGATCCAACAGAACAGTATTTTGAAAAAACATGTGAAATTGGAGAGAAAATACACATAATGTAAATTATATTTTTTATTTAATTTTTGATTAAATATGGCTGAAGAAAGCGTGTGAGTAATTGAATCTTGAGAAACTTGATGAAGCTTAAATGAATGAGTTAGTGAAGCTGACGTACAAAGAGTTCAAGAACAATCTGGTCAGATTAAAAAAATTGCAAAGCAAATTCAACAAGATAAAAAGGCAAATAATCAATTAGCTGAATTCTTGACGTTTTTGCTAAGGGAAATTTCTAATGAAAATATAGTAAATGGTTTATATAATACTTTTTTTATTACAGTTGATCCTAAAACTAATATTCCATACTTTCGTAAAAGTATGAATGATATGGTAGTTGTTTGACTTTTTTATCCATTTTTTATTGAAAAAGCTAAAGAGCTTTGAGTTTCTCAGCATTATGAATCGCTAAATCATGCTGGAGAATTATCAGTTAATTGATATATTGAATATCTTCAAGATTTATCAAATCATTATCATGACAATATTCCAATCAATGAAACTAGTTTTATACAATTGTTAGTGGAGATTCTGAAAGAGTATTTATGCAATGCATCAGATATGCCAAAATTGGATAAAGAAAATCCAGATGATACATATAAACAACTTGTATACGAAAAATTATATTTAGTAGATGGTGAGTGATCTCTAGAAGAAAGTGAAGCTGATAATTAAATATGTAATATAGTAAATTTTTAAAAAAGATTAACAAAATTAGAAAAAAGTCAGATTTTTTTTGACTTTTTTTGATTTTTTAGCTATAATTACACAAAGGATTTTATTGTTTGTGTTAAAACAAAATGACCGATTTAGAAGCTAAAAATCAGGCACAACAAAATGGAACACCAGAAGTTTTAGACACCCCTGAAGCAGTTTCTGCTGTAACAGAAACAACTGCGACTGCGCAGGCCTCGATGGATAAATTACAGGATGATATTAAGACGCAAATTGCTGTGAAAGATGAAGTAAAAGCTTTGAATACAGATGTTACAGGTAATAAAGAATGATGAGATAATTGAACTGATTCTAATCAACCTTCTACTGGTAGTGTAGAATGAAATAATGAAAGTGCAGAAAAAACAGATGTTACTGGTAATACAACATGATGAGATAATTGAGTAGAGGCTAATCAATCTTCTAATAGTGTAGAATGAAATAATGGAAGTGTAGCTAAAGTAGATAATATAAGAGAACCAGAAAGTGTTAGTCAGGTATATGTAGTTAATGAGCATATGCTATCATTACCATCAGACTTAGATTTAACAGAATATCAATGATATGTAGCTGCATTAGATCAATTATTAGCAGATATACAACGTATAGAAAATGAAATTTCAAAAAAATGATTATCAAAATCTGGGAAACAAACTATGGAACAGGCGAAAAATAAGCTTAAATCATACAAAAAAGATATTTTAGCTAAAAAAAGAATTATTGAACAGGCTTATAAGAAAAATTGAGGAAGAACCTTTGATGCTAATGAAATTAATGATATAAAAAGGCGACGAACTGTTATTAATAGAGTTTTTGAAGATGTAAAAAGATGACAGGCAGGTGAACTTTGAGTATCGGCTCCATATAATTACAATGCGTCAGATTCATCTAGGAGATCAAACAGACAGAAAGAGAATCTTTGAGACTATGAAAGAAAATATAGAGAAGAGGTGAAACAATGAGCTATTTTGGATATATTCAACAATAATGAACAGCAGGCTATAGATTTCTATAGAAGAATTGCTGAGTGAAATTATACTCAGGCAGATTATTTTCAATATGTGGCCTGCCAGAATATATTAGCACCAAGCTTTCAAAGATGTTGAATGCCACTCCCAGTAGAAAGAATTACTTTATCTAACACTTCTCGTCCAGCTATAGACTATAGTAATGAAACCTTGTGAAGTAGTTTTCAAAAATGATGAATTTCTGGACTATTAGATAAGGCTCTTAGTAATTGTAATAATTTAACTCCAGGTCAAAGAAATACTCGAAAAACTTTATGAGTTTTATGAGTTATCTGATGAGCTATTTATTGATGATATAAATTCCTTACAAGTAAGAAGTTAAAATTTTGGTGAAAGGCGTGAATTGTTGCATGATCTTTTCTTCTTCCAGAATTGTTAATTTGAGAAAATCCTATAACATTATTTAATAAATTATTAACAGGTTGATTATCTTTAGATGAAATAAAAGATAAACTTGGAAATGCTTTTGGAAGTCTTTGAAATTCATCTAATCCAGAAGTTGCAGAGCTTGCTCCAGCAATGTGTTCACTTATGATGTTTGATACCTCTACAAAAGTATCAGATATTCGTACATTATCACAACAGTTTAGAAATGATGCAGCTGCGTGGCCTCAGTTTTATAAAGCTACTTGTGCAAAATTAAATACTCAAGGAAAGAATGGTGTAGAATATTTTAGAGCAACTTTTCCAGAAGATCATTTTGATGAAGTAAAGTGGAAAACACGATTAGCTACTTTTTGAGTAGCTGATAGTACAGCTGATGATACTCTAATATATGAAATAGCAAATAATGCTACACTAAATTCTGTTACAATCGAAAAATATATGGCAGAAAATTGATTAAAAGTTAATGCTGCTCATAAGGCAGAGTTTAATGATTTCAAAAATGGTAAAAAACAAAAAAATGAACTTATTTTGTTAAGAGAGTTACAAGAAAAAGAAAACCTTGGATGGTTTGTTGTCGATACAAAGGCGACTTATACAGAAAGGGAAGAAGATAAAAAACAAATAAAATTGCTTACTCAAAAAGTGGTAAATTTACATCTTAATCAAGACAAAGAAAAAGAACTTATAGGAGCAGTAACAGAATTATATAATAGTAGAACTATTGATACAAAGCCTATGGACTTGGATTTTGATTTATCGTTAGATGAAAATGGTTTGTTAATTTTAACGAGTCAACATTGAGAAAAGAGAAAAATAAATTTGGATAGAAAAACTTTGTGTGGATTTGGTTCAAATAATGGAAATGATTATGAAATTCCTTTTACAAGTTTGTCTGATTTATTAGATACGGCTGATCTTACAAATAAAATTTTATCTATAGAAAAAGGACAAAAAATAGCAGAATATCCACCTTTTAAAAAAGAATATAAGGCAATATGTTTTAATAATGCTAAATTATTATCTTTTGATATGGATACAAGAGTTCTTTCGACTTGAATACGAGGACAATCTAAGAACTTTACTACAATTGATAATCATTTAGATAGCTATGTTAGTTATTTATCACAAGAATGGATGAATGATAATAAATTCGAAATTGATGTAGATAAATATCCTATGGTAAAGAAATTGGAAAGTGCGTGAATAACTTTTATAAATGGAGAAGAAGTAGCTAATTTAGAGGTTTTGTTGAAAGCAATAAAAACTCAGAACTTTGGAGCAGTTCCTACTCTAACATGAAGTCCTTTTGATATAAGATATACATTAAAAGTATGGGAATGAAAAAAGATTATTTTTACGAATGTTAATGATAAAAATAAAGTTTTTGAGGCTGATATGTCTCAATTTCCAACAATACTTAATAATAAAGATGCTTTCTTAAGCTTTATGAATGATCCTCAAAATTTGATGCGATGATCTGTAGAGCAGAATCAAGTTCCACGTCAATAGGGAAATATATTTGATGAAAATTATGTAAAAGCCCTTATGAATAAGGGCTTTATTTTAGTTCTAATACAATTGGACAGTGGTCGGATCAGAGAATATTCGTTTGATGAACGATATTGCTAACTTTTTGATAGAGTTCTGGAGAAATCCAAAAATAATCTAGTCTCCAACCAATATTTCTTGGTCTAGCTCAGGCGCGATAACTTCGCCAAGTGTATTGATTTATTAGTCATGGGTTTTTTTCACGAAAAGTATCTATGAGTCAATCTGAAATTAATTTATCCATTTCAGCACGTTCTATTGGTAAGAATCAGATTGAATTTTCATTTTCTTTTGGTCTAGCGATATCAATTTCGGTATGGCATATGTTGAAATCTCAGCAACAAATTATTAAATTTCCTTTTTGACGGATTTCTTGGATATAATTTCTCATTTTCTCATAAAAATCTAATTTATATGAGAGCATTTCGGTTCAATCTGCACGATCTCATCCATTTGGGAAATATACATTAATTAGATTTATTTTTTCATCTCAGTAATTGAAGCATAGTTCAGTAACTCTTCATTCATCAGAAAATTCATGAAATGGAAAATCTGTTTTTTTTTCATTAATTGAAATATTTTTTTTGAAAAATATAGCAGTTCCGGCGTATCCAGGTCTAGTTCAATGGTGTCGAATTACTTCATAATCTGATAAATTAAATCTAACTTCTGTAGGGATTTGTGTTTCAAAAGCTTTTACTTCTTGTAGACAAATGATGTCAAAGTCATTTTCTTTAGACCAATCGAAAAATCATTTTTGAATTACTGCACGAATTCAGTTTATATTTCGAGAGGCTATTTTCATTGTTAAAAAATGTTCATTAAAATTTAAGCATTACGAGTTTCAGATTCTCGTTCTAATACTTTGATAAACGCAGGTAATAGTCAGAATCTTTTACTATTCTCAAAGTCTTCATATCATTCTAAGAAATATTTAGGGGCAGCTGGTCCAATTTCTCCGTAGACTGTAGATCCACTTAACCCATTATAAAGTCATGCGAATTTCCATAAATCTTCATAGCTAAATCATGTATAAGTTAATTGGATTCCAGTATATTCACCTTCATTTTTTTCGTTATATCGAGCGATTTTTTTCTTTGAGAAGTCTATAAAGTCTTGAATAATTTGTGTGAAAATTTCTTCATTAATTTCTCATGTTCAGTAATCTTTACTTACGATTTGAAAAGGTCAATCTCCATTTGAAGGTAGGTAATAAGAACATGTGGATTCTCTATACCAAACAGCGATAGTTAGGGCAGTTGGAAAGTTGTTTGCAAAGCTGATATTGTCGATAGTGTTATATCGTCAGAAACATTTATTATCTGGAAAATCTTCATTAAAGGTAATTTTATCGCTATATTTAGAAATGAAATCGGCTTTTAATCCTTCTCATTCTTTATAAGCAGCTTCTTTTCTATTGAAAAATTTGGATTGAGCATAGTCTTTTAGTTCTAAGACTGTTGATCATAATTTGTCATTTGGTTTTAAAATTTCAAATCGATTAGATAGTTGTACAAAATAATTTCGTAATTCTTTATCAGAAGATTTATTTAAAATAGATTTTTGATCATTTAATTTATCTAATTCTTCTCATGTAAATTTGTATCAATGGGCTTGATTTAAAAATAAGCAAGGTAATAAAAGTAAACCTAAAATGAAAAGTTGAATTTTGTTTTTCATTTTATTCTGAATATGAAAATAAATACAATTTTAAGGTAGGAATATCTGTAGTAATTGCAAGAGGTTATTATTTGTGATTTGAATGGAACTTTTTTGTGTGTAAAGTGTGGATAAATATATTGTGGAGTATGTTTATATTATTATTTTAGTGAAGGATAAATATTAGGGATGTTTATAGTTGTCTGAAATGATGTAAGTGATAGTTTTTAGTTAGATGAAAATTGGGAAAAAGATTTGACTTTTTGATTAAAAATTCATATTATCTAAATTAGATATTTATCATCTAATAATTATTTCATGTCTGGTAAGAAAAACACACAAGTGATGAATAAGGAATCTTTAGGTAAAGATTCGCATAATAAGGTGCAATCTTGATGGTCTAAAGTAAAAAATGTATGAAAAGCAGCTTTGGTAGCTACAATGTTATGATGAAATCCTGGAACAGGAGCCTGAATTGCAACATTGTGAACATCAGCTGTAATAGCAACTACTTTAACTTCATGTGAACCAGATGAAATAGATGTAAATGAAGCTCCAAAACTTACAATTGATAAATCTAATGTAACCTGAAAAATTTGATATACATTAACTAGTTGAAATAATGAATTATTATTAGATGGAGATGTAGTTGCTCATTGGAAAGATAAAGAAACAGGTCTTATTGATTTGAAGGAAGTTGTTATTAATGGTAAAACACAAAAATTACCGTATATCTTTAAAGAATCTGGTACAAATGTTGTAAATTTTACAATTACAGATGGATGATATAAGACAGCTAAGGCGGAAAGTAAATCAGGTAGTGTTCATATAAATATTGAAGCTTCAAATGATGCTCCAGAATCACATGTATTAGTGGATAATCCTGAGGCGTTAGTGAAATCAGTTGTAAAATATGAAAAAAATGCTTTGTGGCTATGAGATACTAAAATTGTTGAATGGAAGGATGATAAAACTGCAGATTTGAAAGTAAAAGAGTTTAAGGTAAGGGGAGAGAAAGTAGAGCTTCCTTATAATTTTAATGAAGCTGGAACATATAACATTTCAATTACAGTTGTTGATGAAGATTGAAAAGGAGAGCCTGTTAATATAACAGTAAAAATTAATAAGGAATGAGAGAATCAAGCTCCACAGATTAGTCGGTGTGAAGGATTTTCAAATTGATGAACAGTAAGAATTCCATGAGGAGCAAAGATAAGCTTAGAATGAGAAAATAGCTTATTTATTGAAACTCAAGGGCAAAAAAAGAAAGTCTTAACTGCGTCTGATGAAGAAACTAGTAAATTAACTTATGTTCATAAATTTAATTGACAAGCAATTAGTTTGCCATACATTGCTAAAGATAGTTGAACATATAGTTTGGAGGTTAAGGATGATGGAAGCATAACATGAGAGGAGAAAAAATGAGAAGTTAAATCAGCAGAATGAAAAATATCTTTTGATGCAAAAGTAGAAGTAAATGATGTAATGACATGATTTGAAACTTGGAATCCAAGTTTAAAAGTTGGAGTAGAAACAAATCTTTTGTCTGGGATTAATTTTAAATGGAAATTGAAAAAAGTAGAAGTAACACAAGATGGTAAAACTACAACAATTCAAGATGCTGAACATTTTGTACCAACTAAAGATGGAAATATGGGTGTTGTATTTTATTTAGAGAGTGAATATGGAAGTAATTATTCTACTCCTAGTAAAACTGTGAATGTAGCAGAAAATGTATTGGAATATAATGCAGTACAGCCAGAAAAAGCAGAAATATATCCGAATTTTGAGACGGCTAATGTACAAGCGTATAAGAGATGGGGAATATATGAGTTATGTGCTCTTGCTAAATCCATGCAAGTTAGAGATGGTATAAAAATTATTATTTTTAGAGAGTGAGAGTATATTCCAAATAATTGAATTCATAAACGAATTTGACCAGATGGTAGTCATGGAAAAGAAGTATATCGTAATGTAAATGAGTGAACAGGAGATAGTGATAATATTCGAGCTTCAGAAGAATGATGGATAGAAATAGAGCATGATATGGTTAATAATCTTGAATTTGTTAATCAGCCTATTATTATATCTTCATCGCGTAATCTAATGTCTGTACGTACTCTACAAGATTTATTTGATAATGGGGATTATTGGTCGCTTAAAAATTTGTGAAAATTAGATAATGTACTTATATTTGATGCGGCATGAAATGTAACTAGTGCTTTTAATTATAATGTTAGTGAGTGAATTTTAGATATTTCTAAATTTTATAATTGAAATTATCGACAAACAGCTTGTGCCGATCCGGAAAAAAATAATATTATACCTGTAACATATGGTCGTTTTAAAAATAAGGCTAAGTTTGGAGTGTATCAGGATGAAAATCGTGGACAGACTAGTGCACAGGCGTATATTAGTAAAGACAATGGAATATCTCTATGGTGATGTGTAGAATTCTCTAATCCTAATAAGATCAATAGTAATGAAGAATGGAGTGAGTGATCAACTTCATATGCTACTCCAGCTTTAGCTGCTATGGCTAAAAATTGTTTTGATATTTGTCATAAATTATGAATCGTGAATAATATGACAGAGCTTAAAAAGTTATTGATGAAATATTCTAAGAAGATTCCTGCTACTAGACAAGATATTGCATCAGATGGTAGTATAATTGAGGATGTAGATAATGGATTTGTATTAGTTCCTGATATGATAAGTCTGATAAAAAACGAGATATTCCCAGCAATAATAAAGAAGTGTGTCTCTGTAAATGGTGAATGTGTTGTTTTGTATAAGGATAACGGGTTAAATATAGCATATCAATGAGCTGGATTCGAATATCAGGACGATAAAGGTAATTGGGTAGATACATCTGGAGAGAATATATCTAAATATCTTCATAAACCACAGCGTGTAAATAAGAATGCACAATATAAAAAAGATAAAATATGAAAGGGTAAAATATATTTGACTGATCAGGAAGGAAAAGAAATTTTTAGTTTAGATTGTGCGTTTTAGTGTGTGCAAATTTTAATGGTTGTTAGTGTATAATAAAAAGCTGAACGTTGGTTCGTTCAGCTTTTTGTGTTATCAATTATTAATAGTTACTAATCATGAGTCTAAATCAATCAAATTCGTTTTTGCTTAGCTCTGTTAAGTTCATTGGGCATGAATAATGTGAGTGTATTGTTGTTTGCCCATAGGATCCATCGACAGTAAATTTAAGATCATCTATCTCTAAAGATGGTGTAGGTGTAAAAGGGTCACAATTAGTTAGTTGTATTTTTGCTTGTAATCAGCTTGAATTGAGTTTGTTTATCCATGTAGCAGGATCAACGCTGTTGTCTTCTAAATCTAATGTTAGGGTATAATTACGATCGTTTCAGTATATACCTGATGAAGTATTTAGCCTAATCCATGCTGCTGGAATATAAGCACCACATTTTTGTGTTTTTCAGTCTAAACTACATGTTCGCTCTCGGATAAGAGGGGCACTTAAAATATTATTATAATATGGAGCACCGTAGTCATTGCGTTCTGTTACTGTGGATGCTGTTCATTTTCTACATAAGTTAGTGGTAGGTTTTGTTAGAGTTCGTGAGCCATGTGCTGAACCACATGTAGGGTATTCTACTTTTTCACATTTCTTCAATGTAGAGTTGTAAGTTGCATCATCAGCGCATCTCCAAGTACATGCTTCAATTCAATCTCCCATACTCCATGATGTAAAACGGTTATCTGGTGCGGTTTGAGATACAATTGTGTATTCATTTCTTTCGACAGGTAATGATCAATTACAACTATTCCAACATGTCATATATATAGTATCATCAAAGAATATTTGGTCTGTTGTACAGAACGGATGTAATCAGTCGGTGCTAGTAGCTGCAGTAACACTATTTAAATCGCTTGGGGTTGCATATAATAAACCTCTTTGTATTAATGGAGATTCGGTTAACCAAGCAGGATCGTTTGATTTAAAAGCTGGTAAATAAGTAGATGATGATGGCGTACAATTAGAACTGTTACAGAAACCTCGAGATAATAGCTGAGTAAAGTAATGATTAGTATATGATGAGCTTCATGGGTCTTTATGTTCTCATTTTTGCATAGCCATCCATATTGCTTTGTAGAAGTAGTTGCTATCAGATTCTTCCCATTCGTTTTCGCATATAGTAGTATCTCAATATCGGTCACAATAATATGATTTTATATCAGAGAAGCTATAAGTAAGTCTATATCTATTACTATCCATATGTGATGTTGAATACAGATTCATTACATCCATTTTCTCTGATGGACAATTGTTACTACAGCCAATTCAGAATGTATAATCGTTGGAACAAGTATAATATTTTGATGAACTATTGTAGTTACAATAACCATAATAAGGTGAGCTATCTTTTCAAAAGTATGCTTCTACAAGTAGTGATAGATATCTTTCTGGTTTGATTTCTTTATCTTTAGAACAAGTTTTTTGGATACTACCAAGAGTACATTGCCATTTATATTGGGTTGTTGTATCAGTTAAATCTAAGAATGTTGCATCCTCAACACAAGCATTGACAGTGTCTCCACATGGATCGCTAGGAACGTCACATTTTGTGCCATTTCGAA
>JAZQNA010000020.1:0-2883 GCA_045627125.1 Candidatus Absconditabacterales bacterium | reverse complement strand
CTTGCGCTTGTTCGTTGTCGCGGCGTTCGCCGTATGCATCTGAACTCGAATATGTCTGCCTGTGAGCAAGCTCCCGTCAGCCAATTCGGTTCATCTGCGCATGGCTCATTTCTGCGCGCAAAATCCCAGTTTGTCGAGCTGGCGATAGTAAGTTGAATTTTGATAATATTGTCCAAAGAGGGGAGAAAATAGTATATGGAAGAAAACAACATTGTAATTCCTTTAAAATATAAAGAAGGAACATTTACTCTTAAAGATATTACAGTATCAGATGAAGAATGTCTTGTATTCGAATTTGATAAATATGGTATTTGTGAATGCGAAGTTCCTGTAACTAGTAGTCATATTAGAATATACTCGTTACCAGAAGATGTAACTGACACCATTAAAATAACATATGATGAATTAGGCGAAATTCAAAAAGTGACATATGACAATTATGGTCAAAATGCTTATTTATATGTAAATATTAGTACTCCTAAAAAAAGAGAACCAATTATTGATCAATATATATCACAAAATGTTAAAAAGATAACGGATGCAATTCTATCAATAGACGAACCAATAATGAGATTAATATTCGATAGATTTTATGATGGTGAATCTGTTAATTTTTATGTTGCGGCAGGGAAAGAAAGAGATAGAGTAGATATATTAAAAGAATACAGAAATGATTTAAATGCCTTAAATAATAGTGGTAATTATCCGCCAAACGAGTGGATTATGGCTGATACAAAAACTTTAGGGATTATTTTGATGTGTTGTAATCACAATGAGAGTAATAAATTATTTCAGGAAATATGTGATGAAATGGTGAATAAAATCATAAAGCAGATTGAAGATAAGATTGAAAAAACCGAAGATTATCAATTGTGTGTTAATCAATATGATTAAATTGATGAAATATAATTCGAAGAAATGATTTTGATAATACTGTGCAGATTAATTCAAATTTCCTGAGCTAAAGAAGAAATATTATACATTTGATAAGATAACAAAAATCTATACAACTGTAATAGGAGAAGAACATTGGGATTTAATAAATTATTTGGAAGTGGTTCAAAAGTTCATATAGTTAAAAAAATAGAAAACACGGAGAAATATTTTGCTCCAGGAATCCTGATTTTTGTTGAAAATGGAGCGGGAGATTTATATGAAGCACATGTTCGTGAAAACGGCAATGCGTGTTACAATCTTCAATTAAAAGGTACACCATTGTTTCAATTACAGGGTGACGAATATTTTTGCCCAACCTGTGAAAAAATAGTTCGCACAGCATATCAATTAGAGCAAACTGAGGATTTTCGATTAGATAGAATTAATACAGAGGAAATTGGTTTAGAAGAAATTGTCTCCGAAATTACACCATTGTTGAAATTATTAAAAAGCGGATTCTATTGTCTTTGGGATACAAAACTCTATCCTACTGATGGTAATGGAAATCTGTTTTGGGATTATCCGAATAACAATAATACATTGCCTGGCTCATGTGTTTTATATTTCGGTGACGGTGAATGGGGGACATGTGTTCCACATTTTATGATAGCGACTCAACCAAAGAAGTTGTTAAATATGGAGCGGGTAAATTATTACCGAACAAAAACCAAGTGCAAAGCTATAGCCTATTACATGGATGGAAATATTACGGCTCTTTTGGACGGACATCACAAAGCTATGGCTGCAGCTATGGATCATAGACCTTGTGATTCGGTTGTGATATCTAAGTGCTTTTGTGGACGCAGAAATAATTCAAAAGGACAAATGCGGAGATATATCAGTACAAATGACATTTATTTTTTTATTGATGAGTTGCCGGCTAAATTTAATAAAGACAACTATTTAAATAACAATTATGAAAAAGTGATTGAATCTGATTTTGAATTTAAGGTTTTTTCAAAAGATAGTTTTCCATGTGATATAGACTCCAAATTGCTCGCAAGTTATTATCCCTTTGTAAAAGAGGTTGTAAGTGCGGATGTAATTGGACCGATAACGGATGAGTATATTAATGATTACTTAAATAATAAAATAAGTTTAAGTGCAGGTGATTATTGCCTTTTACTTGATGCGCTTACAGTGAATAACAAAGACAGATTGTTTGAAACTATAGACCATACGCTTTACCACACTGATATGATGGATTTTATCATGCCTTCTTTGGAGAAGCTTTTTCAAATGCCAAAAACAGAAGAATTGGAAGAATATCTAATTTCATATATGGTTGAAGTTGAAGAAGAACATCCAGATGCAGGAAGGTTTATAGCTCAAAATTTATGGTAGGCTCAAGAAAATAATTAATGGATTTAAAATGACATTTTTTAACAGATAAAGATTGAAAAAATGTGCATCAGTTAGTTTTAAAACAGTTATCTCGTGCAATAAACTTTATTGCTTTAACGCACGATATGTTGCTTGGGAACTTGTAATTTTTATGTGCTACCAGGATATACGGTAGCTGCTATGATTTTGATAATACGGTGCAGTTCAAAATGGTGCATCATTCAACGCAAACACGAAGGAGTAATATGAAAAAAATAAGTTTTTGTTTCATTTTTTTTATGATAATGATGATGGGATGTCAAAAAGCTGAATTAAGTCTTGAAGATTCTAATGAAATAATAGAGGGACAGAATGTAAATCAGCAGATAAGTGCAGATGTTACAAATGATGATGAAAAAATATCAGATAATAATAAAAAAGCTGAGAAGGATATTCTAATGGTGGAAGATGGTGCTAAATTCATGATAGAGGAATATGGATTTACAGAAGAAGAATTAGAAGGATATGATGTAACTGCATTTGTCAATGAATTATTATTAGATAGACCTTCAGCTGAAAATGCACGTTTGAGATTTGAGGATGGTAAAGAGTTCTATCGAATTA
>JAZQNA010000019.1:0-7449 GCA_045627125.1 Candidatus Absconditabacterales bacterium | reverse complement strand
TTTCAATCGTTTAAATCTAATCTTCTTTTTGGATATTCGAATCTCTTTGCTCATTTAGTTCTACTAGCTTGTTTTTGAAGTTGTGCTTTTTTCTTAGCAATTCATTGTTTGTTTGTTCTTGATGCCATGTTTATGGACGATAGTAATAAAACTGATACTTAGCTGGCAACCAGGATCGAACTGGTGGCCTCACCCTTACGAGGGGTGCGCTCTACCGACTGAGCCATGCCAGCGGTTATTTGAAGAATATATAGAATGAATGCATATTTTCAAGTGATTTTTCTTTTGCTTGCAACAAGTGGTAATATTCCTATAATTTATTTTTGTAAGTATATGTTTCTATTTGTTTTATTATTGAATGAGTGATATAAAAGTTTCTAATCAGATTTCTCAATTTTTGCAAAAAACACCATCAGAGATTTTAGAACTTTCACAGTCTGAACCTGGTGATGCTTTTTTGGATCATATGCTTAAAAAGTTTGATGAACATATTTCTAAATGATGAAAAATATTATTAATAACTTTGACAAAGAAATCCTCAGAAGAGATAACTAATTTTTTGGTTTCTAAATGATACAAAGCATTCTACTTACATTCAGAAGTAGAGACAATGGATCGTTGGGAGATAATTAAAAAATTAAAAAATTGAATCATAGATATTATTGTTTGAGTTAACTTGTTACGTGAATGAATAGATCTTCCTGAAGTAACATTGATAGCAGTTTTGGATGCAGATAAAGAATGATTTTTACGTTCAACAACATCTTTGACTCAGATTATTTGACGTGCTGCCAGAAATCCAAATAGTGAGGTAATATTATATGCAGACAACTTTACTGAATCTATGGTAAAGTCTTTATGGGAAACTTATCGTCGCCGTTGAATTCAGAATCAATTTAATATTGATCATAATATAACTCCTAAGGCAGCTCATTCTAATGCTAAGAATTTGGAGACAGTAAAAACTGATGAAGAGTTAATTCAACAGCAAAATTCTGCTTTTACTCGCTGAAAGGTAAAACGTTTGAAGAGAATGACAAAGGCAGAAAAAGCTATAATTATGAAAGATTTGAAATCTCAAATGGATGCTGCAATTGCAGAATGGAGGTTCGAAGATGCTGCGATAATTCGTGATCAGATAAAGGATTTAGAGGAGTGAGAAAATAAAGAAAAATAACAATTATTTTTTCATATAGTATTTTTTGGTTTCTTCATCTAATTTTTCAATTGCATATCTGAGAGTAGTCCTACTCATTTCTTTGCAGTGCGTATCTAAGAAATCTATAAGTAGATTTTTATCTTTTTTTCAAATTTCTCTTAATGTTCGTCAGACTGCTTTATGTATTAAATCATGTTTATGTGGTAATAAGATTTCAGATAATTTTAGTCAATCTATACAATCTCATTTTCTAATAAAAATTAATGTACTAATAATTGAAATTCTTTGTTCTCGCATGTTAGTACTCTTTACGAGTTCGTATAGTATATTTCTGTCTTTATCTAAAAGATAATGGCCTAAAATATTATAACAACTTAGATCGACTAAATCTCGATTATTTATATATTTGGTATTTTTTAAGTATAGGTCTACAATTTCTTTTTGTCATTTAGAATCTTTTTCCTTGGTGCATAATTTATATTTTTCGCATAGAATAAGTAGGGCAGTTAAGCGAATCTCATGATATTCATTCTGAATTAATTCTTGGAAATCTTTTAATGATGTTTCCTGAAAATATTGTTTAGCAATAATTCTTTGTTGAGGAACAGGAATTCATAAAAATTTATCTCATTCTCCATATTGTCATTTTCATGTTTTGAAAAATGAGGATAGAATTTTTATCTTTTCTGGATTTGCTAACTTTTGTAATTCTGATATAACTTTTTGCATTATTTTGATTTGCTTTTTCAAGTAGAAGTATTTTTATAATTTCGAATTAGAATTAGCATAATTATTGAGCATATGGTTGTTATTGAGTTGAAAAATTCCATTTGCCGTGAGTGTAGATAGTATCAATAGATAATCCAACAGATTCATCATATAGCTCGAATTCGGAACATTAATGGAGATAATCCTTTTACATCTTTAGTTTTTAAAGTACGGAAGATTTGTGGAATAGAAGGTATTGCAGCAGATAGACCTGCTAGGATTCAGATGATTTCGAAAATGTTCATTGGATATGGATATTATAAAAGTTGAATTTATGTTATTAGAATTCTGAGGTAAATCAATATTTATTCGATTAAACAAAATTACCTATTTATAGATTTTGATTTTTGCAAGGTCATCAAACACTTTTGATTCAATCAAATATTCATCTAAAGGCATATTTATAATTTTTAAAACCAAAGTTTCTTGGAAAGACTATAATCAAATAAATTAATAATACAAAATATGAAAATATATATTGAAAAATATTTGAATGTTTTTTTAGAAATAAAATTCTGTTTCTAAACATTAAATAGGTATAATACGGTTTAGTCTTTTTATTTGCTGCTTCCTCTTTGTGAATAATTCATTCAATATTCAGTGCATAAGAATCATATCATTCCTTTTTTGCTCTTAAGCAAAAATCTGTTTCTTCCCAATAAGCAAAAAATTTATCATCTAATCATCAAATTTTATTAATTAATTCCATAGATATAGCCATGCATGATCATGTGACATAATCTACTTGAATATAATCTCATTTAATATTTTTTACTCTTGTGCTAGATCAAGTCCATAAATTTAGATAAGATCATATCGCTTGAATGTTTCAATTTGGAGATTTTATAATTGGTCAATAAATTCATTTTTGATTGTGATGCTTTATTCATTGTATAAATTTTGATAGAAATTCTTTTTCAACGATACAATCATTATTAAGTAATAATATATAATCTGCTTTGTTTTTCTCATTTAATATTTGTTCAATATTAAAATTATTTCATCATGTGAATCATAAATTGGTATCAGATTTATTAATTATAATTTTATTATTGTTTCAATATTTTTCCTTTAGCCTTTCATATTCATTATTTTTAGATCAATTATCAAGAATATAAATTTGATAATTATCAAAATCCGATTCTAAGAGTGAATTTATACATTGTATAGTATCATATAGTCAGTTTCGATTAAGAATTGAGATTGATAGTTGCATTTCTTATTCTTTGTATGTTTTAAAATCTTTTGATTTTAATTTTTCAATATATTTAGCATATATTAAAAACTGATAATGTGCATAATGCTTAGATACTATTATTCACATTATTCATCTTTTTATTTGTTTATTTCTTATCATATATCATCGGAACCATAATATTGGTTTCCAAAATAGATATATTACTGCCCTCCAATAAGGAATATTTAATTTAGATAGTTCTTTTTCTGAATAGATATTTGCTTTATCCTCCATTGTTTTTAATTCATGATACCATTCTTTTTTATCGTTGTTAATCAAATTAGATTTTATTGTTCATATTTTATTTGAATTAGGTTGTAGATAATTATGTATTTCCTCAGTAAGAGTCATCGTTGACTTTAAAAATAATCTTTTCTGTATACAATTATTTAATACTCATCACAATCATAAAATCTGAACATTAATATTATAGATATCATATTTCTCTGAAGAAATACTATTAATTAATTCTCCTGAAAATTCTTTTGTAATTTCTTCATCACAATCAAGAATAAAGCACCGATCATCATCTTTACATAGCTTTTCTATTGCCCATTTTTTATCAGGATCCGCATATCACTTATTTTTATGAACATATACTTCAGCTCATCAATCTTTCATTAATTCAAGAGATCTATCAGTTGATTCTTGATCTACGTAAATTATTCTACAATTAATTTTAGATCTTAAAAATTCTAAATATTTTAACATTTTAGGAATATTTAATTCTTCATTATATCAGACAATAATTATGTTTAATTTATCATAGTTTATCATATCACTAAGTTATTTACTAAATAAATAATTATCATCATCAATTTGTTTCATAATGTATCACAGATTTGTCATAAAATTAATAGTTTTTGACTTATTTTTGTTGTCTTTTAGTATTTCCATAATAATTTTTATATCTTTAAATCCTTTTAATGATTGATACATTCATTGTAAGACCTGATATTCATATCCTTCTACATCCATTATTATTAGCCTTATTTTACTAATATAATTGGCATCTATAAAATCATCAAATTTGTTAACAGCGACTGTTAATAAATTTGTTCATTCCTTATTCTTTTGTTCTTCTATAAATTTCGATCATCAATTTCGAGCAATATTATATTCAAAATTTAAGTATCACTTTTCATTTCAAAGTCAAAAATTACAAATGTTTATTTGTTCATTCGTATTAGATAATAAACTATTAAATTGTAGTGCTTTAAAGGTTTCAGGAGCTGGTTCAAAAGCTATAGTTTTATATCAATATTGTTTTGTAAGTGCTATACTCCATCTTCAAATATTTGCTCAAATATTTATGAAAATATCTCAATCTTTTTTACTTTTAGCAATATTTTTAATTTCATTTTGAATAGAAAGCTCATAGTCTTCTGTTAGCATACAAGCATCATGAAAGTTACGACATATATAATTTCAGAAGGATGTATTATATATATATCGATGTCAAAAATTGCCAGATTTTCAAATATATATCTCCTTACATTTTTTAGATAATCTTCATAATAATCATAAACATAATACATAAAAAATTATAATAACTAATTTTATGTTTCAGGTTCATTTAAAAGCATTTTTCATAACTACACAATAATTTTTAATTAATGTCAAATTATTCATCATAATATTGAAAATAGGATATATAAAATAATTCATAATAATTTTGTTATTAGATTTTATTTTTTTACTAACTCTTTCACAAATCCCCATCCATACATTAATGGATGTAAAAATACCAACGGATAACACCATAATGAAATCAGACTTTTCGTCTTTCTTATATTCTCTATAAATACTGCTATAGCTAATAAGAAAACTAATGCATATGGTAAAGCAAAAATCCAACTCCAAAATAATAATGGAATTAATGCTATCGTATATAGTAAATATCATAAGCTTAAAACTACATACAATCTAGGAATTCTTTTATAATATTTTGTCATTTTTGCAGCTCATCATCAATATTTTTGTAAGTGTCTTAAAAATTGTCATAAATTATCTTCTAATCTATGCCAAATCTTTGCTTCAGGACAATATAAAAATTTATATCAGTCATTCGTTAATCTATAATTGATTTCAATATCATCAAAAAAAGTAGCATATGTAGTATTAAACATATATTTTTTAATAATTTCAGCTTTGTATATGCTATTATATCATGCAATTGATGGAATATATTTTAGTCAATTTCTAACACAATATGCAGGATTTCAAAGTGTCATTATTTTACTACAAAAGTAATTATTTAGCATTAACTCAAATTTTGAAATATCTCACTGATTTTCAACTAATCTTGGACCTCAAGCTCAAGCAATACATTCATCTTCTCAAGAAAATTCCATCTTTGAAACTAAATTTTCTAACCAATGTTCATCTGCTCTACAATCGGCATCAATTTGTGCCACATATTTTGATTTATCTGATACATTATCAATTGATATATTTCTAGCAAAAGAATGCCCATATCAATATCATCATCGTTTATTTTCACAATCTTTTTCAGAAATGATTTTGTGATTTATATTTTCTTTAGTTAAGAATTCATTCGCACTTTTTACAGTATTATCTTTTGAATTTCAATCAACAATTATAATTTCAAAATTCTCTTTCCCATATGTTTGTTTACTTAAATATTCTAATGTCTTTAAAAGATTCTTTTCTTCATTTCTTGTAATAATACATATAGAGATGAATGGTCTGTTCATTTATATTCCATAGATTAATAAAGCACCCAATACATTTAGAATGCTTTATTTCTATCAAATAGAATATAGAGACAGCTTATAACCGATAGTCGCCAAACCATTATACAGTTATCTAGATTACAGATATATGTGTATTTGGTTACAAGCTGCCTTTATTTTCAATAAAACAAAAAGCACCCTAATGATGGGTGCTCATAATCAAATCCGACCGTTAGAATCAAACAGATTAAACCATCACTAAGATGCTTTATAGTCAATTTAATTCTAACGGAAAAATCAGATTATAGTCAGATTTTTATAGATTATGAGCAACTTGAATCTAAAAAATAATACATAAAAATCAAGGGATAAATTTCTTGCAATTCAGAATTGAAAATCTATCTTTTAAGTCAGATTTTTATTTATTATTTTTGTTCGGATGCAAATTAATCGATCTGAGATGGAGAAAAAATGGCAACAAAAATGGAAAGATGAATGAATTTATACAACTCATGAAGATGAAAATAAAGAAAAATTCTATGTCTTAGATATGTTTCCTTATCCTAGTGGGGCAGGACTTCATGTATGACATCCTAAAGGATATGTAGCTTCAGATGTTCTAGCTCGTAAAAAGATGTTAGAAGGATTTTCAGTATTGCATCCTATGTGATTTGATACTTTTTGATTATGAACAGAACAGTATGCTATTGATAATAAGATGAAGCCTCAAGTGGTAGCTGAAAAAAATATTTCTTATTATAAACAACAACTAGAAAAAATCTGATTCTCATATGATTGGGATAGATCTTTTTCTACAGCACAACCTGATTATTTTAAATGGACTCAATGGGTATTCTTACAGTTTTTTAATCATTACTATGATGAGGAACTAAATAAAGCAATGCCTATTGAACGTCTTGAAGAAAAATTAAAAGCTGAATGAATAACATGAGATGAATTAAAAGATAGATTGAATGCTGAGAGATTGGCATATATGGATTATAAGCCAATTAACTGGTGTCCTCATTGTCAAACAGGATTAGCAAATGAAGATTTAGCTGATTGAAAATGTGAACGTTGTGGTTCTCCAGTTGAGCAAAAACCTATGCGTCAGCGAGTATTACGTATTACTAAATATGCTGAAAGGTTAATCTCATGATTGGATTGATTAGATTGGGATGAAAGTATGAAAGATCTTGAGAGAAATTGGATATGAAGATCAGAATGAACTCAGTTTAAGATGTCCTTGCTAGATAATCAATGAAGTAAAACGTCAGATTTCTTTGAAGTGTTTACTACAAGAGTTGATACAGTTTTCTGAATGACTTTTGTTGTAATGGCTCCAGAGCATCCATTAGTTGATAAAATAACTACACCAGAATATAAAGATGCTGTTGAAAAGTATAAAGAACAAGCAAAGTTTAAAACTCAATTAGAGAGAACAGAATTACAGAAAGAAAAAACAGGGCAGTTTACATGAGCTTATGCAGAAAATCCGTTTAATTGAGCAAAAATTCCTGTATATATTTGAGATTATGTATTAGCTAACTATTGAACATGAGTTGTAATGGCAGTTCCTGCCCACGATG
>JAZQNA010000018.1:0-94691 GCA_045627125.1 Candidatus Absconditabacterales bacterium | reverse complement strand
CGATCCTGATCCTGATAACATAGTATCTACTGATGATCCAGAACCCGATCCTGATCCTGATAACATAGTATCTACTGATGATCCAGAACCCGATCCTGATCCTGATAACATAGTATCTACTGATGATCCAGAACCCGATCCAATACATCTTGAACAAAAAGAACGAGTAGCAACCATTTCAAACGTTACTCAAGTAAATCGTGCCATCATACAACGCGAAGTTGATGAAAATTTAAGGAATAGGTATGAAAACTTACACCGATTTAGTCCAGATAGAATAAATCTGTTTTTAAGAAGAAAATTCATAAAAGATAGAGAAGTTGAAAAAAGGTTAAGATGAGCTAATCAATTTGATTGGAGCATATCGTGACAATCTGCCGCTGACCGTCATCAAATTGAAGAGGCCAACAGTTTAGCAGAAAGAATGACTGTTGCTATTTCAAGCATAGATTCAGACAACTATCCAGAGACAAGAAGAAGATTGGATAATCTATTAAACAGATTAATATGAACCCCAACAACGACACCCCCTCGACAGAGATGAATTTCAGATACCAATTTTCAAACAGAATTTCAAAACATTTTAGATATGTCTGGTAAGATTTTTGATAGAAGCAGACCATCAACAGCCACATCTACCAATTGGAGACCTATTAGCGACATCATCAGAACAAACAATATCAAGCAGTTAAGTACAAATATACTTATGCAAGCTAATAAATTTAGAGCTCATCAATCTATGGTATGGAATATTGTAGATCATATTTCTCATAATTTAGCAGAAACTGAAGCTTCATTTAATACCTTTTGTCAGGGAGAAATCCAAAATTATATAAATACATATAATGATATACCCGATTTCATGCAGCAACTATGACTAAGCATAGACAAGACAGCAGATTATACCAGGGAAATAAGAAGATTACAAGCATCAGACTGAGCATTAACTGATATTGCAGCACAATCTCTAAAATTGAAGATTCAGATGTTAGATGATTGATGAGAAGCATATAATGTAAAAAGATGAAAATGACCTTTGGTAGCAATTTGAAGATTCTTAGATGATCCTACTGGATGAAATGATACAAAGTTTGGTAGATGGATGAATGAACACCAAAATTTAAAAGAAGCTTTTTGATGGATACGATGATGAACCAAACTAGCAACAATGGCAGTTCCTGCTATGCTATTATGACCAGTTTGACCTCTTGCTGTTGCTGGAGTCACCTGAGGTTCCAGCTTCTTGATGACACTCTTTAAGAAAAAATCTCATTACGAAAAAGAACTTAGATCCTATCAAAGGATGCAAGCAACTAATTTAGACACATACCGCAGCAACCGTGATGTTATTGCCAATGAAGTTGCTTGAATGAAGCGATATGAATGACGCTTCTGGTGAAAAAAAGCTAGAGATAGAAGACAAATGAGAGATTACATAAAGACAACTCAAGACCAATTATCTTTAAGTACAAATTTAATATCTCAAATAGAAAATAGATTACATAATACAGGATGATTAAGTGCAGCTGAGCAGTTAAATCTAGCTGCTGATTTAGCAGATTGATTGGCTAGATTAGATTACCACAAAAAAACTGGACAAAATTTCTTATGATCTAATAACCCCACAGTGGCCGAAGAAGAATATAGATCTCTACAAAATGCTGTTATGTGAGGAATAACAAGATTATGAATAACAGCCAATGATTTAAGGTCAACTACTCCGTATGATGCTTACTATAACAACACAATCAGATTAATAGAAAATTGAACATGAGACGACTACAATAACCAATGATATGTCATGGCAAGAAAAAAATTTAAACGCAGAAGTAACAGTAAGGCGCGACACTGAGCCCTTAAAGCCGGTTGAGCATCATTTGCTCTATCTTACTTATTATCAAGTTTAATCAAAAAAAAGACGACGACAACCGAAGATGTTGAGAATACGGTACATCACTGAAAAGAATGAGGAGAATATAATCCATGAGATGTTCAAGAGAACTTATTTGTATCTTGAGATGTCAACCCAACTATGCGTAATGTAATAAATGGTCAAACATCAGAGATAACGCACTGTGATTTATATTCATCTGTCGACTCTTTAAAGTGTAGTTATGCAAAATGACATTCAGAGTTATTAGCAGCAGAAGATAATTTAAGTTCAGCATTATCGAATCCTATTGTTTCTTGAAATCCTGACATATCTGCAGCATTTTCTCACTATAAAGCAACTGTTGATTCATGAATATCTGAAATCGGATGACTCGACGCTTGAAATATGGAATTAATAAGAGCTAGAGCTTATGAATCTTTCACTGAATGAGTACTAGACCCCATAATTCATTCAGGAAATAGTGCAATAAAAATCAATCCTGATGCCATTAGCCGAGTTAATTGATGAGCACAATCTTCATGAACATGAGTTATCTGACAAAGTTTTAGAAACATGTGAATTGTGGATATAGATTTTATTCAAAGATGAACCCAAGAAGTAACCAAAAGTGTTACTAGAGCCATACCTATTCCTGTAGGACTGAACACTTTCGGATCTTATCAATCAAGACCCCAAAGTCAACAACCGTAGTTAAATAAGTAAAATATTTTACACATATATACCATATATAATGCAATCCAGATTAGATTCTCAGGAAGCTATTAACAGAATAGTTAATGTATCCACAAAAAGGACATCAAAAGTAAGTGAAATAAAGCACGATATTTTAGACATTTTAGCTATGACCAGCCCCAAAGATCACACAAAAGTATTAAGCTGAATTATTGATAAGTATGATACATCTTCATCATTCATTGAGAAAAAAAATTTATCTTTTGTGTCACCTCTCATTGCTTCTGTTATCAAAGACTGAAAAGAAAATGGTATTACATGAATCATATATCCTATTAGAGAAAAAGACTCTTCTGGAAATTATGAAATCTTCAAGTATCAAATTAAATATTGAGGATATCCCCAAGATATTAAAAAAATATACTCAAAACAAATAGGATGATCCATTGAATGACTCAAGATTACTGACGAAAAGTGAATACCTTACCCAGAAAACAAAAAATTTTCAAAATGAGATATTGTTTATATTAAAGCTCCTATAATAGCATGAAAAGTTTTACTTATAAGAGAAAAAGATTCTTCAGGAATGAATAGAGTATATAAATATAAAGTTGTAGTTTGAGGGACTTCTAAGCATATTCAAAAAAAATATGTAGAGCAAATCTGAAGATCTACTAAATGACTCAAAATTACTGATGAAAAGTGAATACCTTATCCAGAAAACAAGGAATTTTCAAAATGAGATATTGTTTATATTAAAGCTCCTATAGATTCTTTAGAATGGTTAGATAGAGATACCAAAGAAAAAATTTCAATTCAGCAAGACTATATAAATCTACAACCCGAATCACATAGAGAACTTTTAAAAGCTTTCAATAAGCAGTCTCCCATGAAAGGAAATATCGAATTTTCTTTTGGAATCCCTGTTAAATCTTATGAAGATATTGACAAGACTCTTGCTTCTCTAACCACGAAACAGTCTATAGATCCATGAAAATATGAAATAGTATTACTTTTAAATAGACCCGACAAAAAAACCGGATTCGACAAAAAAACTAAAGAGAAGATTTTAAAATTCAAACTAGACCACCCCGAATACAATATTACCTTATTCGAGCATACTTTCAACTTTTCAGATAAAGTTAAGATGTGAGCTATTTATAAGTTATTATGAGACATCATTGTTTATAGAAACATTCAAAGAGCAAATATCAAATGAATGGATTTTAAAAAAATCAGAAACTTAATCATAAAAACATGATGAGCCGACTCTACGGACAAAAATCCAAATTACATCAAGCATCAATTAGACCAATATAAAAAAACATACAGCTGATGAAAAGAATTAATTAGGTTAACTTGAGAAAGCAGGATTCCTGCCAATTTAGCAATTTCATACCCGTTACTAGAAATTGACGAATTTTTCCAAAGACATTTTGATTTAGCATACGTAAAATGAGATCCTTTAAAAAGGGATGTTTGAATATGAAGTTATAAAGCTCGAGCTTACGCAGATGCTGGTTGATTCAATGGATCACTTCATGTAAGAGAAGATACAGGATTTGTCAAACGCATTAAAAAAGTGGTAAATGAAAAAAATGAGCATGTATGTATGCATCATGACAAAGATTTTATTTGAGCTGTGGATAATTCTACAGATAGAGGTATATACGCCATTACAAAAGGTGTTCCTTATTGTGATAGATATAATAAGGAAGCTTTCAAATGAAGTGATGAGACTAAAGATAAAGAACGAAATTCTCGAGCCTTAAACAATAAGTGAAAGGATTGTACAAGATGTCTAGAGTTAACCATCGATAATTTGCAAAGAGATCTATCTGCGTTTTATAAACAAAGAATAAATAATTTATTATGTTCTAGCCTAAACTGAGAGATTACAAGTAGCCAAACATATAATCAGCGATTAAAAACACCTCAATGACAAAAGTCAAACTGTCAAGAAAAGGCCAATTATATTGCAACATTTATAATTAATCCGATTATGGAACAAGTACTACAAGAAAAAGATTTCATGGGATTAAGTTCTGAAGATTATAGATTTGGTCCTATAAAAATTCACGAGCATAAAGATGGTTTATGAATCGTTGAATCAGCAAAAATACATTTTTCGGGAAATGCTATCACAAAAATTAAACAAGCACAGAAAAAAAGAGTAAGCAAGTGATACTACAATTATTGGGCTTAATACAATTTTATTTAATAACTGAAACAATATGAAAAATGAAGACTTCTTAGCACAAATGATTTTAAAAGCAAATCCTTCAATAGATGAAGCTTGATTAGAAATGTTAGTTTGAGATTGTAAACCAGTACTGGAGGATTGGGTATTTACACATATTATGGAAAGACTATCTCCTGAAGACAGAAAAGAATTAATTAGTCTAACAAATGATAAAAATTACATATCAGGGAAAGCTTATACATTCCTTTGTCAGGCAATTCCAAATTATGAAACATTTATATGATCCGTATATGATAAATTTGAAGAAATTTATATTAGAGACTTTAAACATTTTTATAAGTATTAAATTTTATACACCATATCAAATGGAGACTATTCAATCAGTAAATAATCTAAATAAAGTTGACGGATATCTTTCTAAGATAAACGATATCTTAAGGTTTTCTGATTGAGACAGCAAAAAAATAAGATGTATTAAATCTAAGTTGAGTGAATTAGTTGAAAATAAGCAATACAGAGATTTTCAAGAATCAATATGAATGAAAGTTAAAGAATGCGATGGAATATTATGACAACATACTATAAACCAGTTAAAACAATTTATTTCTTGATTAAAAACTAATAGCATCAAGAATCCGATCTCGAAAATTTCACAGTCATTAGCTAGGGTTTTTTGATGATCTAAAATACATTCTCAAAGCGATAATGAATCATCAGTTAATAAACCTATACAATTATCAACTAGCATTTCATGTATGACTTCTGATTCTGGGACATACTGGACAGAAAACTCACCTCAAAGCAAGCTTTGACTACTTAAACAGATATTAAAGAAAGACATCCAAGAAGATGCCAATATTCAGATTAAAAAAGCATACCTTCGTCGTCTATTAAATGAAGGTAAGTATAAGTTATTTCAATCCACAATCGGGATTAATATTGATTATTGTGATTGAAAACTTGGGCAAACCTCTCTAAATCAATGTTTACATTATTTATGATTAAAATTAGCCATACCTTTAAATTCTTCACGTACATTACCATATTTTTGAGACACCCCCCTTTCTTGTATTATATCATATAAATCCATACAAAATGAAGAAACTGACAATTACTGCTGTTCCAAGACAGCTCGTTTAAATGGGAAAAAATTTTGACTCAACCTTCCAAAATGAAATGCGTATGACGTCTGAGCATTACAACCAAAGAATTCAATAGCTACTATTCCTTATGACAAAACAAACATAAGACCGACCTCAAATCGAAGAAAAATTACTCTAAGCCAATTCAATTGAATTGAACCTAAAGCTAATTTTATAGACTTTTTTGCCGAATCTAAAAGCAAATACTGACACAGAGCAATAGCTTTTAGGGACAAAACGGGACAGTGGTACGTACTAGATCCTTACATTCCAATCAATTGAAAACTATACGATACTCCAATAAAGTTAAATACTTATTTAAGCCTATGAAGAAAAATTGTAAAAGCCCATCTGTATCATTCTAATGGTTATACTTCTTGTGACGCTTAAATACACTCAACTTCTTTCAGCAACAAATATCATATTAATGTATTTTTTTCTGTTTCTTTTTTTCCTTGTTTTTTATTTTTTATTCAATATCTTGTATTGTTGTTTTTTTATTAAATTACAAATGTAATGCACATCAACATTGCCTTTTCTGGTCCAGCGGGATCTGGAATCAATACTGCTTGAGAATTACTTGCTGAAATATTATCAAATAAATGATATTCTGTATGGGTAGATAAAGAGTATGCAAGTGTTATCAAGGGAAATAATAACACCATGTTTGTTAATATCTCTGATAATAATAAGCCATGCTTTTCTAAAAGGGTTCAGCTTTTTATAGCTCTTGATAATTTAGCTGTTGATAAAAATTGTGGTATATTCTCATTAGAGAAAATTGTTAATTTGTGCACAATCCCTTCTACAAGGAAAAACATATTTGCTTTTGGAATTTCACTTCAACAACTAAATTTAAGTATAGAAGAGGCAATTAAACTTTTAGAAAAAAAGTGATTTTTAGAGAAGGACAAAGAATGAAATTTGACAGCCTTAAATGAGGGATATAAATTTTGAGAACAAGAATGAAGCTTTATTACAGATTTATCTGCATCAATTTGAAATGCCCTATCTCTAAATTTTGGTAATAGGCTCATCGCAAATTGAGCTGCTGAGGCATGACTGGAGTTTTATGCGGCCTATCCTATGACCCCAGCCTCTACAATAATCAACTGAGTTCTAAGACATCCTGAAGTCACTTTCTTTCAGTGAGAAGATGAAATTGCTGCTAGTATGGCGATGCTTTGAGCATCTTATGCTGGTAAAAGAGCTATGTGTTGAACTAGTTGATGATGATTTGCTCTTATGGTAGAAAGTTTAGCTTTTGCCAATCAAGCTGAAATATGATGAGTATATATACTTTCTCAAAGGGATTGACCTAGTACAGGGACCCCAACATTTGTAGCACAATGAGATTTAGATATTGCTCTGAACGCAGGATTTGGAGAGACTAAGCCAATCGTATTAGCTCCAAGTACTTATGAAGAAACTTATAATATGGTTGCTTGGGCATTAAATTGGAGTGACTGTTATCAACATCCTGTAATGTTCTTAGTGGACAAAACTTTATCTGAATGTTTAATGAGTATTGATTTAAATAAGTTAAGATCTCCAGCAATCAATCGTTGAGAAATTACTGCAGGCACAGAAAATGATGAATATTTAAGATACAAAGATACTGAAAGTTGAATTTCTCCTAAAGCTAGACCATGAACAAAAAATCAGCTTTTTATAGCTACATCTTATGAACATACTGAAAGTTGAGCTTCTAGTGAAGATCCACTTAATAAAGTACAACAAATGGAAAAACGTGCTAGGAAAATGGATACTTTTATAAATAATGAATTTAAAAATTGCCCTGCTTTTGATATTATCAATCCTGAAGCTAAAAAGTTCTTTATTACTTGGGGAATTAATCGTTACGCAATCGAGAAATTTATTTCTAATCATACTGAACGATGACTTATAGTCATGAAAGTTTTTCAACCTTTTGATAAACAATTAAGAGATTTTTTCTCTGCAAACAATTGAAGAATTGAAAGACTAGTTTTCGTTGAATTAAATCAGTTCTGAAGTTGTGAAAATTATGTACGTTGTAAATGTGGCTTAGTTACAGATGAATGGAATAATAAAATTGATCATTTAAGAAAATTCAGTCTCTATCCTTTAATGATTGAAGATATAGAAGAGAAAATACAAGATTAAAAAAATCATGATTTTAACTCTATGTAAATACATTATGAGAACAAATTTACAGTCAATGCAACGATGCCCTGGATGTGGAAATTTTCTTGTTCAGCTAGCAATAAAACAAGCAATTTCAAATTTATGAATTGCTAAAGAAGATGTTGTAATCGTAACAGGTATATGATGTGGTAGTAAAATGAGCCAATATTTAGATTTTTATTGAGCCGAGACATTACATGGAAGATGAATTCCTTTTGCTACATGAATTAAACTAGCAAACCCTAAATTAACAGTAATTTCTCTATCTGGAGATTGAGATTCTTATGGTATTGGGTTGTGACATCTTTTTCATGCCACAAGAAGGAATATAAAACTACTACATATAACTTGTGATAATCAAAATTACGCCCTAACTACTGGACAAGCCTCTCCTACTACCCCATTAGATGTCAAAACAGCATCAACACCTGATGGTAATAATCAAGAACCTTTCGATCCTATAAAAATGTTAGAAGCTGCATGATGTTGATTTGTAAAGCGTGTTGATGGGAAAGATTTAAAAAGTCTGACTGAAACTATTGAAGCAGCTTTGCAATATGACGGATTCTCTCATATCAATATAAACCAACCTTGTCCAAGTTGGAGAAGATGGTAACAATTTTATATATAAAAGCACACTTTAAAGTGTGCTTTTTTGTTTAAATAAATATATCTCTTCATCTGGCTCAATCTTGAGGTCCAACTATTCACCTCTCCTCAAGAGTATCCATAATCCTGGCAGCCCTAGCAAATCAGATTCATAATTTTCTTTGAATCATCGTTGTAGAAGCTTTTCTAGTTTCTGAAATAATTTGAATTGCTTGCTCAATTAAATCTTCATCATCTCCGTTTCAATTTCATCATGAGAAAGTTCATCATGTCTCAACCTTTGATTCGAGTGCTGAAATAATTTCTTGATTATATACATCATCTTCTGTTAGTCATTGCATATACTTTTCTTTCAGATGATCAACAACTGTTTCAATTTCTCTAGTATCAACAAACGCTCCTTGGACTCTCAAATCAGTAATCTTTGTATCCATATACAACATATCTCATTTTCATACTAATTCCTCAGCTCATTTATGTCCAAGAATTGTTCTAGAATCGACATCAGATACCACACTAAATGCTATTCTGGCTGGAATGTTAGCTTTAATAAGTCATGTAATGATATTTACTGAAGGTCTCTGTGTTGCTAATATTAAATGGATTCATACTGCACGAGCTTTAGCTGCTATACGATTAATACACGTTTCTGCTTCTTTTCTATTTGCACTTGATGACATCATCATATCGGCCATTTCATCAATAATGAACACGATACGATACATTTTCTCAGAAGGATAAGCGGCGTTAAATTCTGATAACTGCTTTAATTTTCTTTCGCGCAATATTGTATATCTCCTTTCCATTTCATTTACTGTCCATTGCAATAATTTAACAGCTTTTCAAGAATCATATACAATTGGGGCTAATAGATATGGTAATCCACTATACATTCACAGTTCTACTTGCTTTGGATCTATCATTAGAAATTTCAATTCTGATGGCGAATTTTGATACATCAATGATAAAATAAAGTTATTAATTCCTACAGATTTTCAACTTCATGTAGCTCATGCGACCAACAAATGAGGCATTGAATCTAACTGAGAAACCGCAATGGCTCAATCAATTCATTTTCATAACGCCAAAGTTGTTTCAGATTTTTGCATTCCCTTTTGAAATTCTGCCGAAGACAATATATCTCACAAACAAACTGTTTTTGGCTTTGGATTAGGAATCTGAATTCAGATACAATCGGTTCATGGGATGGGCGCTACAATTCTTACAGATCTAGTACGTAAAGCTAGTTTAATATTATCTAACAAACCGGTCAAGGATGAGATCTTGATTCAATCTGCCAATTTTACCCTTATTTGAACTATTGATGGTCAAATATCGAATCATTCAATAGAAATAACAATTCAAAATTCTGACAATTTTTTCTGTAAAGATTGTGCTTTTTCTACGATAGCTTTTTCATCAATTTGCTGACTCTCTGCTAAGTTTGAATTTAGAAGTGATGTTGAAAAAGTTGGTTTATCTCCAGAAAAATGGATTGCTGGACGAGGTTTCTGCTCTATTTTTTTTGCAATCTCTTCTTCTACTTTTTTCTTGAACAATGAGCTAAGCCCATCTTTTACTAACGAACCAGAATTAGCATTTCATTGACTAGATCAAGAATAACTTGGAGCCGGAGTTGAGGTCTTTCAAGTGGCCTGCGAAACCTTTTTTAATAGATCTGATGTCGTTTGAGATTCACGAGTAACAAATGGATGTCATTCTGATTTTTGGGCACTTTTAGGAGCCGATTCTTGTTCTATATTTATTTTTGGCAACTTTGGAATCTTTACGTTTAATTTGTAAAAGATTCGAACAAATACTCATACAAGAAACAGAACTATCAGAATTTGGATTGCTAATTTAGCTTGTCCAAAAATCTTTTCTAAGATTCGGTAAACTGGCCATGAAAAATATCCTCAATGATGAATAGTTTCTGTTCGATTAACCAAAGTCTGTAATCACTCCTCGATAGCTTGAAAATTTAGCACAGCAGAGGTGAGAAACATAAGCGAAACAAACTGTTTTATTAAAGTCTTCATCATATATCCTTTTCGCAATATCAAGATTCCAAAAAGAACACATAGTACAAAAAAGACTACCAATCATGTTTCACCGAATGCATAACTAGTAAATTTAGATAATCGATCCAATACTGGAGCCTCAGGAGCTACGAATTTGGCAAAGAAAAACAGCATTCACAGCACTATGAATGCTATTCAAATATGATATTTATTAATTCTAAATGTTTTAGATTTTGTGTGTCTTTTTCTCCTAGTCACGATTTGAGTTCAGGAAATAAATGATTACTTATTCAAGGATATGTTTTTATTTCCTTTTTGCAAATGAAAGTAAACTAAGATGCACCTACTGTCCACCTGGTCAGAATTCAGCAAATACTTGGTACAAGATGAATAAGAATGAGAATAAGACTAAAGCTGACAAAACAATATTTACAAGTATGTTACATGCCTTCTTAAATCCATTTCAACTTCCTCAATCTGTGAGATATAAATATCAAGCTACAAATACCATAATAACAATAACAATTCAGTATCCGTATCAAAATAATTTAGCTGCATTAATAATAAAATCTGATGCATTAGTAATAAACGACTCCGCATCCATTGCCATATAATATATGAAATCAATTCCCTTAATTACTACGAGCGCAACCACAACATTAATTAAACCTTTTACTAATTTCTTTCACTTATCTTTTTCTCCTGCTATAATAACTCTCACTCAGGTAACAACTATCATCAAAATAGCTAGGAAGAATGCGAATCATTTCAAAGCTGCTAAAATATGGAAAAACAATCAATCAGCTCATGTCACAGCATCTGCCATTCATCACAATCACGTGCCTCCTCATCTAAATCAATCACCGGCAAAATTCAGAACATCTCAAAATATCCAACTCGCTCAGTAAACGAATGCTCATCATATTATCATATAAACAACGCTCCGAAGAGCCTTCATCATATCTTCAGATTTTTTATTAAGGTTAAACAATAATGAGGCTCATGTTCGTACAATAAAAATTATCATAATTCACAATGTCAAATTTCTAATAACCTTATAAATTCTATTTCCATCATCTGATCAATCTCCTCAAGGATAAAATAATGCCGCAACATTTTCTATTAATGTTTTATCTTTACTAACACCTCCTCTATCAAACACTGCTCCACTAAGACCTCATACAAAGTCACCAACAGTTGGGGCCTTATTTGCAGATATTTGGGTTATTGGCAAAACAACCAATCATGTAATCATAACCAAATTAACCAGTAGTTTAATCGCTATATTTTTAATATGATGCATAAAGAACATTTCAAATATTTTAGTTATATAAAATTTTTATTTTTCTAAAAACATATTTGCCAAAGCGGTAAACACGTCGATTATATAGTAGAATGCGACCAAAAGTCCCACTCATACAATTGTATATATAATATTCTTTTTAAAATCTTTCCAATGAGCTTCTCATTTTGTAACAAACTTGAATCAGTTAATGATAATGAATATGGTAGCCATAGCAAATCATACAAACATCACATACTGCAAATAGTAATGTAGATTCTCTACCACCCATCATACAGTATTGGATATAGTAAATCTCCTATCTTCTATAACAGGTGTACTATCTGAGGTAACTGCATCCATTTTTGTATCCTGCACTTTTGTAGATTCTTTTTTATTAGTTTCCTCATAAACCCTATCTAAAAAAATTATTGGATTGTATTGCTCAACGGTTGTTTGAGTTTTTCACGCAGAACAAGCTCCTATTAGGTTCATAGAGGCTGCTCATAATATGAATAAGCTAAATATCGTATAACGTATAAATTTCATAGTACGGTAAATGGGAATATAAACATATTAATTATATTCACAAGGAGTTGAAAAAGCAAAAAAAATCATACTTTTTTCTATGATTTTATTTGCAAAACAATTAGAAAAATTTATTTTTAATATTGTTATGATATTTTTATTTTTTTATCAATTAAAATATGAAAGATTTTTTTGATGAAATTGGAGTAAAAGTTCCTGAAATTTATTTACCAAAAAAATGAATTGATTTAAATAAATGGGCTGTTGTAGCTTGTGATCAATATACTTCTCAACCAGAATATTGGAACAATGTAGAGAATCTAGTAAAAGATTCTGCTTCTACGTTAAGAATTACATTCCCTGAAATTTATTTAAATGATGCAGATAAAGCTGAAAGAATTCAGAAAATTACATCAACCATGCAAAGATATGAAGAAGAATGAATTTTGGAAAATCAATGAACAGGATTCTTTTATATTGAAAGACAAACAGCTCATGTCCCAGTAAGAAAAGGTTTAATTATAGCTCTCGATTTGGAAAAATATGACTTTAGTAAGTGATCTCAGACTTTGATTAGAGCTACTGAATGAACTATCATTGAAAGGATCCCTCCTCGTGTAGAAATTAGAAAAAATGCAACTTTTGAATTACCTCACATTATGGTCTTAATTGACGATCCAGAAAAACAAGTAATAGAACCTTTAAAATCTGAAGCCAGAGAAGAGAATCTACTTTATGATTGCGATTTAATGATGAATGGAGGTCACATTAAATGACGAAAAATTAGTGATGAAAATGTGATAAATCAGATAGCAAACGGACTAAGAAATCTGACTAATACTGAAAAGTTTAAGAACAAATATGGGTTAACTGAAGATTTGGGAGTGCTTTTATTCGCCATGGGAGATGGGAACCACTCTTTTGCTACTGCTAAAGCAATTTGGGAAGAAAAGAAAAAAACTTTATCGCCAGAAGAACAATTAGACGATCCTGCTAGATTTGCTTTAGTTGAGATTAACAATGTTCATGATGAATGAATAGTATTTGAGCCAATCCATCGTGTATTGTTTGGTGTTGAAGAAATGAGCTTTTTAGATGATATGTGAAAATTCTTCAGAAACATTGGATCAGAATTAAAAGTTGAAGAGTATAATTCTAAAGAGGAACTTCTACAAAACATGAAAAAATCTGATTCTCATACACATTATTGTCGAGGAATTTCAAAATCTGGTTATTATCTATTTGCTATTGAAAATCCAAAATTAAATTTGGAAGTTTGAAATATGCAAGCATTCTTAGATCAGTTCTTAAAAGACCACACTGAAAGTCGTATAGACTACGTACACTGAGATGATGTCGTAGAAAGACTCTGAAAAGAAAATGGAAATTTTGGAATTTTATTCCCAATTATGGATAAATCAGACTTCTTTAAAACTGTAATAGTCGACTGAGCTTTACCAAGAAAAACCTTCTCAATGGGAGAGGCTGATGAAAAAAGATATTATTTAGAAGCAAGGAAAATAGTGAAATAACAATCTAAAAAACCATAACAATTGAAGTAAAATTACAGCTAAATTTATACTTTATGTTTATGTACAAATATAGCTGTTTTTTATTGTAGATAATTCTTTACTTCTTGAACAAATTTTCAAAAATCTTTTTTTAATTTTGCAACATCTATCGTTAAGATTTCTCATTTATCCACGATTTTCTTTCAATTTACATATACAGATTCAACATCAGACTGACTAGAAGCATACAATATGGATGCACAAACATCATATGTAGGATATAATTCTGGAGAAGATAAATTAATTAGTACTAAATCTGCAGGGGCTCACACCTGAATAGTTCAAAAGTATTGTCATAGAGGTTTTCATGCATTAGATGTTATAGACTTTAATGCATCAACAGCTTTGAACACACTTGGATTCTGTAGATTTCATTTCTGTATCTTTGCCGCCAATTCTGCTTCTTGAATCAAATTTAAATTGTTGTTGCTGGCGCTACCATCTGTAGCAACCGCCACATTAATTCACTTATCCAGCATCTCTGCAATTCTGGCAATTCCACTTCATAATTTCATGTTACTAGATGGACAATGCGCTACCGTGACTCAAGTATTAGCCATGATAGCTAAATCATTATCCGTAAGGTGTACACAATGAGCTCATACAAAATGACGACTTAAAAGTCAAATTTCGTTAAATCTTTCAAATGCTGTCTTTCAATGTTTAGATACATATTCTTCAACTTCAGTTTCAGTTTCACACATATGGATATGAAATGGAATATCATATCCATCCGAGATTTCTTTTAACTGCAAAAGATATTTTTCATCGGTTAAATAAGGAGAATGAGGAGCACATGCAGTATAAATCAATTCATCATCTTTATATCTCTCGGCAATTTCCTTTGTGTAGTCAATAACTTGTTCTGGAGTCCTTCCTGAAGAAGACTTAAAATTAAATGAGCACTCTCAAATAAAAGCTTTCATATTAATTTCTTTCGCTGCCTTAGCCAATTGTTCTTCAAAGAAATACATATCCAGGATGGTTGTGACTCCACTTCTTAAGCATTCCACCATTGATCGTAGAGATGTATAATAAATCATTTCGGCGTTTGCAAATTTATCCTCTAATGGAAACATTACTTCATTTAACCGTGTTTTTAAAGGCAGATCTTCTCACGCACTTTTAAATAATGACATAGAAAGATGTGTATGTAGATTTATCATTCATGGCATTAAGAAATATTCTCATGAAACTGTTTCATCTCACGGTTTTGACTGTATCTCATCTGGAGATTTTACGATTTTGGTAATTCTTCAACCAGAAGATGATACACTTCACTTGAATACTTCGAATCCATCGAAGATAATAATGTCTTGAAAAATAGTTGCCATCTGTAAAAAGAATATTTATAAAATACTATTATCGTACTTACGAATATCTGAAATTTTATCTGTCATAATTATATTTATTCATAAATCTTTTACCTTTTGGTAATCTCAAGTTGTATTAACTGTATAGGTTACAGGGATCTTTCATAATCAACGTACTCTTTGGACTATTTCTGGGGTTAGAAGATTATATGGAGCTAGGAAATATTTACTGTTATTTTCTCCAACAAAGTCTAAATCAGGGATATTAAAAGTATCTCGTCAAAAAATTATATCAGGATTGGAATTAAGTACTTTTCTAGCAGACTCACTATAACTAATAAATATCACTCTATCCTGCATATTTAAATCTTTGACCGTCTGTATTATTTCCAAAGCCTGTTGCTCTCAATCGGATTCATTTGACACCTTTATTTCCAAAAAATAATAGTCAAATAAACCATCTACCAATGATAACATGTCTTCTAATGTTTTATATCACTCTCAATTATTTAGTATACAATTTTCTTGGATTCGCTGCAAATCATAATCAAAAACTTTTTTATCTTTACAATTTGACGAATGAAAATAATCTCAATGAGCTACTATATTGTTTTTATCCTTTGTATACGACACATCAAATTCTATTCATTTTGCTCACTCTCTTTTAGCGTTTATAAATCACTCTAAGGTATTATCGGGTGATGTATTTGGGGATCATCTATGTCATACCAGCACAATCTGATTATCTAAATTTTCTTCATCTTCATTTTTTAATTCATAGTCAAAAAAAGAAGAAAAATATTTATATATTTCAGAATCTTTTAATTTTAATGTAGATATGCTATTAAAAATAAAAGATGATCAATCGGCATATGATACAATGTAATCACTAGCATATTTTGCGCTTGTTATTCACCATATCCTTCATACTTTATTTGTAAAAATATCATTATATGTCTTATCTATGGACACATCACCATTTCATATTAATTTCTTAATTGAATTATAAAAGTCTGAATGTTGGATTAAGTTATCATTTTTTGTTCCAGGGCGGATACCACTTCAAACAACTGTAGCTACAGATTTTGTATTCCATCCTTCTCAATAAAGTTCATATTCTCCTTCTTCTGCTGGCAATATTTTTCTATGATCTCCAACTATTACTAATATTCAAGAATCAAAATATCACAAATCTTTCAATGCAGAATAAAAATTATATAATGATTCGTCAGCATACCTCAATGCATCTTCCTCCGTATTTCAGTATGGAGTGTTATATGGCGTGTGGAATGAAATTGTTTGTAAATTAATGAAAAAGTTACCAGTTTGATTCTTAACTTCTTCAAGAGTTCTATCGAAAAGTATCTCATCCGGAGCTGCATCAAATGTATATTTTTTATAATCTTGAAATTCTTCTTCTCAAATTATTTTTTGAAATCAAGCTCAAGACAAGAAATCTCTCTGATTCAGAAAATCTAATGTAACACTACTGATAAATGTAGTTTGATATCATTGATTATTAAAAAATTCTGGCAAGGATTCGTTAACTAGTCTATACCCCGTATATTCCTTTAAATTTATTAGTGGAATAAATCAGAGTAATGTGCTAACATGTGCCGTATCAGAAGTCCTTCCATTCGTAACAAAATTAGTAAAAGTGATTCAATCGTTTTGAATTTTATCAAAATTTGGCAGCTGATTATTTCATCAAACATTTTGAGAATCAATAGCAGACAAAGATTCAGCGAACACCAAAATTACATTCAGTTTCTTGCCTTCTCATTTAGTTTGGACAAAATAATCTGGGTATGACTCTTCTACTGTTATATTTTCATTATCTCAATAATAAGATTTTTCACTATTAAATAACGTTTTAAAGTTTAACATTAAAATATTGTCTGTATATTTGTTAGAAAATCTGGATGCAGATACTAATACATAAAATATTGAATATATCATTAAAGAGACAGATAAGATGATTAACGTTCATTTCGCTGATTTTTCTGCATTTTTGTCCACTTTATGAATTCACCAGAATGCAATAAGTGATAAAATTATAATAAATACCAACCAAAGTAATCAAATTCTTGTAAAACTTCATCGCTGAGTAGACGCAAACATAAAAGCTCACGATATTGTTACCCTACCCTGAAAATAATGAATTGCAAATATATCAATTATAAACAACACCAAAATAATAAAAAGGATAACATCATTCATAAGTCTGAATTTTTTATTTGTAAGATGGAAATTAATAAATACTATTATTTGAGCAAATAATAATAACAATATATCTCATGAGATATTTGAAATACAATTTTCTAATGGATTTAAATTCTTATATGAAGTGTAAATTACAAAGATTTTCACGAAAAATAATAAAAACAGCAAAATTAAAAATGTCCTTCAATACAATGGACCATTCTTTACTTTATTTCGTCCAAAAAGAAACAAGCTTTTTATATTATATTTTTGCATAAGACACTTTCTAATTTAAACTCAAACATCGCTTGTTTGATTTTGTAAAGTTTTACCTAAAAAATTCAATATATTTTGAAATAAAAAAGTCTCAAAAATTTTGACAGAAAAAAATTTTTGAATATAATAATGCGTGTGAATCCTTCACGACTTTAATTTCTTATTTATTACTCATGCAAGGAATTTGATTAGACATTGAGTCCATATTAAAGCTCATTGCGAACAATCAAAACATTTCAGATTTACATCTCTCTGCTGGAGAGTCTATTTCTTATAGATTAAATTGAGAGATTGTAAAAAAAGAAGAATTATGAAAAATCTGAGATGAAAATATGGAAATTCTGCTAAAGCAGCTTTTTAAAAATAACCCACAAAGATATGATAAATTTCTCGTGGACAAAGAGGCCGACTTTGCTTATGTGGCTAAAGATGAAACCGCTTATAGAGTAAACGCATATCTAAGTACTGGAAGACTAAATGTCGTAATGAGGAAGATTAATAACACTCCAAGAGTCCTTGAAGGAATCATGTTTCAGAATATTTCAGATTCTATTAAAAAAAATGTTCTCGAAACTCCAAAAGGTTTATTCCTAGTTACGGGGCCAACAGGAAGTGGAAAGTCTACTTCAATTGTTGCTATGTTAGAGCTTTTAAATAAGGAAAAACCTTATAAAATTATTACAATTGAAGATCCTATTGAATATGTATTTACCCCACAAAAATGTTTAATTTCTCAAAGAGAAATTTGACATGATACTTGGTCTTTTGATGCAGCTTTAAGCTCTGCATTAAGAGAGGATCCAAATGTTGTTTTCGTTTGAGAAATTAGAAACATCGAAACAGCTGAAGCCGTTTTAAATCTCGCAGAAACAGGGCATCTAGTATTTTCTACTCTTCATACAAATTCAGCGACACACACTCTAAATAGATATCTTTCATTCTTTCCAAGCGATATGCAAAATTCTATTTTGGAAAGGATGGCTGACTGTCTGGTTGGAATCATGTCTCAAAATCTTGTAAGGACTAAAGATAATCAATGAAGAATTTGAGTATTTGAATTAATGTTAAACAATAATGCTGTAAAAAATAATTTGAAAAAAAGAGAAATTGATCAAATGCAGAACATTATTGAAACATCAACTCAAAATGGAATGATTTCCATGAAACAATATGCTAAGAAACTATTAGAAAGAGACATCATCAATCCTCATGATGTAGAATGGCTAATGAATAACAAGTCAGCGCCTCAGATTTAGTTTGTAAAAATAAAGATGCAAGAATGATATTTAGGATGATGAAGTAAACCAAAAAAAATGACAAAGAAACAAATTCAGGAAATGATTCACAACATGCAAGAAACAGAGATTATTAACAAAAGATCTAAAGAATATCATGAGAAAGAGGAGAGAGAGGCTGATAGTATCCTAGATCAATTAGAAAAAGAATAAAAAATTAGACTTTTATAACTATCATATATAAACATGGCAACAATCGATAATATTACAAAATTTTTACCAGAAAGATTACATCAAATCGCCCAGTCTTTTGACATTCCTGATGAAATGCTGGAGACAAATACCGATTTAGTAGTTCTTGTTTTGGAAAGTAAGTCTATTAGCGAAGCAAATGAAAAACAAAGCTGGTTTGATTTATATCCATTAATGAATCAGGAACAAATTGATAAGTTAAGAGATATTTTAACTAGAGAAAAAGAAAAATTAGCCGAGATTGAAGCAAAATATCAAGCAAGGCAAGAGGAAATCAAAAGGAAATATGAACAAACATATACTTCTGGAGCTTATCAACAACAACAAGCCCAAATTAGAAATTCAGAAATAGCTTCACGTCAACAAGAAGAAATTGAAGCCGACGCTTTACTTAGCCAAATTTAAATGATGAAAAGTTTTGTTCAAAGTATAAAAAATAATTTCAAATACTGATTCATGATTTTGCTGTGAGTTCCGTTTTTATTTTGATGAGTGTTCGCTAATGATTGCATGGAATGAGAAGATTTGATACGCTGCATAACCCGCCCAGCATTTGAAAAAGATACGATGATAGATATGGGAAAAACTGTTAGCACAGTATGATCCACTGTTTTATGATGATGAACGGAAATTACGATTGATTTTGATCCTGATACTGATGTTATCCAATCCAAACAATCTGTAATAGTAAAAGTTACTAAATTCTTACTTAGTATTGTTGTTGCCATTGCTGTAACGATGATTCTTTGGAATTGAATTAAATATATTATCGAAACTGGTAATTGAAAAGAATCTAAAGAACTTATTCCAAACCTAATTTATATTGTTGTATGAATTATTTTGGCGCTATTTAGTGTAACGATTATTACTATAATACAATCAATATGACATACGCTTGAGGAAGAATTATCTCAAACGAATGCAGAGCAAGCACTCCAGTAATAATTAAAAAATTTATATATTATCTAATATTATGTACAGACAAATATCATATAGTTTATTGTGAATTGTTATCCTATGGATGGGAAGCATCACATCTGCTGTCGAAACTTTTATACCAGGATCTACTGCCGCAAATCCTGATGTTCCAGGTGAAAGCACTATAGAAGGTTTCAAATGAGAGTATTCATATATAGATGTAATAGCGTTTGTTAATCGTTATTTACGGTACGCTATCTGATTAGTATGTTTCCTATTTATGATTTGGAATGGTTATAAGTTAATTATGGCTCGTGGAGATCAGGCACAAATGAAAAAAGCAACTAAAGCTTTAATTGGGTCTGCAGTTGGTATCGCAGTCTGTCTATTAGCCTATGTCATCGTAAAATTCGCAGTTAATTTATTCTAAATACTATCTAAATTCTAAAAAGCTGAATTTATAATTTGTTCAGCTTTTTTACATTTAATAATTTTTATGCATAGCTTTCAACAATCGACTCAACAGCTTTGGGTCAATTTGTAGCTGTCATGTAGGCTCATAATGGGGCTCCATTATCTCTGTAAGGATTATCTTGTTTATAATTTCATTGAGATGAAAGAAATCACTTTCAATCTGGTCATTGATTAGCCAAAAGTAATCAAATTGGAGGCACCTTTCCATTTTCTACTGTATAAATACTTTTATATGCACTAATTCTATCACTTATAACATCTGCACATGCCCTTAGTCAGTCTTCTCGTGTTGCAAAAGTCCTTGTTGCTCAACTATCAGTATTTCAAACATTTCATGGATTATGAGTTATGGCTCACTTTCATGCAGTACCACTGGAGCTATCATTCTCGATTACTGCCGCAAGATATGTAGAAGGGATTCATTTTTCCACCGCTACAGACTTAATATTATCCAATGTTATTGGAGAATGATGTGATTGTAATTTCTCCTGAATCTTTGTTTCTTGTTGAGATGAAATCTCTGATGGATAATCCTCAGTACTAGTTCTTATGAGTTCTGAATGCGTTTCTCTATCTGATACTTCAAATCATGAATTATCTACTCCTGTGGCTTCATAATATGTTTCCGGCATAAACACATGAGCTGTTATTCATTCGATTACATCATTTTGATTGCAATAAAGAGAAGTAGCCATACAAACAGCTAAATCATCTATTGTATGAACATTTTTATAAAAATCTGACAAATCTTTATAAATTCATAAATGATTTTTCATATTCTCTACATGTTTATGAGCCAATAATAACTTACTTCATTCATCGAATGCTGAGGCCTTTACAATTTTTTTAGTTCTCTGCTTACCTTTTGAATCTGTATAAGTTTGATTTTCTACATAGTCATTTCATAAAGTTGCCTGCACTACCGCTGGGGACAAAGATGTAATATCTAAATGGTGAACCATAGCATCGCGCAAGAAATCTCATCTAGTAGATGATGGCTTATCTAAATCTGAAAGTTGAAATTCAAGCAAAGTTGAATTACAAGAGGTTTGATCAATTATTGAAATATTCTTATTACCTCAAGATTTTTCTTGATAATCTGACATAATATTTTTTATGCTTAGAATTTTATCTCTATCTAGGTCCATACGATCCAAACGCCATTTTTTTATGATTCATTCTAATCATCCAGAAAATCCAAGTAATTTGCATACAAAATCCATAACTTTGTATAATAATCATCTTGCTTCTGGCTCCTTAGATATTTCTCAAATTATATCCACTCAGAAGATTTTAGTTATTCAACTCGCATTATCGAATGTATCAAGAGCCGCATTTACAGTCTGTTGTAATTCTGGCACTTTTGATAAAAATTGTTCAGGTTTATCCAACATTCATACGATTAGAGAGGTTGTTCTTGCATTTGGAGCTACTTGGATATTTCAGATTTCATTTAATACAACCTGCTGTTCTGCACTAGTTAGTCAATATTCAAAAGTCTGATTATAATTTATTTTAAATAAATCATTTCTTTTATTGGGAGTAATTGAAGCATATGGAGAAAATCACTCAGTACTAAATAATTTATTATTCAAATAATGATTAAATTCAATTGGATTAACTAAGACTTCAGAATTATCTGCCGAGAATAATAAATCTTTTTGAAGAGCAAGATAATCCAAAGCATTCATCCATGAATTCAGTTTTAAATAAGCTTCACTTGATTTTGTAGCAAAGTTAGAGACTCATCTCAACAATTTCGTAAAATTATCCCGTGAAATGTTATCTATCTTTTTAAGCATCGAAACATTAGTCTCATTTCATTGATCACGCAGCAATATCATCAAATTCCATTCAAATGCTGGAGCAATTGTATTATTGATAATCTTATCAACACTCTCAGATTTACCTAATGTATTTTCTAGGAATAATACCATATTCCTACGAATTCTTTGAAATATGTATTCTAATTGTTTTTCTGCTGTTTCTCATGGAATATTTTTAAATTCTGTTTGATTTTGAGCAATAATGTCACGCAATCTATTATAAGTTTCTGAACCTTTTAATAATTCATATGTAGATGGCGTTTGTTGTTTAACTTCTCATTCTTTAGATTCGTTTCAATGTAGCACAGATTCTTGAAGAGCTCATAATTCTCCTCAAAAATTAGCAAGCGAAGACTTAATTGATTCCAGTTTATCCTTTAGGTTCTTTAATTGGTCTTCTGCTAAATTTTGCAAAGTTTCTATTTGTTTCTTCATGCTATTCAAATCTGCTTCCAGTTTCTGAATTTCTGATTCTTTTTTTGACTTTGTATCTGCATCATTTTCGATTTGTATTTCTTGTTTCAAATTAGCAAGTTTCTTTTCCTCTTCTGAAAAAGTATTCTTAATTTGATTTTCTAATTCTTGTCTTTGTTCAGGAGTCATTTAATTTAGCAGAAGATATAAATCATTTAATTATATATAAAGTTCCACTAAAAAGCAAAAAAAGCTGAAGAAAATCAGCTTAATCTGCTAATCAAACATATCTTATTCGTTACAATTTTTTAATTTTGATCCGTTATAAATTTATCAGCCTGCAATCCTGCCATGCATCATGTTCACGCAGACGTAATAGCTTGACGATAAATCTTATCTTGCACATCTCCTGCTGCAAAAACTCATGGAACGGATGTTTTCACTCATTCATGAGTAATAATATATCCTGTTTCATCCATTTCAACCTGTCCTGATAAGAATTCTGTATTTGGTTGGTGTCATACTGCATAAAATAGCCCACGGCACTCAATTTCTGATTCTTCTTGAGTTTGATTGTTGATAACCTTTATAGATTCTAAGCTTTTATCTCCATGACAAGATAGTGCTTCGGTATTTCGCATAATACGAATTTTATCTGATTTATTTACTTTATTTTGCATCGGCTTAGAAGCACGTAAAACATCTCTCCTAACTAACATCACAACTTCACTAGCAAAATTTGCTAAATAAAGAGCTTCTTCACAAGCAACATCTCCACCTCCGACTACAACAATTCTCTGATTACGGAAAATTGGCAACCCTCAATCGCATACGGCACAAGTAGATATTCCACGTTGCCAAAATTGATTTTCTCAGGGGATTCTCAATCTTTTTGCTGTAGCTCATGTAGCAATTATAAGCGTTTTTGTTAAGATTTCTTCACTACCTGAAAAGAGCTGAAATGGATACACTGAAAGATTTACATGATCAATAGTTTTTGTCAAAACTCTTGCTCACTGAGCGATACTTTGTTTCTTCATCTGAGACATCAACTCTGCTCAACGTATTCATTCTGGGAATCATGGAAAGTTTTCAATCTCTGTTGTCATTGTTAATTGTCCACCTGGTGGCGTTCATCAAGCCATAAATCATTCATACATAATCGGATTTAATCAAGCTCTAGCAGCATAAATTGCTGCAGTATGTCCAGCTGGTCCTCACCCTATAATGACTACATTTTGAACTTCTGCCATATGTTAAGCTATAAAATCTAAAATTTCCAATAGAGAATATATGATAAATAAAAACGAAATCAATTAGAAAAATCTGATTTTTCTTGAAATCTCTTCATTCATCATTATATTGTGAGTACTTAATTAATAAGTTAAATATTATGAAAAACATCATTCATTCTCCCGAAGAAATGCATCAGTTAGGGAAAGATTTAACACAATCGGAATCCATTCTTTTTCTAGTATGAGATTTATGAGCTGGTAAAACAACTTTTACAAAGTGATTTGCAGAATGATTATGAATTGATCCAAATAAAGTTCAGTCTCCTACTTATACCTATGTAAACATTTATGATGAGAAGTTATTACATATTGATTTATACAGATTAGATAGTTTTGAAGATATGGTGGAAAAATGAATTGTAGACTTAATTAATGAATATGAATATATACTAATTGAATGGCCCAAACGGATTGAAAAATTAGGTTTAATTTGAACAAAGACTTTAGAAATTAAGAAATTATCAGATTTAGAAAGGGAAATCGAATTAAAATAATTTAATATATTTCACATAAATATGCAAATTTTAATTACATGTCCTTTTGGTTGTGCGTCTTTGTTATCAAAGGAATTAAAAAGATTAAATCTACCCCTAATAGAGTCTCATCCGACTGCTGTATTGAGTGAATGACAATGGGAAGATATCTATCGTATAAATCTCTGGTCAAGAATAGCAAATAAAGTATATGCTGTACTTTGAGAAGAAAAAATTGTGAATTTTGATCAGCTGTTTGATTTTGTTTTATCTTTAAGTTGGAACTCTCTTTTTGATCAGAATGGTCAATTTTCTTTACACGCAACTACGAAGAATTCTCAGATAATGTCCGAAAAATCTTTAGTTTCTGTTGCACATAAAGCTATTTTAACATCATTAAATATTTCTGAGAATAGTATCCAAGATGATAATAAAAGTCAGGAAGTTTTTCTGTTTATGTCATGAGACAGATTAAAAGTTTGTGTAAATACCTCGTGAGCTTCCCTTCATCAACGTTGATGGAGAACTGAAACCTGAGCAGCACCTCTAAAAGAAAATTTAGCAGCTGCTATAATTTTACTTGCTTGATGGAAATTTAATAAACCGCTGATCGATCCATTTTGTGGTTCTGGAACAATAGCGATTGAGGCCGCTTGTTTAGCAAGAAATATTGCTCCATGAAAACATAGGAATTTTTATTTCCAAAAGTTCAAGAATTTTGATTTTAATGTATGGAATAAATTATTATTAGATGCAAAAAATTCTGAATTTACAAACGATTATCATATTGTAGCTCGCGATATAGATGGGAAAATGGCAAAGATAGCTAAAGAGAATGCTGAATGTGCATGAGTAGCAGATTGTATCACTTTTGAACATCAAGACTTTATGTCCGGTTTGATATTATTTGAATGAGATTTTTGGATTGTTACAAATCCACCATATTGAAAAAGGCTAAGTGTGAATCAAGATTTAAATCCGATTTATAATAAATTATCAGATTATTTGCAAAATTCATTTGGTTGAGTAATTTCATCTTATCCTGGGATGAGTAAATTGTTTAACTCTAAGCATTTTTCTCATAAACAGCTTTTTAATTGAGCTGATGAAGTTGATTTTTACTGGAAAAAGCCTGTTTAAGATATGAACTACCCTTACGAAATACATTACAAAGATATTCGTAATGCTTATGCGAGAGTAAATCGTAAATGAGTGGTAGTTTTTACAATTTCCAAAAGAAAGGAATGAGATGAAAAATTCTTAAATGAGTTTTTGAAAAGATGAGAAAGTCTTTATGAAAAATATGCCAAACAAGATAAGATATGAGCCATGTCGAATGGTTGAGTATTAATCTTTTGAGAACGAATAAATTGGCCAGATTTCTTTGGCTCTGATAAAGAATTTTCTAGTACAACAAAAGAGAAAAAATTAAAAGCCATCCTAGCTGAATATTCTAAAGATTGGTTAGATAGATTTTCAGCTGAACTTTGAACTCCATATAAATCTATGACTATAAGAAAAATGAAAGCTCGTCGAGGTTCATGTTCCTCTCGCCAAGATATCGTATTGAATTCACAACTCGTTCATTTGCCTCAAAAATATATTCAATATGTTTGTGCTCATGAATGTGCACATTTAGTACAAAAAAATCATTCTGCAGAATTTCGAACTGTTGTAGAATTTTTATATCCAAAATACAAAGAAGTCAGAAAGGAAATGAAGAAGTTTATTTTGGAATAGATTTTTGCATGAAAAAAATCGGGAAGAAAAGCATTCCCGATTCTTTAAGCATAAATAAAGGCATTAGCAATCTGCCTCTTCTATATCCGGTTCTGTGCCTGGTTTGTATAAACGTTGGTTGTCAAATTTTAACCAGCCAATTCTTTGGTGAATTAAGGCCACCAAGATATCGGTGATAAGAGTTTCCCCCTTATGCACAGATACCCAATGTTTTTTCTTCAACCAATAGAGAGCGCCACTGAATTCTAGATCACCTGAAAGTTGAGTAAATCTTTCTTCCAAGCTATCTAACTCAATGTCAAACACGGTACACATCTGTGATTCTTCAACCACAAGATACAGAAGGACGGATTTCTCGTCCTCTACCTCTTCACCCAATAGAATTTGAGAAAATTCTTTTGGAGAAAAGTTTTTGAAAGGAACTTCTTGTTTCTCCATACTGATTTATGTTTTGGTGTGTCTTATTAAGATAGACTTTTTATATATAAATGTCAAACTATTTTTATAAAAATATGAATAAATTTGATTCAAATATATGAAAAGGTCTTTTAGATGTGCTTTTCTTTTACTTGTTTTTTGTATAGAAAAATATATAGTATTTTTTAAAGGCTATAGCCATATGTTTTATTTTTCATTTGTGAATTCATGAACGGTTTTTGGAATAAACGTAGAACGACGTTTGGAATCATTATTTTAGTTTCAGCTTTTATAGTCTTTTTCCTTGGATGGACATTCAACAACGAAAAGATGAGCAGACAGCTTTCTTTTGCTTCTAATGCTGTCACTAATTTTAGAAGATGATTGGATATTTCTGGAGGAACTAGATTAACTTATAGAATTTCTTATGACACATATGAGCAGACTTACTCTGACGCTGCTGAACTTGCAGCAGTTAAAAAAACTGTAGAAAATATTATTCTGAAGAATATCGATAGCAGAATTTCTCAACTTTGAGTAAGTGATTACAAATCTTATACTCAACAATTAAATGACGAGACACAAATCGTTGTGGAAATTGGATGAGTTGCTGATTTGGATTATGCTAAAGAATTAATTGGAAAGACTGTAGAAATTGAATTCAAACTTCCAAACAATGAAGAATGAAGCGAAGCCGATAAAACCGAAAGGATTTCAACAGCTCAGAAGTTATATAACGATTTATTAGCGAATCCTGATAAATTTGAAGCTATTGCTGCTGCTAGAGAGTCTGAAAACATTTTCTATACTAATTATGATAAGGTTACTTTAGCCCAATTACCATCTATTTATCAAGAGAATGCATGAGTCCTTGATGAAACAGCTGAATGAGCTATTTCTCCTTTAATGGAAGGATTATATTATTCATATCAATATCAAGATTATAGTGGAAATCTTCAGACTTCAGATTTAAATGGTTATACTTTCTTCCGTTTATTGTCTAAAGAGACTGGAGCTAGAGATTGAATTTGATTAGCAGATATTATTGAAGTTGCTACAAGTTTATGAGCTACTTATGAGGAAAGATTCGACCTTACAAAATGAGATACGACTATCGCCTCTGGAGCATACGTAATCGAAAATGATGTATTGACTTATAATAATGGAGAAGTTTATCCAAATGAAGTTGCTTATGATGCTAGAATTTTAGCTTTAGCATCTGAATGAGAGGAAGATTTTGATCAAAAAGTAGCAGAAGTTGCAGCTGTATTATCAGCAGATAATGAAGCTGAAGTTGCTGAAGCTACTCCTGTATACGATGGAGTAATCTCTCTTTCTGATTTAAAATCAGCTCTTCCTTCTTTTGATGAAAATGATTATCAAGATGTACAAGGATTAGAAGTTGATGGAACGACTTATATGGTAGTTATTAGAGATGAAAAATCTGTGAATGCTCATTGGTATAATTTCGTAAATGTAAATTGAGTCAATGAAGAAAGTTTTGCTACCGCTCTTGAATCTCAGACTTTCTATACTCTTGAAGAAGTATTTGTTCAAGATAAATTGTCTTGGATTAATGCTCAATCAAATGATGGAAGGATTTTGAATGGAGCCAACTTTAAATATGCTTCAGTTAGTACATCTCAACTTGGTCAGCCAGTTGTTGTGATAAGTTTTGATGATGCAGGAAAAGAAGTTTTCTGTGATATCACTACAAATAACATTGGACAGCAAATGGCAATCTTTATTTGAGGACAAATGATTACTAGCCCAGTAATTCAAGCTAAGATTTGTGATGGTTCTGCTCAGATTGACGGAAATTTTACCGCAGATTCTGCTAAAGAGCTTACTAGTCAATTAAATGATTGAGCATTACCTGCTCCATTAATTCTAATGCAAGAAGAAAAAATTAGTGCATCTCTTGGAGACAATGCTTTTAATGGAGCATTAATTGCTATGGCTGTCGGATTTGTTGCTATATTCTTGTATATGACATATTTGTATGGATGGAAAAAATGATTAATTAGTCTTTTTTCTCTAACTATTTATACATTAATTATGTTAGCTATCGTAAAGATTATTGACTATGCATTATCGTTAAGTGGAATTGCCGCTATTATTCTTTCAATCGGTATGGCTGTAGATGCTAATGTACTTATATTCGAAAGAATTAAAGAAGAAAAAGAAGCTGGAAAATCTGATAGCGAAGCTATCAATGTAGCATACGATAGAAGTCGAAGTGCAATCCGTGATGGACAATTATCTACTGGAATGATTGGATTATTATTGATGCTTATGTGAATCAACATGTTTAAAGGATTTGGAACAATGTTAGTTGTCGCTGTAATCTTGACTCTCGTAATTAATGTTCCTGTTATTAAAGAGTTATTACATATCTTCTACAGAAAAAAATAATTTTGAATAATATTCATGAAAGGCTGATCCTTGGGGTCAGCTTTTTTGATTGAAAAGAAATTACAAAACAATAAATAGAATTTGTTTTAGATTGTTTAGATGACAATGGTTGTTTATTCTTTTTCTTCAGTCTGACTTTATGAACAGTGCCCTAAAAAGTACCAGTATAAAAAAATTGATAATATTGAAACAGAATTTAAGTCTTCCCCTGATTTAATTTTATGAACATCTGTTCATGCAGCTTTGGAATGGTTATACCAGCAAATCAATATTTTTAAAGTTCCAAATAAAGATGATATAATCAATAAATTTCATGAAGAACGAAAAAAATGAATTGAAAATGCTGGAGAACAATTAACGTATAAATGAGAGGATAAGGCTAAAGACTACTTAAGGAGATGAGACTTTTATTTAAACAGATATTACGATAAATACTCCCCTTTCAAATGAATAAAAATAATCTGAACTGAAATGAAATTATATTTTACATTAAATGGAGAAGAAAATTGTGATGAAAATAAAAAATCATTCTTTTGAATTATTGATAGATTAGATAAAGAAGATGACGGAACTTTCATAATTAATGATTATAAGACCAATAAAAATCTGCCCCCTGAAGACAAAGAAGAATATATAGAACAATTAACTCTTTATGCCTTATGAATTAGACAGAAATATGGTAAATATTGTAATAAAATAAAAGCAAGACTACATTATTTGCATTTTGATATTGTGGACGAATGGGAAATTACAGATGAAAATTTACAACCAATTGTGAACAAATATATTAAGTATATTGATAAAATTGAAGCTTCCAAAAATCTTTATAATATAAATAAAGATAATTGTGCTTTCCCAATTAAACAGAACAATTACTGTAAATACTGTGAATATCAAGATATTTGTCCTTTATTTGGACATTCAAAATTTGAAGATGAAGTGGTAAATTTATGAGAATTATGAGAGAAGACAATCAAATCTATGATTGACCAATACGCAAAATTATCGGAGAAAGTCTCAAAAATTAAAAAGGAACAAGATTTGCTAAAAGAAATTTTGGTTGACTATGCAGACAAAAATAGCTTATGTCAACTGTATTGAAACTCAGATTCTATTTCTATTACAAAAACCATCAATTATTCTGCAAAAGATAAAGATGCATTTAAGTCATATTTGAAAAGAAAATGATTAATGGATAAAGCTTCTGATATTCCTTATTATAAAATAAATTTGTTAATTGAGGCCTGAGACATCTCTAACGACGAGATAAAATATTATTTAGAGTGAAAAACGTCTTGGACATTAAGAGCAAAGAAGTGAAAATCAGAAAATAATTAATAAGATATAGGATCCGTATAATCATAAAAAATTATGAAATCATTTGTTTTTTATAGGTGAATATTTATAACATTTTTGTTAGATATATAATAAATCTTTATTTTTGTGTGCATAAAAAAATATGGAGGCACCTCGTACTCTTTTTGCATATAAGCAATTAAATGCAAATTCTAAAAATCGGGCTTATAATGCTGATAAATATTCTTTGAAATGAAAAAAATCTGTATGGAAAACTTTAGGTTTTATTATCGTAGCTTTCATTATCCTTGGGATTATTATTTCAGCTTTTTGGTTAAAATTAAAAGTTTTTAAAAATTTGCCTGATGTCAGTGAGGTAAAAAATATGTCATTCTCCCAAGCTACTGTTATCACCGACAGAAATGGTGTAGAATTATATAAATTATTTGATGAAAACCGTGAATATGTAGATTATTCAGAAATCTCTGAAAACATGGTAAACGCTATAGTAGCTATTGAAGATCAACGTTATCGAGAACATGAATGATTAGATCCTTGGGGAATCTTTCGTGCTGCAATTAAATGAAAATGAGGAGCTTCTACTCTTCCTCAGCAATTAATGACTAATGTTTTTAAATTAAAGGCTGGAATCTGAGCCTGAGCATCTGGATGAAAATTTGACAAAGTAAAAATCTTATCCGATAAGATTGCTTATAAATTACGTCAAATTATTCTTTCAAAGAGATTAAATACTACATTACAAAAGCAGATAAAGGCTGAGAATTCTAAACTTTCTACTGAAGAAACTAAAAAAGAAATGAAAAAAGAAATTTTGGAATTATATCTGAATTATATTGAATTCGGTAATAATTCATTTTGAGTAGAAGCCGCTTCGAAGTGATTCTTTGGTATCCCCGCTGCTAAACTAGATGTATTACAAGCCGCCATTTTAGCATCTTTACCAAAATGACCAACTCAATACTCTCCTCTCACTGCAAAAGGTAAGAAGAATTTGATGGGATACTTTGTTATTACTGATACAGCATGAAATTCACAGAATTATGATGAAGTTAGTGATGTAATCCAACATGATATAATTACAAAATTCTCAGACGCCATAAAACAAGCAGATTTCTCTAATAAAAATAAGAATAATGAATCTGTTAATCTTTTAAAATGATTAGGATCTTTTACGCTAGTCATTGATGGCAGAGAATATTATATAACATTTTATAATGGAAGAAAAGATGTTGTCTTAAGTAGAATGTTTGAAGATGGGTATATTACTGAAGATGAATTTAAGGAAGCAGAAATTGAAGCTTTAACTTTTGAGTTTAAGTCTTCAGCATTTTCAATTAAAGCACCACATTTTGTATTCTGGATTAGAGAATTACTAGAAGAACAATATTGAGAAGATGCTGTAATGCAGTGAGGATTGGTTGTAAAAACAACACTAGATTATAATATTCAACAAATGGCAGAACAAGGTTTCCAAAATAATGGTCGTATTCTTTATGAAAATGGAGCCAACAACTCTTCAATGATTTATGTAAATACTGACAATGGGGATGTTTTAGCCTACGTGTGATCTTTGGACTATTTTAACAATGAAATTCAGTGACAAATTGACATGGTTAGAAGTCCTCGTCAATCAGGGTCTTCAATCAAACCTTTGATTTATGCTCTTGGATTTATGAAATTACCAATCACAATCGATACTCCAATTTATGACATAGAATATCAAGTGTGACCGGACAAACCAAACAACTCCGATAATAGTTTTGAAGGTATGATCCCTTTAAAGGCAGCTCTTGGACACAGTAGGAACATTCCTGCTATCAAAATGTTTGTAGCTGTTGGATGAGAGGCTGTTGTTAAACCTTTCTTAAAATCTTTATGATTACCTTTAAGTGATGACATTAATTATTGATATCCTTTATCAATTTGAGCTGCAGAAGTTAGTCTTTTGGAATTTGCTGGAGCTTATTCTTATCTAACTACAGAAACTCCTGCAGAAATTAATCCAATATTGGAAATTACTTCCGCAGATGGTTCGGTTTTGTATAAAAAAGAAGTGGTGGAAAAAGAAGATTTGATTCCTGCTTGAGTAAGATATCTTTTATGGAAAATTTTGTCTGACCCTAATAATAGACTTGCTGGTTGGGTAAACAAATTTAATGTTTCCGGACTTACTTATGCATTAAAGACTGGAACATCTAACATGAAAACAGCTAAATGAAATCGTCCAAGAGATTGATTGGTAGCTGCATACACCCCAGATAACTTAATTTTGATGTGGGCTGGAAATGCTGATGCCTCTCCTATGAACTCTAATGCATATTGAGGAACAATCCAAGCTCAACCATTGAAAGATTTCTTGTGATGATTAATTAATTGAGGATACCTAACGAATAGAGAAATGACTAACGTGGAAACGGCATCATTGAGTATTTCAAAAATCACCTGAAAGTTGCCAGCTGAGAATGCTCCATCTGAATTACTTGTCTCTACTATATGATATGCCTGACATATTCCAGCTATTGCTGATAGCAATGTTGCAGAATTTGAATATGATGCTTCATGTCTTTGAGTTGCTAGTCCTTTAACACCTTTCAATGAAACTAAGCATGGGTATTATATGGATTTGACATCTTTTATGCCTGGAAATGAAGACTTAGAAAAAATAAAAGAATGGTGGACTGAGAAATCTAAGATAAAGGAATGAGAACCATGAAGTTTATCTATCAATATTTTGACCACTATCCCAGAATGATATTGTGAGGCTAGACAGCCAGAAATGAGTGATGCTGTTAGCGTGAAAATTATTGACCCAGAAACTGATCAAAAAATTTCAGCTAAACCTTCTATAATGTATTCAGTAAAAAGTGATGCATTACTAAAAAGTTTAAATATTACAGTTGATGGGACACTTGTATTCTCAAAATCATATGTTGGTAACAAGACTGAAGATTTATCGGCAAGTGATATTGATTTGTCTAATTTCACAAATGGCTCTCATACAATTACTGTTCAAGCAGTTGATGCAAAATGACAAATAAATGTAGATAGTATAGTTGATGTATTACAATTGGAAGATATTCAAGCTCCTTATATGGTAAAAGAACAATCAAAAAAACAAGCTAAAGATGATGGAAGTTATCAAATTACTCTAATTTTCGATGATGAATTATCTGGAATTCCAGGAGGAACTGTAACTGTAGATGGAAAAACAACCACTTTTGAATGAAGATTGGCTAATTTTGTTACAAAATCTGAATCTTTCAGCGTAGAAGTAAAAGATAATTATGGAAACGTATTAACCCAAACTATAAATCTAAGTGATTTACAATGATAAAAATTAGATTTTAGCTATTTAAAAATGTACAAATGGCAACAAATCTTAAAGATATGTGAACGGCTTTATGAAAAGCTATGAAAAACCCATTAGCCCAGGTGACTAAAAAATCTGAAGTTGCCACTGCAATTGATGATGGCAAACCTGAAAAGCTTGCTCCGAACCAAATTTCTAAGCAACTCGATAAATTCGAAAATTGATTAATTCGTAAAAGAAGATATCAGGATCTGTAATTCCTAGATGATATAATCAATTATATCTCATCTATGAAAGTCTCACTCTATTTCAATTTGTATGTAATTTTCGGTCCGTCACCTTCGTTTTCAGTTTCTTTTTTCTTCTAATAAGACTTTATGGGATGTTCACCTATTTTTAGCTAAGAAATCATTTCTAACTTTGTCTCATTGAATAATCAATTTTTTTTCTCTTTCTTTTTTAACCATCTGATTAATCTGATTAGGAAATAATGAGGCAGGGATATTGTCTCTCTGCGTATGATCTGAAAAAGGAAAAGCATGTAATTTAGTAATTCAAAATTCTTCGATACAATTAAATGTTTCCAAAAAGTCTCAATCAGTCTCCCCTGGAAATCATACAATGATATCTGCTCCTATTGAAATCAGATTCTTATATTTTCTAGATATATTCCTTGTCCTTTTAAGAACCGTTTTTAGCTCATCTCATGAATAATGTCTTCTCATTTTCTGAAGAACATTATTGGAAAAACTCTGAATCGAATAGTGGAAATGTGGTAAAATTCTTTCATCTGATATAACATCAAAAAATTCATCATTTGCATATTCTGGTCAGACACTAGAAATTCTAATTCTTGGAATCGTTGTTTGTCTTAAAATCTCACGAAGGAGATAAGGAAATCTCGTTTCTGAAAATTGCGTAGAATTTGGACATCACCGAGCAGCCAAATTAATTCATGTTATGACTATCTCTTTCGTCCCCTGAGATTCTACTTGATGAATTTCATCAAGAATCTCTCCAAGAGGTCTACTGATATGACTTCATCTTTTGGCAACAGTCAAACAAAATGAACAGTGGTTATCACATCAGTTTTGAATTACCAAAAAATGTTTAGTATAAATTCAGGTTCTATTTTCTTTTAATTGAAAATTTCACTTTTCTGGAGATTCTGGTAAGAGAATAATTTTATCCTGAAATGGGACTATTTCGGGATAGATTTGAAAGAAATCAGACTTTGAAATCAATTCTCAACGATTTAGGCTTCCACATCAAGTAATCATGATATTAAGTCAACTTTCTAATGCTGCTTTAGCTTCTTTTATTCGTTTATTTTTTGCTCTGTCTGTCACTACACAAGTAGCAATCAATAAAGTATCAGATAAGTCATTTCAATTTTTATAAAAAAAATTCAATCGTTGATTGAGAAAATATTTATTAACTTTACATCAAAAGATTTTGTATGGCATAATAAATAATGAAATAAGTATGCATAACTTATAAAGTTTTCAATATTGAATAAAACATTTCTGCCAAATTTAAGCTTGACTTTTATATAAATAATTGTAGATAGTACTATATACCATATTATATAATAAAAACGTATAAAGAGAATAGCTAAAAGTCTGAAAAATTGCCTGAATTTTGATTATTTATTATAGAGTGATTATAATGAATTTATAGAATTTTAGTTACGAGATTACAGCTAAATGTCATCCACAAACGATGAGAAACTCATCAAAAATCAAGAGATTAGTAAGATTATAGGTTGATTACTGGCTGCTAAAAGTAGAGAAGCTACTGCTGAATCCCTGCAGGCACAACCAGATTTTATTCGCATTTTTTTTGATCAAAATTTTTCTAAATGAAGTGAAAGTCTTATCGATAAGTTAACTGATGCTAGAGACACATTGATTGTTTGAGATATTCTACAAGAAAGTTTAGATTTATGAAATATATATGATAATAGTGAAAAATTACGACTTTTAAACGAACGTTTAGGAGTGTGTGATTGAGCTATAATAAGTGCATTGATAACAATTGTACACAGTAAAGTAAAAGATGCTCTTGGATGAACCACACCACTTGCTTGTTATACTGATTTTGATATAAGCTGTCCACCACCAACTACGATTACATCTTCCAACTTTGTATGACATATACAGAATATTGTTGATTATTTAGCCGAAAGAGAAGGAAAGCCTCATGCAAAAAAAGTTTCTGATGTATTAAGCTCATTAAGTATAACAAATAAAGAGATAAATGATACATTAACTACAATAAAACTTTTAGACTGAGATAAGTTAAAGGATATACCAAATACTAATAACATTAAGAAATCTTTTGATAGTTTATTAAAATTTGAAATTTGACAAAATGTAGATAGATTTTTAAATGCTTCTGAGACAGCTACGAATCAAATTGCAAATTTATTTTCCAATGCATTACCTGGGATTAATACCATTCTAGCTCATAGTGACTATAAGTATGATGAAGAACAATTTCAAATACTAAAAAGTGATGAAATCAGTCATATTAGAAACAATAATTCACTTAGCGATTATGAAAAAGAAAAAAAGATGGATGATTTGAGGCGAGAGTTTTATATAGAATATATTATCACTAAAAAACATAAATTATGAGAAGTTTTAAAGAAATTACACGATAACAATTTTGATTATAACTTGTTAGATAAAGACATAGAATTAAAAGAGTATTTAGAATTTGTGACTGATACTCACATAAACAACTTAATCAAGAATGATTTTCTGCGTAAAGCTTTTCATATAAATTTTGGAGATGACTTTAATGAATTTCAAAATTTTTATAAAGATCTTTGAGATGTTACTAAAAATGAACTAAATTTTTCTACCATCCCATGAATAACACTAACTGTAGATAAAGAAATAATTCCTTGACCCCATCCAAATTTAAATAATTTGAAAGAATATTCTGGAAATGAACCATTACCTTGGGATACCTTACCTATAAAATATACAATCAAAAAATCTGATATAGAAGCTCTATCAATTTGAGTAGAAGATATGACCAATTTACTCAATTTTTTGTCTCAAGTAAAAAGCGATTCCGATGAAGATACTTATACTTTTGAGTGAGCTGATGTTGGTAAATTAATTTATCTATTCTTTGTGTTAAATGCTAAGCATCCTCTCTTAAATATGGATATGACTAAGCAAAAACAAATTGAAGATATATTCGGGAAAAAATGAGAAGAACCACATAGAGAATGAGAAGATTGAGAAGAATCTAACGATTCATTAACAGATCCAACTGATACTCCGGATAATTTTAAAATCGAAATAGAAAAATTTGGGAAAGATATAGAATTTAAAGAATGATCAGAAATTTGGCTACCATTTGGAGAGAGCGAGTTACCAGGATGATGAAAATCATGGTTGAAGATAAAAGTTACTGATATGGATACTGTTAAATGAACATTTAAATGAACGTGATTTTGATGAGAACTATGAATCTGAAAGAAACAAGAAAGAATCTTCAATATGAATAAAGCAGAATTAGAAAGATTAAAAACATTTAGCAAAACTGGGAATTTACTACTTTTAAATGATCCAGGGACCTCTGATTTTTCAAGTTATGTTCATAATCTAAATTGACAATTATGATCTAAAAAATTAAACTTTCCTACTGATGATATACAATTTGATTGAAATAACTTTACACGTAAGATAACTGATGAAAATGGAAAGGAAGGCTTAGAAGAAATAAAATATTTTGGAATAGATGACTGAGATCATCCATGTACTTATAAGGTTAAATACCAACCATGAAAGAAAGCATTTCTTGTATCCAGCGATTTTGACGATAAATGAGATGAAGACTGAGATAAAGATAAGTTAGTTCATTATAAATATGAGCGTGAAATGGACTGGAATAATTTTTTGATATTCATGAATGAAAAGAATCTAAAACCTCAAGCTGAAACTAAAGCTAAGGACATTGTCAAAAAGCAAAAAGAAAAAACTGCTAAAGATTTTAAAATGGTTAATTGATCTAAACTAAAATTAAATCGGTTTAGTATAAATAGTTTCAAAACAGCGTTTAAAGACATTAAATGATGGATAAAATGAAAAGTAGATGCTTATAATAAGGCACAAACAGAAGATTTAGAAAGCATTTTACTTGATGATTGGGACTTATATGGAAAACTTGGAAATATTCTATGATTTGTACCATCTCGGAAATATGCATTTTGAACACTAGAACAGGAACGCTATAATGAAAGAGATAATAGATCTTGGAAAAAAATTGAATGATATCTAAAAATTTTTCAATCTGATCCTGATTTTGCTACGACTTTCGAAGAGCTGCCTCCCCATCAGCAAATATTATATCAAAAATCTTTAAAATGAATTGTTGAGGGAAGATTAAATTCTCATCCCCAACTTCAAGAATGAGAATCATTGTACCAGTCTGCTGCACTACTGTTAGCAAATATTGAAAAATGATGAGGGCCATATCGTTGATTAAAATGACAAGACAATTCTGGACTATGGATAAAGGTGTTGTTATGAGAAGATCATTTCAAACTTTTTCAATCTGATAAAGAAAAATTGCTTAAACTATTAGATACCAACCCTAAGAATAAAGATCAACTACAAGACAAATTAGCCAGATGTGAAATGGAGTATATTGTTAATAATGTCCAATGAGCAAATGGATGATACAGTATGTGAAGTAATGAAGAAAGAGGTTTTATAGAATGATATGATGATGAATGAAAAGCTTTATTTTGTTGCAAATATATTGATAATCCATCTAAAAGAATTTTATCAAACCAATTTGCTGACAAGTTGAATAGCGCTTACAAATGACGAATCAATAAATCTAGTGTAGATTCTAGCAAAATTGAAAGTAATGATTTTGATGTCGTAGAAAATGATTTTCGTAGGTTTTTAAAATCTTGAAGGATTATGAAGGCTTTGTCTAATCTAGAGAAGATGTTTACATTATCAAAAGATGAAAAATGACCTCAGCATGAAACTAGATTCAAGGAAGCTTTTGCTCTGTTGATGCTTAGTGGAGTGATGGATGTGTACTGAACAAAAGATCTAAGAAAGAAAGTTTACCAATGGGCTAAAACTTGTGGATTTGTCCCTGGAATGGCCGTCAAAGAAACTGGACATTCAGAAATGATAGCTAAATTATTAGATAAAGCCACAAATGGCGATTTTTCAAGCAAAGTATCTTGAGTATTTAAACATGATGGATTGTTGAAGGGAGAATTAGAAATCGATAAATTACAAAAGAGCCTACATTCTCGACGAACCTCTGATATGAATAACCAAATTGATAAATATCTGAAGAATGATTTTCCAACAGCCACTTTTGAAACAGGATCAGACTTAAAAAAGCTTCAAGAAAAAGTAATGGATACCAGTCTTGAGAACATCGACGATTCCCTATTGAGCTGCCCATTTTTTGTAAACAGTGGTTGACTTCTTTCTAGTGCAAATGTTGTAAGTGATAGACTCAGGATTCAGGATGGTGAATTTTATGGGAAAGATCAAGACGATAAAAACAATAGAGTAGAATTTTGGAAAAAAATTAAATGAGAGGTTGATACATTAAATGACAATCCAGAGAAGTATTGAGATAAAATGACTGTAAATTTCATATTAAATCAGTATTTAAGCCGATTTGGACTAAATTCTTTAGCTGATAGACAAGAAACTTTTAAATGGATAAATACTGCTTATCAGGCGGAAGATGCAATCAAGAATCATACGAATAAAGTAGAATATACTGATCCGACTTATTGAAAATTTGATATGTGAACAATTTCTAAAGATGAAGTTGATAGTGTTATTCGATTTACTTTCTTATGAAGAGTATTAAAAGATAATTTCAGGGCCAATAAAATACCTAATGAACTTGATGGTGCATTATGTTCTTTCCAGAAATTCTTTACGAGAGCTTTTGAATGTGGTAGTTTATGAGATCCTTATGTAAGCAAAAACGCATTAAAAACTGAAGATATAGGTCCAAATAACAGATATTGATTGTGATGATGGGAGAAATATAAGCAAGTATTTTCTAAATCAGATTCTACTTTTACTGAACAATCTATAGATTTAGAAGACATAGAAAATGAAGCTCCTTCTAAGCAGGACAACAAAAGAAAAAAATGGGAAAAGCAACAAATAAGACGTATATTTGAAAGCGGATGATTTATCAATAAAGAGATGGCTGACATAAAAAAATCTTTAAAAAATTATAAATGATCTATACCTAATATTATTAATGAATCTTCTGATGAAGTTGTTAATAGAATACAAATGTTGTAACGCACAAAAAAAAGCCTCCGAATTGAGGCTTTTTATTAACAATTATATCTAACTTTAAGATAATCATGGGATTCCTCATCCCCCAAGCATCCCCTGAAGATCATTTGGATCAATTCAAAGAATATCTTTTGTTTGTTGAGCAACAACTTCTTGAGCTTTATTTTGAGCTCTTTGAAGTGCATTTAATAAAAGATTTTCTAATTCTGATTTCCTAGATGGATTTAATAAATTCTCATCATTAATATGTAAATCCTTAACTTTCATTTCTCCAGAGATATCTATTACTATCTGATCTTTTTCCTCTCCATCTTCAACATATTTTCATTCTTTTGCTCTAATAACTAGGCTTTTAAGTTTTTTATCTAATTGTTTATATTTATCATACATCTGTTTATACTGCCCAAGATCTTTTAAATTTACCATGTGAATAAAAATATAAAAAATAAAAACTAATTTTACTATAAAGTTTCCTATGAAATATGCAAGATAAATTAACTCAATTCCTTATGAATTACCTCTAAACCTGGATGATTTTGACGTATATCTGCAAAAAGGAATCAGATTTTTGCTGGATTTGAAAGTTCTCATTCAATTGTAGCTACTGTCATTTTTCATTCTACATTTTCTAGTTCAAACTTAAAAATTGGAATCGAAAACGTACTGAACATCGCAATGATATCAATAATACTCATTTTTTTCTGAGAAAATTTTAGTTGAAGATGTAACGTATAATTTGTAACTGGATTTTCCTTTCGATGAGCTTCTAATAATGAAGAGTATGACAATGTCCTTAATGCTTTACAAGATAATGAATGAATTTTTATTCAATCACGACTAGATTTTGCAATAATTTTGTCTCAAAAATGTGGATTACATTCAGGGCAAAAAATACAATGCAATAGTTTATCGCTATCAACGATTACATCTGTAACCTGAGCTTTTCATTCTACTAAAGATGCCACTTCAGCTTTTAATTCCTTTTCTAACTGTGATGTATCTGTAATTAAGGTCTTTCATTGCGTTTCCTTTTGAAGATTTGGGTATGCTGCACGAACTAGTCATCCATACGTTTCTTGTTTATCTAATACTTGAAGTAATCTCTTTTCTACCTCTAGAGGCTCTCCCAATTTCTGAATCAAATCAGCATCCGAACGAAATGTTGGCAAATTTAAGTTTTTCAGATATTGATTCAATCCATCTATAGCTTCATCCAAACGGCTTTCCCTTTCCTGCATACGTACATATTTAATTAACTGACTACGAGCTGATGGGGTGTGCAAATAATCAATCCAATGTTTTACAGCAGCATAACGATTCTTAAATGTATTTATATTTACAATATCTCCTGTTCTAAGGATATAAGAAAGAGGCTTAATCTGACCATTTACTATAGCATTTTTAAACTTAAGTCAAATTTCTGAATGGATGCTAAAAGCAAAATCCAAAACTGAAGATCATGCTGGCAATTCTTTTATATCTCCTTTTGGAGTATAAACAAAAATAGTCTTTTCTAATATCTCAATACTCAAAGTATCCTTAAATTTTTCTTTATTCTCTGATCAGGTGTATTCTGACACAATAGCCTGTAAACGTTTCATCCACTCTCACTGTTGAGATGAAGCAACTACACTTTTATTATTCTCTGCATATGCAAAATGGGCAGCGACTCCATATTCAGCAATCTCATCCATTTTTTGAGTTCTAATTTGTATTTCTACTGGGAAATTAAACATTCATAAAATTGTAGTGTGAATACTTTTATATCAATTAAATTTTGGGACCGCTATATAATCTTTAATTTTTTTGATAAGAGGAGTATAATATTTATGAATAATTCAGAGAATCATATAACAATCTGTCACCGTTCATGTAACCACACGAAAAGCTAGTAAATCCATAATTCTACTTACATCATCTGTATGATATTTTTTATCCATTTTCTCAAAGATTCTGAACGGGCTTTTAATTCTTCACAAGACTTCAAAATCTTCGATTCACTCTTTTTTTAGAATCTCATTCAGATTTCTGATTCATTTGTCCAAAAACTTGGATCAATCTTGAAACTGTTTCGTGAGATAGCTCATAATCTCATCAAATTTTTCCGGTTCTAGAACACGAAATGATCAATTCTCTAAATAAAGCTGATAATTATAAAGTCACAATCTTTTTGCTATTGGGGCATAAATTTTTAATGTTTCTGTAGCAATTTTCCTTCTTTTCGATTCTTCTGGATGATATTGTAGTGTCTGGATATTATGAATACGATCCGCAAATTTTACAAATATAACACGTAAATCTTTGGCCATTGCCAAAAATGTTTTTTTAATAGTTTCCAAATCACGATCTTCTCATTTATATCTGACTTTTGATACCTTTACCAATCATTCACAAATATCTGCTATTTCTTTTCCAAAACGTTTTTCAATATCTTCGTATGTGTAATCCGTATCCTCAATAACATCATGCAATATACAAGACTGAATAGAGACTACATCGGGTTTTATCTCCATTAAGAATTCCGTAGCCCTAAGTGGATGAATAATATATGGCTCTCATGATTTACGTAAAACTCATTTATGAGCTTCACGAGTAAATTCATATGTATCAACTATTGCCTGAATTTCTTCAGGTTTTAAATATTTTCTAGCTTTACGCAAAATATTCTCCAAGATATCAATAGGATCTGGATCATAACAAGGTTTGTAATCAAAGAACTTTTTAAAACTTTGCAAATCTTCCATTCTCCAATGAGAATATGTAAAGATAATTTAAGATATAGACAAAAAAATATGATTTGCAAGTCCGAATAATAATTTATTCGTATTAAAAAAGTGTTAAAATACTTACAGTTTTCTCTTGCATTTCTAAATTCAATGACTACAAAAAAGGAGCAAAATTCAGGTTTTTATTATTATTTCATATTATAAAATGCAAAGAGAACGCAAATTCACGAGTATTTCATCGATTTACAAAAATTTTAAGCCACTTCTTGATACTGAAATTACTGTAAATGGATGGATTAGGACTATTAGAGATTCTAAGACTTTTGGATTTATTGAATTAAATGATTGATCTTGTCTTAAAAATTTGCAAATAGTTTTTGAAGATAAGCTTTCTAATTTCGCTGAAATTTGCAAACTATGAATATGTACTTCATTAATTGTTGAATGAAAATTAGTTGCTTCTCAATGAGCAAAACAAGATTTCGAACTACAAGCTACAACGGTTGAAGTTATTTGAGATTCTCCTCTTGACTACCCTCTTCAAAAAAAAGGTCATTCTATGGAATATTTGCGTACAATAGCACATCTACGTCCAAGGACAAACACTTTTTCTGCTGTATTCAGAGTTAGAAGTTTAATCGCTTTCGCTATCCATAAGTTTTTTAATGAAAGAGGATTTGTTTATGTTCACACTCCATTAATCACTGGAAGTGACTGTGAGTGAGCTGGAGAGATGTTCCAAGTTACTACATTAGATTTGGAACATCCTGATTTAAAATGAAAAGATGGAAAAATTGATTATACTAAAGATTTCTTCGGGAAACATGCATCATTAACAGTTAGTGGTCAATTAAATGGAGAGACCTTTGCTACTGCTTTTGGAAAGATTTATACTTTTGGCCCAACATTCCGTGCAGAGAATAGTAATACTACTCGCCATGCATCAGAATTTTGGATGATTGAACCTGAGATATCTTTTGCAGATATTACTGACAATATGGATTTAACTGAAGATTTATTGAAATACGTATTCCAATATATTTTAGATAATGCTCCTCAAGAAATCGAATTCTTTACGAAATTTATTAATCCTGAAGTAAAAGATAGATTAGAAAAATTCACTAAAGCAGATTTTGGAAGAGTTACTTATACTGAAGCTGTAGAAATTTTAGAAAAAGCTGATGCAGAAAAGCATTTCGAATTTAAACCTCATCGAGGAATGGATATGCAAACTGAGCATGAAAGATATTTAGCAGAAGAATATTTTAAAGGTCCAGTTTTCGTTATCGATTATCCAAAAGAAATTAAAGCGTTCTATATGAAATTGAATGAAGATTGAAAAACTGTTGCAGCCATGGATCTTTTAGCCCCTTGAATCTGAGAAATTGTTTGATGATCACAACGTGAAGATAGATTAGATGTATTAACTCAAAAGATTATTGATAATGGAATGAAGCCTGAAGACTATCGACGATATCTCGATTTAAGAAAATGGGGAAGCGTTCCTCATTCAGGATTCTGAGTTGGATTTGAAAGACTAGTAATGTATGTTACTGGTATGGAAAATATTCGTGATGTCCTTCCTTTCCCAAGAACTCCTAAAAACTGCGATTTCTAATAAAAAAAAGGCACCTCGATAGGTGTCTTTTTAAATTAATCCAGCTTTTTTAGCAGTATTTCTAGCTCACTCTGTTAAATATTTTTTTCTGATACGGATAGATTGTGGGGTAATCTCTACCAGTTCATCTAATCCAATATATCCAAGGGCATCTTCTAATGTCATATGTCTAATTGGGTTAAGCAACATCGCCTCGTCATTCCCAGAATTGCGGAAATTATTTTGTTGTTTGTTAATTGTTAAATTAACTGTCATATCTCCTCATTTCAAATGTTCTCCAACGACCATTCATTCATAAATAGGTTGAGCTGGAGCAATAAAAATTGGACCTCTTTCTTGAAGTTTAAATATTCCATAATTCATTGCTTGTCCTGTAGCTGAAGATATCATAGATCCAACATCTCTTTTTTTAATTTCTCATTTCCATGGTTCATAATGAGAAAAAGCTGAATACATAATCCCCTCTCATTTAGTCATTAGAATAAATTCTCCACGGAATCATAATAATCCTCTGGTTGGAATTTCAAATTCAATAGTTGTAAGTCAATTTGCCGAATTCATTGTATTCATCATTCATTTACGGTGAGAAAGAGTTTCAATTATAGTTCAAGCTAATTCATCTTCTACACTTACCACCAATGTTTCTATTGGCTCTTCTTTTTCTCAATTAACTTCACGGAAAATAACTTGTGGAGCTCAAACCTGCAATTCCCATCATTCACGACGAATTGTTTCTATAAGGACAGATAAATGAAGCTCTCATCTTCACGATACAAGGAATTTTCAGTCAGAAAAATCTACTTCTAATCAAACATTTGTCTCCAATTCTTTTTCTAATCTTTCTCTCAAATTTCTAGTAGTCATATATTTTCACTCTTTTCAAGCAAATGGAGAATCATTTACTAGAAATTCCATTTGTAATGTTGGCTTATCTATAGCGATAGATGGAAGAGCTTTTACATCTCACGTTCAAACGGTTTCTCATACAAAAATGTCTGGAATTCAAGCAATGGTTACTATATCTCCACATTGTGCTTCTTCTTGTTCAATTTTTTGAAGTCATAAAGTTGAGAAAACTTTATTTACTCTTCACGTTCTAATTTCTCATTTTTGATTAATAACTTTTACTTGTGTACCAGGTTTTAACGTTCACTCATATACACGTCCTATTCATAAACGACCTAGGAAATTATCATATCCTAGATTAACTACCTGCATTCTAAATTCTTTATCTGGATAGTTTGGAGCTTCTGGCACATATTTCAGAATTGCATCAAATAGCGGAGTCATATCCTTTCTTTCATCTTCCAGATTCTCAATAGCAAATCATTGTTTTGCGCTAGCATAAAGAATCGGAAAATCAGCTTGTTCATCAGTTGCTCATAGTAATATGAAAAGGTCAAAAAGTCTATCTATTACTTCATTAATTCTAGCTGTTGGTTTATCGATTTTATTGATTACTACGATTGGCTTAAGTCAGAGTTCTAGTGATTTCTTCAATACAAATTTGGTTTGAGGCATAGGACCTTCATATGCATCTACTACTAGAAGAACAGAATCCACCATACGCAAAACTCTTTCAACTTCACTTCCAAAATCAGCATGTCCTGGAGTATCAACTATATTAATTCTTTCTCACTTATAAATTATAGCTGTGTTTTTAGCATAAATCGTGATTCCCCTTTCTCTTTCCTGATCATTATTGTCCATGATTAAATCGCTTCATTCCAAAGCTTTTAATGTTCAGGATTGCTGTAAAAGTTGGTCAACAAGTGACGTTTTACCATGATCTACGTGTGCGATAATTGCTACATTTCTAATTGCCATAAAAATTGTATTCAGAATTATAAAAAATATTTGAAAAAACTGTGGTGTAGTATAGCGAATTCCTATCTATTTTCTAGTTGTTTTTTCTTGGTGAAAATTTGCTTTTTTATACATTTTTGATTATAATTATATTAGAGAATTTTATCTTTAAAAGATGGTTATGAAATTATTTAAAAAAATCTGACTTTTAATACTTGGTATAGTGATATTTTGAACTTTAAATTTCAGTTTTGCTTTACGTAATCCTTTTGTAAAACCTCTTCCACAATATAAATATACCGTAACTGCATCTGGAGATCAAGTCGTTGCTGATGGATCAAGGACATTAGCGCAGAAAATTGTTGGAATAATCTCAACCCCAGAACCAATTACAGATCACGAAACCGCATTAAATCGTACAATTCATTTAATTCAAATAGCAATAAATCGATTACTCTGAATTCTAGCAACTGTCGCTCTAATTTATATGTTATATAGTGGATTTCAAATATTCACTTCTGGAGATAGCGATTCTGGAGCAAAAAAATGAAGACAAGGACTCAAAAATTCAGCTGTTGCTCTAGCTGGGATTGGTTTATCATGGTTAATAGTGAGTGCAATCCTACGATTTATTAATAATGTTGCATCTAATACTTAAAAATCTTTATCATATATACTTACAAATGTTCAAAAATTTAACTAAGATAGTACTAATTATGGAAATAGCAATCATATGCTATTGAAATTTTAGTTATGCTCAACTTTTTACTCCACAGGGTGTTAGTGATATTTTGCCTGATAATCCTTATATTGAAGACAAAGATAACCATGAATGCAATCCTTCAGATATAGCGTGTTTTATAAGCAAAGACTCTACCCCCAGTGACGGTTCATCTTCACTACTAAATAGACTCCTTTCTGTATTCAACTTAGACTCTGAAAGATATAAATGAGTACCTAAATTCATTCTATATGTAAAATTTATTGTAAATTTATGATTAGGATTACTTAGCTTCGTAGCTTTAGTAATGTTAATATATACATTCTATATGATCTTTTTTTGAAAAAGCGAGGATTGAATTAAAACAGCTATATGAAATCTGAAAGGAATCTTTATTGCCTTAGCAGTAATGTGACTTTCGCGATTAATAGTTAGTTTCATCTTCTGGTGGTATAAAGCAAATTGGCAAAATGATACTACATATACAGCATATTTGATTGAAAACGGTACCCAAATGGTAAATATATCAAATACTCAGACTCAGGAACAATTTTATCTATCTGTTTAATATTACATGGGATTGCTAAACTTAGATTATTCAAAAGTAAAAAAATGACAACCGGATAATTTGTTTAATACTGAAACTATGTTGCCTATTTCTGAAGTAAAAAATGGTGTTGTGATTCTAAAAGATGGATGACTTCGTTCTATTATTAAAGTTGAATGATTGAATTTAGACTTAAAAAATTATGATGAACAACAAGTTATTCTGGAACAGTATAAAAGATTTTTAAATTGATTAGATTTCCCGATTCAAATTCTGATTCGTAATACATATCTTGATTTGACTGAATATTTATGATATTTAAAAAGCAACTTAAAGTGAATCGATAATCCATCTCTAAAAAGGCAATGACAAGGATATATTTCGTTTTTGGAATGAATTGATGATCAACAAGGTTTGATTTTTGTAAAAGAATTTTATATCGTTGTGCCTTATTATCCTGATGAATTAGATACTCAACAAGTAAATAAATCTCGATGGGATAAATTTTTAAATGTTTTAAATGCAAAAGATGACGTGGAGATGATTGTTCAAAGATATAGAAATTTTATTAAATGAGAACAACACATCCAGACTAGAGAAAATATTTTAATTGGGTGACTAAACGATTTGTGAATCCGCGCAGAGCACCTGGAAACTCCTGCAGTTATATCATTATTGTTCCGTATGTACAATCCACTACTTGATAGTTCTCAGGCTAGATTTGTAGATTAATTCCTAAACATTAATTCAAAGTAATTGCAAAGTTTCAACAAGCTTTGCATTTTTTTTTCGTAAAGAAATTGTTTCTGGAGATCAAATCAATACTGGGATACGAATCAAACTAAAGGCTCAATATTTGACAGAAATTATCGTTATCCCTGTGGAATCTTTCGATTGAATAAAAATAGTTCTGTCTCAAACTAAAGTCTGAATTTTCGCTGGAGTGATAGCTAAATATTTAGAATCATATAAAATCTGAATCGGTGATAAAAGCAGCTTTCAAATGGAAGATTTGCTAGAAATTGTCAGTTTAGAAATTGATCAAGTTTCTAAGAATCATCATTTGAATCATGAAATGTTTATTTCAGAAACTGGAATATACAAACTTTCTGAATTTTGTAATTCTGAGGAAATTGCTAATTTTGTAGTCTGTTCAAAAAAGACTATTGGATCGATTGTATTGTCTTTAATTTCCAGAATACAATTTCATTCATTCACAATTTCATCAATAGTTCCCTCACATCCAGATGGAAAAAATGGATGGACTCAATTGGTGTTTGTCTCGATTTGGAAATGCAAATGAGGTCACGTAGCATTACCAGATTTTCACGTTTTTCCAATTTCATCTCATTCCGAAACAATATCTCATACATTTACAAATATTTCTGATAAATGAGCATAAACTGTATAATAAATTTGACTATTCCACTCATGCTGAATTACTATCACGTTTCACCAATCTCATTTTTCACCTGCCACAATAACCATTCACTCATATGATGCATAAACCGGAGTTCAAATGGCTGTTACAATATCCACTCATTGATGGGAACCAACCCCAGAATCTCGATTTCCATAATACGTACTCAATCGAAGCATTGAATACACTTTACGATACAATGTTAATTTTTTATAAGCATAATAATTCGCATTAGAAATTAGCGGTAGCTGTATAGTTCACTGTTCTCCATCAGTCAAAGCAATATTCTTTAATGGATAACTTCGAGAAAAGGCAGAATTTCAAAAGACCGATATGATAAATATCGAAGCAATTATACTCAATGATGTAATTAGATTTCTTTTCATATTATAGAATGGATAAATATTTTTATATATAATCATTTAGATTAAATCTTCCTGAATTTAATTTTCATTGCTTTATGAAAGGATTTTTGTATGATATGCGATATGTAAATAAGGTTTTAAATTTTTGTTTCAAGTAAATTATATGTTATTATTGAAGTGAAAAGAAATAGCCCTGAATTTAAAAAATCAGCATAAAGAGCTAAAAATTCAATATTTTGGTGAATCAAAAAAATTCGTTGCTGCATTATTTTTTGGAGAAAACAATCCGTCCCAAGTATATGTACATTTAAAAAAAGAATACGCTCAAGAAATCTGAATCGATTTTTTAGTTTTCGGTCAAGGCAACTGTAATTCATGAGATGAATATATAGATTTAGAATCTTGGCAAATAAAATCCGATTATACTAAAGATGAAGTCATTGATTTAATAAAATTACTAAATGAAGATGAACGCTGCATTTGAATGATTTGCCAACTTCCTTTAACGGAGGAATTAAAGCCATATCAGCAGGAAATTTGTGATACCATTTCACCAATAAAAGATATGGATTGACTATGAAAAAATTTACAAACTTGGGCATTCGATGGAAAAATTGATTTTTTACCTGCAACAGCTCAGGCCGTAATCACATTACTAAATTCGTACAACTTTTGAAATTTTGAATGAAAAACCATTTCCGTAATAGGTCAGAGTGAAATTGTTTGACATCCGATTTCTATATATTTGCAACTTCACGGAGCAGATGTACATACATTTGATATTTCTAATACTCCAGAAGAAATTATGTCTCAGACTAAAGAATCAGACATGATAATTTCATGCACGTGAGCACTACATATGGTTGATGATAAATTTGTGAACGAAAAAGGAAATCAGATTTTAATTGATGTTGGATATGGATTTCTTAATTGAAAGTCCACTGGAGATGTAAATTTTGAAAAAATTGAGAACAAAGTTTGTGCTATTAGTCCTGTTCCAGGAGGAGTATGACCTCTCACTGTTGCGAGTCTTTTTGGAAATATTTTCACCATATTAAATCAAAGAGGAACTATTGAAAAACTAAGCAGAGATAAATAAGAAAAAATCCTTACATTGATATGCAAGGATTTTGAATGTATTCTATTTTACAAAGTTCACACTGTTAAATACTCTCATTTTTCACAACCATTCAACTTTCATAATTCTACAGCTTTATTTCGATATGCTGATCTGATTTCTGATTTTGCATAATTTCATACATTCCATCACTCATACAATCCTTTCATAGTAATATAAGTCTCACATGAAACGATTTTATTTGGATCTGTATCCGTTCATATCATTCATTTTTCTTGTGCTGTTTTAAAATATGGATATAATTCACTATTCTTTGAAACATACTTGAATGTAGATGTAGTTTTAGTCGAAAGAGTTGCATCTGCTAATAATGATTTAATAGCATCTCACATAGTTACTTGTTTTTTAGCATCTTCTTCAGAAAGATTTGGAATAAATTCTTCTACATCTGTGGGCTCTACAACTTCAGAAGATTCTGAGTTTTCTATTTCTGCAATATTTTTATCTCACGAATTTACTACCATATAAGGAGAATCCAGCACTTCTCCTGTTCATTCGAACACATAAACTACACCTGTTTCTACTTGATGATCTTCTGCATTATCTCATTTAAATCGATCTTTCACGTAAGTAACTACCCTGTCTTTTAAATCAATCCAGAATGCAGAATTAAATCCTTGATCACTTTGTTGAATTGTGTAAACTCCGTATCCAATTCATACTAGAATTAATAGGACATACAATCGGTTTGAAAATAAGTGTTTTGCTTTATAGAATCATTCGATGTCTGCTAATTTTCATATAATTAAATAAAAAATCCATCATAAAAGTAATGCAATAGCTATACTTCGGACTCCGAAAAACTCTCGTAATATTCGAGTTATTAAAGTTGCTAATACTAGTGTAAAAAGCAATACAAACCATTGTCAATATTTTATATCTTTCTTTTTCTTGGATTTTGAGTGTCCTGCTAAAGGCTGAACTATTTTTGGGATACTAACAGTTTCTTTTAATGATTTTGAATCTGATTTTTCATTCTTTTCTTCTTTTACAGATTCTGGTGCAATGTCTTCTTTAATTTCTGGCTCAGTAGCTTGAATTCCTTCTATAGGAAGATTTTCTGTTTTTTCTGCTGACGATACAGATTTCGTACATTTTGAACAATTGCAGCAAATAGCGGAAATTACTCGAGCAATGATACAAATTCAAGCATTAAATCCAGCTAATTGATAAAAACGTGAATCGTCTCGTAATCGTCCAGCTAAAAATGGCTGACAAGCAAACAAATAAAATGCGAAGAAAAATGAAAGTTTTTTTGTCATGTTATGTCTAACAATTAAGAATAAAATTAAGCGTCTTCCTTATATGTAATAGATAGCACTTTTCAAGTGAAAATCCAGAAAAACTGCTAACCTTTAGTATAAAACCTACTTGCTTTCTTATAAATAAAGACTACACTATGAAAGGAAAATTTTTACATTTGTGTCTAAATCATATGCAAGGGAATATTGTTTTTGTGGGGGCTGGATGATCAGGGTTAAGCAATTTAGTTGGGATCTTACGAGATTTAGGATTTCATAATTTAATAGGAATCGACGAACAAGACTCTCAAATCACACAGCAATTAAAAGCAAAATGAATTCAGATTTTTAAACACTGAAAATATAAAGTAAAAAGTGACGATGCCGTAATTTATTCTGCTGCGACCAAAGAAAGTCCTGAAGTTTTAGCAATAAAAAAATTAAAAGAATCCGACCATAAACCACAGCTAGTTTGGGATTATTTTGAATTCTTGTGAGAAATGACCAAATATTTTAGGAGCATTTGATTCACATGAACAAATGGGAAATCTAGTTCTAGCGCTATGGGGATTTATATAGCTTCGAGGATTTTACCAAATTTTTGAATTTGAATTGTTGGAGCATTAGTTCCTGATTTTGGTGGTAAAAGCTATATCTTGAATGAGGAGCATAAAAATGAAATTAAAAATATTTTTGATTATATTTTTTCGTGAAGAAAATTAGATTATTCTTTGATTAAAAAATATTATTTTTTATTAGAGTCTTGTGAATATCAACGCCATTTTTTACATTTAAACTTAAATGAAGCTATTATCACAAGTTTAGAATTAGAGCACACTGATTATTTTAAAGATTGGGAAGATTATCAATTAGCCTTTTTAGAATTGGTATGAAAAACTAAAAATCATGTTTACTGCTTAAAAAATTTGAATAGCGAAAAAGTCCTAAAATCTGAAAAAATAAAAGCTGTAGAAAAGCAGCATTTTGATATGGATTTTGTGCGATGAGAGCATCAGCAATGAAATGCATCATTAGTCTATGCATTACTGCAATGATTACTCGAATCTGAATGAATAAATAAAGATGAATCTGATTCACAAATACGCAAATATTTAAAATGATTTAAGTGAATATGGAGAAGAATGGAATTCTTGAAAGAAACTGAAAAATGAACTCTGATTTTTAGTGATTATGGACATGTGTCCTCGAGTATCGATTTATGATATAAAGCTCTAAAGGAAAGATTTCCAGATAAGAAATTGATTTGTATCTTCCAGCCTCATCAAATGCACAGAATTTTACAATGATGGAATAATTTTCCTACAGCTTTAAAACAGTATGATGAAAGTTATATTTATGATATTTACGCTGCTAGAGAGGATATCGAAGATTTTGCTAACGAAGAAATTTTCAAAAATCTGAATCTAAAAAGTGTAGAAGATTTATGAAACGCTTTCGCTGCTCATTGCTGAGATGTTTATTTGAAAGATTTTAATGAGATAGAAAATGTTATAAAAAATACCGATTGAGATTCTGTTATTGTAGTATATTCTGCGGGGAATATTGATTTTAAGTTAAGACAATTCTTAGAGATTTTGTAATAATTCTTCATATTTACGATATTTGAAAAGTCCATAGATATTCATTATATATACATTTTTAATATATGGAGAACTACCATTTTACATTATTTGAGTGTAAAATTGATTACTGCTTGTAAATGGTCTTCAGATTTTACTGTACGTAAAGCATAATTTAGTCATTGAGAAAAATCAGATTGAAAATATTGTAGATTTGTGACATCTCATTCAACTGAATTTATAATCATATTCCATGGATAATAAAACATTCACTTTTCTCGCCATAGACGTTCTGGATTCCCATCATACAAATTTACGGGAGATAATACCAATATTCATTCTTCTCTATTTGTAATGCTTATTTCGTATTTTTTTTCTAGCGAACTGATAAAATTTTTATATCCTTCGGGGACAAAGAAATAATAATCTAAAACTAGTTGATACTCTCCTACTGGCAAATCAGATAAAGAAATGACTTCATTTTGTTGCGATTTAATCAACTCTCATGTTGAAGAATATAATTTAAGCCATTTTGTAAGAAATCAATCAGATTTATTATTTGCAATATTCACATCCCAAGCATAAATATTGCTTGGATTATAATTCGTATTTAATCCATTTTTACGAAGCATTTTTTGGAACTCTGAACTTACAGAAACATCTGAAAGATATATTTGAATATATCTTTTGTCTAATACATCATCTCGATTATTAATCAGATTTTTAGCAATTGTTGCTGCATTTTCAAAGAAATAATCAAGTACCTGTGAAATATAAAGTTCCTTTTTATTACTACGAATCTCTCCACGGATAATATCTACTGAGGCATTTATAAATTGCCATTCTCGCATCTTATCTTGGAATCCTGGTAATAACTCAACTAATAAATTTGAATCGATAAATATAACTCATTTAATAAATTTATTATGCAACAAGCGCCACTGCTTTCAGTTATACATCTCTTTCACTTTAGACATTTCATACTCCGAATTGAAAGATTTCTCATAAAGAGTCTTCAGATTCTTTCAATCCATATCTGTAAATCAGAATTTATTTCATGCTACGAATCACAAGCTTTTTTCTCAAAAATAATTGGTATATCGTGCTGGTAATGGAATCCTAGCAGTAGGTGCAATATAATCAGCCAAATAAGAATCTATAACCTCCAAATCTTGAATATGTCATCAACTAATAGTTACAAAAGCAAATGATCCGAAAAATCATCAATTTGGACGTTTTTCATTTCAATTCTGAAGAGGAATCAAATAATTATAAGGCTGATTCTCTCATAAAAGGTCGTAAACTTCTTCACGTAAATCATACATATCACTTAAAAAGTCCATCAATCTCTCGTAACGTTCAAATCATAGTGATAAAAGATACTCTTTATGATTTATAATATACATCCAAAGTTCTTCAATTTCTGGCTTTTTTGTTTTGAAAACATTATCTCATTGCATATACGATTGCACTACTCAGTCCAAAGTATATAATTCATGAGAAACCTCTTTATCTATTGGAAGGAAATAGATTGATAAAGTTTGTAAATCTTTTGTAAATATATCTAGAGTCGTTCATCAAAAAAGTATACTTGTAACATTGGAATATAAACTAAAACACCAAAATGCAATCAAAAATAATAATGCATATATAAAAAACAGAATCGATGGTTTCTTTCGTGATTTAGTTTTAGGCTGACCAATTCCAAATTCTTTTCCTGTCATGAAGTGCATTATTACATAGAAAATTAGAAAAGCTGAAATCTTTTCCTATATGTGAGTGTAGGATTATTTATCTAACTTTCAAGTTCAGATTTTTAGTTTATAAAGGTAATAGAATTATCAATTAGTATAAGTCTAATTTGATTTTTATAATAAATTCAATATCTTGTTTATTATTAGTAATAAAACACTAACAAAAAAATATATAAAAATCATGAGAGAAAAAATAGAATTAAAAAATGAGACCTTGAACAGATTTGCTAACATTTCGACATGTTTAGCTATGCTAAAAAACGACAGTATATTTTTTGATAAGCTCGTAGAACTATTTCAAAATCTTGGCTGGCTTTATGCTAATTTACCTGACATTCGGAGATTTCAGCCATGCGGATGGGAAATCCTAGGAATTGAAAGCAAACGTAGGGAAATCTCTAAAAACAAAAAAAAAGATTTTATTGAAGCCCTTAACCAGATTGCACAAATACAATCATGGAATGCAAAAAAAAGTAGAAAAAATCTAATGATTACTGAAGATTCGATTATGTTTGGGCGCAAACATGGTCAGTACAAAAAAACTTCTATCAGTAATATCAAAAAACTTGATGAATTTCTACAGGAAGAATATAAGGATATTATAATTGACTTTATCCAGCGATACTGCAAAAAACTAGATGTCTCCTGGATAAGACCTTAAGTATTTTATTCTGCAACATCAATAACTGCACCGAGATTGAACAAACTTGATGAAATCCCTAAGAATTCTATCAAAAAAGATGTTGAAAATGGTGGAAATTATATTTCCACTGTTTTTTAATTATGAAATTTTTACTTTTTTATGTCAGATTTCTCTTGCATTTTGTATCAAAATTTCTATAAGTATTAATTGTAAATTTCCGTGTTTTTATTACTATTAAATGCGAGATGCTTGACTTTATTTATGACAGTTTGGATACCGTAAAAAGTCTTAAACATCCAGACAAAAAAATGTACATCAGCTTAACTGCAGCTATCTTTGGGGTAGTAATTATTGCAGGTTTGTATTTTGTATTAGCTGATTTCGTTTTTTCTCAGGGATATGAATTCTTTTATCAAGCAATGACAGGAAATCTCTAAAAATCAGTGATAGCTATTTGGTGTTCAGATTTTTATCTTTTCCATTATTACTATGCAAGAAACAAATACAGTAGAAATCAAAAAACAGATTGAAGACCGCACATTTAGACGATACGTACTCAGTGTGAATTCAGGTCAAGAAGAATTGGTTCTGGAAAATTTGAAGGAGAGAGTTGTTAGACAATGACTTCAGGAAGATGTGATTGAAATATTAAATCCAAAAGTAAACGAAGTATCTGTAAGTAAAAAAGGTGAAAAAGTTATCAAGCAGAAAAGACTTTATCCTGGATACTTATTCTTCAAGTCTAGAATGAATGACAAAATTCGATACGTGATTAGAAATACCCCTGGTGTGAGACTAATTGTGTGAGCAGATACTCATCCAGTTCCTCTTACTGATGAAGAATTCAATAAAATGATGCAGCAAGTTAGAGATTCTGAAGAATCTTTAGATGTAAAAGTACCATTTAAGAAGTGAGATTTGATACTCATCAAGGCTGGGGATTTAAAATGAACAAAAGGGACAATTTTGTCTCTCGATCCAGAAAAATGATTAGTAACAGTAAGTGTTGAATGGCTTGGTCAACTTACGCCAACAACTATTTGAATGGATTCTGTGGAAATTGCTCAATAATCTTTTATCAAGCATGATTTCCATTATGATAGAAAATAAAAAAGTAATAACGTGATCTTTGATAATCTTATTCTTAGTGTTAGCTATTGTATATTCATTAATGTACATGAAAAAAGTTAACTTATTTAAAAAATGATTCGAAACGGGAGCTACACATATTATTACGAATGATACATGAGATACATGAAATCAATGATCACATAATCAGATTGATGTTCCTAATACATCAACAAATGAAGTAGATTTGTGAAGTCAGACTTCTAGTTCTGTTGATTTAGGGGACATCTCAACTCAAAGTTGAGTAACTAGCTCACATACTCAAACTCCTATCTGAGCTGAGTCTTCTACCTCAGATCGTCCAGCTTCTACAAATAAGATGCTCTCTGGCACCATTGAATATTTTGGTGTGCTAGACATTGTCGATATCCTTGGAACGAGTCCACAATTTACATTGCAGGATGCCAAGTGAAATTACTTTGTCTATTATGGAGATCATTTGAATTTTGTTCAGACGATTCAAAATTTAGGAGGAAATGTCTATGAAATGAAGACAGAAACTGAGATTATTCAGAATCAATTATTCTGAGATAAAGTAAGTTATATAAATCTGTCTCAATTCAAAGATAAGCGAGTGATGATGGTCATTGAAATTCAATGAGACGTTTGGCTGTTACAAGTGCCAGCAGATCAATATCATTACAGTAAAGACTATCTTCAATCTTTATTTATTCAATAATTAAGCAAGAATGGCAAAAGTGCAAACTATTCTCAATCTTGAGATTCCTGCCGGAAAAGCTCAACCAGCTCCTCCTCTAGGACCTATGCTTTGAGCAAACGGTGTAAATATCGGACAATTCATCAAAGAATTTAATGATAAGACTATGGATTTGATGAAAAAATTCGCTCCTACAGATGTAAAAGTAAAAGCTAAATTGACTGTTTTCGTTGACAGAACTTTCCAATTGGAAGTTTGAGCTCCTATCGCATCTGGATTAATTAAATGGAAACTTAATCTTCAAAAAGGTTCTGGAGAACCAAACAAGAATAAGGTTGGGAAATTATCTAGAAAAGATTTGGAAGAAATATACGAATTGAAAAAGGATGATTTGAATGCTAATTCTGTAGAAGAAGGAATCAGAATTATTGCAGGAACTGCTAGAAATATGGGAGTTGACTGCGAGTTATAATCAGATTTCAAACCTTTAAAAGGCTGAAATATACTGTGGCAGAAAGATTTATTCTTTCGCTATGGACCACTTTTATTCTATTATCGTTATTATTATGCCAACACACGGAAAAAAGTACGTTGAAGCTAAAAAAGCTGTTGACGTTTTAAAGCAATACAGTGTTGAAGAAGCTGTAAAACTCGTTAAACAAACAAATTATGCTAAATTTGATGCGACTGTAAATATTGCAATCAAAACTAATGCTAATCCTAAGTATAACGATCAAATGATTAGAGCTACAACTATTCTTCCTCACGGAACAGGAAAGACAAAAAGAGTTGCTGTATTCGTAAGTGATGATAAAGTTGAAGAAGCTAAAAAAGCTGGAGCAGATATTGCTGGATTCGAATCTTTATTGGAAGCTATTAAAGCTGGGAAAACAGATTTCGATGTTTTGATTACATCTCCTGATCATATTAGAGATTTAGCACCAGTTGCTAAACAACTTGGACCTAAAGGTTTAATGCCATCTCCAAAAGCTGGAACTGTTTCTATGAATATTGCTCAGTCTGTTGAAGAAGTTAAGAAATGAAAAATCGAATTCAGATTGGATAAAACTGGAAATATCCACGCTGGAATTGGAAAAGTATCTTTCGATGATACTAAATTAGTAGATAATGTTAATGCTTTGTTAAAAGCTATCGAGGACAACAAACCTACTGGAGTTAAAGGAAAGCTTGTTAAAAAAGTAGTTCTTAGTACTACTATGAGTCCTGCTGTTGTAATTGCGTATTAGAATTTGGATGACATAATGATAAAAAACGCTCACTTCTGAGCGTTTTTTATATATAAGAATATTATATAAAAGCAGCTTATAAACAATATTAATAAAAAGATATTGCCAGATAACCTGGGTAATGATTAATAAAATGGCATATAAAAAATCTTTGCAAAAAATTGACAAAACAAAAAAAAGATATATAATATATATGTCATTATTTATGAAAGGGAAATAATTGACACTCTAGGGAACAGAATTTGATGCCTTATTTGGAAGATCGATCAAATTTAAGCTTAGTTCACTTAAGAAAATTAATTCTGTTATGATAAATTGGTTCTAGCACACAACATTACCGATTTATTTCCCTAAACTAACACTACATGCAAACAAACAACCAAAAGAAATCTTCAGGATTTCTAACGATTGTAGTATTTGTAATGGTTTTATTCTGAGTTGGATATATCATTTCTTGTCTTTTAGGAAATACAACTCTTGCCAAGGAGACTGGAAATCAGATTATCATAACTACAGAAAGCACAAAGCCTTCAGACCTTCAGTGAAAAGAGGATCAGGAGAACAACTTTGCTGGAGTGGAAGAATCTGTTGCCCAACGAGCTATTTCATGATGGAATAAACTTGTAGGGAATAACGATAGTACCAATTCTTTGACTGTAGAACTTCCTAAAAAAGAAAGTGATACTGCCCTATGAGATGAGGTTGCCTCTTGATATGAAGATACTTCGACAACGAATACGGAAGAGTTACCTATTCAGCTATCTTTTGCTAATGGTTATATTCTACCATCTGTATATCAGGATATCTCGACTTCTTCTTACCAAGATGCTATAACTGTCTTATATTCAAACGGAATTATTCACCCAAATAATAAGTTTTATCCTCATAATTACGTACGCGTAAGTGATTTCATTAGGGTAGTAATGGATGCTTATCGCGTCCAGCTCTGATACGAGCCTAGCAACCTAGTAGGGTTAACGACTAATTTCTACTTTACAGATCCAACCTTCGATTCTGAAGTATTAATGAGAGTTAACTCAGCGTATGAATTATGATTCCTTCAGTCTATTGCTTTGAAAGATTCGGAGGGTAACCTTCGTCTCAATGCATTTATTACACCACAAGAAGCAAAAAATATTCTGAATAAGATTCAGGAAAAATATCCTAACTATATTAAGAATATTCCAGCTATCTCGTTCGAAAGTAAAAAAACTTTACGTAAAGATGAGATGTGTGAGCTAGTGGTTTCGGCTTTTTGATTAGAGCTGAATGAGTGATCTTTAGCAGTGTTTAGTGATATTAGTGATTCCGCTTATCAAAGCGATATTCAATTACTTGCAAAACGTTGAATCGTTGGATGAGTGGATGGGAAATTTTATCCCGATGCCAAAATCGAAAATAAAGATTTTGTCATGATGATAGTTAGAGCTCTGATGAGTCAGTCAGGTTCTAAACCAACTATCAATAACTTTTATTACTTAACCCCATTGTTGAATGATACCAATACTAGCACGTATACCACGTATTCTCCGTATCTTGAGTTTTGTCTTGAGTCTCAGATATGTAATTCATTACTTTCTCAGACATCAAACGGAGTTTCTTTCGAGCCTAATAAATTGCTTTCTCGGTGAGAAGTTACTTCACTCTTATCGACTAGTTCTAAAAACCAGCTTATCCTTGCAGGAGACTGAGAGCAGTTGATAACTAGATGAGAAGTTGCCAAACTTATTGTTGATGCTTTCGATTTAAAAAATGAAAAAGGAAACTGAACTTCAGCAACCCAACTCACTTGAAATTGATTAAATTTATCTGGTTCAAGTAAAAATGCATTATCCTCACTACGAGAGAACTTTCAAAACATGATGAAGATATCATAATTAAACCTATTTACCTCTTAAACTAATTACAAATGTCTAATCGTTATATAATTAATGAAAATTGAAAAAAAGACTATCATACTCCTAAAATTCGAGAAAAAAATCAAGAATTAGGACTTAAGGCTTTACTTGAAGAAAGAGCATATTCTGATTACGAAGCTTGAGAAATTGCATCTACTATTTCAGCCAAGGTCGACAGAATGAATAATAGTAGAACAAATACAAAACTAAGTCTTAGAAATAACTTCGAAATCAAACCTTATTACCAAGAAGTTTGATTAGCATTAAAGAATAATAGATTTTCATTAGTTCCTAAAGAACCTCAGTTACCGATGCCGGTACAAAGCAAATTAGCATTAGCATCATAATCATAGAAGATTTCTAATCTAAAAAAACCTGATTAAATATTGTGCGGATGCGTCCAGTTATAATCAGGTTTTTCTTTTTTATTCAAAATCTACTTGCAAAAAGATTCAAGCTTGTTAGTATTCTCTTTGTTTTTATCAGGATAGGGGCGCATGAATTCAATTAAACACAATATAGTAAAAAAGGCTGGAGGAATTATTCGAGATTGAAAGGATTTTATAGCAGTACATAGAAGTAGGTACAACGATATCTCTCTACCAAAATGACATATTGAAAATTGAGAATCAAACAAAGAAGCAGCTTTACGTGAAGTAATGGAAGAAACTGGATTAGAATGTGAAATTATCGGAGATTTGGGGACTGCTGAATATCTAAATTCTGAATGAATTGTACAAGTGCAATATTTTGCTATGAACATAAAATCAAAAGTAAGTGACTCGACAGATGAAGAAGTCGATAAAGTAATTTATGGAGATTTTAATAAAATTATAAATCAACTTTCCTACTCTTCTGATAAACAAATATTCAAAAAAGCTGAATCATTTTTTAAAGTAAATTTTTAAGATGCCATCAGGAATTCAGTCTCAGAAGTATGAAAAGGCTCTATATTATGAAATTTTTGTAAAAGAAGAATACTGATTTGCAAATAATGAAATTACTAAAGCTTGATGTATTTTTGATATTGGATGACATGTTGGATATTTTTCTCTACGATGTTTAGCTTTATGAACAACTGCACAAATTTATTATTTTGAGCCAGTCAAAGATTTTTATGAGCAAGCAAAAACCAATTTAACCGGATGTCCTAATATAATTTTAAATAATTATGGAATTTGAGCAAAAAAAGAAATCTGATTTATGTTTTTGAATGAAGAAAAGACTATGCAATCTAGCAAGTTTCACTCTTTTCTAAATTCATCTACTAATAAAATTGGAGTCAGTTTTGATACTTTAAAAAATTATATTATAAACAACGATATTAAAAAAATTGATGTATTAAAACTTGATGTAGAAGGAATGGAATTTGAAATATTTAATTCACGATCTGATTTTGAATGGGGGAAAATCGACAATTTAATTGCAGAAATTCATATTCTGGACAAAGAAATGCTAATACATTGGAACGATATCTTACCTATTATTCAAAAGTACTTTAATAATGTTGAAATTATTAGATTGTGATATCGTAAAGAAATATTTCTGATATATGCAAAGAAATTATAAATATTTTGCCTTATTATCATTATGCTGAGCATTAGTCTCTGCATAATGAATTTCTCCTTTTGAATCATGCAAATAGAAATAATAATTAGTCTGATTTGGATGTAATACAGCTTGGATTGTAGCTAGTGACGGGTTTCAGATTGGAGTTGGTGTCAATCAAGCCAAGGCACGCGTATTGTATTTATTAGATGCGTCATTTAAATTATTTGTAATAACAGTTGGACTACATGCACTATATGGCTGGGCCAGTCCATAGCACAACGTAATGTCAGCTCCAATTAGCATTTTTGCTTGTAATCTATTATAGAAGATTCATGCTACTGTAGTTTTATTTGAATTATTTTTTTCTTCCTTCTCTACTATTGATGCCAAAGTAATAGTTTCATAGACTGAAAGTCCATATTTAGATTGAATGGAGACAAAATCTGGAGCCAGACCAGACCAAATTTTTGATTGAAATGTATTGAGTTGAATCGATACTAATTGATTAATTAAATTACCTCGGTTATCTAAATAATAAGTATCTGGATAAAGGAATCATTCCAGCGATTTAAGAGACGAGTCAAAAAAATCATACCTCTGCGACAATTCAGCGATTTTGGAAGGATTCGTAACATAATCGATATACTCACCCGCTGAGATATATCATTTTTGGGCCAAATCTGCATCAATATCATATATAGACCATCATTCTAGAACTGTATAAGAAATATACTCTTTTTCTGGACCTTCGGCAATATGAGCTAGGAACTCTGCATTAGTATATGTTCCACTAAAGATATAAGTTCATTCTTGAATATTTGGTAATGCTTCAGGATTACGTTTGATATAAAATTTTAACCAAAGGATCTGATTTTTGTCTAATTTCTCATAGAATTTTGAAATATTATTTCATTTCACTATTGATACTTTCTCGTTTTCAAATGTTAAAGCTTTTGGTGAGAATTTAATACAACAAAAAATTACAATAATGATAAACAAACATAATACTACTTTTAATCATGTATGCCTGCAGTTTTTTTTCTTAGAACTTGCATATCAAAATCCAACATTTTTTTGTATCATTTATTTCAAATTAAGACTAAAAACAAAATCTAGTGAAAAGTAATATTTCATCTACTTTCATTATCAATCTCATCAAAATCATCTTCAGAAGGAGATACCAAGTGATTAGAAGCACATTCTGGGCAATATAATACAAAAGGATTCTCCAATTGAATAGCTTGATAAACCATTTCTTCAATATTTATTGTAGCGTTTTTTTCATCAATAAAGAAAAGGACTTCATCATTCGCATAATCTTTTTCCTCTTTATTTAGCGTAAATCTAGAACAGTATCCATGGACTTCTATTTTTCTGGGAAATTCTTTAGTACAATAATCGCAAATTTCATTCAGTTCACAACTTAGTTCTTCAATCTCTACTAAAACGTTTTCATCATCGATTCATGAAAGTCTTATTTTACCGGATATTCAATCTTTACCTAAATTAGGAATGAAATTTGTATGTTTATTCTCGAATACTAATTCATCGACAGCTACTTGATTAAGTAAATCTGCAATTTTTATTTCAAAACTTTGATCTTTCATTTTTACAGTTAAAATGTATGATAAATGCATAAATACTTATATTTCTTTCATGCAATAATGCAAGAGCAACGCTGAATTACACACTATTCTGATATATTTAAATGAATCCAAAATCCTGATTTTTTATGTTTGTATCAAAAGCTGATACCATTTTTTGAATCTCTAAACCTCAAAAACAAAAAAAGCATTTTAGCGGTATCATGATGAGCAGATAGCATGTTAATGGCTATTACTCTCCTACTGTTTGCAAATGAAAGACAACTCGATTTACAAAATATTCATATCGCACATTGCAATCACAAAATTAGACTTGAAAGTGAAAATGAAGCTAAAGCTATGTCAGATTTTTTTATTGGTCTAAATTTTCATTTGTTTGAAAGAACTGAAAATTGATGGACGGATGAGAATCACTTAAGAAATCGAAGGTATGAACAGTTTTCAACATTACAGGAAATAATAGAAGCTGATTATGTATTTCTCGGACACCATTTAAATGATAGAGTTGAATCTACTATTTTACATTTAATGCGTGGATCTGGGATGAATGGTTTTCTGAACATGCACCAAATTCAAGTTCATCCATTATTATCAAATGAATGTAAAGCTTGCCGCCCTTTGTTATCTATTTCGAAGAATAACATTTTAGACGTATGTAATAAGATCTGATTACCATATTTTGAAGACAAAACCAATCAAGACTCCGACATTTCCAAAAGGAACCGGGTTAGAAACGAGATTATGATTCCATTATGTGGATACGGAGAAAAGGAATGAAATCATTTTTTAACTAGTTTTGCTAATATATACAATGAATTAGAGATTTATGAAAATAGTAAGGAATCATGCTTGAACAAACCAATTTTGAGAGAAATACCAAAATTTCCATTATGGAAAGCCGATTTTTCTTATAAATATATTAAAAATATTTTAAATTGTAATTCCGACGACATCATTTATTTATGGAAAGAGCTTTGAATCAAAATCCAGATTTCTTCTACTCTTGTAAGCGAACGAAGATATTGGCTAAATGATGGTAAAAATAGTTATAAGAAATTAAGCAATGTTTATTTTTTTATTCATGAAAAAGAATTATTTATTATTAAGGCCGAATCTAATTTCTGGGAAAGAAAATGAATTAATACGGAAGATGAAAAGCTAGAAATTAAAGATTTAAATTCTATAAATTTTTTTGGATTTGATTTAACTATCCCTAGAGAAGAATTAATTTGAAGTATAGTTCGTTTACCAAAAAGGAATGATATTTTTGGATGAAAATCTCGACATCGTTGGGCATTGAACCAAAAAATTCCTATGTGGCGAAGAGACTGGATTCCACTTGCAATCAAGGATGGAAAGGTTATTCATATGTGGAAGAGTATACGAAGATAATTTTATTTTCACAGAATTTTGAAAGATGGATGTTATCAGCACATCTCTTAGCAAATTTGGAGCATTTTGTACTGATTGGGTGAGCTATTTTTTCAATACAAATCAATTTTGGTCTACCATTATTGCAATAGTTATCGTTTTACGGTTAATCAGTTTTTTGATTATTTTACCATTACATCGTTTCAGTTTGCGTAAAGCTGAACAAGCAAAAAAAGACTTAACTGTATCTGTTGATGAAATAATTTACTTACTTTCTAAAGCACAATATTCAATATCAGAACAACAAACATTACAATACGATCCTTGTTTTGCTCTGATGAAAACAATGTTTGAAAGCTGACATTTTGAATATATAGATAATTTAGATACAATAAAAGAAAATGTTCAAAAAGTGGAAGTTTTACTTCATCAAAGGGTTATATCTGACGGGCAACGAAATAAGATTGAGAGACAAAGAAAATCTTTAAGGAGTCATTTAAATTGGAGTCATATATTATGATATGAACTTAATATAGTTACATTATGAATTTATAACCTATTTCGATAATTCACATTAAGCTAAGCATAAGTTTATCCCATTGTATCAAATGGGATTTTTTATTTCATCTTTCATAAATTTCTAGCTAACTCTTTAGTTTCTGAAAGATAGTCTTTCATTTGCTGTAAACCTTCATTTCGAAACTCTTTTTTTGTAATATCTATTCATAATTTCAAAAAAATATTTTCTGGGCTCATAGAGCTTCCTGCTCAAAAAAATCGTTTAATCTGGTCAATATTGAGGGTTCAGTTTTTTAATTTCCTAAGTAAAGCTTGAGACACCAAATATCCACTTGCATACGAATATACATAAAAAAATGATCTTGTATGGCTCCAACTAATTCGACGATTTGCATCATATTCATCATATGTAATAGCATCTCATGTATAATCTTTCATATGTGAAACAAAAATCTGACCAATTTCATCTGCAGACAAATATCATTTTTCACGAAAAGTCTTATGCAAATCTTGTTCATAAATATATTCTGCAACTTGACGAGGGACTGTACTTATCATATCATCCAGCACTTCCATACGGTAGATTAATAATTCTTCTCATTGCAATGTAGATTCCAAGTAATCTGCCAATAAAGATTCATAAAATGTTGAAGGAGTTTCTGCAATAGCCAAAGTATTACCATAGGCTAAAGCATTTTGATTCTTCTTCATCAAAATATTTGAAGCATTATGTCATGATTCATGTATAATAGTTGAAACATCACGTAATTTATTCGTAAAATTAAGCAAAATATATGTTGGAGATCATTTTGAACTGTCCGTACAAAAAGCACCTCCATGTTTTCCTTTATGCGGGAACACATCAATACATCAATCTTCTAACGATTTATTAAAAATATTTAATAATTCTGAGTCCCATTTCTTCAGAGTTTGACGGACCAATTCTACAGCTTCTTCAAAAGAATATTGCTGACTTACCGAACCGTATTTTAGCAGTTTCTCAGAATATGTAAAAGACTCTCTTCAAAGTAAACTAGCCTTAAATTTGTAAAATTCGCGCGACAAATCAAAGGATTCTTGTACTGTATTTACCATGGTATGTATTGTTTCAACAGAAATATCATCACGAAGTTTTAAAAAATCTTCTGCCGTTTTAAACCCCCTTAGATCATCAATCGTTTTTTTATATTCAAGGATTGAATTCATTTCATTTTCAGCCATATCTCTAGTTTGCAAATGAATTTCATTCAATAGATTAATTGCTTGTTTACGAATACTCTCATCGTCATCTGATGTTAAAACAGCCAATTCTTCCAATGTACACTTTTTCTTTCATGTTGGAAAATCCATTTCTTTTTCTGATTGGGATAGAGCCTTGGCTGTCATATTCTCCCAATTTTCATACGATGTTTTAGTTAAAAGATTTAACACTTTTTCGCCTTCTGAAGATAACAAATATTTTGATGCCATAAATTGTTGTTCTAAAAAATGATGATAAGGCTCAAGTAAAGGATTAGCTAAAAACTCTGCTTGTTTTTCTGCAACTATTCTAGACAAAGAAAGTTCAAAGAATAATATTTCATTTCTCATCTTTACTGCAAACTCATCTGCCTGATTAGATTTTGCACGGGATTCTTGGTCTTCTGAATTTAATGCTGTCTTTAACCAAAAATAAAAACTTTCTGTTCATATAACTCAAAAGTCATTTCATGTCCCATTTCCTCGAGTTCAATCCTGAATCTTTTCGTAATCGTCTAGCGCCTCACGCAAAATTTTAGCATCAACAAGATAGTCTTCATGTCATTCTCGTTTTTGTTTGAAAGAATGAAAAATAATTTCTGCACGCTTTCTTTGATCATGTCGATATTCTGGCGTAGGATCTTTCGCTAAAAGGTCAAAATTTCGAGATGTTTTATAAGTCATAATTTATGCGTAAATGTATAAAAGTTTTTTATTTTATCATTTTTGATGTTCTAATTCTTTTAATTGAAAAATTGCTTTTCCCCTATGAGATATTAGATTTTTTTCTTCATCTGTTGCTTCTCAAAAACTTTTATTTAACTCATCGGAGAAAAACACACAATCATAGCCGAAAGATTTATCTCAACGTTCTTCTTCTAATATCCTTCACTGCACTCTTCATTCTGTAAAAATATAATCTCCGTTAGGATAAATTTCTACTAATACACATGCAATATAAGCTGTTCTATCAGAACTTTTTTTCAGATTCTCTAATAATTTATCTCTATTAGCCTGATCATTACCATGTCATCAAGCATACCTAGCACTATATACTCATGGTTCTCAATTTAAAGCATTCACACACAATCCACTATCATCCGCTATAATATTCGCTGAAATATTTTTTCATTTTAGAAACGTTTCAACTGATCTAGCTTTTATCAAAGCATTCTCTAAGAAAGTTTCACCCGTTTCTTTGATATCCTCGAAATATCAAATATCTTTTAATGATAATATTCTATCTTCTGGAAACATTTCCTTAAATTCTTTAATTTTATGTTCATTGTTTGATGCTAAAATAATTTCTCTCATATCTCAAAACCACATTCCTAAATAAAACATTATCGAGATTATCAAAAACTATTTATTTTTCAAGCCATCATAAAAAGGCACCCAGATTCCTCAAAGTGCCTTTTTACTTATTTAGAAACTAACTATTCAGCATCAGTTTTCTTTGCTTTTGAAGTTTTCTTCTCAGATTTCTTTTCAGTTTCTTCCTTTTCTAATTTATCCGCAATATCAGCTAAATCAGCTTTTTTTGCTTTAGCTGGAGCTTCTTTTGATGATTCATCCAAATCTTTCATTGAAAGTCCGATTTTTCTATTTTTTGGATCAATAAGAATTAATTTTACTTTTACTTTTTGTCCAATTCTTACAACTTCATTTGGATTATTTACAGCTTTTTGAGATAATTCACTCAAGTGTACAAGTCCATTAATATCATCAAATACACGAACGAATACTCCATAAGGAACGAATCTGATAACTTCTCCTTCGAAGACATCTCCGATATTGTATTTCTTTGGAAGAGCTTCCCATGGATCTTCTTTCAATTGTTTTGCTGAAAGAGAAATCTTTCCATTTTCAAGTCCAATAACTTTAACCTGCATTTTATCTCATATTTTTCCGAGTTTATCGATATTATTTACGTGTCCGTAAGTAATTTCTGAAATATGAACAAGTCCTTCTACTGTACCTCCGATAGTAACGAAAAGTCCATATGAAGAAACTCATGAGACAACTCAATCAAATACTTTTCCAACTTCAAGTTCAGAAAGAACCTTCTCTCTTTCTTCACGAAGAGCTTCTCTTTCCGAAAGGATAATCCTTCTTTCTTCTTCGTCAATATTGATTACTCTAACTTTAATTTCTTCTCCGATAAGAGCAAGCAATTTATCGAAAATAGCATCTTGATCTCCATCCTCAACTCTTGGATAATGAATTGGTGCTAATTGTGATAAAGGAATAAATCATTTAATTCCGTGCATATCGATTAACAAACCTCCAAGATTTGCTTCTGTAGGGACAACAGTAATAATTGTATCCTTTTCGAACTTATCAATAACAGACTTCCAAACGTCGTATTGAAGAAGTCTTGTAACTGAAACAATGTAATATCAATCCTCGTGTCTGATAGTTGGATTAATTATTTCAAGTTCAAGTTCTGTTCCTGATGAAAGTTCAACATTAGATCTTTTAAGTTCTTTAGCTTCTTTTGCAAGAATAACTCCAGTAAAAGCTCCATTTTCACAATCAACTAAGATTCAGTTTTCAATTTCGCGAAGGATAACTCATTTTACTTTTTGTCCTTCTTTAATCACAGGCACTTTATATTGGCTCTGTGCTGTAGCTTTTTTTGCCATAAAAATAAAACGTTAATGAAATAAAAATTCTGACTTAAATTTTAGTCAGTCTGATAACTATACTTTTAACCCTGTTTTTTTTGTTATTTCTGCGTATCTTTCAACATGATTTTCCTTGAGATATCTCAAGAATCTTCTTCTTTTTGCAACTTTCTGAAGCAAAGATCTTTTAGCATCAAAATCTTTTTGATTCTTTGAAACATGATCCTGAAGAGTTTGAATATCTGCAGTTAATCTCTCGATTTGTGCTTCTGGAGATCATGTGTCTTTACCAGCAGTTGCTGTTACTTTTTTTTCTGCAGCCATGATAATAAAAAAATAAGAAATAAAATCTAAACCATACATCAACAGTGGCAAATCCGTTCAAGATGATGATTTACGCCCATTTATTAATTGATTTTATGAGCAGTTTAATATATTTTTTTACTATTCGATTTCAAGATAAAAAAACGCTCTGATGAATAATAATTTTCTTTTAAAACCAGCATCATAAACTAATGAAAATTATTGGTTTAACTCATCAGTATATTTTGTAATTAACCAAAATTTTCATAAATAAAAAGCTGACTTATATAACAGATAAATCAGCTTTCAAAAAATTTTTAATTAAAATTAAATAATTTCCAATGTCATTCACATAATTTGTGATGCCAACTTAATGTTTGAAGCTTTCTTTCAAATTGCCAATGGTTTTTGATCTTCTTCAACCTTGATTACAGCTTTTTTATCTTTAAATTCTACAGATTGAATTTGAGCTGGCTTAAGCAGATCTCTTAAGAAAACTTCAGGGTCTTCATCGAATTCTATGAAATCAACCTTTTCTCAATCAAGAAGAGACAAAATTTCTGAAATTCTTTCCCCCTTGTATCCAACCATAACCCCAACTGGATCTATTTTTTCATCACGTGATGAAACAATAACCTTAGTCTTAATTCCAGCCATACGAGCAATCCTCTCAATAGTTACACTACCATTTGCCAATTCAGGAATACATTTTTCAAGAATGGCAGCAATATAATCAGCATTTGCTTGAGATATTTCAAGATTAGAAGCACCTCATTCACTTTTCATTCATTTCAAGAAAACACAAATTTCTTCTCCAGGTTCATAAGTTTTTCCAGGAATTTGTCCTTCTGGAGGCAACACGACCGTTGTCGAATTTACATCAAGTACGACACTATCACCATAAACTCTAGTAACTCTAGCTTTAAGGAGCTCTCCTTCTTTTCATTGGAATTTTTCATAAAATTTTTCCTTTTCTATATTCTTCAATGTTTGCTTAATTGTTTGAGCGGCAGTCATTGTAGCAATTCTGCTAAGCTCCATAGATTCTGGAGTCACATCCTCGAGTAATCTCTCTCAAATCTCAGCATCCTTTCTAATTTTTTGAGCATCTTTTAAGCAGACCTGAGTTTCCGGATCTTCAACCTCTTCTACAACATCAGTAGCTTTATAAATAGCAACTGAACCATCAGCTTTAATATCTACCAAAATTTCAGATTTTCTATATTCTGGATAGTCTTTTTTAAATCACGATTTAATTCACTGACATGAAATATCCAATAATTGATTTGGATCTAATTTGTAATCAGCAATCAATTCCATCATTGCTGCCTGAATTGCTTTTCCATCTAGTTTCATAGCATAAGCAATAGAAAATAAAGAAAAAGGGACTGAAAATCTGCCCCACTGTCTTTGTATAGATTTGTCAGATAATTGCAAGTTCAAATTAAGTTTTGCATTTACTTTAGAAATATTTATATTATTTTTTATGTAAGGTATTCTTTACATGTTAAACAAATTAAATAATGCCTAAAAAGGATGAAAAGGCTGTATCAGCCCCACAGGCCAAGATGCCTACTACTATTACTTTTCAAATTAAGCCATTTAAAGATAACGAAAGAACTGTTGCACATTGGCAAAAAATTGTTGAGAACTTAATTTCTTTGAAATCGAAAACAATTTCATTTTTCATAAGTTGAAATAGTCAGTGAGTAAAATTTTATGTTAAGCTTCCTACAAAGTTTAAGGAATATTTTTCTAATACTTTTTATGGATCCTTCCCTACATCAGATTTAGTAGAAGTAGACACTCCTGACGTATCTAAAGAGCGTAGTCGGATTGACTTGCCAAAAGATTCGCGTTTCAAAGACATTTCTGCTTTTCAAAAAGAATGAAATTATTTAGATCCTATGGTAGATTTATTGTCTTTATTTCAGAATATACCTAATAAATCTATTTTAACAATATTCTTTGACTATACTTTTAAGTTAGAAGAATCTTCATGGAAACAAGCTCGGCATACTATTGCAAAAATTATAAAATGGGCCCGAGCTCCATCAGAAAAAAAAGATGAGAATTCTGAAGATAAAGAAAAGAAAGAAGAAGACCAAATTTATTTCTCTTTGTCTTATTCATTAATAACCGAAGACTCTTTTACCGCTGATGCAGTTCAAACAAATTTATCATCAGTTTTAGCTACGTTCATCACAAAATGAACATGCGAATTAAAGAAAAAAAGGATTCGACATCATTGTCGTTTCTCTGAAGTTGTAAATTCCTTCCACATTCCAACTAAAACTAATTTTGTGAAATGATTGGAATACACTCTATATCGTAAATTACCTTATCCAACGAATATTCCGAATGCTGAAACTTCAGATGCATCAAAATTGACTTTGTTATGAAATACAGATTATAGATGAGATCAGATTCTTTTTGGATTGAAAGAAGAAGACAAATTTCGTCATGTTTACATAGTTTGAAAAACCTGAACCTGAAAATCAACAATCATTTCAAATATGATTATTTCTGATATGAATGCTGGGAACTGATTATGTTTGCTTGACCCTCATGGAGAATTAGTGGACACGATTATTGAATCGATTCCTTCAAATAGAATAAATGATGTAATTTTGTTTGATTTGTCTGATACAGAATATCCAATTTGATTCAATCTTTTACAAGCTGATAATGAAGATGAAAAAAATAGAATTGCTTCATGAGTAGTTTCTACTTTTCAAAAACTATTTGATAATTCTTGGGGGCCAAGATTGGAATATATTTTGCGTAATGTGGTTTTGTCTGTAATTGACTATCCTAATGCTACATTAATGCACATTTTACGTGTACTAACCGATAAAGAATTCCGCGAAGAAGTAATTTCTCATGTTACAGATTCTGTTTTATTAAAATTCTGGAATTCTGAATTTAATAAATGGCAAGACAAACAGAGAGAAGAAGCTATTGCTCCAATCACAAATAAAGTGTGACAATTTCTTTCATCTCGTTTAGTAAGGAACGTTTTTGGTCAGCCTCGCTCTAAATTAAGTTTAAGAAAAGCTATGGACGAATGAAAAATAGTCTTAGTAAATCTATCTAAATGAAAAATCTGAGAAGACAATGCAAATATGATTGGATCTCTCTTAGTCACGAAAATTCAGATTGATGCTATGGGAAGGGCTGATATTGCCGCAAGTAAACGTCGTCCATTCTATCTGTACATCGATGAGTTTCAGAACTTTGCTACTAAATCTTTTGCCACAATCCTTTCTGAAGCCAGAAAATATAAATTAGCGTTAATTCTCGCCAATCAATATACATCACAATTAGATGAAGACGTTAAAAATGCTATTTTTGGAAATGTATGAAGTATTATTGCATTTACACTTGGTTATGATGATGCTGCTGTTATGACATCCCAATTCAAGGAAATGGTTGGAGTTAATGATCTGATTTCTTTGCCTAAATATACCACTTATACAAGATTAATGATAGATGGAATTTCATCAGATCCATTTAACACAAAAACTCTCCCACCATTCTCTGCCACAGATGTAGATAATATTGAAGAACACATCGAAAAAATCAGACGCCAGTCACGTCAAAGATATGCTATGGAACGTACACAACTTGAATCTCTTTTGAATGCTCGATGAAAAAAAACTTTCTCTCCGCAAGAAAAAGTTGCAGAAAGAGCTAGACTAGAAGCGTTGTGATTGGATGAAGAAGACGCAAGAATCTTACAAGATTTTGATGTACAGCAATCTATTTGAGAGTTTGATAACTTCTTAATTAAAGATGAGCAAGCTGATGCGATGGTTATGGATAAAGAAGCTAAAACTTTCAAATATGTGTGGTACAAAAAACCGGATGAAATTGATTCTGTGGCCAAATTACAATATGCAAAATGAAAAAATCTAACATTTCCTACTGGTAAGAAAATCACTTTATGAGTAGATTCTTATGTTGCAACAAATGAAAATAAAAAACGTATATTCTTGCGGGTTGGAGAAAAGGCTGAGATTAAAAAATTAATCTCTGATATGAAAAAAGCTTCATGATTATGAGATAAAGCTGAATCCCCTCTAATTTTTATTCCGAACATTGATAAGTTACAGAATTCATTGCCAAAGACCACAGAAGTTCAATCATGAAATTGATGAAAAAAATCTGATTGAAAATGAAAAGCAAAGCCACAAGGATGAAATACTACTCCACCAGCTTTTAATGGAGAATTCTCAATAAATGATATAAAACTCTGACAGCAATATGAATGATATGTAAAGCTCATGTATAATTACTGAATGTTTATTACAGTAAAATGAGTGGAATGACTTTTACATAAAAATTGGATTGCTCCATTATGAGAAGGAATTGAATGGAAAAAATATTATAATATTTGAGATAAGATTATGGTAACAGCAAAAGAATTCAAAGATATTGATGGAGAAAAACGTGTTGTTTGGAGTCAAAAATAGATTATATATTTAAACATATATGGATTATGCAGCAAGTTATATTTATCTGATGATGAAATTCTTATCCAACTCGTGAAGATTTTATTAATGAATTGAAAAAGTGGGATTATAATCCATTTCAAGTAAAGAAGAAATGGAGAGATTCTCTATGAGAAAAACTTTGAAATGGTTATAAGGTAGCTATTTTAAATATGCCAAATAAGGATATAGCTCTATATACAGAATGGAAAGTTCAATTTGAAAAGATATTCCAATACTTGGAGTGACCCTCAATTATTATAGCTCATTCTTTGTGAACAATATTCATTTTGAAGTATTTAACTGAAAATTGATTTCCAAATAAAATTAATCAATTACACCTAGTTTCGGCCCTAATTGATAATGAATGACTACCTCCCGAAGAATCATATATTTGAGATTTTGAATTCAATATACAAAAGATTCCAGAAATAGAAAAGATGTGTGAAAAAATATTTTTGTATCATTCTCAGGATGATACCTGTGTCCCAATTTCTCAATGAAAAAAATTATATTCATTTTTACCAAAAGCTGATTTTGAAATATTTGATAATAGATGACATATGAATATGGAAGAGTTCCCCGAACTTATTGAAAGAATTAAGTCTTAGATATATCAGTACTAGCATCAACTATAGGAATAGGAAGAGAATATTCAATTCACGCAGTTTCACGTTCTCTACGTTTACGCCTACGAGAAATCAGTTTTTTAGTCAACAAATATGATGACAATCATAAAGTACACAATCCAACGATCATGAATCAAGCTCTAAGTCAAACAAATGAAGTTAAGAATCAGAATCATAAAACTCATACGATATCTCATAATTTACATGCAAAATCTTGTACTCAAGACATTGCTCATTTATCTTTAGGACGAGTATAGCTTGTTACTAATGCTGAAGTTAATGGATTCAACATCGAAACTCACATAGAGATTCAGAATGTAAGTAACAAAATTGAATAGAATCACTGAGCAAATCACATGGCTATGTAAAGCAAAGACATTACAATCAATATACTAGAAATCAGAATTTTCTTACTATGTTTATCTCCGAATTTTCATAAGAAGACATTTATAATATATGGAGCCTTCATAACTGCAAAAACTATTGCTATCTGTGATAGAGACAGATTATTCTCTACAGAAATAATTGGGATAAATAGAAATCCTATATTATTTAAGAGATTATTCAAAAATTGACTTAAAAGTGCAATATAAATATTTCATTTATATCAATGTAATGTATTTATAATCGCCCTGAAGCTGTCTGGAGAGGTACACTCTTTAATAAAAGTGCGTAAAAATCATTTTTTACCAAAAAATGTTTGTGTAGATTCACGTCATTCATCAATTTCTTCAATATATCTAGATTCAGATTTTAGTCTATTATACATTTTTTTCCGACTTCTATTATATTTCTTCGAAATCTCTGATTTAATTTTTTGGTCTTCTAAGAGAGAAACCAATGCAAAAATTACAACAAACAAATACATATATGGCAATTCTAGATGTCTAACTAACAATGCTGCAATTAGAGAACCAAAGACCTCTGCAATATATGTAGATGAGAAATAGACCCCAAAAACTTGATTATTTGTGGATTTTGTTGCACTTTTCCCGTAATAACTACGATAACTAGTAAATGTTGTACCATTCGCGAATCAGTTTAGCACGGTAGCTACAATCAAAATTGCTCGAGAATGTAAGATTCATGCTAAAAAGAATCCAATTCCACACATTGCATACAAAATCTTTCCAATTAGAAGAATATATTTTATATTTGCATGATCATTTAATTTCCCAACTGGAATAACAACAGACAGTTTAGATACCGCAAGAATTGTCCCAATTGCTGTTACTCATCGAGAATTTCAAATAATGTCTTTTACAAAAATTGAAAAATATGTATCAGTTCCTAGTCACCATCAAAGCATTAAAAGAAACACGGACATAGAAACGAATCTAATCTTCATTGATATTTTTTTATTCAGTTTTAATGAGGATTTTTTTGTTTTTATTGCCATTTTGAGTTACATATTATATATATCATAAATATGTATTAATTTTACTCAGAAACGTTCAAAAATGCAAATTTTTAGGCACTTTATCTTGAAAAACTTTTAATCATACTTGAAAAAAACAGCAACATTCTTAATCTTTTGTTCACTGATAATTCAGATTTTTATATGTTGATGATTTGAAAGATGGTAGTAAATCTCGTTGATTTAGTGGCGAACAAAACCTGATTGGAAACTAAAGTTATTCGTAATATCATTACATTATTAGATGAATGAAACACCATTCCTTTTATTGCTCGTTATCGTAAAGAATTAACTCAATGAGCAACTGATGAGCAATTACGTGATTTTCATGAAGTATATACTTATACTAAAAATTTGGAAGCCAGAAAAGAAGATGTAATTAGATTAATAGATGAAAAATGATTACTTACAGATGAACTTAGACAACAAATTATGGATGCTGAAACTTTAGCAAGAGTTGAAGACTTATACAGACCATTTAAAGAAAAGAAAAACACTCGTGCAACTATCGCAAAGGCAAAATGATTAGATCCTCTTGCCGATATCTTAAGAAAAGCTGAAATTAGCAAAGAAGAATTTGAGTTAGAAGCTGAAAAATATGTAAAAGATACATGAGATGAAAAAACTAGTGTTAAAAATAAAGAGGAAGCTATTTCATGAGCTCAAGATATTATTGCTGAAGATGTCTCCGATCATGCAAATTTAAGAGAAGATATCAAAACTCATGAAGAAGCTAACGCTCAACTTTCTACAAAACCTACAAAGACTTTTGAACCGAATGGAGTTTATAAAGTATATTGAGATTATACAAAGAAATGGGATCAGATTCCTTCTTATGCTTTTTTAGCACTATTAAGAGCCGAGAAAGAGAAACAATTAAGTCTGAATATCGATTTTTCTTGGGAGTATACTTTTGAATGTGCAAAAAGATATTTTTTGCCAAATAATTGAAAATGCCTATGAACTTCCCAAGAATATTTACAGTTAGCTATTGAAGATTGATTAAAACGTTTAACAATTCCTTCCATCGAAAGAGAACTTAGAGCAGATAAAAAACGTCGAGCAGATGAAGCTGCTATAAAAGTTTTTGGAGAAAACTTAAAGAATCTTTTACTTACCCCTCCTATTCAGTGAAAGACCGTTTTAGGATTTGATCCAGGATTTGCACACTGATGTAAATTAGCTGTAGTTGATCCTACAGGTAAATTTTTGGAAAACGCGACAATTTTCCCTACCGAGCCTAAAAAAGATTTAATAAATGCTGAAAAGATTTTGGTTGAAATGGTGAACAAACACAAAGTTCAACTCATTTCCTTATGAAATGGAACTGCAAGTAGGGAAAGTGAGCAGTTTATTGCTGGAATGATAAAAAAGCATAAATTAGATGTTCAGTATGTAATTACTTCTGAATCATGAGCTTCTATTTATTCGGCAAGCAAACTTGCACAAGAAGAATATCCTGGTCTTAATGAAATGATTAGATGAGCCATCAGTATTGCACATAGAATTCAAGACCCTCTTGCAGAATTAACAAAGATAGATCCTAAATCTATTTGAGTGTGACAGTACCAACATGATGTGGATCAGAAGTATTTAAAAGAGAAACTTGATGAAAAGGTTGAAGATACTGTGAACTCTGTATGAGTAGATGTTAATACTGCTAGTTACACATTACTACAATATATTGCGTGATTAAGTGAAAAAGTCGCAAAATCTATTGTAGAATATAGGGATGAAAATTGAGCATTTACTAGTAAAGCAGAGGTTAAGAAAGTAAAATGATTATGACCAAAAGCATATGAACAAGCTATTGGATTTTTGAGGATTAAGAATTGAAAAGAACCATTAGATCAAACATGAATCCATCCTGAAAATTTTAAACAACTATATGAACTTTTAGAAAATGAATTATGAATTAAGAAAAAGAATCTGACTTTACCTATGGCTGATTTGAATATTACCAATACTCAAATTATTCAATGGAGTGAAAAATATTGATTGGGAAAAGAGACATTAGAAGATTGTTTTAAAGAATTAAAGAGACCTTGATTAGATCCTAGAGATGAATGAGATGCTCCTTGTTTTAAATCAGATGTATTAGATATAAAAGATTTAAAAATTTGAATGCAACTAGAATGAATCATTAGAAATGTAACAGATTTCTGAGCATTTGTAGATATTGGTTTGCATAATGATGGATTAGTTCATAAATCTCAAATGGCTAATCATTATGTTTCTAATCCTATAGAAATAGTAAGTGTATGACAAAAAGTAAGTGTAAAAGTATTGGCAATAGATGAAGGAAGAGAAAAAGTTAGTTTAACAATGAAAGACGAGGCTAGTCAAGATAATAAATTTGAACACGATTTTAAAAAAGAGAGAAAAGATAAAAATTCTAATTTTTGAAAAAGTGAAGATGATATGTCTTCAAGTTTAAAGAGTAATATCACCTTCACTAAAGCGTAATAAGAATCTGTTATTTTTAAGAGAAAAATGTAGGATTGATAAGTTTTAAGATAACCCCTGAGAGTCAAAGCAAACCAATAACTCGTGCAACTTTCACGATAAGGGCTTTAGCTTCTTTTGGTTTATCCATAGAATATTGAATTCCTGAGACAATAATCAATATAAAACAAACAACTAAGATTACTGACATTACTATCTTAATCAAAGCCTGCGTAAAGGTTGGGAACGCTTCTGTAGGTGTGACACTATTTTTATCTTGAGGATCTGTACTAATGCAATTTCAGATGAATGGGACATTTGTATTAAGCTTAATCCCATTACAATCAGATTTATTAGATTTTTCTGTTTCTTTTCAAGCTTCTGCAGTGACAACAACCCCTTCTAATTCTCAACCATCGTATGCCTCATCTGATGAATCAGAGCTCATCTGTCAATCATCTGGTCAAAAATTATCTTCATATGTTGAATTACCATTTGATCATGCAGCATTTACAAAGATATTTCCAACAGATACCGACAAGAACCCAAGTCCAATCAATAAATAAGCTAGTATTTTTTTCTTCATATTTTAATAAAAATTAAGTAAAATACTTACCCATAAGTATAATCATAAAATTATGAAAATGCAAAAAAAATCTGACTTTTTTAAAGAATCTTTACTATTTTAGTAACTCTTATCTCCTTCAAAGTTTAGACTTTAAAATAATTAATTGTCTTTTTTCATCATCAGTCAAATTTCTACTTTTTGTGGCAATTTTGAATAATTCTTGAATAACTGGCGTTATCGTAGTTAAAATTACCGCACGTTTATCTTTAGAATCTCAAAGTTCTGAAATCTCTTTTTCTCGTCGAAGCTGAAGTTCATCAAGTAAAGTTTTTTCGTCTTCGGAGCAAGAATTATTTAATACATGTGCAAGCAAACTATTACCATCAACACGAGCTATAAATTTAGAAAACGATTCTAAATCTTGGTTAAATTCAGAATTATCTCTAATTTCTGATGATAAAAAATCATTATAGAAAATAGATGCAAATAACTGCTCACGATCTGGTTGATAGTGGGATTTTTTTTCTTCAGACTGTCTTCTCTGTTGTTGAACAAATATTTTTCATGCTCACTGAACATATTTTTTGAATTGAACATCAACTGTTTCAAATGGAAATCATAATTTTTCTGCAAAAGCTTTTTTATAGCTTTCCTGAATCAACACATTATTCACAGATAAAATCAATTCAAACATCGTATTGATGAGTTTAGTTTTATCTATTGGAGAACTCATATCAAATGAACCTCTCAAACGATCAAATATCTCAATAAATCCGTCCGTTGCCTTTTGTATACATTCTTGAAAAAGCTGGTTTCAATTCTGATGATTAGCCAATTCATCAGCATCTTTAAATCATTCTGGAAGTGTGATGATTTTTGGAAATAAATCTTGGGCATAGCATAATTTTAATGCACGAAATGTTGCCTGACGCCCAGCTTGGTCATTATCAAAGAGCAAAAATAAATTCTCTGTATGGCGCTGTAAAATTTTGATATGTTGCTCTGTTAATGCAGTTCCAGAAGTTGCGACTCAAACTGGGACTCATAAACGAGCTAATCAAATCACATCCATCTGTCATTCGACAACAATCAATTTCTTTTCTGTATTTATAAACTGCTTTGCGCGAGACAAACCAAATAAGATTTTAGACTTTTCAAACGCTTTATGTTCTGCAGAATTGATATACTTTGGAGCATCTACCTCTCAATTGAAGATTCTAGCGCTGAATCCAACCACATTTTGCATCAAATCATAAATTGGGAAAGTGATTCTGTTGCGGAAAAATGCATAGACTTCACCATTTTGACTTCTTTTAGCTAACGAAGCCTCAAGCATGTCCTCATCTGAGAATCATTTACTTCTCAAATGTTGCAGCAATTCATAATGCTTATCTGTAGCAAAACCTATTCAAAAATCTGAAATTAATTTATCATCCAAGTTCCTGTTCTCATGTAAATACATTAGAGCTGACTCATTTTTATGCAAAGATTCAACAAAAAATTCTTGGGCAAGCTTGTGCATTCTTTTGAGTTTTTCTTTATCATCTTGGGATTTTTGTGCATATTTAGATGTCGTTTCATACTGTGAAATATCTATATGTTCATCTTTTGCCAACAGCTTTACCGCATCTCGAAAATCGATCTTTTCTATCTCTTGAACAAAAGAAAACACATTTCATCCTTTTCAACATCAAAAGCACTTGAAAATTTGTTTTGTTGGTGAGACCATAAATGATGGAGTTTTTTCTCCATGAAATGGACAACATGCCGAAAAATTGCTTCCTGCCCTTTTAAGAGGAATATATCTAGAAATCACATCGACAATATCGACACGACTAAGAACTTCATCAACAAGAGAATTTGGCATACAAATCAAGATTTTCAAAAATAATTATTACAATGAAAATATAGTGATTTACCACATAATTGTCAAGCTAGAGAAAATTATATTTAGTTTTTATAAAACTGATTCTAAATATTCTTCCAATTCTGCACAAGTTTTATCGTTTTGATACTCTCAATATAATTCTTGATTATATCCTACTCATTGTTCTCCATTTGCTTCAACACATGTTAATACTCGTTCATCAACGAACAAATCCAAGATTCCGGACCTAAGAGTATCTGTATATCACTCTTCCTGGCTTGGTTGTTGACATTTATAAGCTCAATAATATTTTCAGCTATTTTCTGAAGCGAATACATAGCTATCGCAATTATCTTGTTCTAGCATAATACCCTGTTCAACGTATGAATGCCATTTAGCATCTAAGCTTTCTAAAGAATCAGCTGCTGAAAAAGTAATATATTCATCTTCAATTGTAACATCAGTTTCTTCAATAACATTTTCACTATTTTCTTCATCAATATTTTCATCTATTACTGGCTGAGTATTATTACAGGCAGCTAAAACAAAAGTTAACAATAAACATCATAAGTAAGCAAGTCTTTTCATTTAATAAATATAACAAAATAAAAAATCTGAATATAAGATACGGAATTCAGATTTATAATCAACTCACAATAAATTACCCTTCTCGCAATTTTGTAGTATCTCGAGCTCTATAAAGTTCAGTTCGATTTTCATAGCTAGCTTCAGACTCGTTAATAAAATTTCATCAATACAAATTGGAAAGATAGTTATATTTATTTTTAACTGTAGAATTAGTTAAAGCAATTTTCTGGAAATAATCGTGATGATTTAAGTAAAGATTATGACATTCTGCAAAATCTTCAAATGGATCCGTCATTCCATAACCGGAACAAAAATCTTCTTTCGTCATTCAACTTTTTCTAACTTTCTCAGAAGATCGAGAATATTTATAAAATTCTAAACTTGGGTCATCAATTGCAAATACCTCTTTATTAAATTCTGTATAATTTGATGATTTCTTAGAACTAGTTCATTTGAGTCATCATAAATCTACAATATGTCATATTTCATGGGAAATTACTTGAAAAAATTCACTTTCATAATCCATATTTCATAAGTTGAGGGTTATTGTATCTCGATTAGCACTTCCACGACGAGAGCCTTTTCATTGGTTAATAAGCATAGCTTTTAAAGCATCAGAAGGATTTTCACCGCGTTTTATATTATCATCTAATATTTGAAGAAGATAAACCACATATGCAAATTTGATGGTTTTATCACTATCTTCAAATTTTCACGATCGAGTTAATTTTTTACAAATAGTTGGATATTTATTACAGAGTTTGGAAAATGTTGAACCTGCTCCATGTTCATCAGGATCTAAGACTTCTTCATTTATTACTTCTTGTGTCTCTGATTCTAAGTAATCAAATTGGGCTACCTCATCACTCTCTCCTGTTAATCAAATTTTTATTGTTAACGCCAAATACACGGCGATAGCAACACCTAGAACTTTCATTACATTTCGGATTTGCTTTGTGAATCGAGTATTATACATCATCCCGAATGGATTTGTAATAAAATATTATTTATTATATTATACTCAAAATTTCAAAAAATTGCAAATTTTACCGTGGTTTTTATAACAAATAATAGCTATTTTTCAGGAGCAAATCGAAGCATATCCGATAAAATTAAATTTGACTGAGCTCACTTAATATTTCGGATAAACAACTCATCAAAATGAACTTTCTGTGCATAGCACATCATCAAAAAATTATATCATCCTACGACAACCTTCTTGGGTTGTTTCTGAGCTTTATAAATATTTTTCCCAGCTCATCATGTAATATTTTCTACTAAAAGTTCATAATCTTTTAGCTCTGATAGTGTCTGTAAGTATTCAAAAATCTCGCGAGATTCATCTTTTACGGTAGAAATTATGAAAAATGATTTTTCTCCTGCAGAAACAGATTTTTGGAGTAACTCCTGTAAATCCGGAACGGCTTTTAGATGTGGAAGTCTTTTTTCCTTCTGGTCTGGAATATTTGGCAATAGATATGTGTAAGTTTTTTCGTGATGTGAAAGAAAGATTGTATGAAAGTCTTGGAATATATCCAAAAATTCATCTCGATTAGTAAATTTTGTATCTTCACTAAAAAGGAAATAGAAATCTGATTGATTATACATTTTTCTTTGAACCTTTGCGATAGTCTCTGTAATTGAAAAGAAATGCTCTATCTGCGACCATAAAGTTTTAAAATCTGATGATTGAAGAACTTCCTCTAACCTTGATCAAAATTCTTTCAATTTTGGTAAAATAAGATTAGTTTGATAAAAATCTGGATTAGAAACTATTGGATTGATTTGGATTTCGTCATCTGGTCTATTCGTGAATATTTTTTTTGTTTCTGTCCAAAGAATTCAGATAAACATCGTAAAAAATGTATCAAATTCTTGAAGAGTAGATAATCAAGTATCGGTAATCATATTATTTTCTCTCAATAATTCATATTTATACAACAACATATCTACAAAGTTCTGAATATAATACAAATCACAAGTACGAGAAAGATATTGATTATAGTTACGATATCGCCATTCTACATCAAAAAATACGATTTGAAAATCCTTGTAAGTCTCTGACTGTTTTTCAAAGATAGAATACAATCATTGATGTGTAGTCAGAACTAGTGGATATTTTATGATTTCGCGAGAATCTTTTATAAATCAGTAAACTTTGTAATCCCCTTTCGAGTTTAAATCTAATACTCAATATCAGTAAAACAAATGAACACAATATTTAATAATAAACAATATTTCAAAGTCAGAAAAGTCTGATTTATTTAGAAATGTTTGAAATAACTTTGAAGAGATAGTTTGTTCCTCACGGGCGAATCCAATATTTTTGATTCCCATATCATTCAATAAATTTTTTGCAATATCAAGTTTTGGCTTATTTGAGAATACTAATAAAGTCTTTTTATTTGCAAGTAACGATTGAAGTAAAGATTTAAATTGCAAGTTTCACGTATAGAATCTCTGATGATTCTCATATCCGGCAAGTTTTATGTCATATGGAAAGTTTGTAAAGGAAGTATCTGTTGGAGAAATTTTCTTAAGTGAAGGTAATACAACTAATCCGTAACTAACATTTTTTTCTGAATACATTTCTAGAACTTTTAGAGGTTCTCGTTTAGATTTGTTCAACAATGTTGTTAAAATTGGAGTTTTCTCCTGCACTTGCTGTAAAAAATTTGTTAAATAACAAAATAATGCCAAAGTTGCTTTTGTATCAAAAAAAGCATCATGAAATGTCCCATCTACTGAATCAGCTGAAAAAGATAGTCAAAAGTCTGATTTCCATTTAAGAAATAAAGGCTTTTCTTCTAAATACTGAGATAAAATTTCCAAAGCATAGCTTGGAGCATATGGAACCATAGCTTGAGAAAGTTGAAATGTATCAATAGAAAAAGCATATTCTAACGATGGGAAAAAACGATTTAAGAATGATAAGTCAAAAGCGATATTATGTCATATTATTACTGTATCTTTTGAAAAGAAATGCTGAATCTCTGGCAAGACTTCTGAAGGACTTGGCGCAGAAATTAAATCGTTTGGATCAATATTTGTTATAAAACTTACTATATTTTTCAGTTCCTTTATTTCTTTTTCTGGACGCAGTAATGTTTGGTATTGATCAATAATTTTTCATGTATAATCAATTTCTACGATTCATAACTGAATTGGCTCATCCTTTTGAAGATCTAATCAAGTAGTTTCAAAATCTAATCATATATATCTATATTCTGTAGATAACACGTTAAAAATTAATAAAAAAATAAAGCTAATTTTTGCTGAATGTAATTTACGAATTTATCCTATTTTTTTCAAGATATAAATATTATCTTTTAATTATAACAAAGTCCCACCATTACGATTTTTATTATTGACTTTTTACTTTGGTTGTATATTCTATCCAAACACATCTTTAATTCAAACAAAATATGAAGAAAAAAGTAGCTGGCCCTATAGATGGGATACCAGGTATTTTACCTGGAATTGGGGAAACGTTGCTTCCTCCACCATGCGTTCAAGAAAGCGTACTACCATTCGACCAGGATGAACAGTTCAAAAGACGTAAAAGAGCTTCAGCATCTCTTGCTGAAACTCAAGTGAACAACTCCGTAAATCAACGGAAGATGATGCCTTGCAACAAAAAGTAGGACATTAATACATTTAAAGGCGGGACCTGGTTCAGATCCTGCTTTTTGTTTTCCCTAAAATTCTCTTGAATTCATCTAAAAAAATACTAAATTCTGAATTGGTTTTATATTCATTATGTATGTAATGAACAAGATAACAACGACTACAACTACCACAACACGCCAAAATTGGTAGGAGTTTTCTGTTGTTTAAAATCAATCAGCTCCTACCAAGAAGGTAGGATTTTTTATTAGGTTATGTTTATGAAGATGTCAAATCATGAAGACACGCCACTATTCAGACAACGTCATACGCTTGCTCATATATTGGCTGAAGCCGTACAAAGAGTTCAACAACGAGATGTTGAAGTAGCAATTGGACCAGCGATTGATAACTGACTTTATTATGATTTTCTTTTTAATGAAAATCATCAAATCACTGAAGAAGATTTGAAAAAAGTTGAAGATCAAATGGTAAAAATCATTAAAGAATGACAAGAGTTAATTCGTATTGATGTTGCTGCTGATGAATCTGATTATTTAGTAAATCAGTTAATGAAACAAAAATATAAAGATGAAATGAGAAGAGAATTTTTGGCAGATGGTGAAAGCATTTCTTTTTATATTAATACTATTGCCGAAGCTGCTAAAGATAGAGTTTTAGAATGAGTTGATTCTAATTATATTAAATACTATGAGTGAATTACTAAATATTTACAAGAAAAGCATCCTGATAAATTTGCTGGTAAATTCGCAACATTCTTAGATATGTGTGAGTGACCTCATGTAGAAAGCACAAAGGAAATCGATCCTAAAGCATTCAAAATAGATAAATTAGCCTGAGCTTATTGGAGATGAGACTCAAAGAATGTTATGATGACCAGAATTTACGTTTGGGCTTTTGAAAACAAAGACCAACTAAAGGCTTATGCTGAAGAAGTTGAGGAAGCTAAAAGAAGAGATCATAGAAAACTTTGAAAAGATTTAGATATTTTCATGTCTCATGATTTGGTTTGAAAATGAATGCCTTTATGGTTACCTAATTGAGCTGTAATCAGAAAACAACTTGAAAACTATATCTATGAAAAAGAAAGAAATATGTGATATCAACACGTATATACTCCATGTGTGGGAACTGTTGATTTATATAAAACATCATGACACTGGGATCATTATAAAGAGAACATGTTCCCTTCTATGCAAGTAGATGAAGAAGAATTTGTCCTTAGACCAATGAACTGTCCTCATCATATGCTAATCTATGCTAATGAACTTAGATCATATAGAGATTTACCTATCAGAATTTGAGAATTTGCTACTGATTTCAGATATGAAGCAAGTGGTGTGGTAAAATGACTTGAAAGAGTTAGATGTATGTGTCAAAATGATGCTCATCTATTTGTAAGACCTGATCAAATTGGAGATGAGTTCAAAAAAGTTGTAAGTTTAATTCTTGATGTATATAAAGATTTCTGAATTACAAATTACAAATTCAGACTCTCTTTAAGAGATCCCGCAGATACTGAAAAATATTTCGATGATGATGAAATGTGGAATACTGCAGAAAATAAATTAAGGGAAGTTTTAAATGACTTTTGATGTGAATATACTGAGGCCATTGGAGAAGCTGCATTCTACGGTCCAAAACTTGATGTGGAAGTTAAGCCAGCTGTTTGACCTGAGGTTACATTATCTACATGTCAACTTGATTTTCTTTTGCCTAGAAGATTTGAATTAACTTACAATGATAAGGATGGAGAGAAGAAAACTCCTGTTGTAATTCACAGAGCAATCTTTGGGACATTCGATAGATTTACAGCATTCTTGTTAGAAGAAACAAAATGAGTTTTCCCTTTGTGGTTAGCTCCTGAACAAATCAAAATTGTTACTGTGGCTGATGCTTTTTCTGATTATGCTCATAAAGTATGTAATGATTTAAGAACTAATAATTTCAGAGTATCTGTTGATGAAAGTTGAGATAGCTTAAATAAAAAAATTAGAAATGCTGAATTAAAAAAGATTCCTTATATCCTTATTCTTTGAGAAAAAGAACAGAAGTCTGGATGAGTATCTGTTAGAGTCTTCAAGACTAAAGAGCAATATGAACAAAGTTTTGAAGAGTTCTTGAATGCTATGAAAGGAAAAAGAGATTCAAAATCTTTAGATTAACAATGAATAAATAATATATAAAAGTCTCAGGGAAAATATCCTTGAGGCTTTTTATTAACATAACTCATTTTAAAAGAAAACGCCCTTCATACCGAAGGACGAATTCAATATAATAGCATAAAATCTTCAAATTGATAATTGGTAAGTTTTTATCTCTTTGACCATGTAGGAGCTTTTCTGGCTTTCTTCAAACCTGGTTTTTTCCTTTCCTTAATTCTTGGATCTCTCTTTAATAATCCATATGGTTTCAAAGTTGGTCTAAGATCTGCATTCCATTCAATTAATGCTCTAGCAAAACCAAGTTTAATTGCATCAGAATGTCCTGCAATACCTCCACCTAAAACATGGATATGTGCATCGAATTTTTTATATGCTTCTGGTGCGATTACACTAAATGGTGCGATTGCATTTTCATATAAATGAGTATTTCCTCCGAAATATTCTTTCAATGGAAGTTCTTTTCCACTGGCAGTTTTAACGATGAAAGTTCCTCCTCATTGAGAGTATAATTTTACTACAGCAGTAGTACACTTTCTACGACCAATAGCGTAATTGTATTCCTTGTTTGCCATTATTTATAAAGATTTACAGGTTTAAAATTATCATATTTTGTAGTAGTACCTTTGATGAGCTTTAATCTCTTCATTCTAGCATCTCTCAATTTGTTTTTTGGAAGCATTCCACGAACAGCAAATCGAATAGCTTTTGAAGGATTCTTCTTAAGTAATTCTCCTAAAGTAATACTTTTAACATTACCTTTGTATCCACTATAAGAGTAATACACTTTATCTGCAAGCTTATTTCAAGAAACTGCAACTTTATCAGCATTTTCTACGATAACGAAACTTCCAGCATCCCAAAAATCTGAATAATACGATTTATCCTTTCCTGCTAATTTCTTAGCAATATCAACAGCCAATCTTCATAAATTTTTTCCTGAAGCGTCGACCTTATATCGCATTCTATTTTTTTCTTGGTCTGTTTGCTTTACCCAGATCGTCTTATTGAGATCTTTCTTTGTAAACTCCATCTTGATCTAATAACAATAAATTAAAATAAGTCTGAATATCTATGCTAATTTTACCAAAACCTTTTCTGCTCCATCTCCTAATCTGTAACCTAATTTGTATGTACAAATGAAACCAGATTTTTTTCCAGATTCTACATACTTTGGAAGCAAATCATTCAATAATTTCTTTCAATCCTCTTCAGAGTAAATAACTGATTTTACTAAACGAATATTTTCTCTTTTAGCATCCTTCTCATCGTAATTTTTAACATTATCGATAAGTCTTGAAATTAATGAATCTGCTTCAGATTTCAAAACAGCAGCTCTTTTAGATGTTGTAGAAACTTTTCCATTTCTAACAAGATTTGTTAACATCTGTCTGATATAAACATTCTTACTTTTCACTCCTGTATTGATTTCCAGTAGTGCATTCTTTCTGTGTTGCATTGTATAACAAATAATAAGTATAAATTTGAATTTATTCTATACAAACTTTATCTTTAACCACTATCCGATTAGAGGTTTTCCAAGCTGTTTGAATGAATCATTGATTTCATCAATAGCTTTTTTTCCAACTCATTTCATTAATAGAAGTTCAGCTTTCTTTTTCTTCTCTAAATCTTCAACGTAAAGGATATTATTCTTGATTAATGCATTTCTAGTTCTTTCACTAAGTGGGAGAGCATCAATTGGCATTGTCTTAATATTTTGTTCATCAACGACTGTTGGTGCTGATTCAATATTTAAATCTTCTACATCAACAAATACTGATCTATCAATGTAAAGGTCATCAAATACGAATAACTTAGCATATGAAGCCAAGACTTCTCCAGCGAATTGTAGCATTTCTTTTGGAGAAACCTGTCAAAATTGTGTTTTAATTTCTATTACCAATGTATCTTTTGTACTTCCATTAAAGTCTTCAATAACTTCCTGAACATCATATTTTACATAATCAACTAGTTTGAAGTCATTATCGATAAGTAACATATTTACATCACTTCCTTCAGTTTTTTTATCACGATTTCTAAGATAATCTAGAGAGTAATATCCATATCATTTTTCAATACGAAGTTCCATATTAATTTCAACGGCAGCATCTGTGATTTCAAATAATGGTGCTTCAGGATTTAATAATGTAATTCCTGAAGGTAGCTTCAAATCAGCTGCTGTATATTCTCCTAATCACTTAAATCTCTGAGAAATAGTTTGAATTGTTTCAGCCTTTTCATCGAAAGTGAAACGTAATTTTTTAAAGTTTAATAATATATTTACAACGTTTTCCTTTACTCCATCAATAACATAATACTCATGAGGAACTCACTTAATTTTAATCCCTGTAACTGCTCCTCCTAAATTGTAGGCAAGAATGATTCTTCTCATAGCATTACCTAGAGTATGTCCAAATCCTCTTGGAAGATTTTTTAACTCAAATTTTGTAGTACAATCATCTATCTCTGTCGCCATAATTGAAGGCGCTCCTATGAAATTTTGGATGTCTAGCATAGAGTGTAGAAAAGCAAATAAAATTTTGTTAGGTTTATGTCCTTAAAAGGAATCTAATTCATGTTTAACTAATTACTAAGCTCTGGCATAGAATTCGATTACTTTTAGAAGATCTGCTTGTGGTTCAATTTCTCCCTTCTGTGGTACATTCAATACATCAATTGTATAAGCATTCTTATCAACTTTAATCCAAGAAGGAACTTTTACAGCATTTTTAGCATTTGAAGCATATAATGGAGATTTTTTCAATCATTCACGAAGAGCTATTACATCTCCTGGCTTAACAAATGTAGATGGAACATTATGTTTTACTCAGTTAAGAGTGAAGTGACCATGAACCACCATTTGTCTAGCTTGCATAATGGTTTGAGCCAATCCAGAACGAAGAACTATAACATCTAATCTTCTTTCCAAGAATTGAAATAATGCAAAGTCATGACTGATATTCTTATTCTTTGCATATTGAGAAGCTGTAACCTTTACGATTTTTGCAAATTGTTTTTCTGTAAGAAGGTATGATCTCTTGAGTACTTGTTTATTTCTCAAAAGTTTTCCATATTCAGAATTTCTCTGCATTGCAGAACCATGCTGTCATGGAGTTGTTTTTCTCTGTTTCAAATTATATTTTGCAGAACCGAAGATATTTACTCCTTCTCTTCTACATAATCTTAGTTTTGCTCAAGTATATTTCATTTGTACAAGCAAATAGTAATAAAGAATATTTTAAATTTTCTGTAAAGATACACATAAGAAAAAACTAATTATTAATTTCTCTTTGGTCTAAGTCCTTTACATCCTCCAAATTGAATTGAAGTTTCTTCCTTGATGTATTGTAAATCAATTACTCAAATTTCGTTAATTGCCTTGAATACACCATCTCTGGCCATTCCTGTTCCTCTGAAAACTAATCCAATTTCTTTTAATCAGAAAGCCTGAGCTTCTTTAAGAAGTTGTTTAGTTAAAACCTCGGCAGCATATGGAGTAGATTTTTTAGAACCTTTATATCCAACCTTTCCAGTTCCTCCTCAAACGATTTTATTTCATTCTGCATCAACGATTGTGATGAGTGTATTATTAGATGATGTATGTACGTGAACTACTCCACTTACAATTTTAACATCTTTTTTCTTTGCTTTTGCCTTTACAACCATTGTCTTAAACTACAATAAGATAAATAAAAACTATTTCTTAATTACAGGTCTAACTTTAGATCTTCATAAGAGTTTCTTAGCAGTCTTAGCATTTTTACGAGTTAATTGACCTCTAACTGGTAATCCAAGATTATGTCTCATTCCTCTGTAGCATTTAATTTCCTTTAATCTTTTAATTGCTGCTGCTACCTCTCTCTTAAGATCAGATTCGAGAACATAGTTTTTAAGTTCATCAGAAATCTTTTTTTGTTCATCTTCTGAAAGATCTTTAACCTTTTTCATAGGATCAATATTAACCTTTTCCAAAATTTTCTGAGATCTTACTCTTCCGATTCCGTAAATATTTGTAAGTGCAATCCATGCAGATTTCTCATCAGGAAGCACATGTCCCATAATTCTAAACATTTATTCAATAAGAAGAAATATAAAAATTATCCTTGTCTGGCTTTATGTCTAGGATTTTTTTTGCAAGTAACGTACAGTCTACCTTTTCTCTTAACAATCTGGCAGTACATACATCTTTTTTTGAGAGATGATACAACTTTCATGATACGTAAATTATAACAAATAAAGTTTTGAATCTAATTTTTATTCATCATCTTCTTCATGATGATTTACGGGATTATACCTATATGTTATACGTCATTTATCCATTGCATATGGGTTAACCTCAACTTTAACACAATCACCCTCTATAACTGAAATACGTGACTGCTTCATCTTTCATGCTTTATAACACATAATAACCAATTCCATATCTTTCAGCTTAACTTTAAACCATCAAGCTGGAAGTACTTCAATTACTTCTCAATCTAACTCTAGGATACCTGCTTTTGCCATTACGCTACAATGCTGTTAATAGTTAAAGTAGTTTCTGTAGGTCTAAATCCTCTTTTCCTAAAATATCTAGTCTTTCTCTTGAACTTCAAAATATCAACCTTTTCTCATTTTTGAGTAGTTCCAACTGTAGCTTCAACTTTAGCACCTTTTACAAATGGTTTTCAAACACTAACCTTTGTTCATGCCTCATCAAATACAGCGAGAACTTCTTCAATTGTCATTTTCTCTCACTCTTTCTGAGAAAGATTATCTACTGTTATTTCTGCTCATTCAGAAACAATATATTGATGTCCTTGTAATTTTATGACAGCGTACATATTAAACACGAATTAACATAAGTAAAAAGCATTGACTATACGATTTTTCCTAATTGAGCCAATGTATTATATTTTTTCTTGTCTTTACGATAAGCATCTGAAACAATAGCTCTCATTCTTTTATACCTACGAGCTGAAGGAAAATCGTATGCAACTGTTTTACGATAATGCTTAGTTCCATAAGTCTTCTGTTTTTTAGCAGTATCCAAAATATGAGAAGATCGTAATTCTTTTTTATAAAATGAGATCATTCTTTCATTAGTATTAAGATCTCCAGCTCTCCATACAGTAAATCACATAATTTATAAACAACAGATATAAAAGTCTGAATATTTTGATATTTAAACACTTGAATTGCCGAGGACCGGAATCGAACCGGCACGGAAGTATAAGTTCCAAAGGATTTTAAGTCCTTCGTGTCTACCAATTCCACCACCTCGGCAGGTTTAGAATTCTAACTCTTTAAATTAGAATTCTATTTTGGAATTAATAACACTATTTTGTAGCTTCTTCATAGATTTTATCAAACACAGCAGGAAATGCTACAGCAATATTAGACAATACCTTACGATCCAATGTAATATCTTTAGCATAACATTGATTCATAAATACTGAATACTTAGATCATTTTTCACGAAGTGCCGCATTTAATCTCTCAATTCGTAATCTACGAAAATCTCTTTTCTTTAATCTACGAGATATATAAGCATGCTGACCTTGCTTAATTAGAGCCTGTCTAGCCTGATTATAAACCTTACTACGACCCTGACGGAATCATTTTGCCTGAGAGAGATATTTCTTATGCTTTCTCTGTCTCTGAAGTCCATTTGTAACTCTTACCATGGTAGATAATTTCAAACAAATAAATTAAATCTGATTTTAAATATAATTAATGAATCAAAGATTTTACAACTTTACCAACTTGTGATGTTAATTGCTTTCCATAAGCAAATTTCTTATTATTCTTTCACTTATTTGTAAGCAAATGATTATTACAAGATTTTTTACACAACACTTTTCAGTTCTTTGTGACTCTAAATCTTTTCATTGCTCATGAGTGAGACTTTGTCTTTGTTGCCATTAGATTACCAACTATTTAGCAAATAAAATAATACTATATCATTGAGCTTCTTTTTTTGGTGTATCATATTGAGCACGTCCAAATTGTGAAAGCTGATCTTTTGCATATTGAATCTTTTCAAGAGCTTTATCAGCATACATTTTTTCCCTTCATTTCAATTTGATGCTAATTTTTACACTTGTTCACGAAGTAAGAAATTCTTCAGCTTTTTTAAGTTTAAGAGCCAAATCATTGTCTCAAATCGCATAAGAAAGTTTTATCTCTTTAGTTTCATGACTCTTTTGTTGTTTTTTTCTTTCTTTATCTTCTTTTCATTTCTGATACATATATTTTCAATAATCAGTCATCTTTACAGTTGATTGCATTTTTTCAGGATCATACGAAATCTGAACCAAATCCAATCAAGCCTGCTCTGCCATCTCCAACGCAACTCTGCGCGGGAAGACTCACAGATTCTTTTTATCATCATCAATAATCATTATTGTTGATGCTTTTATCTGATCATTCACATATATAACCCTTGCTTTAGGATTTTGAGAATCATAATTAGAATTATGAGTACCATTATATGAAGAATTTCAGTTTCTTTGATTTCAATTTGCATATGTATGATTCGCAGAATTTGAAGAAGAATAATTTCTACTCGAATTTGATGAATAGGATTTATTCTGAAATCACTGTGTCTGATCCATACAATACATCGAAATATAAAGACAAATCGATCCAATTTGAGAGTTCTCTTTAAGCTAATTCGCTCCCGGCGGGGGTCGAACCCGCGATTTCCACCGTGAGAGGGTGGCGTCCTAGACCACTAGACCACGAGAGCAGCCTATAATCAGCCTAGAAGATTAAATAATCTACCCTTGCTGGGGATCGAACCCAGATCCACAGCTTAGAAGGCTGTTGTTCTATCCATTGAACTACAAGAGCTCAAAAAAATCTGGACTCTAGGAGATTCGAACTCCTGACCTCCTGCGTGCAAAGCAGGCGCTCTACCAA
>JAZQNA010000017.1:0-26456 GCA_045627125.1 Candidatus Absconditabacterales bacterium | reverse complement strand
CTGGATCATCAGTAGATACTATGTTATCAGGATCAGGATCGGGTTCTGGATCATCAGTAGATACTATGTTATCAGGATCAGGATCGGGTTCTGGATCATCAGTAGATACTATGTTATCGGGATCAGGATCGGGTTCTGGATCATCAGTAGATACTACGTTATTAGGATCAGGATTTGGTTCTGGATCATCAGTAGATACTGTGGCGGGATTAACTTCTTGATTATAGGCATTCTCAGATTTCTTTTTGATTTCCTTTTCCTGTTTGTCTGTCCATTTGATAATAAATAATGTATCTTTGTGTTGAACTAGTTCTATTTTATTATGGTATCTTTTAATCTTATTCAGTTCATTAAATGCAATTTCGGCCTCGGTCTTTGCATTTTTATTATCTTCGAAAGAGTCGCCATCTTTAAATTCAATAGCTAATTTACTTCTATTATCGAGGATTAGCATCTCAGAAAACTGAGCATCTAACTTTCTTAAAGATTCTTCATATCCTTCTGGTTGATTATCTATCAGCTCTTCATATTGGTTTAAAATATTGCTATATCTTGTTTCATCAATTTTAATTGTTTTGCCTTTCCTTATTTCAATTTCTCATTGAGGGATTCCTTTATTTATATGTTGGAACCCGTTATCATATCTGTTTTTGCTTATATTGCTTGCTAAGGTATTTCTGTTAACTAATTTTTCATCTATATTTAACGTTTCTAATAACTCTCATTTTATTTTGTCTAAAACTTTCTTTTTTTTATCATCTAATTTTTCGTTGTTTGATATAATATTAAACGATGAATTTGATGCTGAATTAATCATTTTCCTGATACTATAAATAAAAATAGCTTTCGTATATAGTATGTTCCAAACATCAAAAAAAGTCAAAAAAATGGTAAGATAATTGATATCGGGGTATTGACATTTATGTTAAATAATCCATATTAATTTATTTTTTAATAAAAATCTGGAGTTTTTTAGCTCCAGATTTATATAGTTGATTAAATAGATTATTTTATAAAGGCTGAAACAATTGAAGAGTATAATCCCATCCTATGATTCATTGTCTTTATTAATCTTTGCATCAAAAATGGATTTCTCAGCAATTCTTTTGTTTGTTCGTTATTGAGCTTCCTTACAGTAAGTCATGATAAATTTGCTTGACTTAGAGATCATGATTCTTTTCCAAAGCTTCATTTAATTGGATTTCAATAAGTTTCCAAATCTTCCTTGGTAATCATTCAGAATTCTCAATCTTGGTCTAGGACATACATATTTCATGTGATATTATCAACTACTCCAAAATCAGTGCGGTTTACTTTTGAATTTTCTCTAAGTTTTGATATTAGCGATACATAAATTCATTCAAGGATATCTCTCTCTTTACCATCAAATACTCTAATTTTATTTTCCCTATGGTTTAATATCTTTCATAAATCTATAGATGAAACGGGTTTTTTAAGTCAATCCATATTTATAGTAAATTTATTTTTTTTAAATTCTACATTAATACCTTTTCACCCACTATTTATATTAGTTGAAAAATCAAAATTCAAGTTATTTCTCATATTTAATATTTTTTTGATTGGAGAGTGCCAAAAACTTGTTGGTAGGTTAAATGTATTTTTAGATCTGATAAGTCAGAGGAGGCGCCTTTCTGTTCATTGACGATATTGTTTATGTAGTGCATTCATCGCAAGATTAAAATGGATTCCCATCACATCAAGTCATTGCCTAAGAGCTCAATTGTTTCCTGATTCATCAAAAATATTCATATTTACAAACTTATCTTGATCAAAAATAATTTCTCAATCTTCTTTATTTAGTGTTGTTAAATTGTCAACTTGCCTCACTATTATATTTCAATTTTCAATGTCGATAAATCTAGTGTGATCAGAGCTATCACGGTATTGCAAACTTATGTTTTTTTCTTTTGCTAAATTAATCATTGATTTATAAATATTGTATCATATATGGGCTCTTACTTTTCCATATTTTATTCTTTGATCTCTCATAATTTTGCGTACAAGTGCTGAGGGTTCTCATGATTTATGTGAAATTACTTCATTTGTTCACTCAATTTTAATATCTACCGAAATGTTATTTTTCCCTGTTACCTTTAAGTCCAGGTCATATTTCACTGGTTCCGGATTATCAATAGAATCCGGACTGGTGTTAGTATGGATATCTACTGTTTCTCATTTTAAGTTAGTTGAAGATCCAGAGAAAAATCTCATGTAATTGGTGTCTCTATTGTGAATTAATGACCGTGGTCATTTGTCCATTCTGTGACCTTCAGATGAAATATCAGTGTTTATACGATTATTTAAGTCATCATCCAATTTATTTTTTTCTATTTTATCTAAGAATTTTGTCAATTCTGATTTTAAACGAGTTTCTTCTGATAATGTTCACATAAAATGTGATAGCTTATCAGATAAAAAATCATCAATCTTTTCTGTTACGGTATTATGTATGTAAGTAATATAATTTGCCGATTCCTTTATATTATCTCATTTATTCCATTCTTTTCAATCAGCAGTAAATCGAGTTTTAAATCAGTTGTATCTATCGGTAGGTATGTTAAGATTTTCTATATTATATATATTGTCAAAATATGAAATTCATCATACAATCTGTTTTCTAATCATCTGATAGAAATCTTCTTTTTGTTTGGGGTTTAATGTATCGTATTTTGTTCATCAATTTTTTTTCAAAATCTTTTCTAAGACGTTTCTTTCAACTTTGTATCTATTAGTGGTAAACTCTGTTTCTATAGTGTCTAATATCTTATGTCATATTGGTAATGCAGTATTGTAATTCTCAAATTGGATATTACGTTGTCATGCATCTAAAGGAAATGTTCAATCATTTAGTTTTAATTTGAATTTTTTATTACAAACTACATTAACATCTCTCAGGACATTATCATAAGAGGCATTAATTGACAGTACAATCTCCTGTGGAGAACTCTGTAATGCTGGTGTTATTGTGATGGCGGTACAGTCTAAGATTCATCAGGTAAATCTAATTCCTCATATAGTATATTCTACTCATCAAATATTTATTTTATAACTTCATCAATGGGGTCTTATTACATTTCATGTCTCATCGCATAATGAATATTTGGGGGAGATTCTATTATAGCTTGGTAGAATGCTTCCTGTTCAAAATGGGCTTAGAGATATTGTTCTGATCCCTCCTCATGCTGTGTTAATATCTAAATCTCACAAATTAGTATCCAAATCAAAAAGGTTAGAACAGTTATATAAATTAAGATACTCGTTAAATCTGTCTGACACGTTTGTTGTTGCTAATCATCATGCAGTAACTATTCTACGTAATTTTGAGCATTCGGAGCCAATTTCTGCTCTTCTTGTAGCACTTGCAGGTCATGCTGGTAATGCAGCACGCTCGTTTTCTAATTCTGTAAATTTCGTATTTGCATCACTAATTAGTGTTGTATTCAGCCTATTCATAATAGATTCAACAGCATCTTTTGCTGATTTATCTACAAAAAAATTGTTAGATGTTAAATTTCTAAACAAATCCAAAGATCTGGCAGCAATTACAGTGTTAATATTACTTACGTTATCTAGATTGTTTAACGTAGTCTCAACATTATTTAAATGAGATTTTGCTGCATTATTATCAACCATTTTAATAAATTATGTAGAATAAAATAGTTTACATAATGATATTCTTAAGTACTAAAAAAGTCAAAAAATATCAGACTTTTTTGCTTTTTTGCTCTCTTGTGGAATTTTATTTAATTAAGAAATGACCCATTTTTTGCAGATATCCTACGTAAAATCTATAAAAATAAAAAAAGTATAAAAATCTCTTGCAAATCGTTATAACTTTTGTATATATATTGCACGTGAAGATATTCCGGGATAGCTCAGTCGGTAGAGCAGTTGGCTGTTAACCAATTTGTCGTGGGTTCGAGTCCCTCTCCCGGAGAGTTTTCATTTTTAGTTCTCGATTTTTTTCAGATGCCAATCACTAAATCAGCAAAAAAGGCCATGAATAGAGCGCAGAAACTTGAGAAGAGAAATAAGGACTTCAAGCTCAGAATGAAAATGGCTATGAAAAAATTTACTAAAGCTATCGAAAAAGGTGAAAATGTTCCAGTAGAAGATTTAAGTAATATTTATAAGTCTATCGATAAATGCTTGAAGGTTGGAATATTAAAACCAAGAAATGCAGCTCGTAAAAAGGCTAGAATGTCAAAAATGTATCATTCTTATCAGCAAAAGATAGCCAAGTAAGGTGCTGCCCTTAGGGGCAATATATGCCAGCCTAGCTCAATTGGCAGAGCACCCGCCTTGTAAGCGGACGGTTGTCGGTTCGATTCCGACGGCTGGCTAATCTAATGATTATTGTATGAACACCATGGGGTGGTAGTTCAGTAGGCTAGAACGTCTGCCTGTCACGCAGAAGGTCACGGGTTCGAGCCCCGTCCATCCCGCCATTAAAATTTATGGGTGATTAGCTCAGTTGGCTAGAGCATCTGCCTTACAAGCAGAGGGTCATAGGTTCGAGTCCTATATCACCCACCATTAAAATTTGGTATGGTCCTATCGTCTAGTGGTTAGGACAGGAGACTTTCAATCTTCTAACTAGGGTCCGATTCCCTATAGGACCGCCAATTAAAGACTCTAAGTCTATACATAAGAAATTCGCCGTATGGTGATTTTTTTTATTCTCAATAAATTTTTTATCTGTTGATAATTAATAAATAATAAATAGATTTTTTTACATATTTATTATATAATATAAATCTTATGAAAATAAAAAAACTTTTCTGAAACCTCACACAGACCTGGAAATTGTTCCTTTTGTCACATATCTCACTTGTCGCATTAACGACCGTAGTAATGTGTGAAATTTTATGGAATGTTGATAATTATGAGAAATTGCTTCTATCTCTTATTTTAATTTTCTTGCTTAGCTTATTCTGACCTATGGCTAAAATACATTCTTCAGGATCTAGTAAATTACATTCTCAGACATTTTATATTATCTCTCAAGTCGTAGCAGCAGTATTATGAACACTTTATTACATTATTGTTCCATCAGAGATTCCATGATTTTATGCTAGTGAATTACGTTATCTATGAATATTTTTAATTGTGATAATTTGAATATTCCTTTTTGTTTCATTTTTGGTTCGTAACAACGAAAATAAAACTCGATATTCTCGGTCAGAAATTCTTGTTTCATGATTTTTTTGAGTAGCTGCCAGTGGAATATTGTTTTGAGGTGTCGCTTGAGCATTAGCTGCAATTGAAGCTTTATTTGATGTTTATATTTCATCAGATCGATACGAATGTTTATGAGCAATAACTATGATACTCATCGATTGAGCCTTGATACTAAATTTTTATTATACAGCAATGCTAGAACTTCCAAAAAAAATTGACTTTTCTTTGGAGCCTAGTCGTATGAGGAAAATATTTGGTTCATACATTTTTCTTCCTCTATCTATTATTTACCTTCTGATCTTTTTCTTTTATTGACTCAAAATTCTAATTACAGGAGTATGGCCAAAATGAGTAATTGTATGATTATGATTGGGATATTTTGGTCTGTGACTTGTCACAACATATTTTGTATACCCAGAAGAATCAAAGACTTATAAGAAAATAAATCAGATTCTATATATTAGTTTCTTCTTTATCGCTTGAATGATGATTTGAGCAATAGCACAAAGAATTAACCAATATGGAGTTACTATGAATAGATATCTCGTATGCACGGGAATATTAGAAATGATATTGTTTTCTATCCTTGCATTATGTTTTTATAATAAGAGGCTTTTGTCATTAGCTTGAACTGCATTTCTGTTAGCAATTATTTCTATGTATGGACGAATTTCTGCTCCAAGAATTTCCATCATTTCACAGCAAAATAGGATTGATTCAGTGTTAGAAAAAGAACAGATCTCATTACCTTTGTGATCGGGTTCGTTGATCCAATTAACAGGAGATTCCGTGGCTATGTTATACTGATCATTACAAGAAATCTCACAAAACTATGCTCCAGAATCTCGAATGAATAAATATTTAACAAAAGAATTTATATCAAATAATGATTTCTATTCGTCATGGAATACATGGTATAAAGTTAAAGAATTCTTGTGACTAGAATATACTTATCAAGAGATAAATCTGAGTGATAATTATTTCTATTTCTACTCTAAATCGAATAATCAAATTGATGTATCATGATATAATACTCTATATATGTTAGATGATTTATACCAAAAAGATGGGGAATGAGATAATATATTTATGATAGATTTTGAAGATTGAAATCATGAGACAATAGATTTGAAACCTTATTTAAATGATCTATATGATGTCTCTAATGTTTTCAAAGAAACTTTTACTGGAGAGTATTTTATTATCGAAGAAGATAATAAAAAAATCATATTAACAAGTGTTAATTGAGAAAAACAATGAGATGAAATAATTATTACATCAATTTATTGATATTTACTTACAAGATAGCCTATTTTCTTATCCTTCCATGTGGAGTTCATTCAACAAATCATGCATTCGTTTGGACTCATATAATAGCTTTTTCACAAAATTGTTCTAAATTTGATGCTCATACATAAGACATACTAGAACGTAATCCTGTTGTAAATGTATCAATTATGTCTCCAACAGACTCAAATCATTCTCTTAAATATATTTTTGATTTGCTTATTCATTCACGATAAAGTCATCTTTTTTCCATTTCGAAATTATCTAATTTTCAATTTCTTAGCTCTATAGCTTTTTTGCTGGCCATTCAATAATTCTCTTTATACATTAAACCATCTTCATCATATTTAATATCTCAAGTAGACTCATAGGTTCATGCAAAAGTAGTTCATAACATAACGTGATTCGCTCCAGCAGCAAGGGCTAGGGCTAAATCTCTAGGTTCTTTGATTCATCCATCAGCCCAAATAAATCATCACATCTTTTTGGCTTCAAGTGCACATTTATATACAGCTGAAAATTGAGGTCTTCAAACTCATGTTTGCATCCTTGTAGTACACATTGCTCCAGGTCCAATTCAAACTTTTACTCAATTAGCTCAAGCTTCTATTAATGCTTTAGTTCATTCTGGAGTTATTATGTTACCTGCAATTAAAACAGGTTCTTTTCAATAAATTTCTCTAAATTTTTTAATTGACTCTATCATCCTTTTTTGATATCAGTGTGCTGTATCAAGCACAAAAATATTTATTCATAGATTGAATAATGTTTCTACTTTATCGAATCAATTAATCCCTACAGCTACAGCTACATTTAAATTTCAGTTATTATCCAAAGTAGGTTTATAAATTTCATGTCTAATGCAATCTTTTTTAGTTAAAATTCCTATTAGTTTCCCCTGTTCATTTACTATCGGTAAAGAAGAAATTCCATTTTCGTCCATTAAATTATAGGCCTCTTTATTTGATATTCATCCTTTTGCGGTAATTACTTTTTTCGTTTTTAAATTTCATAAAAGAGAAAACTGATCTAAATTTTTCATGTCATTTTCAGAAAATATTCAGATTGGCTCATTATCATCATTAATCATAACAACACGATTATGAGATCTTTTATGAATTATTCACATAGCATCTCTAATGGTGTTTTCTTTTTTTACAGTGATTGGTGTATCATATTTGATGCTAGCATTTTTAATATGTTTTATAATCTCTTCCAAGGTGTTTATGTTCATATCTTGAGGTAATACTCATAATCCTCAGTAACGTGCAATTGTTTCTGCCATCCTTTTACCAGTAACGGCATTCATATTTGCACTAACTATTGGTAATTGTGTTCAAAAGTTAAATGTCGGTTTAACATCAATTTCTGATCTAGAATATCAATCAAAGTAGTTTTGGAAAAGAAAAACATCTTGATAAGTAAGCTCTTCATTTTCATACAATGGATTGTTAAATTTCATAATATGATAGATCAAAAATAAAACAATAGATTCTGTATAAATATATATTTTAAAAATGCAAATAATTAAAAAAGTAAATAACAAAAAACTCTTCCAGAAATGGAAGAGTATTCTAGACAATGATTTTTATATTATAAACTGAATTCGAATTCTTCACCAGTTTCTTGAGGAAGAAGTGTTAATTTTTTATTTTCTAAATCATATACAGAAGTATGTACTGTTTGCCAAGTTTTTGAGTTCCTTTCTCTGTTTTCAAAATAAGATATAGCTTTATCCACAACTGGTTCGTATTGTTCATGAGGGGTATCTATAGTTAAATCACCATATTTGTCTTCTCCATAGTCAGCAGAGAATTCTGAATACCAGAATGGATTAGTGTCTCTTGTATATGCTTTGCTGTATCGCACGGATTTCATTAAACCTATCATACCATATTTAGTATTACCAGATTCATAATTTTCTTTTAATAAATTATATCTTTCAATTCATGCAGCATGTGGTGTATATTCACTAGAAACATAAAAATTAGTCATAATATTTCATTCTATCACAACCATTTCATTATTTACAAACTCTACAATAACAGTTTTCTCAGAATCGGAAATCATAAAATGAAATTCTTCTGTGAAATTATCAACATTAGGAGAGTAAAGATTTAATCATTTTAATAGCTCAACAGCATTATCAACAGAATCTGCAAAATCTAATACCAATCTGACTACATTCATTGTAGACCAACCAGTTCATTCAGGATTTGTTCATGTTGTGAATCACATATCTCAAACGGGTACAACGTTTACATTAATAGCTACTCCTGCCTCATTGATTCAGTCTAGTGCAATAAATGGGAGAAGTTTTAATTGTTCTTCAGTTAATCCATTTTCTGCATCCTGGGTAGAAATTAGAGAAAATGAAACAATATTTAAACTTGCATGCCTATTATCATTAGCAGGGATGTGGACAACTAATTCTGGAGCTTCATCGTAATACCAATCATAATTTCTTCAAACAAAATTATCATTACGAACAGATGAACAGGCTCACAATTTTGTTTGATATCTTGCTTTGAAAAAATCTCTAGCAAAATCGTAATCTAAATCATCTTCTGATAGTGTTAATTCGTATAAATAATCTGTAATCTTGTTTGGCTTAACTTTTGACTTTTCTTCATTGTGCGTTAAGGCAGAAAAGTGTTCATTGGATTGTGTAGGCTCCATTCTGCTTTGAATGCTATAGAGCAAAATTGTAGAGACAATCAAAGTAAACATGCATGACAATGAAATAATCCAAAATTTTTTCATGTTTTTATTTAGATATAAAAGTAGTTATATTATAAACTAAATACAAAATTTGTCAATTTTTAGAGCGTGTTTTTGATAATTTTTGTGATTTATAAAAAAAATAAAAAATTTAAATGTAAAAAGTATGGTAATCATTGCTATTTCTAAATGCTGTAAAATATAAAAATGGCTTGACATTCTGTGGGAGGTGATTATATTTTAAGTAGAAAATTTATCCATGATTATATGGAAGATTTTAGTTTGTAACTGGTTTTCATTATGAATTTTAATGTAAAATTGGATGACAAAAAATTACAAGTAAGTGTTGAGTCTACCAATCTCAAGGATATCTTAATTTACTGTAAACCTAAAGAAAGGTTAGTTTTAGTAAAGAAATTTGGATTGGGATGACAGAAATGAGTCCCTCTACAAAGGATTGGACAAGAATATAACCTTACTAGAGAAAGAATTAGACAAATTGAATCGCAAGCTTTGATGAGATTTAGAAGATTAATCGTAGGAAATGAAACATATATGAGCGTTCTTAGTGAAGCTAAGAAAATTCTTGATGCTCATTGAGGACTTTTAGGTGAAGATGTTTTGGTAGCAAAACTTATTAATAGAAATCTGTTTAAATTTACAAAGGATGAGCTTAGATTAATTTTGATTTCAGATTTTGATGTTACATATCTCAAGAGAAATAAGTTATTATATAAATGATTCTATATTGAGCCATTGTTTGAAGATTTGCTTACAAAAATGGCTTTGTATGTAAATGATTATTTCGAAAAGAGATGAAAATCAGAAGATATGTATGAATTTATTGCTAAGGTTAAGGAAGAATTTTCAAAGGAATACAAAGAAGTTAGCTATTTAAAAAATGATCTTTTCTATGTTAATTTGTTTAGCTTAGTTAGAAATCTTTCAGTTTTTGATGGAAAAGTTGGATTTGAGGATTTTGCGGATGTAAATCCAAAGACTATGAAACTTAAGATTTACTACATTATGAAGAGATTAAATAAACCAGTTCATTACCAAGAATTACCAGCAAAAATCATGGATTACTTTCCAAATAAAAGCTGTAAAATCAACACAATTCATAATGAACTTGTAAAGAATAATGATATCTTCGTAAATCTTGGGTTGGGTCGTTATGGACTTAAAGAATGGGGATATGAAGGTGGTGTTGTAAAGGATATCCTTATCAGAATCTTCGAGAAGAATGATAGAGCTATGACAGTTAAAGAGCTTTGTAAAGAAGTTCTCAAAGAAAAAATGGTTTCTCCAAATACAGTTATGCTCAATTTACAGAAATATAAAGAAGATTTTGAAAGAGTAGATAAATGAGTTTATCAGTTGAAAAAATCTAAGTAATATATAAAAAGCTGGATATGAGATATTGTTCAGCTTTTTTAAAACGTTTTATCCTTTATATTAAAGTATGGAAAAAGAACGCCAAGTTATAGATCGAGATCATTATTTTATTAATATCACTGATGAAGTTGCTTCTCGTTCAAAAGACCCATCTACTCAAGTTGGAGCAGTAATTGTAGATGAAAAACATCGTCCAGTATCTTTTTGATACAATGGATTCTTATGAGCAGGGGATGATCGTTATTTAACATGGGAGAGGCCAATGAAATATTATTTTTCCATACATGCAGAGATGAATGCTATTTTATTTGCCAAGAGAGACTTAGAATGATGCACCTTATATTGTAATTATGCTTGTTGCGAAAACTGTTTAAAGTTTATTATTCAGAGTTGAATTAAAACAGTAATATATAAACAACTCCATGTAAATAGTTTTAAGAATACAGAAGCTGCTGGCATGGAGCATCCTGAAACTCGAGAAGCTGCAACTCGTTTAATATTATCTGCTCAGTCTCTCTGATTTCAAATGAGAAATGTAGATTGAATCCCGTATTTAGAAGAGCTCCGATGATGAAAAAATAAAATTCCAAATTTTTTATTAGAATAAGAAATATTAAAAGATGGCATAAAAAGTCATCTTTTTTTTGCAAAAATTTTCAAATTTGACTATAATTGAAATAACCTTTTATTTCTACATATTAATGATATGAGAAAGCTACTTTGAATTCTATGTAGTTGCCTTACAATATTTCCATTTTTGTTGTCTGGAAATTTAGCATTAGCTCAAGAGACTGAAAACTCTGGTCCAACATCTCCGACATCCTCACAAATTTGAGTAAATCTTTCAGATCAATGTGTAAAATGAGTAGGTAAATGATGCTTTGATATTGGTAGATTGCTCTGGGGAGAAGAAGATCCAGATACAGATAAAACAGCACTTACAGTCATTCAAGATGTTATTTTGGCTGCAACTTGGCTTGTATGAACGGTACTTACGCTCGTCCTCATATATTGTGGATTTATGTATATTGTAGCATCAGGATGAGATTCATGAAAAGCTTCTCAGATGAAGAGATGAATGATAAATGCTTGAATTTGAGCTTTATTGGTTCGATGTGCATATTGAATTGTCAGGTTGATTCAGTATATAGCAGAATGATAAGTAAATTTAGATGAAAGAATAAAAAAGCTGATCATCAAGATCAGCTTTTTAAATATTTTAAATTTAATTCTAGTATCAATGCATATTTCTGTAATTTTCTCCGATAGGCAGTAATCTTCAAATAATAACATTAGCCTTGAGATCTGAAAGAGTATCAATTGCTCCACGTAGAGAAGCTCAAACCATAACTCTGATAGTTTCCTGGAATGATGCAGCAGATAACCAAGAATCAGTTTCTTTTGCAATTGTTGTCAATCAAAGAGCCATTCTTTGTCATTTTGCAAGAGTTTTCTTTTCGCGAGCTAACTCTTCATTCTTTTTTAAGAAATCTTCATATTTCACATATGTTCCAGGGATGAAACTAGAGTCTCCAGAATCTTCAATGAAAACTTTAGAGAATAATTGCTTTACGATAATTTCCATATGTTTGTCATTTAAGTTCTGTCATTGATCAGAATATACCTTTTTAGCTTCACGTATAATGTATCTTTGAGCCAATAAGTCTCAAACGATTCTTTTATATTCTTGAATATCAATAGAGCCATTAGTTAAGATCTCTCCCTGTAATACTTTTTCTCCGGATTTAGTCTTCTTTGGAAGGAGTCAGAATAATTTATGACTAACTTGTTGAACTACTCATAAGATAATAGCATTCTTATCTACAGAAAGTACTTGTCATTCTTCATCTATCTTCAGAGCACTCTTACCCTTTGTAGCATAAGTTGCTCATTTAGGAAGGTTCTCTCATTTCTTAACAGTTAAACTATATCCATCCTTTACGATATATACCTTCTTTTGAGGTTCAGAAATAATTTTAATCATTCAGAATTTTCATCCTTCTGGAGTCTCTTCAAATTCAATAGTTCCATCAAATGGAGCGATAATAGCAGGATGTTTTGGAGCTCTAACTTCAAATAATTGCTTAATTCTATCGATACCACTAGCATCTCATTCAGCATCTCCGGCAACTCATCCAGTATGGAATGTATTCAAAGTAAGCTGAGTAGATGGCTCTCCAATAGATTGTGCGGCAATAATTCCAACAGGAATTCAAATCTGAACTAATTTACGAGAAGAGAGATCCATTCCATAACATTTCTGACAAACTCAGCTTGCACAGTGACATGTTAATGGACTACGAACCTTAACTTCATGTACATTATCATTTCATTCAATCAAAGCGACTTCTCATTTTCAAAGCATAATTCCAGCATCTAGTATCTTTACTCCATTTTCATCAATAACATCTTCAGCCAAAACTCTTCCATAAACTTGAGTAAAGAATTTTTCTCAACTAATGGCAGCAGTTTCTTTTGAGTATGTAAGATATTCTTCAGATCCACAGTCTTCTTCACGAACGATAACTTCTTGGCTAGCATCACATAATTTACGAGTAAGATATCCAGATTCAGCAGTTCTCAATGCAGTATCAGCTTTTCACTTTCTTCAAGAGTGGGCAGCGATAAAGTACTCAATAGGAGTCAGTCATTCAGCGAAAGATCCTTTAATTGGAAGTTCAATAATTTCTCACTGAGGATTTACGACTAATCATTTCATTCCACAGATCTGAGTAACGTTGTTTTGAGATCCACGGGCAGCAGAGTCAATCATTGTATAAAGGTTATTTCATGCTCCAATAATTGGCTTCAAACAAGCCTCAACTCTCTTTTTAATTTCAGTCCAAACATCAATAATCAACCTATGTTTTTCATCTTCAGAAAGGTATCCTTTATAGAATAACTTATAAATTTCATCAGCTTGTTGATCTCATTCCTTTAGAATATTCTCTTTATCCTGAGGAATTTTCATATCTAAAATGCTAATAGATACAGCTGCACGAGTTGAATATTTGAATCATAAATCTTTGATATCATCAGACAATCTTACTGTAGTTGGCATTCAGTATTCATCGAATACTTGTCAGAGTAATTTTTTAATATCTTTACTCTTCATTTTATCATTGATATAAGCCAATCATTCTGGCATTTTAGAGTTGAATATAACTCTTCCAATTGTAGTTTCAAATGCTTGTCATTCATGAACCAATAAGATTTTATCTTTAATATGAACTTCTTTGTTGTCATAAGCTTTCAAAGCTTCATCAATGCTTCAGTATCTAGCGTATACAGGAACGCTATTTTTCCATTCTTCTTCTGTATTTACTTCAGGTCTTCTAGTATCATAGTAATCCATCAAATAGTATATTCCTAATACCATATCCTGTGAAAGAGACAAAGTAGGATCTCCAGAAGCAGGTTTCAATACGTTTTTGTCTGAAGCAATTAATTCTTTAGCTTCCTTTTGTGCTTCATCAGAAATTGGTAGGTGGATGGCCATCTGATCTCAATCGAAGTCGGCATTGAATGATCCACATACTAATGGATGAAGTCTGATAGTCTTACCAGGGAATAACTTAATCTTGAAAGCTTCAATTCCAAGACGGTGCAATGTAGGAGCACGGTTCAAAAGGACATATTTATCTTTAATTACTTCTTCCAAGAATTTTAATGCTATAGGATCTTCATCTTTAATGAGCTTTTCAGCTTGTTTTGGAGTGTAAACAATTTTTTTCTCCATTAATTTACCAATAATGAAAGGAGTGAAAACTTTTACAGCGATATAGATTGGTAATCCACATTCATCGAGTTTTAGTCAAGGTCCAACAGTAATAACAGATCTTCCAGAATAATCTACACGTTTTCCAAGCAGATTCTTACGGAAAATTCATTCTTTACCTGAAAGCATATCTGATAGTGACTTGAAAACTTTATTACCTGCACCAGATTTTCCAGCACCAGCTTTTTCTCAAACAAGTAAATTATTTACAGATTCTTGTAAAAGTCTGATTTCATTCTTTTTCAAAACATCAGGCATTCCAACTTGAACCATTTTCTTTAATCTGATGTTTCTCATTAGGACTCTTCTGTAGAATAAGTTAACGTCAGAACTTGCAAATCTACCTCAATCAAGTTGAACAACGGGTCTTAAATCAGGAGGAATAACTGGCAGTTTTCTGAGAACCATATTTTCTGGTTTTACTCCTGAAACATATAGATTAATTAATAATTTAATTAATGCCATTGACTTCTTTTTTGCATCTGCAGATTTAATGTTAGGGAAGTCTTTAACTCTTCTTTTAATTTCTTTCTCTACATCAATTTCCTTTAATGCTTTCAAGATTCCATCAGGTCATGAAGCCATTTCCATTTTATCACTAAATTTATTGAAGAAAGACCTCCAATCTGATTCCATTACTGTAACACCTCGAGACAATGATGAAATAACTGAATTTAATCTCTGTTGCTCATCTGTTAATTCTCTTTTCTTCTCTTCATATAATTCTTTCAATTCATTCTTCTTCTTAGCATTTTTTTCAGCAGCATCTTCTTCCTTATAAATTTCCTCAAGCTCATTTAATCTATCAGTAAAATCGGCTTTTAAAGTTTCTTTCATAAGCTCTTTTCATTTTTCATCAGGAGCTTTAACAACAATATACTTTACGAAACTTAAAATCTTATCAATTTCATAAGAAGAAAGCTGTAAAAGTTGATGAATACCTCCAGAAGGAGAGTTCTTATACCAAGCATGAACAAGTGGAGATGCTAAATCAACATGTCACATTCTGGTTCTTCTTGTACGAGAACTTGTAACTTCAACATTACATTTTTCACAAACAATTCCCTTATATCTAGGTCACTTATATTTTCCACAACTACATTCGAAATTTTTAACAGGTCAAAATATTGATTCACAGAAAAGTCCACCTGCTTTAGGCTTTCCAGTTCTATAGTTTACGGTATCAGGATTATCTACGGCTCCATTAGACCAAGATTCAATATCTTCCATAGAGGCGAGAGTTACCATCAAACCATCAAATTTTTTGTTATACATGAGTAGGATATCATAAGATGATAAAAGAAATATACATTACTTAACAATACTTACCAAGGTGAAAAATCTGATTGTTCTATTCTGTTTGTCCAAAGTCTTCCAATTCTTCAGTCACCTTATCCATAATTTCTTCCTTCTCTTCTTGAGAATCAATATCTCCAGCACTTTCTTCAGGCATAGACATTTCACTCATCAATCCAGAAAGTCCAAGAGATTTAATCTTTTCGATTCTCTCTTCCTGAATTCTTTCTATCTCATCAGCAGTTAAAGGTTGAATATTTTGACCGATTCCTCTGAATAAGTATGTTAATAAATTGAATGATTCAGGCATTCCACCAATCTTTGGTTTCTGTCCTTTGATAATAGATTCATACAATTTATTTCTTCCAATTACATCATCTGATTTTACAGTTAACATTTCTTGCAAAGTATATACTGCAGAATATGCTTCCAAAGCCCACACTTCCATCTCTCAGAATCTCTGTCCTCATTGTCTTGATTTTCATCCAAGAGGCTGTTGAGTAATCAAAGAGTAAGGTCAAACAGATCTAGCATGGATTTTATCTTCAACCATGTGAATTAATTTAATCATGTGCATATATCCAACAGTTACTTTTTGTTCATATGGTTCTCCAGTTTGACCATCATATAATGTTGTTTCTAATTTATCTTTGAATCCAGTTTCATCTGCAAGATTTAGCATTTCTTCAATACCAAAGTCTCCAAATGTAGGAACCGCAAATCTCACTCCCAAACTTTTAGCAATGAAACCTAATTGCGTTTCAAAAAGCTGACCAAGATTCATACGAGAAATTACTCACAACGAATTAAGTACGATATCAACTGGCTGTCCATCAGCTGAATATGGCATATCTTCTTCTGGAACTACGATGGCAACAATACCTTTATTTCCATGTCTTCCAGCAAGTTTATCTCAAACTTCAATCTTTCTTGTAGAGGCTACATATACTTTAATCTTTTTCTTAACTCCTGCCATTAAGTTATCTCATTTCTTTGCATCTAGAATTACAACATCAATAACTTTTCCTTCACTTCCAGAAGGTAAATATAATGAAGTATCTTTAACATTCTTAGATTTATCTCAGAAAATAGCTTGAATCAATTTTTCTTCAGGAGTTAATTCTCACTCTGATTTTGGAGTAATCTTTCCAATCAAAATATCTCCACCTTTTACAATAGATCAAATTCTGATAATTCATTCATCATCTAGATTACTTAATTTAGCCAATGAAACTCCAGGAATATCGTTAGTAGTTTCTTCAGGTCCAAGTTTAGTTTCAGCAACTTCAATCTCATGTTCCTCAATATGCATAGAAGTAAGAGTATCATTTCTTACTAATCTTTGAGAAACCACAATGGCATCCTCATAGTTGTATCACTTCCAAGGCATGAAAGCAATTCTAATATTTGTTCCAAGAGACATTTCTCATCCAACAGCTGAAGGTCCTTCAGCAAGGAGATCTCATTTCTTAACTTTTTGTCCAGGATGAACACAAGGAACTTGAACCATAGCATTCTTGTTATTAGATTTTAAGAATGTAATTAATTCATATTCTTTAGTTCATTCCTTATATTTTACCTTGACTCTCTTTCAGTCAACATAAACAACTTCTCCATCGGCTTCAGCCAAAATAACAGCATTTGTCATAGCCATAATGGCTTTTTCTTGTCCAGTTCCAACAAGAGGCGCTTCATTCCTTAATAGAGGTACAGCTTGCCTCTGTTGAGATGTAGCAATTGAAGCACGAACGGCATCGTTATGATCTACAAATGGAATAACTGCAACATTAGGAGAGAAAATCTGACTAAGATTAACATCCATATGAGTTACTTCATTAATATGGAAAGTTGCCATCTCTGTAAAATGTCTAGCAGCAACACGGTTAGTTTTAATGTTTCACCATTCATCTACAGGACTAGTTACATCGGCAATAACTGTTTTTTCATCCATTTCTGGAGAAATATATTCTATCTCATCGGTAAAGAAAGGTTTAACTCTGATAGGAGTTCAGCTTTTTCAATAGAATTTTTCTATAGCTTCAGCTTGTTTTTCATCGATATAAGAATCTTCAGAAACAATAACTTTTTTAGTTTCATTTCATTTTCCATCTAATTCACAAATATCACGATGAGCAATTCTGTGAACTAACTCTGATTTCTTAGGACTAACTTGTCTAAATATTTTTAGAGCAGGAGTCTCAAGGAAACCTTCTTCATTAATTCTACTATAAAGAGCTTGGTGAGTTACCAATCCAATATTTTGTCATTCTGGAGTTTCAATAGGACAAATTCTTCCATAATGAGATGGATGAACATCACGCACTTCAAATTTTGCAGTTTCTCTTTTTAAACCTCCAGGTCCAAGAGCAGTAATTCTTCTCTTATGTTCAATTTCTGAAAGAGGATTAATCTGATCCAAAAACTGAGAAAGTTGAGATGTAGCAAAGAAAGACTTAATTGCATTATCCAACATTTTGAAATTCACTAAATCTGTAATTTTCAAAGAATTCTCAGTATTTAATACAGAAAGCTTTCATCAAACACTTTTGACGAATTTTCTCATAACAGGTTGTAAGTGAGAATAAAGAACTTCTCACATGGTTCTAACCCTTTTATTTGATAAATGATCAGAATCGTCTATATAATAACCTTTTTTACGGTTACATAAGTTTAATAAGTACACCAAAGATGCTACTAAGTCTTCAGCATCAAAGATGTTAGCTAAATCTGATCATAAAGGCTTTTTTAATCCAAGCTTTGCATTGATTTTTCTTCTAGCAATTCTTCCAACTTTAATTCTATTAGGATCCATAAATTGAGCCTTTACATAATCAAGTGCTGATTCTGCATCAATAATTTCTCCAGGTCTGAGTTTATTATAAATGAACTCAGCAGCAGAAATTGCATCATGAGTATCTTTATCTTTTTTCAATGTTAAGTCGATATAGTTTACATCTTCTTCATCGAAGCAATCTTTGAAAACGGTTTTAATATCTTCATCAGTTTCATATCCAAATACTCTAAGTAGGGCAGTAATTGGAAATTTACGAGACTTATTAATTCTTCCGACAATAGTTCATGCTTTTTCTACATCAACTTCTAGCCATGGTCCATTTTCAGGAATAACCTTAAAACTACATCTATTAACCTCTTTTGGAGAATAGAAGATTCAGTAAGATCTTACAATTTGAGAAATAATAACTCTTTCAACTCAGTTTACTATATATGTAGCAGTAGGAGTCATTAAAGGTAATGTTCCAACATTTGCACGTTTATTGAACAATACTTTTTCTGATTCTTTTTTAGTTTTTTCATCAACTACTTTTTCTGCTAATTTAATTTTAGCAGTAATAATTCATCCATAAGTTAGTTCCTTTTTCTTACATGTATCAATATCAACAGTAGGTTCAGAAACCTGAATGTCTGTAATAGTAATATTTAATTTGTTTCCTCCTAGATCTCGAATTGGATTCATTTCTTCAAACAAAGTTGGAAGATAATATTCCAAGAAATCATTATATCATTTCTTTTGTAAAGAAAGAAGGTCAGGAAGCTGTCCATAAGTTTTTGGATCAGAAAGATAGATTCTTCAGTTTAATTCTTGATATTTATGAAATGCCTTTGGCAATTTAGAATCAACTGGTTTAAATTCTGGTCTCAAAAAGTCATGATGTTCAGGGACAACTGAAACTTTAGTTCCAACTGACACTTCATCTTCAGCAACAATAGAAACCTTTTTTTCAGAAGAAACTGCAGATTTAACTGCTTTCTTAGTTTCTTTTTTAGGTGTAGCTACTTTTTCAACTTTAGTTTCAGATTTTTTAGCTTCAGCTTTAGCAACTTTTTTCTCAGTAGCTTTACTTGCTGACTTTGTAGTCAGCTTTTTTTCTTCTTTTTTTGATTTTACAGAAGAAGAACTGCTTTTTGCAGCTCATTTTGATGACGTTGTTGTTTTAGCCATGGAATCAAACGTGGAAAATAAATAATGTATTTTTACCACAGATTTCTTTAAACATAAGAGAGGGAAAGACCACCAACCATGCTCTTTTATGAAACGAAATCTCTATTTTTAGGCGATTGAGTGTTCTAGATTATATATTTGTATATTCAAGAAACATTTTTTCGCAAACAAGAGAAAAGCACAGAATTACTTCTGTACTGTTAATCTCTTTCTTCATTTTGCTCTACGACGAGCTAGAATTCTACGACCTGTCCAGTCAGACATTCTTTCGCGGAATCCGTGCTTATTCATTCTGGATCTTCGATTGTATTTTCTGATCCTCTTTAATTTACTTGCCATTTTTTTACACGAAACGAAATAAAACAATCTGCACCAACTTCCAAATTAACGATTAATAAATGGAAGCAATCCTAATGTCCTAGCTCTAATAATTTCTCTTCTCAAAGATTTCTGAGTGCTAATAGAATTTCCAGTATATAATCTTGGTTTAATATCACCAAACCTAGTCTGATAATATTTCAAGATTGCTATAGATTTCCAGTTCAAATATTTAGCATTTTCAGGCTGAGTAAAGAACGTAACTTTTTGTCAGAATTTTTTATCTTTGATATCTTCAATAGCTTTTTCAAAAACTGACTGAAGCTTTTCAAAGTGAAAGAATTCTTGATTTGCTTCTCTTGCAAAGATTTCGTAACGAATCAATGTTGGATTATAAAGCAAAGATTTTTTCAAATCAGCAATATTCTCAGCTGATAATTCCATAGAATAAGAAACAAAATAAGCTTGTCTTATTCATCACTTTACAGAATAACAAAGCTCTTTCATCCCAATTTCATCTTTGTCCAATACTTTGTACTTAGATTCAATTTCAGACAATACAGCCTTTCTTTCTGCTTCCGTAATTGATACTTTAAGCATCAATACTAATTCATAATTTTTCATAGAAGTACTGATAGAAATAAAATAATATAATTAGATACTACGCCGACAAAATAACATTTCTAGAATTAGATAGCAAATCTCTTAAATTCTGAAATTTGGAAGTCTCCAGAAATCATATCTTTTACTTTTTTAGTATTATCGTGGATAGATTCTTGTTCAAGTAATACATCTTCAGCAAACTCTTTATTCAATTTTCCTGCAACAATCTGAGGAATCATAGCTTCAGGTTTTCCAGCAGCTTTTAATTCTTCTGTGAATCTTGCAGAAGCAGCATCTTTTTCAGCTTGAGGAACTTCATCAAATGTTAAATAAGTAGGATCCATAGCTGCAACTTGAAGAGCTAATTTCTTAGCAGTTTCTTCATCTCCTGTATAATATATAAGAGATGCAACTTTATTTCATGGATGATTATATCCATAAACATGTTTTGAAGTCACTAAAGCGTCAGCAACTTTTACATTTTCACCGATAGTTCCAACAAAAGCAGTTAATAAATCTGTAATTGCTGATTTTGTATCTTCAGGTAAAGCGTCATAAGATTCAACTTCTCAATCTATCTTTTGAAGTAGAGCAATAATATTAGCAAATAAAGTTTGGAAATGATCATTCTTTACAACAAAATCTGTTTCACAAAGGAGTTTCAAAACAACAGTTTTTCATCCTTCAGCAACAATCTTAATCATTCCTTCTTTAGTTTCTCTATCTGCTTTTTTACCTGCTTTTGCAATTCATTTTTCTTTCAAAATTTGCTTAGCTCTTTCAATATCACCATTGGCTTCATCAAGAGCTGATTTACAGTCTCCGAGAGGAGCAAAAGTAGCTTCACGAAGCTGTTTAATAAGATTCATATCTACCATATTATAAGTTTAGATAATGAAGTAAAAATTATATTTGAAATTTATACCAAAACAATTCAAAATCTTAATCGCTAAATTGTAATTTTAAAGCTGATTTTCTGGATTGTTTATCTCATGACCCGACAAATCAATTCAAATATTTCAATTACTTATAGAGATCTTCTGGTCATTATCAAGTAAATTTCAATTTTCTGCACCATTATTTTCACTATTTTGTTGGATAACTGAATTTTCAGAAGAAATTACGGTATTATCCAAGGAACTTCAATCATTATTTGTATTTAGTGAACTATCTCAACTCTGATTCGTTCACTGACTTTGGTCAGAAGTTTTGTTTGGCTTTGTATAGAATTGATCTTCTGAGCGATACCTTTCCTCATCAATTATTTGAAAATGATTTGCATCAAAAAGATTCAAAACTCGATTTCCCATTCCAGAAAAGAATAGAAAGAATCTATTAGTCATCTCAGATTTTCGAATATACTCTCACTTTCGAGCCTGATATAAGCCCATTGCTCAAATAGTAATAGCTGGGATAGTAATCAATACAGCTAAAACTCAAAAGAATTTTAATAATATTCATAAAATGATGAGCAACAAATCTGCAAAAACAACTAAAACCAAAAAAACAAACCAACCCAATGATTGTTTTATATGATGATGTGTATAAGGAGAGACTTCTCGCTTTCACATAGAAAGGATTAGTCCCACCAACATATACATCATAACTGCTTGTTTTTTTTCTGAACTACTAGGAAGATAAGGCTCCCTATCATTCAAATTTAAGTTTTCTGTCATAAGCGAATTGTATTATGATAAGAGGCTTTTTACAACAAAATCAATACTTGTATGAGAAGCAACGTTTGTCATTACAATTTCATCTTCAGGTCGATATCTAGGGAAATCTGTAGAAGCTAGAACGATAGTTTCCAATTTAGTAACTTTTTTAGCTTCATCCAAGAAATTTCCAAGCATAGTTCCATCAATTACAACTGCAATATCAGGTCTCTTTGTTAATTTAGTTACTCACTTATATATTTTATTAGCTCTAGCAAATTTTCTCTTATAAACGAGCTGTTCTTTTTTTGTCAAAGATTTAAATTCTTCACTGTCTAAGAATGCAGCCATTTCATTAATATTATCAATTCTTCTCTTGAATGTATCAAAGTTGGTTAAAAACCCTCCAGGAATCTTATAATTCAAAAATGCAAATCAGTATTTTTTAGAAAGTTCCTCTAAATCTTGAGCATACATTTTCTTTTCAGAAACTACCAAGATTTCCTTACCTTCCTTTTTAGCTTCAGCTAATTTATCATGCAAAGCATTGATTTGATTAGCAATAATTTCAGGATTAATAACAACTAATCCATTAGTAACCTCAGCCCAATATTGAGAAGTTTTTGGGTGAGATTCGTTTTTTAGTGATCATAGATGTACTTGAGCATCCATCACTTGTTGAGCTGTTACCATACGGTTATAACACAAAAATATAAAATAGATTTGAGAGAGAATCCGAAATTCATACATCATGTGCTTAAAAAATCAGATTCCTCTCTTTTAAACATAAGGACTATTTAAAGTTTACAGTAGCTCCAGCTTCAGTTAATTTAGCCTTAAGAGCTTCAGCTTCTTCAGATTTTACATTTTCTTTAATAATCTTTGGAGCAGCTTCAACTAAGTCTTTAGCAGCTTTAAGGTCGATTCATAAAACTTCTTTAACAACTTTAATTACAGCGATTTTTTGTTGTCCAGCTTCAGTAAGTTCAACATTAACTGTATCAGATCCAGCACCTGCATCAGCAGCACCAGCTCCAGCAGCAGCTCCACCAGCTACAACCATAGCAGCAGCAGAAACACCAAATTCTTCTTCAATAGCTTTAACTAATCCGTTTAATTCAACGGCAGACATTTCTTTAACAAGGTCTAAAACTTGTTGTTGGTTTTTAGTAAGTTCCATGATAAATAATAAATAGAAAGATAAATACAATTAGACACTAAATTTTGAAGCACATAAAATTGAAAATCTGATTTATGCTTCTTGTTTTTTTGCAACCTGATCAAGTACACAAGCAAAAGATTGTACAGGGTAGTTGAAAAGGTAAGCCAATTTTGACAAAAGTTCTTCACGAGATGGGATGTTAGCCAATTCAGTAACATACGCACCATCACTCCATTTCTTGTCATACCATGCTCCCAAGAATTTGAAAGCAGCTTTTGAGGCTTTATCGCTTGCAAATTGTTTTGCAAATTTATTTACAACTTTTAATGGAGCATATTCATCACCATTAGCGTAAAGAACAACGATAGAACCTTCTAGCTCATCCAAGGCTACAGTTTCATATCCAGCCTGTTCAAGAGCCTTCATGAAAAGTCTCTTACGAACAACATTGAATTTTCCATCAGCACTACGAACCTCTTTACGAACATTAGTAGAATCCGTAACAGGTAATGCGTTTTGTTGGACGATTACAACATTGTTAGCAGACTTGAGATCTGAGACATATTGCTCAATGAGCTGTTTTTTCTGGTCTCTAGAAATCGCCATCGCAACATAAGTAAGAAATAAAAATAACCCGCTTTGAGGTGGGTCATATTTATATCTACAAAAATCTGAAAATGATTTTCGACAAAACAAATATAACCTCGGTAGGATTTATGATTTTAGCTCATATTTAATGCTAAAATTACCTACTGTCTCAGGCAAAGCTAAATATAATATACACAAAAATTTTTAAAATGCAAGTTGAATTTGCTCTCTACAAGTATTTATTAGCAAAAAAATCACTGAGATCTTTATAGTAATCCGATGAAATATAATGCTAAAATTTACTTCAGTAAATTTCAGGCAGACAGGTGTAATAAAAATTATTAATTGGTATTTTGTAAATCTGATTCTCTTGAATTTTTATACCTTTCAATAGATGTTATAATTTCTTGCTGTGCTTCTAAAACACTTCAAAATCCTTTGACTTCCACCTTATCATATTTCTCATGTTCCAAAAACTTAATTTGCTTGAAAATAGTAAATAATTCTTCTTTCATATGGTGTCATAAATCATCTATGTGGTGTATTTCATCCCACCTTGGGTCAACAGGAGAAATTGGTACAGCGATAATCTTAGGGTCTTCTCACGCGTTATCAGATGTATATAACATTCCAATAGGTCTAGCTTTGATTAAACATCATGGGAATGTAGGATTTGTAACCAATAAACATACATCACATGGATCTCAGTCCAACGATAAAGTTTGTGGAATAAATCCATAATCAACAGGGTAGTACATACTACTGTGAATGACACGATCTAACCTGAAGCATCACAGTTTATGGTCATATTCATATTTGTTATTAGATCATTTAGGCACATCAACAATTACATTAATGTATCATTTTTTCTGGTCAACAAATGCAGGTATATCATGTATAAGATTCATTAAATATTTTGTACATCATATAAATAACAGGTTTATAATTTATTCTTATAAAATCGGAAATCAACTCAAAGTAAAAAAGCTGACCTAGATTATGGCCAGCTCTTTTCTCTGTCTGGAATCATAGCTGAAGTATAAGATTTTACTTCGTCTGATTTCTCCCTACAATGTGTGCAATATTCACACATTGGGCAATAATTTGGATCGGGGCCTAAGCCACCTTTTAAACATATAAAACTCTTCTCTTCCATAACTTTAACTTTTTATTATTACATAATATAATTATTAATTTTTAGTCATAAGTCAATCTTAAGATTTTTTATAAGACAATAAAAAGCTGAGCTCATAGATAGCCAGCTTTTTAAGTAAAAATTTCTTTTCCCTCAATTTTCCCTACGGTAAGTTTTCCTTTCCTCTGCCCAAACTAAAAACGAAAGTAGTGTCGGAAATGCTAAGACTACGCATAAGATGAAGAATCCAACTCCTGTAATCTTAGGTAAGATGGTAAACAACCATTTAAATTTCCCTAATTGTTTTAGACTCTTCAGGTCTGTTTTTTCCAATTTTTCCTCTTTGATGATTGTGCCATGTTCAGCTATTAAAGAAATAGTCGATTTCACAGCAACATTCTTCTCGATGAATTTTCTTTCATTTTTTGAGATTAAAAATACAGTATCTTCGAAATTTGCAGGTAGGACAATAAAATCATCTTCTATCTTCACTTTCTGAACACTATGTATTTCATATAATTGCAGGCTGTCTGTTATACAAGTCCGTTTGGTTTCAATTGAAGAAATTTCCAAATCAGAGATGTCCACACTTGAAAACAAGTACCACCCAAGACATCCAAAAGCAAAAATAAAAATTGCTAGGATGATTGAAATAAATAACGGAGTTGATGGTTGTAATCTAGCTTGCCACCACTCCCTTCTGTTTTTTTTTGTTTCCATACTCCTTTTTTTTATTTGTTGTACTTTTTTTATATATGATAACACCATTATATTAAAATAATTAGTATAAGTCAATCCAAAAATTAATAAAATCTGAGAAAAAATAAAAAACTGAATCCTATAATTGAATCAGTTTCTTTAATGCTGAGGATGGGACTCGAACCCACATGTCTTGCGACATACGCACCTGAAACGTATGTGTCTACCAATTCCACCACCTCAGCTCATCGATTACATATTATTATATATGAATTTCTCCAAAAAAATAAAGTAAAAACTTAAATATAAAAATTTATGTAAGTTATCCCTTGATTTTCAAATTGTGTTTCGTAATATGCAAATGTTCATTTGAATCATGGGTGTGTAGCTCAGTGGTTAGAGCAGTCGGCTCATAACCGATTGGTCGTTGGTTCGAACCCAACCACGCCCATATTAAAATGAAAAATCTCTTGAAAAAAGATGTGAAAAATTTATACATTCATTACACAAGTAATATGCGGGTGTAACTCAATTGGCTAGAGTTCCTGCCTTCCAAGCAGACTGTTGCGGGTTCGAGCCCCGTCACCCGCTCCACTTAGTAATTTAGGGTCAAAAATATAGTTAAAAGGCAGTTCAGAAGCGGAGTTTATGAAGGT
>JAZQNA010000016.1:0-69616 GCA_045627125.1 Candidatus Absconditabacterales bacterium | reverse complement strand
TAGTGTATATAGGAATGATATATCAAACGCCACCACTTCATCAGATACTGGTTCTGTTTCTGAAATTTTATTTTTAATATCTTCTAAATCATTATCCTGCTTAATTGGTATAATCTTCAATTTCGTATTTACTGGAAATGTTTCTACAGGAGCATTTACTGCTACCTTTACTCCATTATATGTTTCTTCTCCTTTGATCTCTTCTTGATTTAAACTCTCCCGAGCTTTAGATAATTCCTTATCAACATCATTTCAAAATACAGTATCAATAATACCATCTATAATTTTTTCTACAAAAGACTTATCATCTTTTTCAACCATACCTCAGTTTTCTCAATCAGATTCAACAATACCATTATCTGATCAATCTGTATCTTCAGACTTTTCATCTACTCTAGGTTCAGCACTCTCACCACCTTCAGATATTTCTCAATCTTCTACTTCATCTACCACAACCTCAGAGCCTTTATCATCACTATCAACATTTCACTTATCCTCTCCTCATTCTTCAGATCCCTGATCCATTTTTATTCCTTCTCCCTCAATAATATCCTCAATAATATCCTCACTAAAATCTGTTTCGAAATCTAAATCATCAATTATACTTCCTTCAGAGTTATCTCAATTATCGAGAATTTCTTCTCAAGCTATATCTTCTACAACTCATTCATCAGAAGATTCATCCGTAGAATTCTCTTCTATATCTTCTACCTGAGTATCATCTTCAGAAATAATTTCATTCTCAAGTATTTGATTCTCCACTACCTCTTCTTCAGTTTCTAAAGAACCTTCACTATCTTCACCTAGCACATCTTCACTCATAGATTCTAACTCCGACGATTCTTCAATACTAAATTCGTCTACACCAAAATCATCTTCAGCCAACACAAAACTAAATGGGCTAAAAAAATTGGCTACTAAGAATACAAATAATGTTAATAATGTTCAAATTTTTCTCATCTGTTTCTTACTCACAAATACTATCGTAAACGGATTTGTAAACACATGATTATACTCACAAAAGATATCTAGTCAAAAAGCACATATACATTTTTTACATTTTTTTGGCTTCAAAAAGCACATTTTATTATCATTATCGTATTTACTTATATAAAAAAATATACAAAGTATACATACAACAATACAACGAAACCTCACTGTCTACCCAGAAAATTACAGTTATACCTGCAAAATATATTTTTCCAACCTTATACCAAAAAATTTTAACTTTACAAAATGCTATTATAATTTATAATATAAGTTATAATACTTTAGTCATGCACCAAATTTTTACATAAAAAGAAAAAGGGCTAAAAAGAAGTACTTAACTACGCTAATTAGCCTATACTATTATCGAAAAAGCAATATTTGACCTGACTAGATAAGAAATAGATAAAAAATACTTTTAACTTTTCCAACAACTCGCCTCCAAATCCTGAAAGCCTCTCTGCAAATCATGGTAAACTGTTAAACGTTTATCCCAAATTCATCGAAGCATATTTGAAGTTCATTCCAAAAAATCACGATCGTGAGAAACTATTAAAGTTACTCAATTAAATCATTGAAGCATTTGTTTTATAGTTTCTTTAGATCATAAATCCAAATGGTTTGTAGGTTCGTCCATTATAATTATATGTGGTTTTTGTAATAGCATCTTAGTCAAAGCTACCTTTGCCATCTCTCATCCAGACAATGATGAAATTTTATGTTCCATTTTTTCAACATCTATATTTAATGTTCACAAAAATGATCTAGCATCCTGATATGATATTCCAACTCACATCACAGCTTCAATAATTGTATCATTTGGATGCAAATCTTCAAATACCTGCGAATATGATCCAATACGTAAATCTGGATGAACTTTGACAGCTCAATGTAAAGGAGAAAGATGACCTAGAATCGTTTTTACAAGTGTTGTCTTTCAGATTCAATTTTTACCAATAATTCCAATATGCATCTCTTTTGTAATTTCGATCTTTGACGGCAATGTAACTAATTCTGTATTAGGATACCCAACTACTAAATTTTCAATTTGCATAATTAAATTTGGTAATCTCTGAGAAAGTTTGAAATTGATATGCTTTGGTGCTGCTTCATTTTCGGGTGCTTCTATTTTATCCATTTTATCTAACATTTTAATTCTGCTCTGCACCTGTGCAGCTTTAGTAGCTTTATAACGAAATCTAGTAATAAATTCTTCCTGTTGCTTTAAATATTTTTGTTGAGCCACATAATTCTTTTGCTGAATCTCTATATTTTTCTCTTTCTGACGTAGATAATCTGAATAATTTCACTCATAAAGAACTAATTTTTTTTGGCTAATTTCTACAACACGATTAAAACAAGAATTTAAAAACTTTTTATCATGAGATATACAAATCAATGTTTTTCACCATAGTTCACAAAAACGCTGTAAAAAAAAGATTCCTTCAATATCCAAATGATTAGTGGGTTCATCCAACAAAAGTAAATCAACTTCTTGCACTAAAAATTTTGCAATTTGTAATTTGGTTTGTTCTCATCCAGACAACTGCTTAATCTTAAAATTTAACATAGACTTTGGGAAACCAAAGTATTTCAATATTTCTATTTGCATTCACCATTTTTGATAAGCATTTTCCTTTTGTAACCATTCACGTAATTTATTCTGCTCTTCTATTAAATCAGAATGACTAATATTATTCTCCAATTTTAACAAGCTATCTATTTCATCCAATCTTTTCATTGCTCTAGCAATTTCTGGAAAACACGTCTGCATTTCTTCCTCAACTGTATGTTCATCATTAGCCCAATACAAATCCTGAGAAAGATATCATATTTTAACTCAATTTGCCACTTCAATCATTCAAAATCATGATTCTTCTTTTCATATCAACATTTTTAAAAAGGTTGATTTTCAACTTCCATTTTTCCCTATTAAAGCAACTTCATCTCCATAACGTAATTGTAAATTCGCATCATCAAAAAGAATCGTCTTTCATATTTGTTTATCTAAATGATGAATCTTTATTATATAATCTTTTTTAGCACTAACCCTTTCTTGGAAATACTGTTTAGGAATAGATTGTAATGGAGAAACGGAATTCTGAATTTCTTCAAATTTAGGTTCATCTTTTTCAAATAAGTCTATTTCAAAAAATTTACTCAAATATTTTTTAAGACTCTTTATTTTAGTTTCCTCTTTTGTGGGTTTATTAAATTTCAAAAGATAATCTGAACAAAGTTCATAAACTTCTGCATATGTTAAATCCGGATTAGCCTCTAATATATCTGTAATTGCTTGATCTATTACTTCTTCAAGTGTCATTTAATTATCAAAGTTTATTTCATAAAAGTTGCCATATTTTCCTTAAAATATCCTACTTCATCTGTTGATAAATGAAAGTTCTCAATAGCACGAAGCATATGCTCACAAGATTGGACAAAATAGCGTCTAGTCTGTATTAACGCTGTCAATACAACATCATCATTTTTATGTGGACGCAAAGCTGCCAAATATTGATCATTTTCTTTCTGAATCTCTTCCAAAACAACATGCAAATCTGCTAATCATTTTTTATTATCAAAACGTTGATACAAATGCAACACTGCAGAATAAAATTTAAGCACCATTTGACGAGTCTCCTCATAATCCTTTTGTAATTGCTCACTATCACTTCGCTGCCAATCTTCAATATGTCATCGCACATCTTTAATAGTTTTACAAGAATCTAACACAGCCAATACTCATTGGTATAATTCAGCATTTTCTGGAGATTTTTCTGATACTGGCAATGATGATAAGAATCAAAGTAATTCATTCTGAATATATTTTACATCATGATACACTTTTGATAAATCATCTCTATCAAAATTTCACTTAAAACCTAGAGTCTCTGCAAGTTTCTCTTCAGTAGAAGAAGCTGAATCTAATGATGATATTGAAAAATCCCAAGCGTTTAAATTATACTTAATTGCATTCCAAAATAGCAATAGCATATCTTGTTTTGCTGCTAAAAGAGGTACAGATGGATCAAGATCTTCAACATCAATAATTTTATGAATAGCCAAATGTACAGCCTGACTTTTATCTTTAATATATTGCTGTAATTTTTCTGCAATTGGAGACACAAAAGGCAGAACTAGCAATGCAAAAATACTACGCCAACCTATCCAGCACAACGCAAACCCTACCACAATTCAAACACTAGGTTGCAACAAATTGACATAAAATTTAGAAATTAGTGGCAAGAAGCACATTCATGCGATAGATGTAATTAAATTAAATCAAACGTGCCAAGCAGCAACCTGCCTTTTAATTGCTACTCATTGCCTTCATAATGCTCAGATTACTATAGTTATTGTTGAACCTAGATATCATCCAAACACAATTGCTAAAGCCATCTCTGGCTCCAAAATTCATGTCGATAAAACAGCCAAAGCAATAATAAAAGTCAGACTACCCGATTGAATTAACAAAGTCAAAAGTAATCCAATACACCACCCTATCCATGGGCACATTCAGTTAAATGCTGAAAAGTCGATATCTGTCAAAAAGTTCAATCAATCTTTCATAAAAGAAAATGCTAAAAATATTAACCCCAAACCTAAAAGAAATTTACTTGCAACAACAACCTTATCCCAACGTGTTAAAAAATTCATTCCAATTGCACCCAAAAAAATCAGTGGAAAAGCCATTACTGCAACATTCAAACTCAAACCTACGATTCAGAGCAAAGATGTAGGAATCATTGTACCAACATTTGCTCACAAGACAATAGATAAAGCAGAGCTTAACGACAAAATTCCCGTTCATACAAACGCCAAAACTAGAACAGAAACTATATTAGAACTTTGTAAGATTGATGTAATCAAAATTCCACTTCCAAAAGCTTTTGTATTAGAAGACGTATATTTTTTCAAAAAGTTTTTAAATCATCCATTAGAAAACGATGAAACTACCTGTCCTAAATAATTCACTCAGAACAAGAAAAATCAGAATCATCCTAAAAACTGTAAAATTCATGCTCGCATATTTTATGCCAATAATGATAAAGCAAAAACCTCCACACATAAATATGTACCAATTCAATAACAAATTGCAAGCAAGAAGAGATAAGAAATCTATTTAGTAACTATTATTTAAATCACAGAAATCATTAAATTCTATTCATTTAATCTGCTTCAAATCTATTCAATCATTAAATAATGGTGTTAGCTTCACATTATACTGAGGGTGTTTATTATGAGAACATATTAAACATTCCATAGCAGATTTCTCACATGTCTTTATTACTACACTAACATTTGATACTTTAGAATCATTTTTCTGCTCAATTGTTTCCATAAGAATTAATAATTATTTATTAATAAAATTTCAAATTCGCGGAAGCACTTATAAATAATTTGACTACCTTTTCAAATTATTTTTCGATAAACATAATTAGAAAATCTGATTTCTCTTGCATTTTTTTCTCGTTATCTTATATTTCAACTATGAACTAATAGTTCAAGATTTTAATTCATTGAGAATAGCAAATGGCTGTCGATGTACAAAAAACTGAAAATTGAATCTTAATCGAAAAAAGATTTCTTTTCAACCCAAATGAAATAGAAATGTGAATTATAAACTTACTACCAACGATCTGAGAAGAAATGGCATACGATAGAGGTAGTCTTCTTTCAATCGATTTTCCTTGAGAATACGACATAGGATGAGCTTTAATTAAAGTCTTTCTATGAAATTGACACAAACTCAATTTTTTAATCACTCACGAAGATACAAAATTTGGTGTAATTCAATCTCCAGAAGTCCTCGAATTAGATGAAGTCTGCGATATGGATACTTGGATTTTCCCTGATGTATCAGTTGAAAAAAAATTAGACCAACTTGAAATGGAATGAGAAAGGATCAACCTTTCTAAATTAGATGAGACATCTGATGAGAACTCAAATTAATTTCAATTTTTATTTTATATATTTATTTTTAACAATGAAAAGATTTAGTCTATTAGCATGATTACTCATCATAACTATGTGATTAACTGCTTGTGGTAATAAAAGCTATGATATGAGCTTTGAAGATGCCTTAGCCACAGCAAATTCCAACAGCTCTCAACTATCAAATTTAATTTTAAACACAGAATATTTCCTAGAAACTATAGATCTAAACACCACAATCGAAAACGATTGATCAAAAATAAATATGCAATTTGCTTCCAATAGTAAACAGAATTTATCAAGCACACAATCAGATTCAAATTTTGATATCAATTTAGGTCTCATCTCACCTGAAGGAAATCTCTCTGCAAAAGCAAATTTTGATGTTAAACTCCTAACTGATAATATTTATTTTAATCTAACTAATTTAGAATTAACAGGAGATGACGAAAACTTAGCCATGATTCCTGCACTAACTGAATGATTTAAAAATCAACGATTTTCTCTTCCTCTTTCATGAGCTGAATGAATGACTGGATTTTTCGATTATCTAAAAGAATTACAAAACAACAGTTCAGATACAGAAGTAATCATTAATGAAGGAAGCGAAATCTATAATGGAAAATTTTCCGACTACCAATGATTTAACGCTTGGAAATATTCCCTAGATTCAGAAAAACTTGCTGAAAAGCTGAACGAGTATTCAAAGTTTATAAATCCTCTATCAGAATCTGGAGAAAATATGGAAAATATATTATCTTCAAAAGTACAAATTAATAATTTTGAATGATACTTAGTAATTTACTGAAAAAATAAAGTAGCTACAATTATTGAAAACATGGATATTGTAACCGAAGATGTTACTATAAATATGAATTTAGTAACTAGCAATAATGAAATTAAATGAACCGCAACTAGTGAATGAAATACAATTATGAATTTTGAAGCCATTAAGCATTGATCTAAATATAATATATCAGCTAATATTCTAGAAAATTTAATTATTGATGGAACAATTAGTCCAAAAGTTTCTGAATCTGATGCTAACATTTCTTTTGATATCATTATGAATATCATGTCTGATGAAATTGCTACAGATTCTCACACTCTTTCAATACCTTTAAAATGAAAATGGAAATTTAACCCTGTTTCAGAATTCTCTGTAGAAGCTCCTGCAGAATCTATAAGCATAATTGATTTGTTAGGCTCATATTTAGGAGCTGGAGTTCTAGATGATTATGAAGCTGAAGATTATTCAGAAGATGAAAATTATGACATCGTAACAAGTTATGAAGATACAGAATCTTTAGAAGAGAATATCATTGAATAAATACCTTGCAAAGATTAAAGAATTTTATAATCTAAAATGAATATTGATTTATATATTTTTGATGTATTTTGATTAAGCAAAAATTCCGTTTAAAAAGCAAAGATGTCAGATATCTTACAAAGAAAAGACAATATTGTATTAAATGAATCTTTGGATTTTGGCGAATCAAACAATACCCAAACAAAGAATTTAATCAGATATCTTGCCATATTTGAGTCAAATTAAGTAAAAATGCAACAACAAGAAACCAACTTAGAAGATGTATTATGAAATATATAGAAAATAAGAATCTAACGGACCTAAAAATCAACTGACAATACTACAAAATATTTGTGAACTTAGATAAAAATAAGTTATCAGAACTTACTAAATTCTTAGAATGAAATCCAAAAGACTCACGAAATATATATTTTGAAAAACAATTTGAATCAGCTTTTAGTTCTTTTCAAACATTTCTATGCTGACAAAAATAAAAGATTTACGACAACAGTCTAAACAAAACTTCAAAAAATTTAACAATAATTTTAAGACATGGAAATTTAATTTTCACTCAAAGAACGAAAAACGTTTTCCAACACCTTCAATGGATATTTCCACTGATCATTTACTAGAAGAAGATAATAATAGAACTATAGAATCTGTTATTACCACGAAAAAAATGCTCAAATTTCGACTATTATGATTATGTGTAGTTGTGCTTTGATACATGATGTACACATCATTATCATATTTATATATGGTAATTGCTGCATTCATCATTTCACTCGCATTGGAATGAGTTGTCATATTTTGGCAAAGACTTACAAAAAGTAGATGACTATGAATTTTAATTACATATATTATTGCAACAATATTTGTATTATCTGGATTCATGATTTTGATTCCATTCTTTTTTAATCGATGAACAGAATTGCTTCAATCTTTTATGTCTCGATTACTACGTATAGAATCTTCTATCACTGAATTATGATTGCCATGATACATTAATCAAATAAGTCGAATGCCAGGATTCTTTAAAGAAGAAATTATTCAACGATTTCAGAATTCCAATACCGATGATTTATTGCTAGTTTTCCGCGACAATATTTGAAATATTCTAAGTACGTCCAGCGAATATGTTAAAGTCATCGCATGACAAGCATTAAATATTTTCTGAAACATATTTAGTCGAATCGCTGATTCAGCAATCGTATTAACATTATGTGTATTTTTCTCTATATCTTTATATGATATCAAATATACTTTAAAATATTTGCTACGTCATATGTCTTCTAGTCGAGCCAGAATAGATGCTGCATATTCAGGAATAGCTGTACGATTAAAAAGCCAGCTTTGCCTTTGTTTATTTATTTGATTAGCTTCTTATATAGGATTACGGATATTAGATCGAATTGGATTTTCCATACCACAAAAAGGAACACTTGCTTTACTAGCATGATTATTTGAAATTATTCCATATCTTGGCCCATTCTTATGAGCAACTCCGGCCGCTGTCTCAGCACTAATATTTACATGACGACGAGGAGTCTTAGCCATAGTGATTCTATACACAATTATACAGCAATCTGAAGAAAAATTTTTAGTACCTGTAATGATGTGAAAAACTCTAGGAGTTAGTCCATTACTTGTATTTGTTTGTATCCTACTATGTGGAAGCATAATGTGATTTTTCTGAGTTTTATTAGCTGTACCTATGGCTGTAATTGCTTCCCTAGCCTTTCGTGTACCTCAAATAGACAAAACATTTCCAGAAAATTGAGAAATTCAACTGCCTATAAAAAAAGCAAAATGTTCTAAGAAATAACAATTTACTTAAATTTAAACAATATGAAAAAAAAGTTGCTTCATCGATGCTACTCTTTTCTAGCAAATTGTGCACATCATTACTTAAAACGCCACAATCCTGTTGTAATTTGAATTAACTGAAGTGTGTGAAAAACCTCATGTCGTATGATTATTTACCAAACTTTGCAACATTTTTTTCCTAATAAAATTATTTCAACTTCTCCAAAGAACTTCAATTGAGAATTCTGACTTTCATTAAGTGTATTTGAAATTACAGAACGGAATCCTTCATTTTTGAACATGTTAAAAGTCGAATTTAAAGCATTATTTACAGCAATCTTTTGAAAGAAAAAATACGATGTCATCGTATTAGAATACTGAATCGATAATCCTTGAGAAATGGATTTCATACTTAAAGTAGCTCATCCTGATATCGGAGTATTTACAGCTATAGATGCTGTACATAGTGAACAATTTTGAGATCCTCAAAAGATTGCTAGCGAAGAAATCAAAATGGCTCTAAATACAAAATCATTAGTTTTTTTGAATATTAATGATGAATATGCTAAGCAACTGGCACCTAGAATCAAAGTAGACAAAATAATGTACCAAACCTTAGACTCTGATGACACTAACGCAGATATATTATTTTGCAATCAAACATTTAAAAAAGGAGAACATTATTCGGACTTAAAATCAAATTTTTCATTATACATAAGGAATCAGGAATATAAAATTGAAACAAATTTATTATGAAAAATGAATTATTGATATATCTGAGTAGCTTTATGAATAGCTGAAATTTTGGCATATCAACGAAAAGTAGATTTACATTTAAATCCAAAAAATCAATTAGAATTAAACTATAAATTACAGCCTGGAAGACTTTCAATATTCGAATGAAAACATGATTCAATAATTATCGATTCTACATACAACGCTTCCCCCCTAAGTGTAAGAAAAACCATAGATACTGTATATTCAATCAAAAAAAATTGCTTTCCTAAAAGCGAAATATGGCTAATACTATGAGATATGAGAGAACTTTGAGACTTAACAGAAACTGAACATCGCAAATTAGCTTGATATGTTTCTCAAGCATGAGATAAATTATTTCTTTTATGAGAATCTATGAAAAACTATTTAGCCGATGAACTAGATAAGATTTGAGCTACTCAAAATTTAACAGTTTGTAAATCATTAAAAGAACTAGAAAAAGATATAGAAAATTCTTTAAAAGAAAAAAACGATTCAAATCCTACACTTTTAATCTTTAAATGAAGTCAGAATACAATTTTCTTGGAAGAAGCTGTAAAGCATTTTTTGAAAGAAAAATCTAATGAACAACTACTAACTAGGCAATCAGATTTTTGGATAAAGAAAAAGGAAGACTTTCTAAAATAATATTGACTTTTCTATAAATATATGTATACAATATCACAGACACAGAATAGTCTGTGTTATAACTAAAACCTTAACAAAATTATGAAAAACAGATTTTTTATTCTTGTAGCAAGTATCTTTGCTGTTTTTGTTTGTAGCTGTTCTCAAGACGATAATTTGCCAGAGAAAGAGTATGCAACAGTCAGCTTTACGACTGAAGTTGTATCTGGCGAAATGACTCGCACCACTGTGACTGATGACATTACCACTGCCCTTGAAGCTGTCATGCCTCAAAGGTATTACATCTGTCTTCAGAATCTAGAAACTAGTGAGGTCTACGACCTATACTCAGACCAAAGCGTGAGCATTCCCATTGGAGAATACCTCGTTTACGGCGGTAGCGACACAAAACCCGATGTATTTATTGAAAACATTGTTATGTTCGCAACTCCTCCTGCACAGCTCAACGAGGAGATTATCAATGTAAAACGTGGATTAAACAAATATAATTTATCCGCCACTCTACACTGTTTCTCAATAGTTTGGGACAGACGCACAACAGAAACCCCTAGATGGGGAAATACAGAAATACCTCATTCTACTCAAGGAAAATTTGGCTTTTCATTTATCCAACAAAATTGGGACGAAGGTCCTCTTATGTTAGAAACATCATCAACAGATGGAAGTTTCGAAACAAAGAATTGGCAAATTGTTAACGGACAATACGGAAAATTTTATTTTTTGAATCCGTTCGCCGAACCAAGCTTCGGCATTGATACAGAAGGCTGGAAAGAAGCCTTCTTCTGATTAGAAGCATTCTTCTAATTAAGTGTGGTAGGGCTACCCCCTACCTCATTTTATTATTTACAAAAAAATATTGACTTATATATAAAAAAATATATATAATATATATGTGCGAAGAATTCACTAAACATAAACTCAAATTCAAACAAAAAATGACAAAAAGTTCAAGGACCAACAAGGCAAAGGAAGTGAGAGGTTTTGTCGTGTTTACCATCATCGCAATGGTTTGCACATTTATGACAAGTTGCGATAACAAAACAGAGTTGGTTGATGAGTATGACAACTTGTTTCAGCTAAATGAAACATACTCAGTAACCTTTTCAATAAAAGTGAATACAACACGCTCTACCGTAGAGGCTCTAGAATTTGTAGAAGGCTGTAATGGCCACGGATGGACCATAACAATGACCCACCAATATACAAAAGAAACAGTATCTTATAGCGGAGATGAGGAGTTCAACGAGTTCTCCACTAGAGTTCCCCGGGGGCCTTGGTCAATAACAATCACCATAGGACCCAATTGTACAGATGAAGATATCGTATTTTCTTCAGAGAAATCTCTAATTATTGAGGATGAAATTTATATAGATCATGACGAAAAATTTATCCTCAAACCAACAGCCGCCTGCGCAGCTATTGCATGGGACATAAAAGATATAAGTAAAGTCTTTTATGAAGCTCCTGATAGCTCTCTAATACAGATACCCTGTTGCCTCGTTGGGGATGGAAAATATGGATTATCGTTTGTCTCGATAAATTCTGAAGAATACCCTGACGGAGCTTTCATTAGACTCTACGGGCTAGATTATCGTGGCGAATATCGCCGAATAGAAATCGATAATACCAAAAACGGATATTTCTATCCGATAGAAACATCCAGCCTGACAGGTTTCGAAATATTACCTGAAGACTGGGAAATAGGAGGATTTGGATTATACTGGAAAAGCTGGTTCTAAGATTCTCCTTACATATAGGATGCAACATGTACTCATGCTGCATCCTTTTACTTACAAACTGCATTACATTAAAATAAAAATTTTTATCTCTTGATTTCTAATATGTTATATTTATATAACATTATGTTACATATTTTTAACATTTAAAACAAATTTCATGACCAAATCTAAAAAAATTAAAAATCTGATCTTATCAGGTTGTTTACTGTTATGATGAATTTCTTTAATTATTTTCTATGAATGAAATCCATTCTGGGCAACTTTTTCTCTATGTTTTGCAGGTAGTTGGATGCTTTGAACCTTATTAATCCCCGATTCTAAAAAACAAAAAGATGAAATGACAAAGAAAGCTTGATATACAGCTTTGGCTTTAACAGCTAAATTATATTGTTTTATTTTATGTATTACATTTATTTTTGATGCATTCTTTCATTTTATAGATTTAATTTCTGCAACAGAAGCCTTATTATCTTCTCTATATCTAATCCTCTTTCTTTCTCGAGGATGTTACACCTATTACCTTCATCATCCAGAAAAAACAGGACTTTAAAATTTATTTATAATTAACATGAAAAATAGAATTAAAGAATTTAGAGCAAAATATAACTTAACCCAACAAGAATTAGCAAATAAAGTTGGAGTTAGAAGAGAAACTATTGTTTTTCTTGAAATGGGGAAATATAATCCATCACTAAAACTAGCTTTTGATATCTCAAAAATTTTTTGAGCAAAAGTTGAAGATATTTTTATTAATGAATAAACTATTTTACCAATGACCTTCATGTCATATCCTCTGGGACCTCTATTCATAATAAATTCAACATTGTAGGAGCCAAATCTGAAAGTCCTCCGAGTTCTTCTATGTTACTCTGAACTTCTCACTGATGAATATGTCGAAATGGTACTAAATTAGTTGTATGAGAAGTTTTAGGCAGCTCAGGAGTTCACATCTCTTCACAATTTCCATGATCTGCTGTAAGCAAAATATCTACATCATTTTCTTTACTTCGTTTTAATAATTCAGCGACAACAGAATCTAATTTCTCCACAGCTGTTATTGCAGCAGACATACTTCATGTATGTCCAACCATATCTCCATTAGCAAAATTTACAATAAATGCATCAAAATTATGCCCCTCTTTAAGTAAGGCTTGTAAAATTTCCTCTGCAGACATCTCTGGATCTAAATCATAAGTTGCAACTTTGTGGGAAGGTATTAATAAATTTTTTTGTCAATCATAAACAATCTCCTTTTCTGCATTAAAGAATTTAGTTACATGTGCAAACTTTTCAGTTTCTGCCAAATGGAACTGACGTAAATCATTTAAAGAAATAACCTCTGAAAGTGTATTTTTAACATTCTTTGGTTCCAAAAATGTTGGTCCATCATATTCTTTAAAATATTTAGTCATTGCCACAAAATATAATTTAGGCATTTTTTTTGTAATAAATGCCGGACTCCACTTCTCATATAAATCTTTTTTTCCTTCATCTTTTGATACTTGTAAGGCTTGAGTAAACTGTCTAGCTCTATCCGCACGAAAATTTAAAAAGAATACACAGTCTCCATCTTCTATAGGCTCTGTTCATAAAAAGCTAACAGGAGTTACAAATTCATCAACTTCTCATGCAGCATAACATTTTTCAATATATTGACTAGGAATATCTGAAGTCTGAGTTTGTTGAAACACGATTTCATCATACGCTTTTTGTACACGGTCCCAATTATTATCTCTATCCATTCAAAAATATCTACCACCAATTGTAGAAATATTAACATTAGGATAATCTTTTAAAAAATCCTCAAATTCTTTCATAAATCATAAAGCTGATTGAGGAGGGACATCACGTCAATCTAAAAACAAATGCAAAAACGTTTTTACATCACTTGGAATTATCTGAATCATAGATTTCATGTGAGTATCTATTGAATGTACTCCACCAGGTCCAAAAAGTCATAATAAATGTAAAGCAGAACCATTTTCACGAACATGATTAATTCATGTTTTAAATTCTTCCAATTCAGCAAACTTTCATTCATCAAACAAATCTGAAATTGCCACCAAAGATTGTTTTATAATTCTACCTGTTCAAAGTGTAGTATGTCAAACTTCTGAATTTCACATTTGTCCATCAGGAAGTCAAACTGCACGACCTGATGCTTCTAATTTCCCAAATGGACAAGAAAAAAGTCTATCAAAAGTTGGAGTACTTGCCTGAACAATAGCATTTTCTTCTGGAGTTCTGTTGTTTAATCAAAATCAATCTAAAATTATCAAAGCAGTTTTCTGTAACATAATTTTCAAACAAATCAAATAAAAACACCTATTCACGAATAAGCTTATTAAAATCAAACTTAACGCAAATTACTAATTTATATTATACAATTCAAAAATTTTTTTTCAAGAATTGTTTCGCTCAATGTTCTATAGTCAATAAAAATTTTAATGTATAAAAAGACACTTCACTGATATTTTACTTGACTTTTGTTAAAAATAACATATATTATATATAACAAAAAATTAAAAAAAAGAACAAACCAAAAAAAAAACAGTATGAAACATTTTTCTTTAAAAGTTACCTTAATGGTAATGATTGCCATGGTGTGCTTATGCACTTCATGCAAAAACGATCCTGTTATGGATCAAGAAAGAGTCACCAACTACCTATGGGCTGGAAGTGACTCCGAACCCACACAAGAAGACTCGACAGTCTTTCCACTCAATAAGTGGTATTCACTCGCTAGCAACGGCCAGTTGGAGGAAGCCGACGCTCTAGTTCGTGAATGGAGACAGGTTCTTACAAGAAACGTTAGTCACTATCTCTATCCTGAAAGACCTGACTCTATAAGTTTCTCAAGAGTAAGAGGCAAAGTCTTCGGAGTAGAATCTAGAGATGGAAGCACTCACGATGGAAAAGTAGACTGGCAAATACTTGTCAATATCTACACTAAAGGAGAAATTGAGCGCAAGTTCCTAGTTTGTGGAAATGGACTTATTGAATCCAGATTCTCAGAAGATGAACTTATAACAAATTCTCTTCCTTTACGATTTACCATCAAAGAAGGCGAAGGACTTGCTAACTACCTTCCAGACTTAAAAGCTTGGGGTAACGCTGCTGATACTATAGGAATTCCTATAAAATCAAATGGTAAGATTGTTAACAAAGATGTATATCTCAACTATTTAGGAAAATATACATCTTATGTCTTCCCAGGAGATGTTGTTGATTTAAGCCTAGGCAAAATCTATAACAAAGCAGGACAAGAAGTAGATTTTGATAGAAGGCTTGCAGAAGCAGAAAAACTATCGAAAACGACCAAGAGCAAAGCAAAGAAAAGGAGATAATTCTTATCTCACACACTTAAGGGGATCGTGAATCAACGATTCCCTTTTCTCAATAAAAAATTATAACCTCATACTCAAAATAGTTTATATACATAACATCTTGCATATTCTCCACAAAATCCTATAATCCAAACCATAATAAAATGATTATTTTTTTATTTATTCATTTAAAAATTTATGAATTTATTTGAAGAATTACAGCGACGTGGTCTTATCAAGGATACCGCATGAGATGACTTAGAAAAAATTATAAATAGTTGCAATGCTACTTTCTATCGAGGTACTGATCCTACGGCTGATAGCTTACATATTGGACATTATAGTAGTTTAATCACAGTAAAGCGTCTCGCTAAAGCTGGACATCATCCAATTTTATTAGTTTGATGAGCTACTGGATTAATTTGAGATCCTAGACCAACAGCTGAAAGAGAAATCATCGCATATGAAACAGTCCAGAAAAATTTTGAATGAATAAAGAAACAAGTATCAGATTTATTTAATGGAAATGTAGAAGTTGTAAATAATTATGATTGGACAAAAGATATTACTATATTGGATTTTTTACGTGAAATCTGAAAATATATCAATGTAAGTTATATGCTAAATAAAGATATTATTAATAGAAGATTAGAAACTGGTATTACATTTGCTGAATTTACATATACACTATTACAATGATATGATTTCTTACACCTATATGAGACTAAGAATTGTATCATGCAAGTTGAATGATCTGATCAATGGTGAAATATTACTACATGAATTGAACTTATCAATAAGAAATTATGAAAAAACGCTTATGCTTTTACTATGCCATTAATTTTAGACAATTCAGGAAATAAGTTTGGTAAAAGTGCTGGAAATGCCTTATGGTTAGACAAAAATAAGACTAGTTCCTACGAAATTTACCAATACCTCGTTAATAGTGATGACAATAAAGTTGAAGAATATTTGAAAGTATTTACATTCTTGAGCCCAGATGAAATTATAGAGATTATGAAAAAGCATAATGAAGCCCCAGAACATAGATTAGCTCAAAAAACTTTAGCAAAAGAATTTATCAAAGACCTTCATGGAGAAACTGAATATAACAAAGTACAAAAAATTATCGATGTGCTATTTTGAGACACAGATAAATTAACAATCATTTCAAACATGTCAGAAGATGAAAAAGCCGCACTAGCTCGTGAAACTTGAAGTGTAAATTTACAATGAGATGAAATTAGACTTTTGGAATTACTAGTAGAAAGCTGATTAGCAACATCTAACGGAGAAGCTAAAAAAATGATTCAAGCTGGTTCAATATATTTAAATGAAAATAAAGTAGAAGATATTGCTACAGCACTTAAAAAATCTGATTTAATAAACTGAGTAGCTTTATTAAGAAAGTGAAAAAAAACCTTCAAAATGATTTTAGGATAACATCAGAGAAATAATGGAACATAATAAAAATGTTTCTGTTGAAATAAAGCACGCCATATTATATCTCATATTATCAGGTATTTGATCTATCGTAGATTATTGTGTTTTTTTACTTCTAACTAATTTAGGACTTTTTAGTGTTATTGCCAACATAATTAGTTATACATGCGGAATGGTTACTTCATTTTCATTAAACTTAAAAAAAAATTTCAAACAAGAAGATAATATAAAAAACAGGTTCCTTTCCTATGTTTTCATATCTTTAATATGAATTGCCATATCCACATGTTTAATATATTACTTTATTGAAATTAGATGAATTAATCCATGACTATCAAAGATTTTTCAGATTTTAATCGTAGCAATTCCTCTATATATATTTAACAGACTATTCACTTTCAGAAAAGCAAAAGATTCTACATATCATAACATTCATAAAAATGACCCATCAAAACATTAAATTACCTTCTCCAGAAGTCTATCTTGAAGCTAAAAAACTTTTAGAAGACTGAAAACTTGTTGTATTTCCTACTGAAACTATCTATGGTCTCGGAGCTGATGCTCGTAACGATAAAGCCGTTTTATCAATTTTTGAATTAAAATGAAGACCTCAAGATAATCCTCTTATCAGTCATTTATGATATAAGGAACAAATTAGTACTTACGCAACAGTGGAAAATGAAATTCAACAAACAATTATTGATAAATTAATGCCAGGTCCTCTCACTCTCCTTTTAAAAAAGAAAGAAGGAAGCATTTCTAATCGTTCATGCCCTCTAGATTACGTATGAATCCGTCTACCATCAAACAAAGTTGCCCAACAATTTTTACAAGTATCTGAAATTCCAGTTGCAGCTCCAAGCGCAAATATTAGTTGAAAACCCAGTCCAACAAATGCTGAAATGGTTTACGACAATTTACACGATAACGTTCCTCTAATTATTGATGACTGAGAATCTTTTGCATGAATTGAATCAAGTGTTATGCGCGTAGTTCCAGATGAACAACCAGGGAAAGATAAATTAAAAATTCAAATCCTTCGTCCTTGATTCCTTACCAAGGAAGATTTAGAAGATTGTTTCAATCATACTTTACGTGTAGAATATACTACAAAAAATCCTGAACTTTCACCAGGAATGAGATATAAACATTATAGCATTTCAGGTCATGTCAGAATTTTTGATAATATTTCTGACATTCAAAAACTTGCCGAACCGTTCATTCAAGAAGACAAAAATACAAAAATTTGAATCCTTTTAACTCAAGAACTATTAGAAAATAACAAGGGAATAATCAATGAATTATCACAACATGGAATAACTATCATCCCACGATGAACTCAATCAAATTTAGCCAGCTGCGCTCATGCACTTTTTGACTGTTATCACAATGCCGAAAAATCTGGAATAAATCTTCTTTTCGTAGAAAGATTATCAGAAGACTGAATAGGTTATTGAATTATGAATAGAGTAAAAAGAAGTGCAGAAGTTTAAAACAATTAATCATCAATAACTTCATTTATAAAATGATAATTTTTAAGTTTTTCATCCAACTCACAACTCAATTTTTTTGCATTTTCTAATAAATCAACATAATATTGTATATCTTGTTCAGATGGGACTTCTGAATTATCAGAATTTACTATATATTTATTTAATAATGATAATAACTCCTTATATCAATCATGAATTTCTTCAAATGAACATATATCAGATTTATAGTCCTTAATAATATCTAGGTTTAAAAATCATAAAAAAGGTTTATGTATACCATTATCACACATTTTACGTACAAAATTTTTCATATTTTCCGAAACCTTTCAACTTTTTAACAAAGGAATTGTTTGTGTAAGAAGTTGGATAAGAACGGCAAAAGGATTTAACTCATTCCTAAAACGAGCTCAGACGGTCTCATCTCATTCTCCATCAAGAACTATAAAAATGCTGTTTTTATGCTCATTGCATATTCAATAAAAACGTCATTTGGGTAGCTCTGATATATCTTTGATATTTCATGTTTCATTTATAAAATTTTCATCCATATTAATAATATATATTATATATATAAAACTATATACATATATATAATACATACAAAATGTCAACCAAAAAAAAATAATTGTAGAAACAATTATTTTAATAACTTATACTACATAACCTATATTTAATTATTACTCTATAAGCATAACCCCGTCTCCAGGCTCAGTGTCAAAAATCTTGTAATTTATTTGCTTTTTTTCTATGAATTCATATAATCAAGCTAGTTTGTTTTGATATTTGATGACATCGTCAAGTAAAAGCGTATTTTCTGGCTCAAGATATTGTCGAATTTTCTGCAGATAATCACCATATTGGCTCTTCTGGGCATCTATAAATGCTGCGTCAAATTTCTGTGAAAAGAACTTTTCCAACGAGAGCTCATTAATATCAAAAGGATAGAGAACAACATTTTTACAATCAGCGTTTTGTAAATTTTTCATAGCTTCCAAATAAGCAGGATAACTGATTTCAAATGATGTTAATCTACCTCATCGTTGTTGAATTGTCTGAGAAATTACAATACCGCTATATCAGACAGCAGCTCAGATTTCTAAAACATTTTTAGGCTGATGGCGTTCTAGCCAAGAAACCAAAAAGGCTTGAGTCTCTTTAGAAATCAACGGAATATGCCTTTGCTCACAAGACTGACGAAGTTGAGCCAAATATTCATCCAACATTTGAGGATACACATACAAATAAAATCTATCTCTCTCAAACAAAATTTATTCTTTATTATTAATTTGAACATGATTACAAATCAACAAGGAGACAGAGAAATGCACTCAAACATTTCTATTGATTTAAGCAAAAAAAGCAATTCTAAAAGGACTTATTCTTCATCTTCTAATCAAACTTATCAAACTAAAAAAAGCTACACATCCAATTCAACTTACACAAGAAAACCCGTATGATATACATTATACTCCCAAGCTGTCAATGGAGAACTAGATAAAGATTCTACTAAAAAAATCTCTACTAGAAGCACATCTACAACTACACATAACAGAGTAAATCCAACTACGACATGAAAAACTTCAACTAGGACAAATTTTACCAAATGAGCTGACAACACTCTATCATCTGCAAATTTTCTAAAGCACAGAAATCAAGCATCAACACAATCAATAGCTGATTTAAAAAAACTTGTAAAGAAAGATGAGGTTCCTGTCAAGATCTTCGGCTTATGAGGATTAGAAGAAATCTGAATCAATATGACAGTTATCGAATACAAAAATGATATAATTATCGTAGATGCATGACTAGAATTTGCTAGTTTCGATATGCACGGAGTAGATTACATCATTCCAGATATTTCTTATTTAATTCAAAAGAAAAAGAACATCAGAGGAATATTAATTACTCATGGTCACTTAGATCACATTTGAGCAATTAAACATATTATTGAAGATTTAGGATACCCTATCATTTTTACAACTCCTTTAGCCCTATGACTGATTAAAAGGAATTTACCAGAAAAAGAACAAAAGAACCTAAAATATAAAATTGTAGATCCAGATATAGATATTCTTAAATTAGGAGAATTTTTAGTAGAACCTTTCCGTGTAAACCATTCAATCCCAGAATCTATGTGATTCGCTATTCATACTCCTAAAGGAAACATTATTCATTCAGGAGACTTTAAAATCGATTTTATTCCAGCAATAGATAAACCTGCCGATTTATGAAAAATTAGTAGAATTGGACAAGAAGGTGTAAAATTATACTTGTGAGAATCTACAAACGCTAGGACTCCTGGGCATACACCTAGCGAAAAACTTATTGGTCAAAACTTAGAAAGAGTTATTTCAGATCATGCTCATCAAAGAATCGTAATTTCAACATTTGCATCAAACATATGAAGATTAATTCAAATAATTGAAAGTGCTGTTAGACATGACAGAGTTGTATTTTTAGCGTGAAGATCCATGGTTGGTAACGTCCAACTATGTCAAGAATTATGATACATAGATGTCCCAAAAAATATGATTAGACTTGTATCAGGAGAAATCGACCAACTACCAGATGAAAGAGTTATGATCATCTGTACAGGTTCTCAATGAGAAGAGTTCAGTGCTCTTGTAAGAATGGCTACAAACACCTATAAGGATTTTCAAATCAGAACTGGGGATTGTATCGTCTTATCTTCTCATACTATTCCATGAAATGAAAAAGCTGTATGATCTTTGCTTAATAAACTTATTGATTCAGGAATTGATTTAGTAGATGAACCAACATTAGCCCTACATACATCAGGACACGCATGCCAAGAAGATATGAAAGAAATGATGGCATTACTTAAACCTGAATATTTCTGTCCAATTCACTGAGAAGTTTTGATGAGACATGCTCATAAAAAAATCGCTTTAGATATGAGAATCCCTGAAGAAAAAGTTCTTCTTCCCAAAAATGGTCAAATTATCGAAATGTATGATGACGCTATTTTATTATCAGACAATAAATTAAAATTAGATACTGTAACAATAGATTGAAAATGACAATGACATCTTAGCGGAGAATATGTAATAAAAGCTCGTGAAATCATGAGCCAAGATTGAGTTGTAGCATTAATATTTAAAATTGATACAAAAACTAGAGAGTTAGTCTGAAATCTTCAAATTGAATCCAGATGATTCGTTTACTCAAGCGAAGTAAAATCACTTCATACTCAAATCGTCGAATTCGCTAGATCAGAATACAATAAAAATCTAAAGAAAAAAATGGACATAAAAGAGAATCTTAAAACAATTAAAGAGCTATTAGAAGAACATATTGAAAAAATTATTTGAAGAGTTCCTATGATCCTAACAATGTTTGTATATATCAATAGAGAGGCTCTTACAACTCAAGAAGCAAATAGTGAAGAAGAGATTGTTTGAATGACAATTGAAGAACAGTGAGGATTAGAAGAACAAGAGTAAATCCTTGAATTTTTCAATAAGAATCTTATCCTAAAGGGGTGAGATTTTTATTTAAATAAAAAAACAACCATGGTACTAGCCATCTTTATTCTGGTTGCAGGTTTAGCATTACTATGATTTGCTGCAGATAAGCTAATCAACTCTAGTGTAAGAATCGCTAAATTTTTCAAATTATCACCATTATTTATTGGTTTGACCATCCTTGCAATTTGAACATCAGCTCCTGAGCTATTCCTCTCAGCAATGTCAGCACTAAGCGGGAATTGATCAATATCTGTTTGAAATATAGTTTGATCAAACATATTTAACCTATGATTCATTCTAGGACTAAGCGCAATAGTAGCCCCTATTTTAATCCAAAAGAAACTCGTACGTAGAGACTGATTTTTTCTAGTATTTATTACCTGTTTATTGCTATGTTTCTTATGGGACCAACACGTAATGTGGCGAGAATGAGCTATTTTATTAGCACTACTCGTATGATACAATTGATATTTATGGATCAAACAAGAACCCATTGAAGATGACAGCGACACAGAAGAATTACCAAAAATCAAAAATTTCTTATACATTTTTGGAGCTATTTTAATTCTATCTATTATGACTCTCAATATAGAAGATGGATTTAGTATCTCTTGGTGATTCTCATTATATTCATCAATATTTATGTGAGTAATTGCCATATTATTCGCAATTTCTATGCGATTAAGGAGAGATAAGAAATGAACAGAAAGTAAAATGTGAATGATATTAAATATCACCAAACTAATCGCCAGCATCGGATTGTTAGTTATGTCATCTGATATTATTGTCGATTCTGCTGTTTATATTGCTCAAACTTTATGAGTATCTGAACGAGCTATTTGAGCCACAATTATTGCTGCTGGTACTAGTTTACCAGAGGTCGCTGCAACATTAGCCGCAATCATAAAAAAGAAATACGACATGTGAGTTTGAAATGTAATAGGATCTGATATTTTTAATATACTTTGAATAGTTTGAATTTCTTCCATAATTACTCCTCTACAATTAACACCAACATGTTTAATTGAAAATTGTGAATCATGAGTTCTTAGTTATTTAATGTATGATAATTTATTTTCAATGGCTATACTAATTATAACATTAATTATAACTTTAATATTTATGAGAACGAACCGAAAACTTTCAAAAGCTGAATGAATATGCCTATTTATCTTCGCATGTTTAAGAATGGCTTTCGAAATTAAACCCGATTTTTTCATTGGATTATTTTAAGCATATAAACACACATAAATGTCCCCAAAGAATCTCTAACGTTGCTTAGAGATTTTTAATTAAAAAAAATTGACTTATGTTGAAAAATATTTATAATCAATTCAATTAATTTTTATTAAAAAACATCTCATGCTTCAAAGACAACCGAACAATCCTCTTCAAAATATGAACTCTCCTGAACAGGATAAATTCACAGACGAAAAAAAACGAAGATATAGAAAAGTAACTAATAAAATTACTTCACAAATTCAGTGAGCATTAATCTTACACAAATTAAAAACATGAAATAACTGAAAACCAGATGTTGCTCAATTATCTTATGATTCTAATTGGAGCATCACTGAAAATAAAGGTAAAGATGCCCACCCAAAATGAGCTGTAGACATCTTATGACATATTGAAGACATAAACATACTAAATATTAGAGACAAATTATATCAACTAATCAATAGTTCAGAAGAAATAGAAGAAAATGATAAAATTCATCTTAAACAAAGTATTACAGATTTTATCGAAAGCCAATTCTTTCAACCAAGAAACAATATTGAAAAGAAAGAAAAGCTTCCTCATAGGAAATTTCGTAGATTTTATTCAGAATTAACAAAAAAACAAACAGATTTAGATGCTCAGTGAAAAAGATTATACAAAGACATATGTTTAAGTTTAGCCAATTTACTCTTTGAAAAAGATAACGATATAGCTCATAAGTCATGAAAAGAAATAAATTACAACCTTGTAAACCAAGAATGACAAATAACACAAAAATGATTACGATATATCTGAAATGTATTTTTAACAGCCATCAAAAACATTCCAAACTCATGAGATTCAAAAACTTTTCATAAGATATTTCACGATGGAGATTTTACCTTTTTAAAAGGAGATAAAGAATGAGAAGTAAGAGTTGGTACATTAGATCATTACGTGAGAGCTATAATGTACTTAATGGATTACAATTGATTTAATGCTTATGCAGAATGATGAGACACTTGAGTAAATGAATGGTATATTGCAAAGAAAGCTCTTCTAAATTGACTATATAATGCATCTCAATTAGAGACCAGCAAACAACAAAAGATATCTGACAAGTCAATTCTCCATAAGAAACTATATGAAGAACGATTCTCTCATAAAGACGATGTAGTAACACCTACAGATCGAGAATTAACAGCAAGATTAAAAACCGAAGCTTCAAAACTATTAAAAATATCATGAAGGACAAATGAAATAAAAGATGAATCAGGATTAAGAGCTACATATTATGGAGACTGAAGTAACCACGATAACATAGTAGAGTCCATTACCAAATTAAGCTCGAATTTTTTATCTCATATTAAAGATATTGATTGAATATATATACAAAACATAACTTCCGCAAAAAAATGAGATTTTATTAGCACAAAAGATGAAGACAAGATTTTAGAAGAACTAATAGATAATATATGACTCACAGATTCTAATGAAATCCCTGAAATATCAAAAAGACAAGAATTATCTGCCAAGCAATCAAAATTAAAATCTATATCTTCTAAATACGAATCTTTATGCCAAAGAAAGCCATCTCCTTGATTACAACAAGCCTATAAAATAGCTAGTGGAGAAGTAATAAGATGATCAAATTGAAACTATAAAGATTTTAAATTAATCATAGAATATTTTATTAATAAAGACGAATTTAATGAATGAAGCACAGATAGCAAAGACAATATAGAAAAAGATACAACATTATACCAAGAAATTTCATTCTATCCCCATGACAATGACTTAAATATGTGAAATCACGAAATATTAGAACTAGAAAAGAAAATTTTTACTAGAGTAAGAAGTGTAAATGTACCAGATTTATGAAAATCTATTTCACTACACAGACTTAGATATTATACAGAAACCACTATTAAGGATATATCGTATCAAATCGACATATACGAAGACAAAGTAAAAAGATGACTACTTCCTCAACCAAGAAATGATGATTATAAATACCTTACAATAGATAACCAAAGAATATCTTTAGAATGATTAATCAATAGGAACAAAGACAACACTGACAGATTTGATGATTTAATCTTAATGATATTAAATTATTTTATAGTTCACAACAAAATATTTTATATCAACAAAAAAAACGACTGATATCATTGACTAATAACAAAAGATCAATTACACAACAAAACAGCCTATAAATCAAGAAGGTTTACAACATCAGACCAATTAAGAACAGCTGCACTAGATGCCAGCAATGAAGACCATACAATAGCTTTATACACCAAGGACAATACAAAAGTATACGACAATTTTTACATCGTAAATTTATGAGATTTAGGAGATTTTATCAGACTAGAAAAGTAGTTACCTAAATCTCTTTTAACAATTCTGTAATAATAGTGTTATAACAATCCATTCATTCATCAGTAAGAACAAATCACTCATCACGCATTACTAAATATCAATTTTCTTCATACAACTGAAGTTTTTCTTGATAATCATCTACTAGAACTGATTGAAATTTTTCTATATCTGAGATTCAACGATCTGTACGCAAGGCTAAGAAAAAAGACTCTATCAAAAAATCTGATTGCGACATTAATTGAATAGAGCTTTTTGGGATTCTTTCTCATTGTAAATACTTTGGAAAATATGGAGTATTCGTCCAACGAACTCATGATAATTTATCATTTTTTATTCACAGCTTTTCTAACACTCCCTGAAAATATTGACAATCTCCACGAATAAACGAAGATGCCGATAATCACAATCAAAGATAGTTTTCCATTTCCCAATAAACCCTATTATGAATACTAGATTTCCCAACCGATGAAAAGTTAGAAATTTCATAACGTTTATATCCCCCCTCTTGAATAATATTTTTTAAAAAATCGAATTCCTCATATATTTCATCTTCATCACCAAAAAGCTTATTATCTCTTTGATCAAAGACCATAGATGGAGCATACGGATCAGTTTTTTTTCGCTTTTGATGTTCAAAAAGTTCTAACATATACAAAGAAAAACTATCAGCAAATCAAGAATTTACAAAATCAGAAAAGAATTCTAATGCATTAGGAGTCCAAAGTTGTAAATCTCACTTTTTTGTCTGGTTAAAAACCCCAAAAGCCATAAAATCAAAATTAAATACCGTTGTTTCCTGTTTTAAATCTCGCAATCAACGCAGGAAATCTACCATTCCTGGGAAAGTATATGGACGCCCTGCATTTTCTAACACTCAATTATCTAAACTTTGAATTCAGAAACTGAAACGTACCCTTGGATATTTTTTAAATTCTTTCTGCAATGAAGAAATAAATTCATAAATACTATCCTGAGGAAAAGGATTACACTCAAAACTCAACTCTCCCATATTTTCACAATCAAAAGTCTCTTCACAATGATGAACCAACTTTATAATTTCATCCGCTCAAACCAAATTTGGAGTTCATCATCCAAAATAAATAGATTTAATCTCAGCTTTTTCAAAAACTTTTCACCATTCATCAATTTCATTATGCAAAAATTTTAAATAATCAGAAATCATCTTTTCATTAGGTTCCTGAACCACAGAAAAAGAACAATATGGACAATTCTTTGCACAAAAAGGAATATGAAAGTATAATGAAAGCATTCAAACTTATTTACAAAATAACAAAATCAATATAGTATTTTTCTGTCAAAATGCAAACTATACAAACTGAAAAAAACAATCCAAAAATTTGCTTTTTTACACGTTTTAGAATATAATTAATTACCTTTTATATTTCAAAAACAAAAACATGACAAGCAAGATTCTTTCTAAACTTCACCTAACTAAGCCAAAGAAAAAGGTATTAACAACTAAACTATGGGTAGATGATGATAAATTTTTACACTTAAAAGTTCAGCCATTACCAGTCAAAGAAGCTGAAGCATTAACTGTCGTCATCAATGAAAAGCAAGCTCGTGCATTTTGAATCGTGCCCGGAGATAAAGTATCTATCACAAAGATGAATGGAGAAAGTATCGTAGCAAATGCAATAGTTTCATCTAAAATCTGATCCGAATGGCTCGGAGTTTACGAAAATGTAATTAACAGATTTCCTCTAGAAAAAGGAGATATCGTATCTATTGAAGTTACAGAATCTAGTTCAATCGCTAATGATGCTATTAGAAAAAAAATGAGATGAGAAACTATTTCATATGAAGAAATGTTTGCAATCATTAAAGATATTTCTGAATGAAAATTAAGCGAAGTTATGATGACATACTATGTTGCTTCTAGTTTTTTCTATCCAACTACAGATGAAGAAATGTATCAAACTGCAAAAGCGATGGCCGAATGCGGAGTAATGTTTAAATATCCAAAAGATGAAATAATTGCAGATAAGCACTGTGTAGGATGAGTTCCTGGAAATGAGACAACTATGATTATGATTCCTACTCTTGCTAGTTTAGGAATTAGGATGCCTAAAAATTTCTCAAAGGCTATTACTTCTCCAGCTGCCACTGGAGAATGTGTAAATGTTCTAATGGATATCAACTTTGATAAAGCTGGAATTGAAAAATTAATTCAAGATGTAAACTGCTGTTTAGTTCGAGGATGATGATTAGATTTAGCTCCTGCGGATGACAAACTAATCAAAGTTCAATACCCTCTAGCTATGCAATCTAGAGCAAAAGTTGTATCTAGCATTATGGCAAAGAAATACGCAATGTGAGTAACTCACTCTCTAATCGATATTCCTGTATGACCAACTGCAAAAGTTACATCAATGGAAGAGGCTCTAGATTGGAAACAAAAGTTTGAATACGTTGGTAAAAAACTATGAATGAAAATGACAGTTCAAATTACTCCTGCAAATGAAGTAATTGGAAATTGAGTATGAGCTGTACTTCAAGTAAGAGAAGTTCTTAGGGTTTTGCAACAACATGCAGAAAGACCTCGCGACTTGGAAACTAAAGCAATATTCTTAACAAGTAAAATTATTGAAATCGTTTGATTAGCAAAATGAAAAGAAGCAGAAAGACTAGCCAGGAAACAAATTGAATCTGGTGCTGCCCGAAAGATGATGCAGAGGATCATCAAGGCTCAGAATTGAAATCCTGATGTAAATAGTGAAGAGCTACCACTATGAACCTTCAGAAAAGAAGTTCTAGCTGACAGAGATGGAAAAGTAAAAAAAATTGATTTACACAATATTAATCATATTGCCAGAAGACTTGGTTGCCCTGCAGTAAATGAAGCATGACTTTATTTATCTAAAAAACTTGGAGACAAAGTAAAAAAAGGTGATGTACTTTTTACTATGTACGCAATTGCTGAAAACAAAATTGAACTAGCTCTACAGCAGAATAAAGAAGAACCTGCGTTTTTAATCTGATAAATTACAAAACTTTTATACATAAAAACCACATATCATGAAATCAAATGTTAACACAAACAAAGGAAAATCAATATTCTTACTATCAATATGAATATTGTTTATTTCATGATCAATATATTTTTATATCAAAGATATAAAATTAATATATAATCGATGTATATTTGTACTTATATGATTATGATTAATAAGTCTTATAGTCTGATGAATTGGATTATATTCATTACACAAAAAGAGAAGAATCAAAAAAAATAAAGAAACGATGAATAAAATCACTGCTAAAATCGTCTATTTTAATACTCAAAACAATTCATGAATAAAAGATAGCTTATGAAATAAAAGAGATAACTACTACTTTATAGCAGCAGAATGAGATAAGTATTTCCAAAGTGAAGACTTCAAGGGAACCCTAACTTGATGGTATGGAAATATAATAGATTTACTCAAATATATAGATATCCAGTACTATATAAACAACAAAGACCAAGTGTTAGAAGCTATTAATAATAAATTAGATGCGATATCTAAATTAGAAAAACAATCTCATGACTGAAAGCAAACACTTTTACTAATCAATGCATATAATACCATTAAATCAATAAAATATCAATTAGAAAAACCAGCCCCATATTTGGATATACAAGGCAATAAAATATTTGTTTGAGATGAAATTACAATTTATATAAACCCAAAGGACACGAAAGAATACCGAATTGATACTGATTCTTTACTTACAAAAGACTAATCTATCTTTTAATAAACATATATAAAATGAAAAAGACAAAAATCATTGCAACAATCAGAGATACTTACGATCAAAAACAACTAATCGACATTTATAATGCATGAGTAAATGTGGTCAGATTTAATTTTCCACATGCCCAATATGATACAACTGCTCCAGTCATAAAATTAATTCACGAATTAAATAGCAAATGACTTACTAATTTATGAATTATGGTAGACACAAAATGACCATGAGTCAGAACAGGAGTTAGAGAAGAACCATATACTTACAAGCTATGAGAAGAATTCAGAATTTTTGTTGATGACTCATTAATGACAGTTAATTCTGACATGTTTTGTGATTATCCATATCTATTAGAAGATATAAAAATCTGAAACAAAATAGAAATAGAATCAGGATTAATGGAAGTTATCGTAACAGACATCCAGCCCACTTTTATCAAAGTTGTGTCTCAACATTCTTGTGAGATTTGATCTAGAAGACATATGAATTTCCCTGGCATGAACCTAAGATTTCCAGGATTAACCGACCAAGACAAATCAGATTTATTATTTAGTTTAGAACAATGAATTGAATATGTAGCAATCTCTTTCGTTAGAACTAAAGAAAATATGCAAGAAGTAAAAGAGTTTCTACATAAAAACAACGCTGATCATATCCAAGTAATAGCTAAAATCGAAAATCAAGAATGATTAGAGAACATCGATGAGATAGCAAAAATTGCTGATTGAATCATGATAGCTAGATGAGATTTAGGTATCGAAGTACCAACTTACAAACTTCCTTTCTATCAACGTTATTTATTAGATGCTTGTCAAAAATATGGAAAATCTGCAATCATGGCAACAGAATTACTAAAGACTATGGTAAATTCTCCAATTCCTACTAGAGCAGAGGTTTCAGATGTATATAATTCAGTTATTGCATGAGCAGATGTCTTAATGCTTAGTGAAGAAACTGCTATCGGTAACTATCCAGTGCAAGCTGTAAGCACTATGACTCAGACAATTCAAGAAGCTGAAAACCACCTTTCACATAATCATAATGACTTCGAATTGACACAAATCGACGATATCACATTATGAAAAAAAGCTCTAGTAAAACATGCACTATCTTTAGCAGATGAAGTAAGCGCTTCTTATGTACTAGTTTTTACACATAGTGGAAATTTAGCTAATCTCGTTGCAGCTTTCAAACCAAATCAGTACGTTTTTGCATGCTGTCCAGATCAGGAAATCGTTGATGGAATGCAGCTATTATGATGAATACAATGAATTAAATTAAATGAGTGGAAAGAACATACCAGTGAGAATCAAGATCAAGCTCTAGAAATTTTAAAACAAAAAAAATTGATTTCTATTTGAGAAAAGATTGTAATCATTGGAGACAAAAAAAGATGAAAATATACTGATCCTCTAATTAGAGTAACAATCGTAGAATAGTTTATTAATAAAAAACTGGTCAAAAGACCAGTTTTTTATTCTTCTATTATTCTCCTAACTCATTTATCCAAATGGACTAAAATTTCATAAGAAATTGTACCTGCAGCTTCTGCCCAATCAGATACTCTACATATGGAATCTTTTTTCGCTTCTAATAACCAGACTTGATCTCAAATAAGCATATCTTTATTTCACAAATAACAAGACAAATTCATACATACTGCTCCAATTTGCTTAATATATCCTGATTCATGATGAATTTGCACTTTTTCACGAACACTACGTGGCAATCATTCTGCATATCCAAAAGGAATCGTAGCCGTAATCCTATCATTTTTTTCTAACTGCTTCCACTGTGGCCCATAAGAAACTCATTCGTTATATGGAACAGAATTTAATGCAACTATAGTAGAAGATAAAGATAATGCCGGCTGTAACTGCTCTCATAATTCATATCATGTATCTTCTGGCAATAATGGATTATATCAATATAAAGCCAATCATGGACGATATGCATTAAAGAAATCATCATCAATTCTAAACAATCAAGTACTAGCTCATATATGACGATATTTTGGAGTATGACCATAATCTAATATTTGATGATACATCATCTTGAATGCTTCTATCTGGGTATCAATGCTAATACTATCAGTTGAATGCAAATGAGACATCACTCATTCTATCATTATCTGAGGTTGAGATTTTAAGAATTCCAAAGCATTAGGTAATAAATCAGCATCTATTCATTCACGATTCATTCCTGTATTTAGGAACAAATGAATTGTTGCTTTCCTGTGTAATTTAGCCAATTCTTGTAATGTTTCTAAATTATACACACAAAAAGCAGTCCTTTTGAAATTGAAAGCCTTATAATTTGAAGCTAAAGTCTCTCACAAAAGCAAAATTTTGAATTTACTATGTTTAAGCACTATATGATATTCTGGAAATGAATCTACAACTACATATGGAATGGACAATCATTTATAAACTTTCAGCATTTGATCAATTCCATGTCCATAAGCATTAGATTTTAGTACAGGAAACAAAGCAGCATTTGGTTTCAAAGATTGTAAATAATGATAATTATGCAACAATGCTGATTGACTTATATGAATACAATTCATTACATCGATATTTGGCTTAAACCAATTTTTAATCGTAGAGAGCATTTGTATTTTATTTTAAATTAAAAAACACGACCTATTTTGAAAATCAGAACTCTTTGATTCTTTTAGCCAAATCTGCTCATCATGATTCAATCAAAGATCATTTATTTAAAACTAATGTTTCATCCACTGATAGATAATCCAATATAGTAAATATATGCGTAATTATAATAAAACAGTTATCCTTGGAAGAATATGATTTCAACAACTCTGCTACAACTTTAAACGCATCCACATCCAATCCTGAATCTATTTCATCCAATATAATATATTTTGGATTAAGCAATTTCATCTGTAAAATTTCTAATTTTCTACGTTCTCATCAACTAAATCAAACATTCAAATCACGCCAAAGAAAATCCTTAGAAAGCTGAAGTTCATCTAAGATTGGTTCAACTAATTTTTTGAATTCCATAAAAGTTGTAGTTTTTACTGAATTATCATAAATTCATTTCAAAAATTCAAACAACTTAATTCCAGGAATTTCTGGTATGTTTTGAAATGCCAAGAAAATTCAAAGTTTAGCTCTTTTATCACAAGACAAATTAGAGATTTTCTTTTTATCTAACGAGATTTCTCCATCTGTAATTTCATAATTTGGATTTCACATCAAAGCCATTGCCAATGATGATTTTCCACTTCCATTTTTCCCTAAAATACAATAATTCTTACCTAAATCAAAATCATAAGAAAAATCATGAATAATCTCCCTTCCTTTGACTGATACCGATATATCTTGAAATGAAAGCATCTAATTTTTTGAATATACAAAAATTCAAAAACTAGTATAAAAATTTAAAATCTGAATGCAATGTTAGTAAAAAATATTATTTCTATTCGTCACCAAAATCAAAAAACAATTGTCAATCTGCTTCTGGCTTTGGTTGAACCTTGTCAGAAACCGGTTGTTTCTCAGATTTATCAGATCCAACTACCAGTTCAGGCTTTTCAGAAGATAAAACTACCGGAACTTTAGTCCTCATCGCTTCATATGATAAATTTTTAGGTTGAATCTGGGGCCTATCTGTATTTTTTACCATTCTTAATGCCCAAATTTTATTTGCCACTGGTTGTAAATATTTATTAATACTTTCTCCCTGCATTGATACAACTCACCTGGCTTTTTTTATTTCACTAAAAATATAGTCACTCGCAGCATTCTTGCATGCTATAACATATTCATAACGTTCATCTTTCTCATTAAAAATCAACTTTCTTCGCCATGCAAAATCCAGCTTCTCTTCAGTTTGATTTAAAAGATTAAATATAGTTTGTTGAGCCAATAGCCTTGATCTTTTCTTTGCTCATTCACGTGGAGTATCATTTAACGCATTAGATATTTCATTATTCGTTTTTGTTCAAATTTCTGTCAAAGAATTCCATTTACTTTTCATCTCTTTATCCGATTTTAAATACTCTTTCCAATCTTCAAAAGTTATGTGATTAGACATGTTTATATACTTATACATATAAATGGATACTTAAATTATACACAAATAGTAACAAAAGTCAAACAAAAACATAAAAACATAATCTTCATAGTTTGAATTGACTCTATGAAAATATATATTATATAGTAAATACTAATTTACCTAATCATACTGCTATTATGAACAGAACACTCAAAATCGTTGGATGATGTCTTTTGGTTATTATTATCGCATTTGTTTGCTACCTAATGTTCGGATGAAAGAATCCAGCTAACATTAACACAGAAGAGCCTATAGCACCAGATGTTATAATCGAAAATAAAGAAGAGATAGAACCTGAAAATACAACAGATATAAATAATCCAGAAGAAGACATAATGAACGATTTAGAATCTTTTTTTAATGGATGAAATGGATACGAAGATGTTGAATGAGATTTTTGATTTATAGATCCTAATGCAGAATAATGCAAGAACTTCAATGGAATAAATCTGAACAAATCATTCGTAAATTTGACAATGAGAATCAAGATTTTCACATTTATATTTCCAATCAGGCCAAAGTTAAATATTGCGCTGTTATTGCTCAGAGTCAGATCTCGTTCACTTTTGACATTTCTGATAAAGACTCTGAAGCTGAATGCTATTTTCTTATCCCTGCAAAAGCGAATCAAGACACCACATTAAATATACAAACGAATCTAGAATCAAGCAACACAAAGATACTTATTCATATCATCGCCTTAGCTGCAGATAACGCATCAATCACTTTAAACGGAAATTTACACATAAAGCAATGAATATCCAAAGTCGAAGCAAGACTATTTGAAGAAACTTTACTCTTAGGAAAATCTAAATATATCTCACTTGTTCCATGACTAAAGGTAGACTCTCCTGACGTAGTTGCTTCCCACTGAGCCAAAGTTCAACGTATATCTCCAGAAATATTATTTTACATGGAAAGCCGCGGACTTAGTGAAGGTAAAACTATCTGAATGCTAATTAATTCATATTCTCAACAAATTGCTGAAAAATTAAAACTAAACAACCAAGAAAAATCTGATTTTTATTCTATGATTAACTAATTATGCAAAAATACCTAGAGTTATTAATTGAACTTCTACGACCAGATGATGATCCAGACATCGTTAATATGAAAAAAAATTACCTGGCCACATGAACAAAAATCGGACAAAGATGAGACAGAAGTCTAGAGATCTTCCATAAAGTTTGATTCATATTTTCAGCTTATGATGAATTATTACCGTGAAAAATTTCACTCGATGAATTTTTAGCTACAGGAGATATAACAAGCGATAGAAAAATCTTTCCGAATAACAGAAAATCTTCACTTGAAGTTTTACATTCAATCATCGACTGAAAAGAAGCCTATACAAACACTCTCATAATCTTTGATCTAATTAGCTTCTTAACTTTTTCTGACAATGAAAAGCAAGTAATACAAAACCGAGCAAAAACAAACAATAATGAATTAATCTTCTGCTAATTTTACTTTTTATAAAATTTACCATGGCTGACTGCATCTTCTGTAAAATCGCTAATTGAGAAGCTCCTAGCTTCAAAATCCGAGAAAATGATGAATTTATGGCATTTCTCGATTTAAATCCAAACGTAAAAGGTCAAACTTTAATTATTCCTAAACAACATTTTGATTCAGATTTATTCAATATTTCTGACGAAAAATTTTATTGAAAACTTTTATCTGCTACCGATGAAGTTGTCCATATGCTTAAAAAAAGTTTAAAAGTTGAACGTGTAGGAATGGTTATGGAATGAATGGGAGTGAATCACCTACATATAAAACTCTACCCAATGTATGGATTAGATAAGAATTGGGAACCTAATGAATGTCCAGGACACGTATTCTTCGAGACTTACCCAGGATTTCTTACCACCAAAATGTGAGATCAAGCAAATATGGAAGAGTTATGAGCTGTTCAAATTCAAATCACAAATTGAGCCGCTTTAAACTAAATAATATCTTCAAGGAAACTAGATAGCTGACTTTATAAGAAGTCAGCTTTTTGAAAACTTTTTGTTATCAAAAATCACATACATTTTTATAAAGTCAATACGAATCTACACACAGACAGCAGTTTTTATTATTAATAACGATAAAAAAGTCTAGTTTTTTGCATTTTTTAAATTCTACGAATATAATTAAACGTTAATTTATATCACATTTTGAAACAAAATGTATCAGACATTAGACGAACTCGAATATGTACTTATGCAAACAAAAAAGAGAAGATTCACTATTTCTGCAATTTTTCAAGAACTCAAAGTTCTTGGTCTGATTTTTATAGTTCTTTTCCTAGGAACTTACCTAGTAACTAATGCTCAACTTATCATTGATAACGTCAGCGACCATTTTAATTCAAAAGAAGTCTACGGATTCTCCGAAGAATGAGCTAATTCTGCATTTATCGAAATCAAAGATAACAAATCTGAAGAAATTGAAGCTTTAGTCCAAGAATATGAATGAATTATATCTCTCGAACAGGAGATTGCTCCAAATTTAGATCAGCTTTTACAAGAAAATTTAAATAGTTACAATTTTTCATTCAATCTATTACCACCAACAAATAGAATAATAATTCCGGCAATTAATCTAGATGTTCCACTAGTCGATACCAACATATACGATTATACAGATTTTGACGAATCCACATTTGATGCTGATTTAGAAAATGGAGTCGTAAAGTATCCAACCACTCCAAATCCATGAGAGTGAGGAAATGCATTTTTCTTTGGTCACACTTCTCAAGAATATTGGAAAAGTAATCCATATGGAACAGTTTTTCGTAATATTCCTCAGCTAAAAAAAGATGATAAAATTCAAGTGGTTCGAGATTGAACTCTATATGAATATAAAGTACTAGAAACCCGCGTTGTTAAACCCAAAAACGTAAATGATAATTATGTTACATTCTGAGATTCTGACAAAGAATATATCACTCTCATGGGGTGCTATCCAATATGAAGAACTGATAAAAGAATGATGATTTTTGCAGAAAGAATTAATTAATCTAATTTTATATCCTCTAAACATAAAGATGACACCTCTTCGAGACTTGTCTTTGCGAATCCTAATTACATGCTACTGAATTACCGGATTATGCAATTTTTATGCTTCCCGACCTAAAAAAGATAAAGATGATGAAGAAGTCTTTAAAACAGGACATCATAGTTATTCTTTCCGAATTACTACATCCCTTATTTTCTTTTATTACTGAATCTCTCAATTTACAAATGCAACATATGTACACCTCACATTTATTGAAATGGCTGTTGTTATCATCATTTACATGCACTTAATAATACAAGAACGCAAACGATCAAAACGTTACCAAACAAAGTTCCACAACAAAAGACAACAAAATCAAAAAGAAAATGAGAAAATAATGTAGTAAAAATCATTAAAACCCAAACTCTCAAATATCAAATAAGAAAATTAAAATCCGTAACCTATCAGCTTTTGAATTCTATCTGATATACTAGGATGAGAATCCCAAATAGAGGTCTTATCCTTATTTGTACTTTCTGAAGCATAGTTTCCTACCACATTAATATTATTAGGATCACTAATAAAGAATGCCGAAATCTGTGGATTAGCAGCCTCCACATATGAATTCTTAGAAATTTTATTTAAAGCTGAAATCATAGCCTGATTATCCATAGTCAACTGTACAGAACCTAAGTCTGCCATATATTCTCTTTTACGAGAGATCGCTAATTTTATCAAAGGATAAAATAAATATCAAAGAACTAAACACCCAACACCTATGAGCCCTATAATTCATACTGACCTTCAATTATTATTAGAAGAACTTCATCTGAACCTAATAATTAACCTTCATATAAGGGAAATACTTCCGATAAATATTACTGCCACATACATCAATAAAGAATCCTTATTCATGATGTGAGTTAATTCATGTCATGCTACTGCCTCAATCTCATTTCTATTTAGATTTTGTACCAGTCCAGAAGTAAAAGCAATCCATGAATCTTTTGGTTTCCATCATGTAGCAAAAGCATTCATTCAAGACTCGTTCATAATAGCAATTTTAGGCATGGGCAGTCCCTTCGAAATACACAAATTTTCAACTATATTATACAATTCTGGATTATCTTTCCTTGTTATAGGAGTAGCTCCAGACAATTCAAACATAATTTTTCTCTGACAACAAAAAGAAATTATTCACCGAATAATTAACCCCAAGAATACCACAAAAAATATTCACAAAGCTGAATAAAATCATCATTCAAGTCTATTTGATCAATAAGTCTCACCATCATAAAAAACTGTTGTAGCAATCCATATAATAACAAAAAGCAATACAGGAAATCATATCAATAGTAGTACAGTCTTCCTCTGGTTACTAGCCTTAAACGATTGCATTCACACATATCAATCCATTTTTAATTCAAAATAATACTAAAAAAACACAATTTAAAAATACAATTCTCCATTTTAAAAACAATAAGAAAAATATTCTAGCTCAATCTATAATTATATCTATCAATAATTAAAAAAGCTGACCAGTTTATGATCAGCTTTATCCTTAGGCCATATATTCTAATCAAATTTAACTTTAGGGGCTTTCTTCATCTCCTCTGTCCCTTCAAAGTAATCTTCTGTTTGATAATGGAAAAGGATATTTGCAGGGAATGATTCAATTTTAGTATTATACTCCTTAGTTGCTGCATTATAATATCTTCTAGCAGAAGCTATTTTGTTCTCAATATCAGACAATTCAGACTGCAACTGCATGAATTGCTTATCTGCTTTCAATTCTGGATAATTAGCCTCAACCGTAGCAAATAATGTCTTAAGAGTTCAAGTAAGCACATTATCTGCTTCAGACTTTCACTTTACATCACTAGCATTAGTAAACATATGTCTAGCTTTCACTATATTCTCTAGTGTACCCTTCTCATGCTTAGCATATCACTTTACAGTTTCGACTAAATTATCAACTAAATCAAATCTCATATTCAATTGAACATCAATATCAGATCGAGCATTCTTTCTCTCATTCTTTAATCTAACAATATTATTATACAAAGTATAATACCAAATTCAAAGAATCAAAACCACACCAATAACAATTAATGTTGCCATTTTATAAACTATAAAGAAATAAAAATCCGACTATATTTTAGTGTTTTTTTTTAATTTTGCAAATTTAGACAGACTTTTAAAAGCTTTTGGCGAATCTCAAATCTCCATTAGTGAAATACCTAATATCTTTAATTCCATATTTCATCGCTGTAATTCTATTAATCCCCATTCAAAATGCAAAACCAGTCCATCATTCACTAGCATCTACTCCGGCAGCTTTTAAAACATTTGGATGAACCATTCCTGCACCTAAAATCTCAATCCATTTAGACTTTGATTTAGATCAAGTTTTAGGGTCTACTATGTCATACCTAGCATCAATTTCAAATCCAGGCTCTGTAAATGGAAAGAAAGCTGGTCTCATTCTAATTTCTACTTCTTTTTTAAGTATTGCTGACAAAAAAGTAGTCATAATATTTTTAAAATTTGCAATTGAGATATCTTTATCTACATACAATCATTCCAATTGATAAAACATTGTATCATGAGTTGCATCCATTTCATCAAAACGATAACACCTTCCTGGCAAAACCACTTTTAGTGGTAATCAATGCTTTTTAATAGCATAATTCTGAGCTGAAGATGTATGAGTTCTTAAAACAAAAGGTTCTCCTCTGTCATCCCTCTTATCAACATAAATCGTATCATGCATTTCTGTAGCAGGATGAGTAATAGGAATATTTACTGACTCAAAGTTTTCAAATTTAGTTACAACATCAGTAGAATTTTCTACTATAAATCCAAGAGACTGCGCAATTTCTTCTACTTCTCTTCTAGTCTTTGCTAATAGATTATAGTATCACTTATCCAAATGATTAGCAGGCAACGAGATATCAACTAAATCTTTTTCAAGTAATTGATTTACAGCTTGTGATGAAACTTCTGAATTTTTTTCTTCATAAGCAGATTCTAAAACAAATTTTAAAGCTGAAAGCTGCTGTCCCTTTTCTCTTTTTTCTTCTGGAGAGAGTTCTCACATAGTTTTAAACTCCGCAGGAAGAAGTCATTTCTTACCTAGATATTTCTGATATCGAGCATCCAAAGTTTCTGCTGAATTTACCAGTTTCAATTCATCTAAAATCTGATTTTGATCAAACATTTTATCTAATGATAATAATAAATTAGTGTAATTCTACGTTTATACTACAAGTTTTCAACAAAAAATTCATAAAAATTTTATAATTTGATTTCTCAAAGCAACTTCATACTATAATATATGAAACATAAAAAATATTGATCATATGAGAAAAACTAAAAATTTTAAAACAAAACTTTTTCGTTGTCCCATATGTCTGCACGAGATATCAGTGCGAGAGCATGCTAGGACTGTCATCTGCCCCTACTGCAAAAAAAAGATTTTTCTTGGAAAGAAACGGGCATAATCTCAACCGAAAGCCGAATTGTTGGTCTTCCACAATCGGCTTTTTATCATTTAATAAAATATAATACCTATAAAATTAATATAATTTTGGAAAATAATTAATAAACATTGATTTTACAACATCGTTATATACCATACATAATACAATTGTATCAATTGTAACCCAAAGTTTACATGGGGAAAGCTGTAAATAAAAAAAAACATTAAACATTATGGAAAAATGCCCTAGCTGTGGTCATATTCATGGTACCGATCCATGTCCTGAATGCACCTGCGGACATAGCACTTTATGCCCTATCTGCAATCACGAACATGAGCCCGGAACAGAATGCCACGAACCTGATTGTGCTTGCGGACATAACAACCCGTAAACAGTATCTACTCAGAAATTAGGACGCCAAATTGGCGCCCTTTTTTATTATTACATAATACTATTTTAAATATTCTCAAAGTCTTTGCTTTACTCTATCTTTTCACATTACCTTCATCAACGAAAATAAATCTGGAGTCTGTTTTGCATTACATAACTGAATACGTAAGAACATTGCTAAATCTCCAACTTTTCATACAAATCATCATTGTTTAAATTCTGCATTATTTCATGCATAACCAAATCTTTTTCAAATTTCTTTCAACTGTTCAAACCATTGAAGAACTTCTACATTTTCTAGATTTACCTCATCAATATAAGCTTTCACAAAATCCTGCAAATTAGAGAAATTCTCATTTTCCGCTAATAATTCTTTTCTACTAGACTCTCATTTTTTCCATTCTTCATCAGAGAAAAATAGAATCTGGTTCCTTACATCGGAATAAACTGTGAATCTCTTAGGATCTTTTTCTGTATGACGTTCTATATTCATTGCCGCCTGATAATATTCTGGCTCACTTTTCAAAAGAGATGCAAACTCTAAATCATAATCTTCAGCCCATTCCAAAGTTTCCTTGAAAAGTTGCTCCGTAAAAATGGCTGATAAATATTGATTATTTATCCATTGCAGTTTAATCTCATCAAAAAGCGGTGCAGCAACGGTCATTTTCTGCAAATCAAAGTTAAACTCTGAAAGTGATGCTAATTGATTATCTTTTCTCCAATCTTCAAACGAAGAACTAGCTAACGTTAATATATAATCGATTAATCATTGTGTTGCATATCATTTTTCAAAGAAGAAACGCACATCAGCTTCTGGATCGTGTCTCTTACTCAACTTTCTCTTTTTTCATTCATCTAATTTGGAAATTGGAGCCACATGCGCATACTTAGGAGCTGGAATTGAAAATGCTTTAAACAATTGCAAATGCAAAGGCACTGAAGTTAACCATTCATCTCATCTCATTACTAAAGATGTTCACATCAATGTATCATCAACAATATGTGCTAAATGATATGTTGGTAATCAGTCTCATTTAAGAATTACTATATCATTATAATTATCTATCATTGAAACTACACCTCTAAGTTCATCACTAAATATAATTTTTTTAGTTAAGTCTGCTGGAGAACGAAATCTAATTACAGAAAAAGAGTCTCACATTTCATGGTATTTTGCAATTGCTTCATCTGGAGAATAACTACGATACTTCGAAAACTCACCATAAATTCATGGAATTTGTTTATTCTTCATTTGTTGGTCACGAATTTCATTTAACTCTTCTTCACTCATCCAACAAGGATAAGCCAAGCCTTGTTCTATTAAATATTTTATAAATACTCTATAAAAATCTGCTCTCTTTGATTGAACATATGGTCAATAATTTCAGATTTCTGTTTCATTATCTCCGATTGGTCATTCATCTATTTCTATTCAGAATTTTTTTAATGATTTTACCAGAGATGCTGCGGCTCACTCAACTTCTCTTTTCTGGTCCGTATCTTCTATACGTAGAAAAAAAACTCCTTTATTTTGTTTTACATATTTCCAGTTAATTAAAGCCATGAATAGACTTCAAAAATGCAAAAATCCAGTTGGAGATGGAGCAATACGTGTACAAACACAATCACGTTTAGGATATTTTTGGATTAATTTCTGAATATCTGAATCTACTCCCGGAAGAAGTAATTCTGCTACATCATATCGAGTTGCCATAAAATCAAAAGCAAATAATATAAAATCTAAATGAGAATATAGATATTCATTTATCAAAATCAAATATTAAATGAAAAAATAATATTTATAACGCAGACTCCCAATCTTTCGTAAATCCTGATAAGAATGTAGTTATATTACCAGTATCCAATAATATAATTCAAACTTCTCTGTTATTATCTAAGGAATTAGAAGAAAGATTTATAGAACCCAAAAGTAAATATTTTTCATCAATCAAAATCATCTTCGTATGATTGTAAATCGACTGTAGCATCCTAGCCTTTCATGGTCAAAAATAAGATATTAAATCCTGATTATCATCTGAGTTAGCCACAATCATAGCCAAATCAACTTTTTCAGACTTTCTACGCAAGATATCCAAAATTTCATCATCTACAATATACTGAGTCTGAATCACTATCGAAGATTCAGCGTTTTCTAACAATGTTTTAATTACATCACGACAATTCAACGGACAAACAACTAAATTAGGATGCAAATTCAATATAGATAAATCATCCCCGACCCAATCTGCATCGAACAATGTTTCTAAGCTATCACGAACTTTTTCATCTTCAGAATAAAAAAAATACTCACGATTTGATTCAAAACTAGATTTAGTTAGATTCGCCGTTTGAATCCAAAATGCATTTTCATTTAACATAAATTTACTATGAACATATTGCGTTCACATTTGTTCATCGTTACGCAACTGGACAGAATTATAACCAGAAAAATAATCCTGCAATTCATGAAAACTATCCTGATATTGCTGATATTTATTATTTTCAAGGATGATTTGAACTGGAATCAATTTCTTTGATAAACCTTTTAATCCTGACTTTAAAGTTTTATTTGTAAATTCATATGTCTGCAATTTCAAATATTCATCAGTAGACTCCAAAAATTTATTGTATTGAGTATAAAGATTTTTACTAGGTCACTCAAAAACAGTTCATTTCACCACTTGTAACCTATCAAAAAAATTACCAGATGAATAATATGTTTCATCAAAATCTTGTCCAGATCAAGATTCAAGTCCTAAATCTAAGAAAAAGGCAATTCATATAACAATGACAACTACAATAATAACATCCCACTTAAAATTTTGCATACCAAAAAACCTTTATATTTAAATAATTTGAATATAAGTTACTTAAACTACTATATTTTACAAGAAAAAAAATCTGACTCATTTGTAAAGAATCAGACTTTTTTACGAAACATTTTTAATTACATCCTATCATGAAATGTCCTTGAAATAACTTCTAATTGATGAGCTTTAGATAAACGTACAAAATTTACAGCATATCCTGAAACCCTTATAGTCAACTGAGGATATTTCTCTGGATGTTCATAGGCATCTTGAAGTAATTCTCTATTCAAAACATTAACATTCAAGTGGAACGCATTCTTATTAAAATATCCATCAAGCATAGTAGTCAGATTTTCAATCTGTTCAGATTCATCTTTTCCTAACGCATTTGGCACTATAGAGAATGTGTTTGAAATTCCATCCTGAGCACTACGATAATCAAGTTTTGCTACAGAATTCAAAGAAGCAATTGCTCATGATGCATCTCTTCCATGCATAGGATTTGCTCCTGGAGCTAAAGGCTCTCCAGCTTTTCTTCCATCAGGAGTAGCTCATGTATTTTTTCCATACATTACATTAGATGTAATAGTCAAAATTGAAAGAGTTGGAGTAGCATGCTTATATGCGTTATGCTTCTTCAATTCTGCATAGAATAATTCCACAACTTCTTTAGCCAAGCTATCTACACGATCATCATCATTTCCATATTTAGGGAAATCTCATTCGATTTGAAAATCTTTTGCGACCCCATTTTCATCTCTAATTGGAGTAACTTTTGCATATTTAATAGCAGACAAAGAATCAGCCACAACTGAAAGTCATGCCAATCAATAAGCAATATCTACTTTATAATCAGAATCTATAAAAGCCATTTGAGCTTTTTCATAATAATACTTATCATGCATATAATGAATCATATACAAAGCTTTTGCATAAACTCTAGCAATCTCAGCAATAGCTTTTTTGAAATTAACCATTACTTGATCATAATTTAAGACTCAATCAGGTAAAGCATCAATTCCATCCATTACTTGTTCATCTCCCATTTCTTCCTTTCCTGCATTAATAGCAAGCAATAAAGTTTTTGCCAAATTTCATCTTGCTCCAAAATGCTGAATTTTCTTTCAGACTTCCTGAAATGATACACAACAAGCAATTCCATAATCATCTGCTCCACGAACATCTTTCATTAAGCAATCATTTTCATATTGAATTGATGACGTTTCAATAGAAATTTTTGCACAAAAATCTTTAAATCCTTGAGGCAAAGCATCAGACCAAAGAACTGTAAAGTTTGGCTCTGGTGCAGGTCCAAGATTTACCAATGTTTGCAAAAATCTGAATGAAGTTTTTGTAACTTTTGACTTTCCATCACTAAAAACTCATCCTAATGATTCTGTAATCCATTGTGGATCTCCTGCAAATATATCTTCATATGAGTTCATTCTTAAATGACGTACCAAACGTAATTTCATTACAAATTGATCAATCATTTCTTGTGCTTCAGCTTCTGTCAATGTTCAGGCTTGTAATTCTTTTTCAATATAGATATCTAAGAATGACGAAACATTTCCAAGAGACATAGCTGCTCAATCCTGTTCTTTAACTCAAGCCAAATATCCAAAATATACAGCCTGAATAGCTTCTTTTGCAGTTTCAGCTGGATTTGATACATCACAACCATAACTTTGAGCCATAACTTTTATATCATTCAAAGCAGAAATCTGCATTGCAATTTCTTCACGACGTTGAACAACCTCATCTGACATTTCTCAATCATAAAGATTAACCAAATCTGCTTGCTTTTCTTCGATTAATTTATCAGCTCAATATAATGCCAAACGACGATAATCTCAAATAATTCTACCTCTCGCATAATTATCTGGTAACCCTGTTACAATATGTTTCGAACGATATGTCCTACATTCTTTATCATATACAGAAAATACTGAATCATTATGATTCTTTGTATATTTAAAAATATCTTTTACCCTCTCTGATAAATGATATCATCTTTCTTCTAATGATTTTTCTACAACACGAACTCATCAATAAGGTTTAATAGCCCTCTTTAAAGGTTCATCTGTTTGAAGTCAAACAATAACTTCTAAATCTTTATCTATATATCCTGCGGCATGAGAAGTAATAGTTGAAATCGTATCAGGATCTGCAGAGCGAATTCAATTGTTAGCTCTTTCTTCCGCTAAAAGTTCACAACATTTATCCCACAGTTTCTTTGTCCTTTCTGTTGGTCACTGCAAGAATGATGCATCTCCATCATATGGTGTAATGTTGTCATACACAAATTGTCTTACATTAATAGACATCACTTTCATCATAACAAAATAAAATTCAGATTTCCCAATTATATATAAGAAAATACTGGTCAATAATTAAAAATTTTCACGCGATTTCACTTATACAAAAGTCCACCAAATCTTCAAGGTTAATATTAATCTATTTTTTAAAATGTCAAGAAAGTACATCTAATAAAAAAGCTGACATTTTTAATGCCAGCAAAATACATCTTTCTAATTTACTAATACAGATGGAAAATTACGCTCAATAACTATAAATGGAGACTTATAATATTCATTATTATGTGGACAAGGGCGCCCATCACTTCAAATGTACGAATTACAATACCATGCAAAAACATCTCAAATTTCAATCATGCTTTTCTTAACTTCTGAACCAAGCATTTCCTCTAATGATTCAGCATAGCTGTCACCAGGATCTTGAAATGTATTAAGAGATGTAAATTTTCCATGCACGAAATATTTATCAATAAATTTAGTATCTCAATTAGAGGGCTTCACCAAACCATTTACGATAAAATTTCATTGCAATAGCTTACCTACAGCCACATTATCTCCGTCATAGCCAGTAACTCAAAGTGGAGAATTTACAATTTCTGTTGCATATTCATCCAACGACACATTTGTTGGGAAACCTTCTTTATTAAATACCAAATAATCTTCAAAAGTCCCTGGATCTATAACCAAAAAACCTTTATCAACAAACACATCATATTTATTACTACGAGATGGTTTAACCGTTACATTACCATTTTTCACTATCAAAGTTTTTCCACTATAAGAAACATCGGATGCGTCAATATTTGCACCAGAAATACAAACAATAGAATCTGTAGTATTTGGATAATTTGTCCATTTTCATCTACAAAGCAATTCCGCTTTTTTCTTTGCATAATTAATTAACACAGCATTATTTAGATTCACAGATGAAAAATACTGCATTTTTTCCGAAGACTCTGTATTCGCTACATTCTTTCTATCAGAATCCATTCACATTCAGACTAATCCATCCACTATCAAGCTAAGCAAAGATGTTGGTCAAACTCATATATTTTCACAATTCATAGATACTCACACAACATCTGCCCTTAATTTAGGGAATTTTCCCCCTTCTTCCATTTCAAAGATTTGATCATAAATTGATTCTGTAGTTCATAAAACCTCTGTTCATTTACGCGTCACTAAATTAACCATATTCTTTAAATCAGCCTTTTTATCTAATCAAGTAAACTCACATCAAACAAACCCAATTCCTCCATTAGTATCATATACAAAACCTAACAAGAAATTTTTCTGAGGATCAAATCTATCAAAAGTTGGAGACAACTTTGAATCGGCTTTAATATCAACCCAATTTCCTCAAGTACTATATTCTACTCCTGCTATTAACGAAAAGTCTTGTCCCTTATAAGAATATGAAGTCATTCAATAAATACCTGGATAATTTACTCTAATTGTTGTTGAGCACTCCTCTTCAGAATCGGATCAGTCTCAAGAATCAGATCCATCTTCAGACTCTTCTTCTGCAACACATTGAGCATAATTTTCATTATCTTCTTCTGTCCAACAAAAGAAATATAGACCTCAAGTAAAATTTTCTACTGCATTATCACCACGAAACAAACTATCATTCGTATCCTGATCCAATGGCCACAACCTTTCCCCCCTTTCAGAATTATAATAAAGTCATTTTAACTGAGACTGACATGTATACTTAGAATCTCCTATTTGAACTATAGTAGAACCTACCGGTTCGATTGGATCTTCCGATGAGTCTCATTCTGAAGGATCTAAACCAGCTTCCTGCGTATCCCAAGATAGTAGCATCATACCTCAAAAGTCATTTCAATTATCTACAAAATGAATATGGCTAATACCATCTTTTACATCACTCCACGTTCCCCCATCTATATCTACATTTATACCCAAAGCTGATACCTTCGAAGAAAAAAACACAAGTGATAGTAATACTACAAATAGTCCACTTTTTAAAGAAATTTTGTTTCACATTTTTTATTACAAGCAAATTAAAAATTCTTCTATATAATTATACCCAAAAACGACAGAAAAGTCAAAAAAATCAAACTTTTTTACAAATTATTCTATTGCCAAATTAAATTATTTTCTAATTTTAGCTAAATATGCAAATCATAATGCATCAGCAGCATCATTATACTCAGGGACATCCTGTAAATTATAAAATCTTTTTATCGTTTTTTGTACTAACATTTTATCAGCCTTTCCATTCCCAGTAATAAATTTCTTTAATTCAATTGGAGTATATTCTTGTACTTCTATTCATTTTCTCAAAAACAGCATCATCAAGGCTCACCTAATTGCATACACAAACTCCGCATTATTTTGATTATAGCTAGTAAAGAACAACTTCTCCATAGCTACTTTTTCAATTACATACTTTTCTAATAACTTTTCAAAAAACTCTAAAATTTGATTTGCCCTATCAAACTGATCAATTCTAGTTGGAGATTCTTTTTTTTGCAAAAGAATTCATGCATCTACGATAGTCAAATCATCCTCAATCAATGCATATCCTAATTTTCTAACTCAAGGATCTACTCATAAAAACATCAACTAAAAATCAGAATTAAAATTACTTTCAATCTCTTAACTTTTGCCATAAACTTTCTTCCTCTTTAGTCAATTTCTTTGGTATAGAAACCTCTGTTTCAACCACTAAATCTCACCTACTTTTAAACATTCATTTTTCTCAAAATCACCTTCCAGAAATTTTTATTTTATCTCAAATTTGAGTTCATTTAGGAATTTTAACCATCACCTTTCACTCAGGATGTGGAACTTCAACCTCTCATCACAAGACCAAATCAAACAAAGACACTGACACTTTAACATATAAATCATCTCATTCACGACGATATTTTCCATTTGAAACTATACGAATTTTTAAATACAAATCTCAATCTGGGGAATCTCCAATTCAAGCATCTCATTTACCAGAATATTTAATATACGCATCCTCCTTAATTCATGCAGGAATTTTAATTTCAATAGTTTCTTTTACCTCCTCCAATCATCAATTATCCAAAGTTTTTCAATTCTTTTTAAATATTTTTCAAACTCATTTACATACATTACACGCACCAGAAGTTTGCATTACTCAAAAAGCTGTCTGCACCGATTGACGCACTTTTCACTTTCCATTACAATTTGAACAAACTTCCTCTGTAGCTCATTCAACTTTTTTCAATCTTGTATAACTAATCTTCTTTTCACATCACAAATATGATTCATCAAAGCTAATCTCAATTATCTTTTTCAAATCTTCTCATTTCTTAACTTTAGTTCATCATCAAAATCCTCAGCCAAAGATTCCTCATAACAAATCTCAAATATCAAAATCGACACTCTCTCAATTACTAAACCCACCAAATCACCCAAAATTTCCAAAATCAAAACCTCATGCTCCTCATTCAAATCATCAAAATCCCCCTTTACGATAAGCATCATATTGTTGTCTTTTTTTATCATCAGAAAGAACTGTATAAGCCTCGTTTATCTCTTGAAACTTTTCTTTACTTCAACCTCTATCTGGATGATGCTTAATAGCCAACTTCCTAAAGGCTTTTTTTATTTCATCAGTAGTCGCCGACTCTCAAACTCACAATATCTCATAATAATTTTTTTTAGGATCAAAATCCATTTTTATATCTATATGCACATATAAAATAGCACTTTATTCAAGTAAGTGATACTATAGACAAAATGATTCTGAATGCAACGGAAAATTATTTTTCAAGTTTTTTTGAAATATCTGCATTTTGTAACTCTCACCAAGAAGTTATATTTTTATCTAATCCAAAGAAATCAACATAAGTTTTCACATTCCTTTGTTCATTCTTTTTAAAGAGCTTTTCAATAGATTTATCTTCTCACAAATTCTTCCAATCTCCCAATAATAATTTCCGAGATAACTCACTAACATTATCTTTATCAGACTCAACATTCAGCCACTCTTCAAATTGTTTAATCCAGAAATTATCATTCTGTTTATTCAATGTCATACTTTTTCAAGTTTTATTATTTTTATCATCACGTATTTTTCGTATTGCAGTTCTCTGAGCTTCCAATGCATTCATTCACGTTTTACCAGCCTTCGCAGAAATAATTTGATTCTTTTGTCATTCGCTCAAAAAATTTTCATTCTTAAATAATGAATCAATAACTTCAGACTGCTGACTACGATTTTTTTCATCAATTTTTCCCTGTCGTCTACTAATAGCCTCATTTGGCAAATTAAATGCACTTTTAGCCGACATATACTTTGTTGTAGGAACTCACTGTTTATCATATCAAGTAACTGGTATAAACGGAGTAGATGTAATCAGATCTTGAGCTGTTTTTTGTAAATTTTTAGTCTTCTTAGAGACAAAATCATCTCATTTTCACATATTTACGGCAAATCTAATAATACAATATACCAGAACTACAGTTAAGATTGATAACAGTACTTCCATAAATCATTTCGCAGCATGAGCTAAAGTAAACTTTAAATACCCACTTTCCATAGTCGTGGTATAAGATTTCTCAGCCACTGCATTTGAAGTAATATCAGCAACCGAACTGAATTTTACTCAATTATTATCAAAATCAATAGTTGCATCCGTATTAATAACTCATGCCATTAATGTTGTAAACATTACAGCTATTCACATTCACAGAACAATTATTGTAGGTTTAAATGCATTCAGAAGAAAAGTCTTAATCTGAATATTCTTTAAAAAAGATCATAATCATTTTTTTTCATCAAATTTTTCTCCAGACTTCTGCAAGCACCACAATAATATGGCTAGCGGAGACAAAATAATAAACATCCACAAATATATTACCCTAAATATTGCCATTACACAAAGAACTATCATTTCTATAGAATAAACTACTGTAGTTCATGATACCAAAATAGTATTCAAAATAGTCTTTTTAAGTCAATTTGTACTACTATTATCAGTAGGAACCGTCATAGTTGTATCTAGTATTGCTTGTCACATAAAGATTAGTGGTCCCGAAACCGAATGTTGATTTGGCATAAGAGAATCTAAAAATTGTTCTACAGGTATAGGTTTAGCTAAAGCATACTGATTAACAGACAATGTCTCATTTGCCTTTGCATCAGTAGGAAGTAAATTATAGACATATCAACTTACAACCATAGTCTGTTCTTTATTTAGGAATCATGAAAGGACCACTTTCATTTTCCCTTCTAATTCTGGCTTAGTAGATACCATCTGAGACGGTAATGATCAAGCCACAGCCAAAGTAATAGTAGAAACATCAAGAACCGCCGCTGTCAAAAACCAACTAGCTTGAATTCACACTCCAGCTACCATAAGCCACAACAAAATATCTTTAATTTTCTTACTTATATCATCTTTTTTTATCAAAGCTTTAAAAATTGTATACACAAAATAGCCTCACAAACAAAAATTTGCAATATTTTTTATTACATTCCGGTACTGTCGTAATAAAGCATCCAGCCCAATTGCCTCACCGTAAACCCAATTATTAGTCAGAAATTCTCATGCAAAATTTGCCATAGGAATCCACAATCGCTGCAACATACTAAAAAATACATTAAAGAACCACGCAACACTTCCAAATGGATCTTTTCAATCCGCAGCAAAAGTCCAATCAGAAAAAGATATCATTCATATGACCAATACTACAATTCAAATTTTTAACCACAATTTCTTTTTCATTAATTAAACAATAAATAAATCCAATATTTATGATGTTTGCTTCTTATACGTGGAAGTTGCGTCATCAAACTGGTATGTTCATTTCTCTGGAACATCTACTATCCTTTGAGAATCACCAAATTTTTTACGAGCAGTTGTATCTGTTAATTTATTAATTTGATCAATCAAACCTATTTGATACTCAGAAGACAAATCACTAAATTTATAATTCATATCATTATTCTCGCCAATTTTAACTACATGATCTGTCCAATTAGTTGGTACTTCAGTCCATTTCAAAACACTAGAAGAATAAGCCTCATATCTTTTTTCTGACGATTCATTCTCCTCATCTGACTTATTGAAAAGAGAATTAATAGCTTCTGTGTCTTTAGACCTAGATTCTTCCTTAAGTCTATTTCATATTCAAGAAATAACTCATCATTCACCGCCTTCCCCAAATGCTGCTCTTGACCCAACAAATTTAGTCTGAAGATTACCATCTTTATCTTTACCAATCACTGGTACAACAGGAATAGATCACAACGAATCTGTAGCCATCTTTTTCAGAGATCCAACCCACTTCTCTCATCATATAGATGTGGATTCTATTGCCCATCGCATCAAAACCCAAGTCAATGCTATACATATTACTGATACTAATAATTTTCACAATCCTACTCAAAAACCTCAAATATTTAAAGTTATCACTCATCACAATATTTCTGTAGGAGCACTTACTATATGAGTAGTATTTAATTCCGAAATTTTTCTAACTAATACAGTCGACAAACTCACAGCAAAACAAACCATCACAGGAGCGAAAATTACAGAAATCAAATTTGAAATCTGAAGATGTTTTAGAAATCATTCCTTAAAAACTTTTTCATCAAAACCAAAAGCTTTTAACAATACAATAACCGGTGATAAAGCAATAGCCAATCGTAACAAGAATATCCTTATAAACAATACCAACACCATAACTATCAAAGGTATTCATATTCCACATACATGAGCAAAAGACAAAAAAACATTCAACAATCCTGACCACACACCATCTCATGATACATCAATCTTCATATCTGCTCCAGCATTTAATAATGATGTATACAACACTGTAAAAACTCACAAAAAGCTTCATCAATTTTCAGTAGTCTTCAACAAAGATGATAATGTTGGCAAAGATCTCTCACCTCATGTCCACTTATTATCAACATCCAATCAAAGTTTATCTTCTCCATAAGAAATTCCCATAAAAAGATCTCAGACAACTCATCATGAAATATGAGCATCTCAAATTTGCAAGAGATTTCATCCCTTTATAAAAGAAGCGATAGATTCTGTATTCTGTTGTTGATATGCAATAATCTGTTCGTTTAAAGCCTTCATGTAGTTCATTTGTTCTTGCTTACAATTTTCGATTCAACTACAAGTTTTTTGTTCTACGGTAGATTTCATATAATAGACCATTCAATAATGGTTACACATACCTGGTTCTGTAGGATAGACATTTCAATTATCCACATAATAAATCAAAGATGGGGCTATAATTAATTCTTCCTCATTCTTACCAGAATTAGTATCTGTACCTTCTTTTCAATCAGACTTCTCTGTATAAACAAATGTCTCACAAGGAGAAATGTATAATCCACCTTCTCATGAACCATTTACCAAATACACCCTAATTGTATCACTATCATCAGCATCCACATAAATACTTGTTCAAAGTACATATGGATCATATTTCCAATCGTTTTTATCTCATCAATCTCAAGATGTTGAACCATCTTTGTCATCAGAGTCCAATCAAAGCACAGAAATTGGCAACCCTCATATACCATACGTTGCAATTGTAGATATATCTATCAACGCTGCCATAATAAACCAACTCGCCTGAATTCATACTCACGCAATTAACGAACTAATCAATAATTTTTTTATACCATCATTTTTTTTACTAATCAGAATCTTTGCCACATTATACACAAATATGAATCACAGCCCAAAATTAGCCATATTTCTCACGATATTTCGTAATTTCCATAAAATTGCATCAAATCAAAATACCTCTCAATATACCATCGAATTATCCACCAATTTCCCAGCCAAGAATAAAAATGGATACAATAAAACATACATTATCTTCTCAGCAGATCATACCAAATTTTTTGCTTCCGCTGCTCTTTCATTAAAACTCTCACTTTGAGTAGAAGTGTTTCCTTCGGCGAACACCTGATTTTGATTTCAAATTCCCCCGAAATTAAACAAAAATATCTGAGCACACAAAAATGCCAAAACTCAATAAAGCAAATTTTTCTTATATATTAATAAGTATTGTCTAATGAACTTCATAATCTTCATTACGAACAACTCGCCAAAATAAAATCCATATAAATAAGTATAATCCAGACTAATAAAAAAGCAAAAAAAGCTCCCAATTCATATTTATTTTACATTGCTTTATATAAATTATGTGATATAATATATTTATTGATTTTCATTGCTTTCAATTTGCATTCATATGATAAAAGAATATACTTTCCAACGAAAGATTATTTAATTGGAAGGTGATTACACAAACGAAATCTAAAACAGATTTCTTTCATGTAATCAGTTTCCTTAAATATCTTTCACGATTTTATTTTCTATATTTTCACAATGCCTACATTCAAAAGAGAGGTTCACGAGAACCGCAAATCATTTGACCGAGCATGAAAAAAATTAACTTTCGAGCAAGGAAAACTTGCAATGCAAGCAGACTCCGGAATTACACTAAAATTCGAAGATCGAGCTGTTTTATTTACAACTGTTATGAACAAAAATCCTGTTCCAAGTACAGACTTTTTACCACTTATGGTAGAAATGAGAGAGTCTTTTTCTGCTGCAGGAAGAATCGGTTGAGCTATTTATAAAAGAAGAGAAGGACGTGCTTCTGATCAAGCAATCTTAAATGCTAGACTTACAGATCGTGCCATTAGACCAATGTTCCCTAAAGGAATGATTAATGATGTTGTAATGACATCTACTCCACTTGCAATGGATCCAAATTATCCACTATGAGTTATTTCTATTATAGGTGCATCTATTTCAATTATGGCTGCAGGATTACCATTTGATGGACCAGTTTGAGCTGCCCAAATTGCCTACGTAGATGGAAATTATATTGTAAATCCAACTCACGACGAATTAGATAGAGCTGAATTAAATTTACTTGTTGCCTGAAAAAGAGACTCTATCAACATGATTGAGGATGAATCAAAAGAAGTTCCTTTAGATATATTAAAGAAAGCTTTTGAAATTTGACAAGAAGAAATTAACAGATCTTGTGATTTTCAATTAGACTTCTTATCTATGTTAAATGTAACAGAAAAAGAAGTTATGTTTAATAAGCCATCTCATGAATTAGAAGAAGAAGTTAGGCTTTTCCTTTGAGAAGAGAAACTAGAATGAATGATGGGAAACACAAAAGTTCCTTTCAATGATTTATTCGCTCAATATGAAAAAGAATGTGTAGAACACTTCAAAGAACAAATTGAAGATGAAGAAGATGAAGAACATACAGAATCTAAAATTAAGATGGCTTTTTTTAATGTTACAAAATACCACATCCGCGGAAGAACATTATCTCAGCACAAAAGAGTTGATGATAGATTACAAAAAGATATTCGTCCTTTATACTGTGAAACATGACTATTTGAACGTACTCATGGAACAGGTTTATTCCGAAGGTGAGATACTCAAGTTCTTTCAACAGTTACTTTAGGATGACCAAAAGATTATCAAATTCTTGATGATATGGAAAATGATGGAACTATCCAAAGATATATCCATCATTACAATTTTCCACCATTCTCAACTTGAGAAGCTAAAGGTATTCGTGGAACTTGAAGAAGAGAAATCTGACACGGAAGATTAGCAGAAAAAGCACTCGAAAATATGATTCCATCAAAAGAAGAATTCCCATACACAATCAGAGTTGTTTCTGAATGTCTAGGTTCTGGAGGATCTACTTCTATGGGATCAGTTTGTGGATCTACTCTATCATTAATGGATGCTTGAGTTCCTATTAAGAAACCAGTTGCATGAGTAGCTATGTGACTCTTTACAGACCACGATGAAGCTTGAAACATTACAGATCATATGGTATTAACAGATTTAATGTGAACTGAAGACTTCATCTGAGATATGGACTTTAAAGTAGCCTGAACTAGAGATTGAGTTAACGCAATACAACTTGATACAAAATTAAAGTGAATCCCTCTATCTATAGTATTTGAAACTATAGATCAAGCCTTCGAATGATATAACGAAATTATGGATGTAATGCTCGACACTCTCCCGGCTCCAAGAGATCATGTTGGTAAATACGCTCCAAAGATTCAGGTATTCAAAATCAACCCAGATAAAATTAAAGATGTTATTGGAAAGAATGGAGATGTTATAAATGACATCATCGCCCAATGCGACAATATTAAAATCGATTTCGAAGATGATGGAACTTGTTTCTTAACTCATCCTGACCAAGCAATTATTGATAAAGCCAAAGCAATTATCCTAGAAATTGCAACAGACTTAGAAGTTTGACAAGAATTTGATGCAGAAATTTCTAGAGTTGAAGAATACGGAGTCTTCGTAAAGTTACCAAAAGGTAAATTATGATTATGCCACATTTCAAATATGGGAGAGAAATTCCCAGAATGAATCACTCATCACTTCAAAGTTTGAGAGAATATGAAATGTGTTATTTCATCAATCGGTGCAGATGGGAAAATTGCGGTTAAAAGAATGAAATAATTTTTAATCAAAAAAAGGAAAGCTGACTTTTGTCAGCTTTTTAAATAATAAGTTATTTTTTATATACTATAGTTTACTATTTATTACTCAATAATTTTTCAATCTGATTACAACATTTTTCCGGATGTTTCACATATCTAAATCTAATGCTCATAGGATTACTCATTTTCTCTACACCATCAGAATAAATAATTAATGCCCCAATATCAAAAATACTCTGAAATAATCCCTTTTTATTTACCCTAACAGATTTGATATGCTGAATCTCTAACATCTCAAAGTCCCTTTTAAAAATTCCATGTTGCTTATTTTTCACAAATGTTGATGGCGTTATCAAAATAAAATCCATGACATAAACCATAAACGCCATAAAAAGCTCATTTAAAACAATTAAAGATATCAAAATCAAAACTCCTATAACAATTTTATAGAACATAGTAGTTATATCCATAAGTGATGTCAACCATCAAGCAAATCCCCCAAACAGTCAAATCACCATTATCAAAGGAATAATTACTACATTAATCAAATATAATTTACTTTTTCTAATATGAACCACTTTATCTTCTCCATATTCACTAACAGCCTTTTCATATAAATCATATTGAAGCTTAGGCTCAAACGTTGATATTACAGACATATTATAGACATAAAATTAAATACTCAATTAATCTTATCAAAATTTCATCTAAAAAAAAGAGAAACAAAAAAAGCAGGTCTATACCTGCTTTTTACAATTTATATCTTACTTTACTCTCCTAAAGGACTAAATTGCAAATTCTTTGAGAAATCAATCCAACTAGGATCATTAATCTGAACTATAAATGACTTATTCAACACATTATACACATAATAGTTATCTGCCCAAGGAGCCACATTTCATGCTGCAGTACATTCATAGATCCTTACAGCTGGTGCAACCTCCAAACTTTCTTTATCTGAATACCTAATCACATTAATCACATAAGAACAAGAAATATTATTCTGACCAAAATTTTCTTTCACCGCACTAACAGCATATGAAATATTAGATGATGGGAACTGCAATGTGTATTGTCATCTACTCGACGAATATTTCAATCAGTCTGATTTTATTGGAAATTGTTCTACATTTGGATTCCATTCTGTACTAATTATTTCAACTTGAGTCTCAGATGAATTATTTTGAAGCCCTTCCATTACATTACCTGTTTCAATAGACATTGAATCTATTTCTCATTCACTTTCAATATTCTCTCCTCAAATAGTCAAATTTTGTAATACTCCTTTCATTGGCAAACTAAAGTCTACTAATATTTGACATTCCATTTGTTTTTCCTTTCACTCTCCAGATATTGTAACAACCAATCATTCTTGTTTTAGAGAAATATTTGAATTTTTAATATTTTGCATTTTTTCTCCAGATCCCTGACAAATTCTAGGAGCACGAGACTTTAACCACTCGTTCATATTTGTCTCGTTAGCAAATTTCATCAAATCTTTTAACTCAAATACCACATCATCAGAAACGTCATTAATAAAGATTCCCCACCAATCACCATTTGCGACAAACCAAGATTGTACCTCTCCTTGTTTATAGTACACATCTCATTCAGAAGTTACAAAACTTTGAGCTGATGTACTAGCAAATGTTTCACTCAATCCTTTACAATTTTTATTAGGATCCGATGAATTGCAACGGAAATAATCAATTGTAATCTCTTCTCAAGATTCAATATTTTGAATCTGAATTTCCCCATTTTCTCCATCATTCAAAAGAACATATTCATCAAAGAAACTAGGCAGAAATTGAATTCACGCTCAAAGAATATACACTCCAGAATTTTCATCTAATACAATATCTGTTTCTTCTTCAGCATCTGATAAAGTTCCAGAAAGTTGAATTACTCTAACTATAGGCATCTCTTGATTAAATTTTTCTACCACTCATGTTAATTGAACCAAACCTATATAATCTGATAAATTTAATTCACTAGATTTAACCCCAACCAAACCGTACACAGCATCATTTAATGTATGAGTATGTGTTGTAAAATCTCAATCAGCTTTCAATTCTCATTCTAAATATACCTCCTGTCCCAAAGAAATATTCTCATTAAGAGATTCTACTCACTGCAAATTTACAGGAGCCCAGAAGAACTTCCATCAAGCAATCAATCAAGCACACAATAACAAAGCAATCAAAATTATTAGCCATGTCTTAGATGTCCTCTTCTGTCTAACAAAAGATCTCGTATTAGAAAGTTTTTTTTGAAAAAAATCACTTTTTGTATCCATTTACCCATATAACAAAAATAAAGAATAACTAATGTAGTGTAAAAAATTATGCCACCATTGCAAGATAAGTTATTTTCACCAGTTCTTATGCAGACATTTTTATTCATTACAAATCCATAAAGTCCAACAGAAGTCTTATAACCAAAAGAAAATTTAAGATTATTTTTTACTTTTGTCAAAAGTTTTTAGAAGATTCACACACATCTCACTTGTTTTTTACATAAAAATTCCTACTTATTTACGAGTGTAGCTTTGTCATTTACATTTTCATCACAGAGCATGCCAAAAAATTCATGATCAAGTACAGAAACAAAGAATTATAAGAGTAGAGCTAGTGCACAGACAAAAGTTATAGAAAAGAACATAAAAGAGGAGGCATCTTACGAGATACCAGAATCTCCAATCACAGTAATCACAAAAACTAGGACACCAAAAACTATTATACAATCCGAGCATATAAACAATGAATTAGATATAAAATTTAATCCCAACAATATAATAAAATATATATGTTTATTCATTATGTGTGTAATTATTTTGATTACATTCTTTCTATCACTAAAAACCTATAATATATTAAATAACTTAGTGATAGGATAATTACTTTAATATCAATATTCTTGATATATTCATTTTATTTCTTATTTAGTTTAAAGAATGACAAAAAAAGTAGAAAAGGCTGAAGCTTGTTCTTGCAAAGAAGAATGTCACTGCAAATGAGGATGCTGTCCATGCAAAATCATTATGTCTCTCGTAGCCATTGCAACTTTAGTTTTTGCAATATTAGCTTGTACGTATGCTCACAGATCTTATAAAAATGCTACACTTGCTAATGGATGAAAAGAAGTTGTAAAACAGTTGAATGATTTCTATTCTTCTGAAAATTTTATAAAATATATGAAAGACAGTAGTGAATCTTACATTGAACAACTTAGCGGACAAATAAGCACACTATATAATGATGAATCTAGTAATGAATGAACTAACGATGAATGAACAAATAACGACACAGGATGTCCTGTAGTTTCTTTACCAGAATTCAGTCCTATTACACCTTCAACAGAATATGGATTCGAAATTGGAGGAACATTATCTGCAGATGAAATAGCCACTCTTAAAGCAAATGGTGTAATTTACGGACCAGAAAATGCAAAAATTACAATCTTAGAATTTGCTGATGCAAGTTGTGGTTATTGTAAAAGACAAATCGGACAGGATTACACAGTAGATGCAGTTTTAAGCCAATACTCTGATGTAAATATGATGTTTAAGAACATGCCAATCTTCAATCCAACAGCTGCACAAGCTATGGCTTGTTCTGAAGATTACTTAGCTCCTGAGAATTATCATCATTTTGTTATCTCTGTGTTCCAAGCAGAAGATGCTACAAATGTTGATGCCTTAGCTTCTCTTGCTGAATGTTTCGGAGCTGATGCAGCTACTATTGCTGCTTGTGTAAACAACGGAGACAAATCAGCTGAAGTTGACACAACTATGTCTGAAGGTTCTAATTTCGGAATTTCTGGAACACCTTCTAGCGTTATCATAAATAATGAATCTGGAGAATATATTGTAGTTCCGGGAGCTTATCCTGCTGATGCATTTGCTGGAGCTATCGAAACTCTTCTTGCTTAATTCAGTCAACAAAAACTGAACATAATCAGAAACAAAAATCTGATCAAAATGAAAACTCTGTAGCAATACAGAGTTTTCTCTTTTATCTTTCATCAATATACTTATATATTCAATATGAAGACTATTGAACAATACTACAATTGATTTTTTCTGTCCCAGCAATCTGCTAATAATAAGCTAGCAGATTGTCCTGAAAAATTACGAGTATCTCCAATAAAAAAAGTTTCACAATATGAACCTTTAAATATTGAAGATAAATATTTTTCTTTTGCTGAAAAAAATAATGATTGAAAAATAGAATATTTTCATTGACTAAAAAGTTTTCTACAAATTGAAAATAATGGATATCCACCAACTTTTATTTTTGATAATCATAATCAGGCACTATTTTTTCGATATTATACAACTCATGAGAAAAAAGATATTAAATTAATCCATATTGACCAGCACTCAGATTGCCGGGAAAATAATAATAAATTAAACATAAGTAATTCTGAATCAGATTTTGATACAATATTTCATTTTACGAATGAACTCTGCAATGTTGGTAATTTCATTCCTCCTGCAATAGAAAATCATATCATCTCATCTCAAACCCAAATTCGTTCTTATACATCCTTAAAGGAATTAAAAATCAATAAAAATGAAAACTTTATTTTAGATTTAGATTTAGATTTTTGTTTAAATTGAATGAATAGAGATAAAATAGATGAGAATAATGTAACATTATTAATAAACAAATTTAAAGAAATATCTCCATACGCAACATGCGTTACAATTGCAACTAGTCCATATTTTTTAAACCAAGAAATCGCTATAAATATAATCGAAAAACTAATAAAATAATTTATTTGCTTTTCTGCTTATTATCTATAAAAACAACTCAGATTTAAATATTTATTAATCCAAATTATGACAGAAAAAAAATTACAGATTTACAACTCAATGACTAGAAAAAAAGAAGAATTCACTCCACTTATGAATGAATGAAAAAAAGATTTTGTATGAATATATAGTTGCGGGCCAACAGTATACTGGAATCCTCATATCGGAAACATGAGAGCTTTTGCTTTTGATGACTTACTTAGGAACGTAATTAAAAACGTATTGGGATATCCAACTAAACACGTTATGAATCTCACTGATGTAGGTCATTTAACAGATGATGGAGACAACTGAGAAGATAAAATGGAAAAATGAGCAAAAAGAGAAAATAAAACTGTTCGAGAATTAGCAGATATGTATATTCAAAAATTTTATAGCTATCTAGATAAATTACAAATTGAAAAATTTGATATAATGCCTAGAGCCACAGACCACATCCAAGAGCAGATAAACATGGTAAAAATCCTAGAAGAGAAATGATTTACTTATGAAATACCTGCAGACTGAATATATATGGACACTAGTAAAGTTCCAGATTATGGTAAATTAGCCTGACTAGAAAATCAAGAAAGAATTGCCGGAGCCAGGATTCAAAACGACAACAAAAAAAATTCTACAGATTTTGCATTATGGAAATTCTCACCAAAAGACCAAAAAAGGCAAATGGAACGAGATTCCCCTTGGTGACTTTGATTTCCATGACGGCATATTGAATGTAGTGCAATGTCTAGCAAATATTTATGAGAAGAATTTGATATCCATACATGATGAGTAGATCATATATGAGTACATCACACAAATGAAATCGCACAAAGCGAATGTACATTTTGAAAAAAACCATGGGTAAAATATCGAATGCACAACCAATTCTTAAATTTATGATGAAAAAAGCTATCTAAATCTGCATGATGACTTGTAACAGTTGATGATTTAGAAGATAAATGATATTCAGCTTTGGACCTAAAAATGTTATATTATACAGCTCATTATAGAAATTTTCTAGATTTTAATGAAAATGTTCTAGAACAATCAAAAGTTCAAAGGAAAAACTTAATCAAGAAGCTAACCAAAAATGAAAAAGCTGAATTAAAATGAGAAAATTATCAAGAAATATATAAACAGCTAAAAACAGAAGAAGGAATAAACTTTTTCTCAGACTGTTTAGATGCTTTACTAGATGATTTAAATACACCTAAATTATTATCAATTATTAATTCTGGATTAAAATCTCCAAATCCTGAAATTCTTTGAATTATTGTCCGATTAGATAAACAAGTAATGAGACTTGATTTATTATGATGTAAAGAAAACGATTTTAATCAAAATCAAAGAGAAATTCCTGAAGAAATAATCCAACTAGCAAACCAACGTCTCCAAGCTAAACAAGAAAAAAATTATACATTAGCTGATGAACTAAGAAACAAAATTACAGAGATGGGATTCACCATTAAAGATATTCCAGGTTGATTTGAAATCGAATAACAAAAAGCCTCACGTATTAACGTGAGGCTATATTTTATTCCTCAGACAACATTTTTTGATATTTTTTTCGTGCCGAAGGATTAGATGTAGATAAGAACACTCTAGGATTATTTACAATAGAAGAAATCTGATCATTCTGAGCACTCAACTCAATAGTTAATCACCTAATTTCTAATGTTTCTTCTCACACTACATATGAAATACGTGTCAACAAATGAGAAGAAATATTATAACGTGCTTGTAAATCAAATTCTCATAATTGGAATTTAACCAAGAATATCTCTGTTTCTCAATCTATTACCTCCACTTCTGGAACACGACCAAAATGTATACGGAATTGATCAAGTAACTGTATTTCATTTTCCACAATTTCCAAATTTGGAGCCTCTCAAACTTCATAATTAACAATAGATTGAATAATACTTTCAGTATTAGCTTTAGTTGTCATTACTCATTTTAATTGAGCCTTTATTCAATCTTCTAAACTCTTATCACTGATCGTAAAATCATCCAATACCCAATTATTCAACATAAATGTATATTCTACATCACCTTTATATAACACTAAAGATGATTCATCACAAGCATATAAATCTACACGAGAATCAACATCTTCATCTTCTAGAGCAAAAGTATCACACAGTGAAACTTGCTCTACCTCCTCATCTTTAACCAATAAATGTACAATCTGATCTATATAAATCAGCAAATCATTGAACGAAATTTCGTCAGTTGAAACATATTCATTTAACAATTTTGAGAATTCTGAATATTGAGCTATAGTAACTTTCTCTACATATAATACTTTATTATGAGATTTTAAATACACTGTTGCTTTTAATGTTTCTCATTCTGTTGACTCAAGAATTGGCATAGAATAGATTTCTGTTTGAACCTTTAATTCTTCATCAGATATTTCCTCCAACTTCCTAATTTGCAAACGTTCAACTCTAGAATAATATGGAGAGAACAATTCTGCAGCTGTCTGATAAACTGAAGCATCTGTCACTACAAATCATGTATACAATATATCTGGTGTATATAATTGAGATTTTAATCAAACCGCCAATCATAATGCATTTCAATTATTAATCTGATTAAGTTTTAATAATAAAGATTTTGCTTCATCCGACGTAATAGATCATTTTTCATTAGATTGCAATGGAATATACAAATAATCCATATTATAAATATAAGCTAAATCTTTATACAAAGGCTCTAAATATCTATTTTTTCACATATCTTTATCCAATAATTTTTCTAGATAATCTAGATATTTATCTATAGATCCCTTATCAATATTATGCTTACTTTCAAGCATTTGCCAAAATGAAATCAATTTATACGCATTTAAATCCGCATCTGAATACACTGCATCTCACATAGTTATTAAAGTCTGATCGACATCAATAAAATTGGTTAACTTCCTATAATAGGCCGAGTCTTCTGCATCACAATATTCCATTACACTATCTAACGTTGTAGAATGTCTTCATGAATGCTGAGCAAAACCTATCACCATTTCACAAATTGGTTTTACACTCTTTTTCTGCTTCTTTAACTTCTTAGTTAAATCAAGCAATTCTACATCATAAGAAATTAAATTATAATATTTTCAATATTCATAAAAAGAGTTCAAAAACTTATTACAAACAAGATTCGACACTTTTTTTGAATCTAAACATCCCAAATTAAATCACTGTTCCAATCATCATTCAAGAGATTGCACTGATTTTACTTGAAAATTTAAAATAGACCCATTTGATATAAGGAATCTTAACAAATCTTCCAATTCTAAACGAGAAATTTGATGATTATCAAAATCTTGTAATGAAAATAGATTTATTCATGACCTTAACGAAATTGACTGTGGTAAAATAACTCCATTATATTTTATTAAATTACTCTTAGATGATAATATCTGTCATTTCATTTCGGCAGCTCCATATGGAACTAACACTTCAATTCATTGTGCAGAGTTCAAAACACTAGTTGTAGTATCATCCCATATTTCTTCAATTGAAGACTCAGTGACAACTCATTGAACTTGTTTATCAGCAGCATGCACCTGAAAAAATAGTCACAATATCACCCCTAAAATAATAATCAAACCAAATACTCCTCGCCTAAAGACAATACGATTAATTATTTTGTATTTCCTAATTGTGTCATATCGTTTGTTATCTACTAATAAATCTAGCTTACCATGTATTGATCAATCTATTTGAGAGACTAGTTTCTCTCTATCAGAATCAGTAATTTTATTTGTTCAATCTCATTCATCAGAAGATTCAGAATTTGTTTCAGTAGTAACATTTTGATTTTCGTCATCACTAGACTTAAAAACAAATGAAGATTCTTGATTATCTGAAGCACTCACATCTTCTCCTGCATTTTCACTATTTTTTTGAATATCATCTGAACTCTCAGTAACTATATCATCTTTCAACAAATCTGATAAATCTGGCACTGTTGAAGGTACAATCTCCACATTAGATAAATTCGCAATCATCTCATTATCTGTATTAGTCACCATATTATCTGTATTAGTCATCATATTATCTGTATTAATACTCGCATTATCTGTGTTTTCATCAGATACAGCAGAGTGAAAAACAGTTTCTCATAAGTTTTCACTTCAAACCGAAAAAGACTGAACCATTCACTCATTCTGAATAGGATTTTGCATATCTTCTACCACATCTTCACTAGGTTTAAATGTCATTTTATCACTCATAAACTAAAATACGCATACTTAATTATACGCAGTCTCCTATATTTTGTCAAATTTTTAAGCATTTTTTCATTGCACTTTTTATTGAAAAAAACAGGCAATTATCTAATGTAATTTTAACATAGAATATTTAACCTAAAGTACATTCTCTATGTATAATTACAATTTTCAAAAATCTTTCAAAAAGCAACGTAACATCGGAGAATGGATTACGTATTATTTTCACAAGATTCCATTTATCTGAAATATAAATTTTACCAAAGAGATGCAACTAATATCTCTTTTTTGCGTAATGTTCTGAATTATTTTAATAAGGCTCTTTTTCTTGCAAATCATCCAGCACAACAAATACAGTACAGAATTAATGAAACAATCAACCTCACTAGCAGAAGTAAAAGCTGAAAGATGAGATATTTATGCACTAGACAAGACATGACAACCAGTAAAATTAACAGAGAATATAAATCTCTATGATATCGCTTTAGATCCTAGAGAAATATGAGTTGATGGATATTGAAACTCTATGAAACCTCGTTTGATTGAATTATTAACACCAATTGTATATAAACATCTATGTGTTATTCACTGAATGGACAAAGTCGATACCGAATGATGTATAAAAAATCTCGAAGCATTCACAAATATCGAATTATTACCAAAGCTACCAGAATTTTTCTATTTTTGAAAAGAATATGATGCCGAATGAAATGAAGTACAGATTTTTTCTCCTGAGTATAATAATTTTGACTTTGAAGCATACAACGAAAAAAAGCAAAAAGTTATCAATGAATTTTCCAAAGATTATGCTATGCAACTGATATCTGAAAAGCTCGATGAAAAAATCAAAATCGGAATAAGAGAAAAAAATTACGTTTGATATTATACTAATGAAGAATTCTTAGAAGATTTAAAAAATCAAAATTTCAACTTTATATCTATTGAGGCAAATTTCTATATTTACGTAATTCCTACAAAATCTACGAGCTCTAGAGATAGATTGTTATTCCAAACTTTTATGAACAAACGATGAGAAAAATTAAGTTCATCCACAATTGATGCATTATTTTCACAACAAACTTATAAATATATAAAATTATTCTCCGCTGCTAATCCACAAATTGCACAAGACATCAAAGAGCTAAAAAATACATACGCAAATGAGAAATATTTATTACCTGATGGAAGACCATATAATAAATATTCTATCGTGCATGGAATTATTTTAGAATCATACCCAACTAGATACTATCCTCACGGAGAATTATTATCTAACGTTGTATGATATGTGGATAAAAATGGAGAAGCCTTTTATGGTATCGAAAAGTACTATGATGAAATTCTAAAATGAGTAGATTGAGAAATTAAATGACGTTCCAGTTGGAATATGTGATGAAACGATTTTGAGGTTATTAATACTAAAGACTGAGATGATATAGTTCTAACTATAGATATTTGAATACAAAAAGAAGTAGATTCTATTGCAAAGAAATATCTAGAAACCTTCAAATCTGACTCAATTGCAGTTATGGTTTTTGATCCAAACAAATGAGAAGTTAAAGCATCTGTTTCTCTTCCTGGATACAACCCAAATAACTACAATGATGCGTATACAATCGTTCCTTTATGACCAGAGTTATCTTACATCATTGATAATGAAACCTATACTGATGTACCTATCTACATTTATACTGGATGAAAATACCAAAAAGCTACAAGCGATCAAAGAGTTGATACAACTCTCAAAAAATATATTGCAAAGAACATATATTGAGCACAAGTTTTCGTAGACAAGAACATTGCTACAGCATTTGAACCTGGAAGCGTATTCAAAGCATTCACCATGTGAATATGATTAGATAGCGATGAAGTTAGATTAGATGATTATTACCAAGATGATGGAAGCTTAAAAATCGACATTTATACAATTAAAGATGCCGACCAAAACAAATGTATGTGATATCATACTTTACTAGATGCTCTAATCAACTCTTGTAACGTATGAATGATCAGAATCGTACAATCTTTATGAAAAGATGTTTTCTATAGTTACTTAACAAAATTATGATTTTGAGAAATTACAGGAATCGAGTTAGCAGAGGAAAAAAGCTGAACTCTTCCAACAACAGCAGTATCTATGGCAGCGTTCTTTAACCATTCGTTCTGACAGTGATTATCTGTAACTCAAATCCAATTAGCTTCTGCGTATGCAGCTTTAGTAAACGGAGGAAAGTATATCAAACCTACAATTATCTCTCAAATCAGAAAAAAGCAAGCAAACTCTGATAATTTTTCTATACAAATACCTAAAGCGAAATCAATAAAACAAATCTTCAGACCAGAAGTTAGTGAAGAGATGAGAAATGCATTATATTCTGTCGTACAAACTAACGATGAATATAAATACGCAAAAGTTGCTAATTATCGTTTATGAGCAAAATCATGAACATCTCAAATTGCTTACAAATGAAAATATCAAAGATGAGAATGATGGACACAAGCCACTTTTGCTGGAGTTGTATCTATTGATAATCCTCAATATATTGTTTTAATTTGGGTATCTCGTCCAAGAACTAATCAATGGTGAGTATCCACTGCCTGAAAAATTTTCAATGAAATAGCCACATTCTTAATCTGATATTCAATGATTGAATAAATTTTATTTAACGAAATACACATATGCAAACCCTATTTTTCCCAGAATATATCAAATCTAATATATTTCTACATGATTTACACCATGAAATATCTGACCATGATATTAATTTTGATCTTCTCATAAGCGATATAAATTATACAGACTGCCCAATACTATCTATAACACCAGAAAGCAAACCAAACAATGTTTCTCTAATAGATGCATGGGATGATGCAATTATAGCTTCAAAGCATCCATTGATTATTTTGAATGAATTATGAACCAACTTTTTATCTCCTATTTTAGAAAAAAGAAGAAACAGCAATCAAGACCTAACAATCATCAATTTATCAACATGAATGTGAAGTTTATGAAAAAAAATACAAGCAGAATTCAACGATTTAGATAATCTACCAACTAACTTTAATATTTTCGAACCAATCGACTTAGAAAATTTACGAACGATTCTTAAAAAGAACTGACTAAATTATATTCGTTTACCATATAGAGAATTACCTGATGCAATTTTTGATGTAGATGAATTATGAATTATCGATGCTTCAATGCTAGAGAACCTAGATTCCATATCTCTAAAGACATACGGTTTCTCTTGAAATAATGCCACAATTTTTGCTAGTGGAAGTCTTTTTTCTTTAGCTCTACAAACTGGAGAAATTTTAAAAGAAAAATGAAAAGATATTAGCATGTTTATCTTCCAAAGATTAAACACAGAACGAAATAATGAAATGATTGAAAGCATCAAAAAATCTCAGAATTTATACATTTTAATTGACCACAATGAGACTAATCATTTAAGATCTTGGATTGAAAACTGATTAAAGCAATATGACTTGAATAATATAAAGCTAAATTTTCTCACACCTAAATATGAAAACTTAACTACAATTTTCGATACATATCAAGATGAACAGTCTGATTTTTCTCCTGAGAAACTATCTGAAAGAATTTAAATAATTCTATTTCTTTAACTTTCTTGCACGAATTTTCATAAATAACGGAATTAAGGAATTAATGATCTTATATCTCAATATAGGAAAAGGCTTCATAATAAAATTAAAAGCATTTCGACAAATAAAGTACAACCTCCATCATTCTTCATCTGGAGTATCCTTCCAAGCCGTCATTCATAAATATCTTTTATAATCTTCACAATATTTATGAGTATTTCATGCTCTCCAGGGTCTCTCTTCTCATAAATAATGTATAATTATAGGATTATTACACGCTTCTTCATAAATCTCTTTAGAAAAATATGGCACATTATCCATCAACTTTACCATAAATTTATATGGATATTGCCAGAAAATATTATAGAAATTATACTTAGGTGGTAAAATATATATTTCATCTCTCATTGAAGCATTAATGGCATCTTGGTCGTTGGCAAATAATTGACCATCATGTTCTTTGTAATAGTCAATAATAATTTTTCATACATTTTTTTTTCTAAATCTTTTCATATTTATCAATAAAACTCAAGCATTACAATATGGATAATCATGAAGTCATAAATTATTTTTTCTTGTCTTATCCTCTGTCGGTTCTATACTCATTCAGATTATTTTATCTCCCATATCTATTCCCCATAATTCATTTAAATTTCACCTCACTATTGTATCTCAATCAAGATAAAGTAATCTATCAACACTATTTGGCAAAATTTTATCAACTAATAATCTAGCTAATACTATAGGGTTCCATCAGTTTGTATCAAAATCAAAATCGAAATATTCTTTAAGAGGTTGTAATTCATAAATAATTAATTCGTTATTATATTTTTTAACAAGTTTTTTCATTTCTATCTGATTTTTTTCTGTAATTCAGGCAGAAATAATATGAAAAACCACATTTTCATTTTTATTGTTTTCACAAACTGAACAGATTCAAGCTGCTACTTGTGGGACAAAGTCATCATTTAATGTATAAAGGATATGCATATTATCTTGATTTATCTTAAATTATAAAACACACACAACCTCTCTACGATTTGCTCAAATAGTACTTTATCACTAACTTTATTTTACTCAATAAACTTATTATTTTCCACCTAATCTCTGGAAACGGTAAAAAAACAAGATCAAACAAATTTAAACACCAAAAGTAGAATTT
>JAZQNA010000015.1:0-2077 GCA_045627125.1 Candidatus Absconditabacterales bacterium | reverse complement strand
GTTTCTTCTTCTTGTAACGATAAGATAAACACGTATTATCCGATAGGTAATACAATTACTTTGGATGATATAAAAAAGAGCAATCAAGTTATCAAAACTTCTAAATGGAATTTGATAAAGGTTGCTTTGTATGACAGAGTTCTTAATGATAGTGAATCTTTTGATTCTTATTTTGTTGTTCTAGATAGTCTAATGAAAATTAGTGGATATATATATAATGCACCATATATTAAAGACATTAATGAAGATACTATAAAATGTTCTTTTATATATGGAGATTATAGACAATATTATTTGGGAGAACCCTATGAGATTCCTAAATTAAAAAAGAATGATTTGCCTCCAAAATTAGTAGTTGATTGTTGCTTAGAAAAGAGAAAAGAAGCAATTTATGTTGATTCTCTTTTTTCTATTGAAAAGATAATTTTGATTGATTCGGTATATATACAATATTTGAATCTAAAAGAAACTAATCGATCTGACATTGATGAGTTGTCGCATAAAAGTAAATTTTTACGATTGGAAAAAATCTATTTCGAGTTTGGTTGCTCAAATCCATTTATTTATATGTTCAATGACACTACATATACGTGCACAAATAGATTTTATTTTAAAAATACTGATCAGATGAATCTTTTTGTCAATGACTTATGGTATATGTTAAACAAAAAATGAGAGTTTATTCCATGGTGCTATAATACTCGCAAAAAATTAAGCAGCAATAGAACCCCTGACGGCGAAAATCAAGTATTATTACAATTTAGGCGGCCAGTTGAAGCGAATTCATGGTCAAAAGAATTATATTTGCACGTATATCGACGACATCCAATATGATGCGTACGACCAGCGATCTTTACATTCAGTAATATACAGGAGTTTGGTATCAAGATAGGGATATTCCAAGGGTGAAGCCCTTGACCCACCACATTCCGCGAGTGCGTAAGCACGAGCGGAGTCATCATCTCATTTTTTTCTACCATCCCGATCATCTTGGGTTCTACCTCTTATGTCACTGATGACGATGGAAACATCGCCCAGCACATCGAATACATCCCTTACGGAGAAGTGTTTGTGGAGGAAAGAAACAATCAGTTCTCGACTAACTATCTTTTCAATGCGTTACTCGTAAAGGTGTGGAAACTATTGTTAAAAAAATGAATTCTAACTTTTCAAAAATAGAAGAAGTAAAAAATCAGGACATTCCGATGTGACTAATAATCTTGGTATTATTATTAAAACTAGATAATTGCATCCATCATGAAAAAAATTTATTTGATATTATTGTTGTTCCTTCATTATGGAGATTGTGTTTCTCAAAAATTAGTACATGGCTTTTTTGAAATTGGATTCTTAAAAGAAGACGATGGTTCATTGTGTGATTATGGATGGGGTAACTACTGTTATGAGATGAGTTATGGAATGGATAGAGATTCTCTTATTAATTCAATAAAAAACAACGAATCTTATGGAGAAAATGTGGCTTTTTTGATAAATGGAGAAAAACCAATTTGTTATGAGATTACGGATTCCATTATTAGTATAAAAAACTTCCTCCTATTTGTAATTTTTATGTTAAATCAAATCCTCGTTATGTTTATGTGTTGTATGAAATAGAAAGATATGCTTGTGATATTAAACTGAGTACATCAAAAATGCTTTATAATGAAGAAGTGATGCATGTTGCTCATTATAAGATAGATAGGACAAAACAATCATTTGTCGCATATTATTTTTATAATTTGTATTTTGCAGAATGTGTAAATGAATGATTTAACATCTCACCCAGATGTTGGAGGGCACGAGATTTAGGTCGTCTGCCAGGAAATGGAGGACATTATCCTAACCTGCGATAAACGTAAAACCTTAAATTAAGTGAATTTAAATTTAAAAGTATAAAGAAATGAGGATTTGTATTTTAATAATTTTATTAATATTTGTTTCTTCTTCTTGTAACGATAAGATAAACACGTATTATCCGATAGGTAATACAATTACTTTGGATGATATAAAAAAGAGCAATCAAGTTATCAAAACTTCTAAATGGAATTTGATAAAGGTTGCTTTGTATGACAGAGTT
>JAZQNA010000014.1:0-5027 GCA_045627125.1 Candidatus Absconditabacterales bacterium | reverse complement strand
AATCATTTATTCAATGATTAAGCATAAATTGGCAGAAGAAGACAATTTATGCTGCTTGTTAGGGTCCACCCCTAAGACCTGTAAAATTCGAAAGCAATCATTTTTTTATCTATTCAGCTATTTGATTTTTGAAAAGGAGTTTTTTGGAAAAATGAAAAAAAGTTCACATGAATATGAAAAAGGACGATTAAGACAGAATCAGATTATTTTGCGTTTAGACGATCTTGAACTTGAAATGCTCAATGATAAGTGTGAAGCATCAGATTGTCAGAGTCGATCAGAATTTCTTCGAGATTTAATTGTATTTGGGAACGTAATAAAAGTCGATAAATCTGTATATTCTGCATTTGATGAATCAACATATCAGCTTGAGAAGATAGGCAACAATATCAATCAAATTGCAAAAAAAATCAATCAGCAGAAGCAGGTATATAAATCTGATTTGGATGAAGTTAAGATGCTTATGCAACAAGTTTGGCAAATACAACGAGCAGTGCTAAAGTCACTGCCGTAGTATCAGTTTTGATAATTATTAGCGTTGTCCTGGGAAATGAACATGATGCAGACGAAAGTGTCATTTGGATATACCATAGTATGGAGGCATATAATTTTATGATGGAGGTATGATGAGCAAAATATATGGATATGTGAGAGTATCATCCAAGGATCAATATGAAGATAGACAGATTATCGCCTTAAATGAGATGGGAGTGCCCAAAGAAAATATATTTATAGACAAGAAGTCGGGAAAAGATTTCGAGAGAAAGGCTTATAGAAAATTATTACGCCAGCTGGATTCGGATTCGGTCTTGTTTATTAAATCTATAGATAGGCTAGGGAGGAATTATGATGAGCTAATCGAGCAATGGCGTATTATAACAAAAGATATAAGATCGGATATAGTTGTAATAGATATGCCTCTTCTTGATACAAGAAGAGAGAAGAACTTGCTTGGTACATTGATTAGTGACCTGGTATTAACGATATTTAGTTATGTGGCTGAAAATGAGAGGCTTAATATTAAGCAAAGACAGGCTGAGGGGATAAAGGCGGCAAAATTACGTGGAGTTAAATTTGGGCGTCCACCCAAATCGTTGCCACCTAATTTCCATGAGGTGTACCAAAAATGGAGAAATGGTAATATTACACTTATCGAAGCAGCGAGGAGATGTAATATGCCAGAATCTACGTTTCGTTATCGCGCGAATAAATACAAAAAAGATACATTTTAAAAAGTATGCATATCCGCAAAAATGTGTACCTTTTGAAATGTATCTTCTTTGTATCGTACCGATAATCAGTATAGTTCAAAAACCTTATATTTTCAAGGTTTATGTTTTTATAAAAAGGCATATAATCTATTGTTTTACTGTCTCCAAAAAGTACACATTATAGTGTTGGAGGATCTTGAAATTATGAAGAAGAGATTATTAATAGCTGCTACTATGATGCTAATGATTGCATTAGTAGGATGTGGCAAGGAAAAGACAGAGAAGTATGAGATGAAAACAGATACCGGTAAGGTAACTGTCGAAGTAAAGGAAAATGGTGATATTAGTATTACCGAAGAGATAGACAAAGCTCCAGAATTTGTTTATGAAGAAGGTACAATACCTCTTGGAACATATATAAAAAGTGATGGTAGTACGAAGATTGTTTTTTCTGAAAATGAACTATATGAAAATTATTTTAAAATAGGTGAACATTTTGGTCAGTATGATTATGATTTAGATACAAAAATATACACATTAAAAACCATAGTGCCTAATTATATTTTTACTGCCTACATAGACGAAGAAGATAATTATAATTTAATTATTACTAATTGGTATGTATCAAAAATAAAAGGACATGCAAAAGACATAGAACATTATGAAGATTTTATTGATATAGACAATGATGTTTATGATAAAACACATTCAAGGCTCGATATCCAAGAAGTATATATAAGACAATAATTGAATTTAATATATAAAATATTTCGGTAATATTCAGAAAATAAACGCAACACAGTTGAAATAAATAGAAAATAATACGGTAGGAACGGAGAATCATGAAGAAGAGATTATTAATAGCTGCTACTATGATGCTAATGATTGCATTAGTAGGTTGTGGCAAGGAAAAGACAGAGAAGTATGAGATGGAAACAGACTCCGGTAAGGTAACTGTCGAAGTAAAGGAAGATGGTGATATTAGTATTACCGAAGAGATAGACAAAGCTCCAGAGTTTGTTTATGAAGAAGGCACTATTCCTCTTGGAACATACATTAGAGATGATGGAGTCGTAAAACTTAATTTTACAGAAAAAGGATTTAGTTGGGTAAATAAAAACGAAGCTGGTCAATATGAGTATGATTCTGAAACAAAGATTTATACATTAAAGACCAACTCACCAACAGCACAAATCACAGCTTACATTGATGAAAAAAATGATTACAATTTAATTGTAACGAATTGGTATTTAGCAAAAGATGCCATTCCACATGATGAGCTTGATGTTGAAAATGATGTTTATGATAAGACAAACTCAAGACTTGATATACAAGAGGTATTTATTAGACAATAATTGAATTTAATATATAAAATAATTCGGTAATATTCTGAAAATAAACGTAATACAGTTGAAATAAATAGAAATTAATACGGTAGGAACGGAGAATTATGAAAAAGAGATTATTAATAGTTGCTACTACAATGCTAATGATTGCATTAGTAGGATGTGGCAAGGAAAAAACAGAGAAGTATGAGATGGAAACAGATACAGGCAAGGTAACTGTTGAAGTAAAAGAAGATGGTGATATAAGCATTACCGAAGAGATAGACGAAGCTCCAGAATTTGTTTACGAAGAAGGTACTATTCCTCTTGGAACGTATGTAAGAGAAGATGGAGCTGTAAAACTTAATTTTACCGAGGAAGGATTTAGCTGGGTAAATATAAACATGAATGGTCAATATGAGTATGATTCTGAAACAAAGATTTATGTATTAAAGACCATTGCACCTCGTGCACAAATCACAGCTTACATTGATGAAGAAAATAATTACAATTTAATTGTAACAAATTGGTATTTAGCAAAAAGTGTAGATTCTCGTGGTATTGGAGAACTTGATGTAGATAATGGAATTTATGACAAGACAAATTCAAGACTCGACATACATGAAGTTTTTATTAGGCAATAATTGGATTAAAAATACAAAATAATTTGTCAATATTCTGAAAGCAGCCTGTCATAATAGGTTGCTTTTTTGATGCTGCTAAAGGTTCCCATTGGGATTGTTTTTTTAATGGATATATGGTAATATAAAAGTACCCAAAGGGAACTAATATATACGGATGTGAGTTATGACGATTAAGGAAATTAGAAATTTAACAGGATTAACACAAGCAGAATTTGGAAAGAATTACAATATTCCGCTTTCTACCATAAAGAAATGGGAAATGAACAAGGACAATTCTAGTTATAGAGAGTGTCCATTATATGTAAATCAACTGCTAGAAAAGGTTGTAAAGATTGACTTTAATATTAAATAATGGACAAATTGTCCAATATTTTAAATGGAGGATATTAACTATGAAATATAATTTTCACAGAGATTTTTATAATCTAATGTTAGATTCTATAGATAATAATTCGGTCACCTTTTTATTAGGGACAAGAAAATGTGGTAAGACTGTCTGCTTAAAGCAGCTTGAAGAAGCACTTAGTGATGCTATATATGTAGATTTTAAACAATTAAATAATGCCGAAAGCTATAAAATAATTGATGATATTATTGAAAGCATAGCTAATGATAAAAACATTATCTATTTACTAGACGAGATAACTTCTGTAAATAGATTTGATGATATAATATGTCGGATTGCAGAATCATATACTGATTTAAAAAACCTTAATACAAAAATAGTGTTTTCTGGTAGTCAATCGGTTGCATTAGAATTATGTTCGGACAGAGCTTTTGCTGGAAATGCTAATATTATTTCTGTGGATTTTTTATCTTATTCAGAGTTTCTAAGATTTAAAAATATAAAAGATATATCAGAAGAGAGTTATAGTAGATTCATAATGGAAGCATCTGATTTCTATGATAATTTTACGTCATTAAAGGAATATTTAAAAGGATGTATAAATGAAACAGTTATTTCAAACATGAAAGCATCAGAGGTAATGCTTGGAAACGAAACAAGTTTAATAAAGGATGATGCTGATTATTTAGTAAACCTATGTTATCAAACTCTTTTTAGCCTACATAAACAGATTGGTGAAATGAGATTTTTTATGGGTAATAGGTTAATAGATGATATACCACATTATTTTAGAAATGTATGCAAAGAACTAGGGGATGATATTATATCAGAAAAAATTTGTAGCTCATTTGTTGGCAGTTACAATTCCATTAAAAGTAGAGATGCAGAAATGTTAAGGCAATCATTGATGTTCCTAGAGAAGTGTAATTTGATTACAATATCATCTGTAGCAAACAACTTAGATGATATTCCAGATATAAGAAGAAATATTTTAACTGGGAATAATACATCTAATTTAAGAGCAGATTTGTTTAATAAATTTAATGTTTGCATAAAATATCCAATGTTTTATGTTCAAATATTAAAAGATATTTTAGGAAAAGATATGCCTACCAAGCTTCCTAATGAGTTGCTTGGTAGCATTGTAGAATGTCACGCTAGGGCACTATTATCAAATGGATTTGAGTTAAAAACAAATGAATTAACTGAAGATGGAAAATATGTACAGCATGAAATAGATTTTATTGAAATAGAAAAAAGTACAGCAACAGAATTTACAATTTCTAATAAACACAAAAATCATTTCAATATTCTTCCGGACTATTTTAAAAAAGTAAAATTATCAAGAGATATTAGTTCAAATGATAATGGAATCATAAAAGTACCTTATTATGAATATTTATACAATTTATCAAAGGAAAAATATCTATCAAAGAATATAACTAATAAATCTTTACAATTCACCAAGGATAGTTTAAAGAATGATCTGGCTGAGAAAAAA
>JAZQNA010000013.1:0-27254 GCA_045627125.1 Candidatus Absconditabacterales bacterium | reverse complement strand
CAAGTGATGGAGAAGCAGGAGTAGACTGTGAAGATCCATTAGTTATGACTGCATGTCTTCTAGACAGCGAAGATTGTCCTGCTGCTTGTAGAGAAGCTGATGAAGATCCAGAAGATATAGTTGTTAAGTCTGGTGACTTAGCTGTAAGCGCTACTGCTGCTTCTAATAGAAAAGCTATTATCGGAGGAACTTCTGATTTGGATACATTAACTTTCAAGACTTCTGAAGAAGTATCTATTACTAAAGTTACTTTAGAAAGATATGGATATTCAGATAGAAATGATGTTGTTAATGTACGATTGGAAGATGAAAATGGAAACAAGATAGCAGATGAAAAAACTTTAAACACTAAAGATTCAGTAACTCTTTCTCTTAAGAAAGATTATAGAACCGTAGACGGAACATTAAATGCTACAATAGTTGCAAAATTAGCTGATGATGTTACAACTGGAGGATCTATCGGATTTAAAGTTACAAATGTAGAATCTACAGCTAAAAATGTAAATCTTAAGAACTATGACCCATATGAATATGATATGGTAGGATATAGTGCCGTTAATGTTAGCCTAGATGCTAAAGGAACAAGCAAAAATTACAATTATGAGGCAGGAGAATTCTATGAAATTGCTAAAGTAAAGGTAAAAGCTTCTTCTTCAGCACTTCTTGTTAATGGATTCACATTAACTAACGATGCTGCTGCATGTGATGATGAATATACTATATGTACAGGTTTAGCAGAACTTGATTTGGAAGATTTTGTTAGTGATGTTCTTGTAACAGTTGAATGAGAAAAAGTTAAAGCAACTTATTCTATTGATGAAGATGAATTAACTGTTTCATTTAATGATGTAGAAATCGCTGCTAAAGAAAGTGCTGTATTTGCTGTAAGTATTGCTCTTTCAGATTATGATGAATATGGACAATGGGCTCAATTTGGAATCGCTAACTCTACAGATGTTAATGCAGTAGAAAAGAAAACAGGAGCTAGAGTTACTGTTGCATTACCTACTGATAAAAAAGCAGACGGTTCAGCATGAGATAATTTCCATAAAGTTTGGGCTAGTCATCAATTTGTAGGAAGTAAGATTAAACTTTCTAACACAAAACTTAGCAACCTTGAGGCTGCAGCTGGATCTGATGATATCGTAGTAGCTGAATGAACTATCACTATCGCAGAACCTGTAAAAATCGATACATACGTTGTTACTGGATCTTTGACTAAATCCGATAAAAACGCCATCGAAGAAATGAGATTGGTAATTGCTGGTGAAGAATATGATGCATCTTCTGTTAGCAGAGCAAATACAGAAATAGCATTTACATTCGAGGGTATTGAAATCGAGAAATCAGGAAAATTCCAAGTTGTTGTTGATCTTGATGATGATGCTGTAACTGGAAATGTTATTACATTTGAACCAACATTTAACAAAAACATCTTTGGAAGCAATAATGCTAAATATACAGATGTTAAAGAATATGTTCAAACTACTGAAGTTGCTGGATCAATTAGTTTTGCTACAAAATTAACTGTTCAAGCTGCCAAAGCCGCTCTTGAGAACAATCTTACAAAGGCTGTTGAATTCGTTCAGGATAGAACTTCTAGAAAAGTTGTATTTGATGGAACATATACAGCAAAGAAAGGAGATGTATATCTAAATACATTAGAAATTAATTGAACAGATTTCGCTGATTCTGATAATGAAGTTACTTTCTATGTATTTGTTGATGGAGAAGAAGTTGCTAATGCAGATCTTAATGAAAAAGAAGTTGTATTCTCTGATGTTAAAGTTGCTAACGGAGAATCAGTTAAGGTTAAAGTTGAAGCTGAAGTTGAAGCTTATGGAGATGCTGAAAGCATGAATAGCGTAGAACTTGAACTTCGAGGAGAAGATAAAGATGGAAATGAAGCTGGACATGCGTCTGATGCTTTAATTGAAATGAAAGTTAGAGAAGCCGGATCTACAACTATTTCTGCTGGTGCTTCTAAGAATACTGTTCTTCTTAGAGCTAAGAATCAGAAAATTGCTGAATTCACAGTTAAACCTTCTAACTCTTCTGATGATGATTTAGAATTGAATAGTTTCTTATTTACATTTGATACAACAAACTTAAAAGTTTATTCAGGTAATGAATGGACTGGAAACTTTGCACTTACAGAGAATGATATCAGAGTTAAAATAGATTGAGTTGAAGAAGAATGAGAACTTAGTGGAGCTCTTAGCGCAGGTAAATCTTTTGTATTTGAATTTAATCCAAATTCAGAAATAAATGATGGAGTCACTGTTGAAGTATCTCTTAAAGATGAATATATTGGATCTGTTACTGGAACAGTATCTAATGTTAATGGTGGATCTGCTTCAAGAGATTTCGTTAAGAGATATGAAAATGCTCTTGTAACTCTTCATACTGAAGATGCAGATTGAACAACTAAAATCTATGTAGATGTAGAGAAAGCTGATTCAGATTATGTTGTATCTAAATTAGTTATTGGTACAGATGATACAGAAAGATCTACAATAACTCTTAGTAATGATGAAATATCTGATGGAGATGACTTTGAAGTAGCTGCTGCTTCTGATAAGAGTACACACTTCATTACATCAATTTCTTACTGTGTAAAGGTTACAGGGGAAGAAACTTGTGCAAATGCTGCTAATGGATTAGTAACTATTGAGAAGTCAGCATTCAATGATTACTTCAAAGATGGAAGTAGTTATGCTAAGATTTTCAAGATAGATTAGTCTATCCTTATAGATGTAAAAAAGACTTGACCGAAAGGTTGAGTCTTTTTATAATTTAATAAAAAATAATAGTTTATATTTTGAGATTTTAGATTCGTGATTATAAAGTAATAAATTTTTACATTATTATAAATTATAATCATGAATAATACTTCTTAATAGATAATACAAAATTATCTAAGTTTACTATTACTTTTTTATTTCGTATTATAATAATAACAGAAATAAATCGAAATAAAGTTAAGTATCAATTTATTATTTCATTTGAAAAAGATTTAGAGAAATGGTTGAAAGAAATTCTTTATTTGGTCAATTAATAAAAGATAATATTGATACAAAAGAATGGATAAAAGAGTTTTGATAAACTCAGAAAGACAGAGATATATAATCAAAAAAAATTGGTTGGGCTAGATAAGTCCAGAATAACAAACCAAGAAAAGTTGTTAATATTATTAAATTATCATAATGCATACATCTATGAAGACTGGGATGAATTATCATGTGAATATTTAATATTTTTATGTGATATAGTTAGTAATATACATTCCACAGAAATAGAGATAAATAAATTTCATCAAGAATATCTTCAAAAAGAAAAAGAGATAAAAGGAAAAGAGATAATAAGAAAAGCTTGATTATTTTAATAATTAAAAAAGACTCACCTCTTGTGGGCGAGTCTTTTAGATATAAGAGATTCTAACTAGTTATTGTTAGAGAAAACTCTTAAGTTAGATCCATCATCTGCTCTGAAGTAGTCTCCATAAACAGATCTAGACAGTTGTAATTGTTTTCCATCTACAACATAGCTCATAGATGAGATAGAAACTGTAGTAGCAACATTATCAATTTCGAATGTATCTCCAACTGATAATTCGCCAGCTATTCATTTTGTAATATTAGCATTTGCAGCAGGAGTGAAACCATCTTCACAGTTATCTGCTATGTGAGTGGTTACATCAGTAGTCCATTTATCTTCAGTCTCAGAAGTTGTACAAGTTGCAGGTTCAACAGGAGTGAAACCATCTTCACAGTTATCTGCTATGTGAGTATTTACATCATCACTAATCCATCCCTCCTTCTTTGTTGTACATGTTGCAGGGACTGCATCAACAAATCCATCTTTACAGTTAGCTGCTATGTGAGTAGCTACAGCTTCAGTCCATTTGTTTTCAGTCTTAGAAGCTGTACATTTTGCTTCAGATGAAGCAGTTCCTCAATCATTGAAAATTAGGTCTTTAACAATAGTTGAAGAATTATACTTCTTCAGTTCAACAATCTTGAATAATGTATAATCTCATTTGTCTTCTTGAGAGAATAGTATTACAGCATCAGCATATGCTTTCTTGAAACTGTTAGTAAATGGTTTACCATTAACTTTTAGTCAAGATACAGTAACTTCAGTTAATCCGTCAGTATCTAATTCAACTTCATCTGCTAATTCAATTTTAACAACTATACCATTTTTATCTAATTTATTAGTTAATCCTTCAACTTTACATGTGTTAGCAGAACATGTAACATCTTCAGATGATTCATCAACATATACATCTATTCAATCCTCACCATTATCAATTGTTGTTCATGCAACTGTAAATTCAATTGAATCTAAGTCAACTTCAGATCCATTGTCAGATTTAACTATAAATTCAGCTACAGCAGACTCGCTTGCCTTTCTAAGTAATACTGTATCTTTTGTAGCAGTTGTAGATATAGCAGTAGTTCCTGCTTCAACAACACTCATAGTTACAGTATTTCTTGAAACATTATCAATATCATTATCATTAGTATCTACACCTCCAAGAGTCAAAGAAGCTTTTCAGAAATCTGCAACAGTTCTGGCATCAACTTCTGCTTCTAATTTAATCTTAGCTGATTCTCCAGCCTTAATTAATACTTTATTGAAGTCATCTGTAGCAGATAGGTTAGAAACCTTAGCATCAGCAACTTCTTTTCCATTGATAGAAAGATAGAAAGTAACTCTATTGTTTTCAAGATCAACATTAGTGAAAGCAGCAGCAAAAGTATTTAAGTAAACATCAGCTTTTTTAGCAGTATATTCACCTTCAAATACTGTATATCTATTTACTTCATTAAGTTTGTATTCAACCTCATCTTTAAGAGAATTAGTTAAAGATCCTCTAGCTCATTGGATTGTTACTTTAGAGAAAGTAAGAGATCCTGAAATATCAACTTTTGTATGATCATCTGAATCAGAATATTCGAAACCATCGAATCAATCCATACTGAAAGTAATAGTAGATCCTTCGTAAGTAGGAGCATCTTTAGTATCAATTAATACTTTAATCTTTCCACTTTCTTCTATTTCAACACCAGAGAAAACATATTTCCCGTTAGAAAGAGTTCCTTCATATTCTTCCCCAGCAACATCAATTACGATTCTCTCAATTACCTTATCTACTGCAACAGAATTAGATCACTGTTTTACAGTAGCGATAATAGATAAATCTCCTTCAATTGCTTCAGAGACTTCAATTTCTCATCTAGCAACTAAAACATCGGTTGCATCGATTGCAGCATCAACAGCTCCTAATTTTTCGTTATTGATTCTTACTTTTCCTCCTGCAAAAGTATAATCTTTCATTTTTAATACAATCGCACTTCATGCTTGATCTTTAAAACTATCACTAGAGATTCTAGCTCCTGTCTTTTTTTCTACAGCTCTAAAATCTGAAATTCATTGAAGTGAGTATTGGATATGTTGTCCATAGTCTTCAAGTTGAGATAGTTCAATGTTTACTGAGAATGTAGCAGATTCTTTAGCAGCAACATCAACGTCGTTGAAAGAAACAGTTAATTCGTCTTTATCTGTAGAATATTTAACTCCTTTAACTTCTTCATCATCTACATATACTTCAACATCAGCTAAATAGTCTTCAACATCTAATTTTAAGCTTTCAGCGACATTTTTTAAAGTAAATCCATTAACAACAATAGCAGAATCATCGGCAGCTCTTACCTTAAATTTAGCAACCTCATAAGATTCTCATTCTGCATAATTATAAGTATCGCTTCCTCATCTTACTGTGAATACAACCTTTGTTCCATCGTATGATACGATATCATATGTAGCAGGAGTGTAATCCTTAAGATTTAGGTTTTCAGCTGTAGATTCAACTTCTACAACTTTAAATCCAATTGTAGATCATTCATCTAACTCTGTTGTTTGTAATACAATAGTAGCATTTAATGTTCCATCTACTGTTCTGTATTTTTTATCAATAGTCAATTTAGCTTGACCTTTTGTATTAAGACTAGATGTTTTATTAGAAATAATATTTCCATCTTCATCTTCTAACCATACAGATTCAACATTATTAGCAGTTGAATATCCATATCTTTCGAGAACTACTCTAGAGATAGATACCTCTTCAGAAGTTTTGAAAGTTAATGTATCCAAATCTGAAACTCAGTTTCTAATCACTTTTTTACCATCAGCAGCTGTAGCAGTAACAGCTAAGTCACCAGACTTAACAACTATATCTTCTGGATCTTCATCACTAGCTTCTCTACAAGCAGCTGGACAGTCTTCGCTGTCTAGAAGACATGCAGTCATAACTAATGGATCTTCACAGTCTACTCCTGCTTCTCCATCACTTGCTCTCTCAAGCATAAGCATTACATATTATTTATCATACATTAACAACTTAAATATTTATAATAATAAAAAACCTGATGTTTATATACATCCTTTAGTTAAGATTTATTACATTCATGCTATCGAAAATTAAGTTACAAAGATATCACACCTTGATATGTATTTGCTCTATCAAGTAGGCAGCCGATTCATCTCGTGTTAATATTTGCTTTGTCCACATTAATTTTATGCATAGCACAAATATCCCCAAATCTACCTCGCTCTAACCCAATGTCTTTTATACTATAAAGTATGAAAGCATTTCTAATATGTCGGTATAATTTGATAGAAAAAGACCATCACGGATATTACACTATCCATAAACTTGATATTCTTATTCTTTGTGTGATTTTCAAGCTGAATATTCTTCTTATTGAAAAAATATGGCAATTCCTTACATTAAATTTGTGTAAATTTAGAATATATCGCGTATCAAATAATGCTTAATTTCTCAGCGTTACAACAATTAAATCGTCATCAAAAATTTCTCCAAAAAAGAGTTCAACTCTCTGATCTTTTTTTGGTTTGATGATGTGTGCGTGATCTACTATTATGAATAACAAAAGATCCATTAGATATAGATTTTACATGTGAATGAAAACCAGAAGAGCTAGATAAACGTATAAATACTGAGTGACTTTCTCATTTTAAAACAGATAAATTTTGAACTATAACACTGATTCCTCCAAAAGAGAAAGAACGCAGCTATCAACTAACTCCACTTCGTACAGAATGAGATTATGGAGATTTTCGTCACCCTGGAGAAATTCATCGAAGTAATGATATAATATTGGATTCTAAGAGGAGAGATTTCTCTATTAATGCTATGTATTATTTTTCTGTTCCACAAACTACAAAAAAATCTCTCGATTATGTGAAAGATAATCCAAAAGTTCTACCAGATTCAGATTTAGTAAAAGTCTTATGAAAAAATGGATATTGTTATTTTTCAGATATAAATCTATTGATTATTTCTAGTCCAGATTTTGTTTCACAAGTCTTTCCAAATTCACATTTTGATGAATATGCTTTTCGTTATTTGGTAGAAACTCAGACAGAATGTTATCATTCTTCTACTATTATAGAAAAATTATCAAAGAAAAATAAATCTGAAAAGATATCAAAAGTTCAACCACTTTTCCGTGTATTAATTGATCCTACAGGTTGAATAGAATCTCTTGTTTCTAGAAAATTAACTACGGTTGGAGAAGCTGATCAACGTTTTGGAGAAGATGCCTTACGTTTAATTCGTGGACTCAGATTAGTAAATATATGTAATTATCAGTTATTGCAACAGTGACCTAAATCTAAGAATTGAAAGAAAATAGAAAATATTTCTAATGATTATCAAACTGATCCAGTAGATAAGGTTCAGCTTTTTGATTTTTCTGCTCCAACACGAGAATCTATTAAAAAGAATGCTCCACTTCTTGAACATGTTGCTAAGGAACGTATCAAAGAAGAATTGTGTAAAGCTTTTCAGAAATGAAATCCTTTTGCTTTTATAGTATTGCTTGATGCAAGTGGTATGCTTCCAATTTTATTTCCAGCATTAGCAAAAACTAAATTTGTAGATCAACCAATTCGTTATCATGCTTTTGATGTTTATACACATATTTTACTTTCTCTAAAAGCTCTACAACAAATTAATTCTGATTATCTGGTACGCTTCGCTATGCTGTATCATGATGTCTGAAAAGTTCAGCAATACGCTGCATACGAAAAAGCTACAACGAAAGAAGAAAAACAGGCAGTTTTTTTGTGAACAACTAATCACCGTGAGAGTTCTCCAATAATTATGAAATCAGACTTTTCAGCTCTAGGTTTCTCTAAAAAAGAAATTGAAACTATGGAACGATACATTCATGAACACCATACTCCATGAGAAATCCTAAATGCTCATCCAAATAATCGAAAGAAAAAAGTCAGAAAACTTCTTAGTGAAAAATGATTTGAAATGGTAGATAGTCTTTTTGATATTAATATTGCAGATAGAATAGGACAAGAAAATCCATTACAGAATTCTTCAGATTTGTCTGATTCTTATTATCTTAAAACTTTGCTTCGTGAGATAAATGATGAAGAATGACAATTTGAGATGAAAAACCTTGTAGTAAATGGTGAAAAAATTATGAAGCATTTTCAACTTTCTCCTAGTCCATTAGTAGGAGAGTTGCTTCATCAATGATTCGAATGGGTATTGACTGATATAAATGACAGAAATAATGAAAAAGATATCTACAATTATCTCGAAAATTATCTAAAAAATAGGAAGAAATCTGATTAAAAATTTACGATTTTTCCTTGCAAAAAACTATATTTTCAGTACACGTAAAATGTGTAAAAACTGCATGTTTTTTAATTTGCAAGTAAATCTGCAATGTTGAACAAAAAAAACAAATTGTGATTGGTATCTTTATTGAGTTTATGATTAGTCTTTCTTTTAAACTCAAACATAGCTTCTGCCACTTCATTTTCTGAGAGATTAGCAGAAATATGATTAGATATACCGAGTTTTTCAAAAAAAACTTCAATTTCTCGTTATGAAATTACTAGGCTTTTAAATGCAGTAAACTGTGAAGATTGTGTTCAGGCTCCATTGTGGATGCAAGAAACTTATACTCAGAATTTTTGGGATACTTTTAAGGCTATAGATTGAAAAGATTTTAATGATATTAGTTTTCAATGATGAGTACGAAATAAAAAATCTTATTATTATTGTGTTGCTTATGTATGAGAAAATGGTTTGATGTCGTGATATCCTGAGACATCAACAAAATGCCAATGAAATTTCTGTGGTCAGGAATCGATCACAATGTCAGAATTTTATCAAATAGTACTAAATATTGTTCAAGATCAGATTAGAGAAAAATATCAAATTGATTGGAGCCAGGTAAAATCACGATTGAAATGACTCAAAAAAGATAGTACACAAATGCGTGTATTGAACCAAACGGACATCGCTGCTATAAAAAATGCAGATTCAAAATCTACTTATGCTAAAACAAATGAAGAATTTCAAGCTTGGTTAAAATATTGTATGTATAATTTGTCAGCCTGTGAATTCCAGAAATTTGGTGTTATCTGAGTATGATATTGGCCTGTATCAGAATTGAATATCTTATTTAAGGAATGAATAATTACTCAGGAAGATGCAGAAAAAACAGCTTCGTTTCCAAATTTAAATGGAGAAGAAGCTATACGTATTTTTGAGAAAGTTCATGATAGTTATAGAAGTTGTAATTTTGATGTGGATTATGATTGTGATGGAATTACTAATGGACAGGATAATTGTCCTCATACATTTAATCCAAATCAGTTCGATGTAGATGATGATGGAATAGGAAATGTATGTGATGATGATATAGATTGAGATGGAAAGAAAAATCCGATTGGTATCGTAGATGATAATGATAATGTGGTTATCTCACTTCGAAATGATAAATCAGATCAAACTCCATTATGAGATACAGATTTATGATATTCTTTCTTTATTAATGTAGATTCAATTACTTGAAAAACAGTAAAATTTGCTCCTCTTTCTGATGGAAAGATATCTCAAATTGAGCGAAATTTTGGAGATGGCGCAAAACAAAAATCTGCAAGTAACAATCCAATTACTCATACATTTCAATCTGCAGGAACTTATACAGTAAATGCTACAGCTACATCTACTCAATGATACAAAGCATATGCAACTACAAAAGTTTTTGTAGCTCCGACTTCTAACGAAAATTATGCTTTAAATATTTCTGCTAAGACTACATACAAAAATGGAAAAGTAGAATATACATTTACACCATTATATTCTGGAGATATAAATTCTATTTCTTGGAATGTGAATGGATCATGAGAAGAAAAACATAAATTAAATGAAACTTTTAAAACTACAATATCTGAAGATTGAATTTATGTTATTACGGCAAAATGATATAAAAATAGCGAATTAAAAGCTATAGCAGTTCTCAGTGTTAAACAAAATCAGACTTCTTCTTTTGCTTTGATGTCTGTTAATCCTTGATCTTTACAAGAACAAACAACATTGACTACTAATCCAGTTTGAATTGCAAAAGCTAATTTAGACTATATTAAAATTAATTGGTGAGATGACTTCACGAGTGCTGGTAAATGGTCTCAATCGTTTGCTTATAAACAACCATGAACCAAAACTATCCAACAGGATGTAGTTTTAAGAGATGGAACAGTCTTATCTTCTATTGCTACTTTTACAGTTCAAAATCCATTATTAGCTCAATCGCTTGCAGTAAATGTTGCATGAATTGGTTCAGCTTCATATAATCAAAATGAAAAATTATCATTATGATTAAAGATATTTCCTAATTGACAGAATCCTTTATCTCTGTTTACTAGTTATCAAGTTGGTCAAAAAATCTATAAAGAGAAGCCTGATTTTTCTAAATCTGTTTTGGACTTCTCATATACAACTGCATGAAATAAAACTCTTACAAATAATGTAGAAATTAATAAATGTGTCGCATTGACTAATCAATGAACTATCCATGTAAAATCTCAAGATTTCTGTCTAAATTCTCTCAAAAATAAAACTCTTTCGAAATTTAAATGTGATATGGATAAAGATTGAATTCCTGATGTGTGTGATGATGATATAGATTGAGATGGAAAGAAAAATTTAGTATGACTTATTATATCAGAGAATCCGGATTGCTCTATTACAGTAGATAATATAGATTCTCGTTTGCTTAGACAGCAGCTTGGAGTCTGTTCATTAGATAATTGTCCTTTTGATGTTAATCCAGAACAAACAGATTTAAACAACAATTGAGTATGAGATATTTGTGAGACAGTATTAAATCAATTGATAAATAATTGAAAAACTATTGATTCAGAAAATGAAAATAAGATTTTGGATAATGATAGTGATTGAGATTGAATTCCTGATATAGATGATAGATGTCCTACTATTCCATGAAATTCAAGTGATGGATGTCCAGTGCTTCGTAGTCAGAGTTGTGATTTTTATGCAGCTTGCTGAAACGGAAAAATAGATGAAGGTGAAACATGTCTTAATTGCCCTGCCGATGTTGGTTCTTGTTGTGGAGACTGAAAACTTGATTTATGGGAAACTTGTAAAACTTGTCCTGCGGATGCATGAGAATGTAAACCATACTGTGGGGATTGAAAAATAGATAGAGTAGAAACTTGTCAGAATTGTTCACAAGATGTATGAGAGTGTACAGCATTCTGTGGAAATGGAAAAATAGAAAAATGAGAAGATTGCTATAATTGTCCTAAGGATGTAAAATTATGTAAAAGCCAGACATGTTGAAATGGGAAAATAGATGCAGAAGCTTGAGAAGAATGTGATAATGGAAAAGATAATGGAAAAGATTGAAAATGTACATTAGAATGTACTATTGTGAAAATAACGAGTCCAAATTGTTGAAATTGAATAATAGATAAATGAGAAGACTGTAAAACATGTCCAGTAGATTTATGAGAAAAATGTGTTAAACCAGATGGAAATTCTAGATGTTGAGATGGAAAGATAGATGAAGGAGAGAATTGTCTTAATTGTCCAGAAGATGTATGAGAATGTACGGCATTTTGCGGAAATGGAATAATTGAGGGTGCAGAAGATTGTCTTAATTGTTCAAAGGATGTATGAGAATGTACGGCATTTTGTGGAAACGGGAAAATAGAAGATGCAGAAGACTGTAAAAATTGTAAAGCAGATGTAAAGATATGTATAAGTGAAACGTGTGGAAACAATAAAAAAGAATGAAGAGAAGAGTGTGATAACTGAGCAATGAATGGAAAAGATAAGGAATGTACAATAAAGTGTACGAAATATGATCCAAATAAGCCAAATTGTTGAAATTGAATAATAGATAAATGAGAAGACTGTAAAACGTGTCCAGTAGATTTATGAGAAAAATGTGTTAAACCAGATGGAAATTCTAGATGTTGAGATGGAAAGATAGATGAAGGAGAGAATTGTCTTAATTGTCCAGAAGATGTATGAGAATGTACGGCCTTCTGCGGAAATGGAATAATTGAGGGGGCAGAAGACTGTAAAAATTGTAAAGCAGATGTAAAAGAATGTATAAGTGATACATGTTGAAACAATAAAAAAGAATGAAGAGAAGAGTGTGATAACTGAGCAATGAATGGAAAAGATAAGGAATGTACAATAATGTGTAAGAAATACGATCCAAATAAACCAAATTGTTGAAATTGAATAATAGATAAATGAGAAGACTGTAAAACGTGTCCAGTAGATTTATGAGAAAAATGTGTTAAACCAGATGATAAATGTGGAAATGGACTTGTAGATGAATGAGAGGATTGTAAAAACTGTCCAACTGACTTAAAAGAGAGATGTATTGCTCCAGATGATAAATGTGGAAATGGAATTATAGATGAATGAGAAGATTGCAAAAACTGTCCAACTGACTTAAAAGAGAGATGTATTGCTCCAGATGATAAATGTGGAAATGGAATAATAGATGAATGAGAAGATTGTAATAGTTGTCCAATTGATTTAAAAGAAATATGTATTGTTCCAGATAATAAATGTGGAAATGGACTTGTAGATGAATGAGAAGATTGTAAAAACTGTCCAACAGACTTAAAAGATAAATGTATCGGAGATTGAAGAGATGAACCAGGAGATCCAGATACTCCGACTCCAGATGTTCCAACTCCAGTAACTTGTTGAAATTGAAAAGTAGATCCAGGTGAAACTTGTGATAATTGTCCAGAAGATTTAGGTCGATGTATTCAAAATAAAAATTGTTATACTTGTCCATGTGAATATGCTGATATAGCTACTCAACTTACAAAATGAGATGTTGTTCGTGCTAAACTTTGGGATAAAAATAGAGCAGTATTCTATAAGTATTCTAAGTGAATTTCAGTAAATAACTTATTTTAAAAATTTATTATTTTTATACGCAATATTTTATTATCGTTTTATATCTATTTTTAAGGTTTTTAAAACAAAATTATAAAATCTTATAAAGATTACAAACATTCAACACTCATCAAATTTTTTAACGATAGCTAATTTAAAATTTGAAAATTTATGAGAAATTGAATAAGATAATTTTAAATATTTACAATTTCTCCATCAAGGAAATTCTTTATCTAAATACATTCTATTAGATTTTACAATATTTTTAAAATCTTTATCTAATGAAAGTCTAAACATTAAAGAAATTCAAAAATGTAGAAAAGCCATAGAATTTAAAACTTCCATCAAAGATTTTCAATTACTATTTCTTTCATATATCTTTTTGACATTAACCATCGCGTTTTCAGTTGATTCTATCTGTTCTTTCTTTATTTGGCTAATTATTGAATCTGATCTAACCATATAATAATAGATTGGATCTTCTATAAAAGATATATTATTAACATTTAAATAAGACAGCAATAAAAACATCATATCATCTAATATTCTAGGAGGATTCTCTAAAGTCTTAATATTTTTCAAAACTTCTGATTTAAAAAGTTTGTTCCATAATGCCGCATTAATAGATAAAATATCTTCAGGATTTTCTTTCATATTAATTTTTTTATTTCAAAAAGATGTCATTTCTTTAGAAAAAATATGTTCTGTATCTGTATCAACTCTATAAAATCCACCTACAGATATATCTGAATTATTCTTCTTAGCATTTAAGTATAATTTTTCAGCGAAATCTAATGTTACATAATCATCAGAATCAACAAATCAAATATATTCTCAAGATGCCATTTTAATTCAATCAAATCTACCTTTCCAAACTCATTCATTTTGTTTATCTATAATTACTATTTTCCCTGGATATTGTTGTTGATATTCTTTTAAAATAGATAAACAATTATCAGGAGATCCATCATTAATACAGATTATTTCAATATTTTGCAAAGTTTGATTAACTAAACTATCTAAACTTCTTCTTATATATTTTTCAACTTTATATACTGGAACTATAATACTTACAGCAGGGGTGTTTTTACTAGACATATTATAATTATTAACTAATAAAATGTTGGAAGCTATTAGCGATTAATCCAATCTAAAACATTTTTAATAGTCTTATCCATATCAAAATATTTGTAGTTTCATAATCTTCATAAGAAAATTACATTTTCTGGTGTTATACTTTGATATTTATTTAATAATTCGATATTCTTTTCATCTTCTATTGGATATGCATTAATCTCTCATTTTCATGGAATTTCTTTACATATAACTGTCTTTTTTACATTATATGTTGGTGACATCGGATAGAATTTCTTATATTCTGTTATTCTTGTATATTCAAAATCATTTGGATAGTTAATTACGCTATTCTCTTGATATGATTGTAAATCGTATTCTTCTAATTGATATAATGTTTTTCTATATTCTAATTTTCCAAACTTATAATCAAAAAATTCATCAATTGATCATGTATAATATAACTTCTCATATTCAATTTTATCTTTTATATCACTGAATTTTGTATTCAATAAAACTTTAATATTTGGGTTATCTAACATTTTTTCAAACATCTTTGTATATCAACCTACAGGCATTCATTGATATTTATTTTTTGGAAAATATCTATTATCTCTAGAAATTAGAATAGGAACTCTATTCATGACATTTGGATTTATTTCTTTTGCAGAAATTCATCGTTGTTTCATTGTATAATTCTTGAACACCTTTTCGAATATATAATCTGATATAAATTGTAAATCTTCATTATTTTCAGCTTTTGCTTTTTCTCTTAATTGTCATATGGTTACTTTTGTATTATATTCAAAGTATTGTAATAACACATTTTCTAAATGTTTAGCAAATTCTTGAGGGAAAACTCAATATAATGAATCTAAATTAAAAGGAATAGGAACTAAGTGATTATCTATACATCATAAAACAGTATGTTGATAATTAGTAAATGATGTGAATCTATTTACGTATTCTCGAACGTCATCAAAATCGGTATGAAAAATGTGTGGTCAGTATTTATGAACTAATATTCCATTTTCATCATAGTAATCATAACAATTTCATCCAATATGATTTCTTTGTTCAATTAATAGAACTTTTTCTCACTTTTCAGCTAATTGTTGAGCTACAATAATTCATGATAATCATGCTCAAACTATTAAATTTTTAATTGTCATGTTCTTTTATAGATTGTAAAAGTTTTCAAAAATTCGTTAGTTTTCAATTTTTTTCTTTTATTATTCTTATTTTATTTGATAGTTTTGCAAAACTATATAGTCATAAGTCCTCATAGATTTTTTTATCTGAATCAATTTCATTAAGTTTGTTAATGAATGCTCAGTTATTTTTAATCCGTCAGCACTCAGGAATATTGCCTATGTAGCATTGATAATGTGTAAAATGAGAAAATGCTATATATAAACAATACATGACAGAAAGATAATCAACAAAAATATCATATTTTTTATAGTATTCTAATAAAAAATCATAGCAGAAGGAAAAAATTTCATTAGATGTTCATCATAAAAAAAAATCAGTTATTTGGGGTTCAAAAAGATGAAGACTATCGGCAGAATTGTCTTTATAACAATAAAAATTATTGTTTGAACATTGTTTTATGACATTATCATTTCGAATAAGTAATGTAGAGTCTACTCGTATTCATCAATATTTGCTTAATAATCACATTCTTATTACATCAGACAAATGTGTAAAAGAAATTTTTCATTCTTTTACTTTTTTTAAAATATAAGTTGGTAATGAAATATATTTATCAAAGTTGTCCTTATGGATGATAATAATTTCATATCATCAATTGTGCTTTTTTAAATTGTATAAACAAAGTTTTCCAACATCTGTTAAATTATCCTCTCCCTGCCACCACATAAACCATATTTTTTTTCAATTTTTTCTTTCTATTTCTTTAGTTTTATAATTTTCTATGAATCAATGAAAATTCTTCTCAAGAAATTTGATTTTTATAAGGATGTTTTTCTTTAATATTTTTTTAGAAATTTTCTTTGGAAGAAAATCTAAATTAACATATATCAAAGCTAAAGTAATGGAATTGATTAAATCATATATGGCAATTTTCAATCAAAACTGTGATAGTCTTAATAAAAATTCCTTTATTAATGAAATAATTCTTTTTAGAAATATTTTTATAGGGATGCTGGTAATTTGCATTTAATTTATTATTAATTATTTAAACTAATGGGAATGGATATTTAAATTGCATAATTTTTTGTATCAATAATTAATGATAGCTAATTGATTTTTAAGCGTATGAAATATAAATATTTTTATTTATAGCGGTCACTCAAAATATTAATTAAGCATTATTTTGTTTTAAGTTTCCGATAGATTGGCTCAATGAAATCAAGTAATCATAAAAACGATAGAATCTTTCAAATCAATGAAAAGACATATCTTTTAATCCATAAAAATATAGATTTAAAGAAAATCGCTTTCTTAAATTTTATTCAACATTTATTTTGTATATAATTATAAATATTGATTAAATCCTTCAATATCTTTTTAGTAACCCAATATGATGTTTTATTTTTCTTTCCTACTTTGTTTCTTGATATATGTGGTGTACATAATACAATTATTGAATTTTCTATTTCTTTAAAGAAAAAGATAATTGTTTGAGAAAAAGAGTGATTATCAAAATCTTTTTGTTGAGAATAAATACTATTAATAGTCTTATCATATTCCTTTTTAGAAATACATCTAATGGAAACAAATGTAATTATTTTTTCAATAAACCAAAAATTATTTTTATTAAATCAATATAAACTATTCAATAATGTTATAAATGACTTTTGATTTTTTACTTGATATAAATTACCAGTTATCTCATACTCTGGTAATTTATTATTTATATAAAACTGTTGTCAATCTTCCCAATTATAATATATAATGTCTGGTTTTTTGTTTTTTATAATATTAATAGTATCTTTTATTCAATCGTTGATTATAATAGAATCACTTCAAAGCAACCATAAATATTCTCAAGTTCATAATGAAAGGGCTTTATTGATATTTGGATTTCATCAAATATTTGTTTTATTTCTATAATATTTAATATTATTATATTCCTCACATAAGTTTTTAACTTCTAGTTCTGTTTCATCTGTACTGGCATTATCAGAAATAACAATTTCTACTTCTCATGATAAAAATTCTTTTTGAGTAATAATAGACTTTAAAGTATCTTGTAATGAATACCATCTATTCCATGTAGGTATACAAATACTTAAAATAGGTTGCTTATTCTCTTTCATTAACAAAATCCTTAATACATAAAACAATATAATCTAACATTTCTTCCGTTAATCATGGGAATATTCATAGCCAAAAAGTATTTCTTACTATATAATCAGCATTTTTTAATTCTCAAACTATCCTATAATTTTTAACATAATCCAAGAATGCAGGTTGTCTTACATAATTTCCAGAAAACAATAATCTAGTTCCTATCTTCTTATTATTTAAATATTGCATTAATTCTTCACGATTGATTCATGTATCTTCTTTTAAGCTTAAACAATAACCAAACCAACTAGGATCAGAATTCTCTGTAGCTTTTGGCATGATGAAAAATCTATCCAATCATTCTTCAACAAATCTCTTAGTTAAATAATTGAAATTATCTTTTCTCTTTTGAATAAATCATGGAAGTTTCTGTAATTGTGCACATCATAATGCAGCTTGAATATCTGTAACTTTTAAATTATAACCAACTTTTGAGTAAATATATTTATGATCAAATCCTTCTGGTAAATCTCATAATTGCCATTTAAATCTCATTCAACAGCTATTATCATGTCATGTTCTACATCGACAATCTCTTCACCAATCTCTAAATTGCTTAATTATTTTTAATAACAAAGGATTATTTGTTATCAAAGCTCATCATTCTCACATTGTAATATGATGAGCTGGATAAAACGATAATGTTCAAATATCTCCAAATGTTCAAATATACTGTCAGCTATATTTTGTTCATAAAGCATCACAAGTATCTTCTATTAACCATAAATTATTTTCTTTACAAACTTTTGTAATCTCTCATAGATTAAAAGCATTTCATAAAGTATGAGCTAACATGATTGCCTTTGTCTTTGGAGATAATGCCTGCTTTAATTCATCAATATTTACTTCATATGTTCATAGATCAACATCTACAAAAACAGGTACTAATCAATTTTGTATTATAGGATTAATAGTGGTAGGGAATCATGCAGCAACTGTAATTACTTCATCTCATGGTAATAATTGTCTATCTCATAATTCTTTTGCTGTCAATGCAGTAAGTGCTAATAAATTTGCAGAGCTTCAAGAATTTGTTGTTGCACAAAATTTTACTCATAAAAATTCTGAGAGTTCTTTCTCAAACCTATCATTCCACCTTCATTCGGTCCAATGACAATCCGTCACAGCTTGAGTCATATAATCTAATTCAGTTTCATCAAAAACTTTTCAAGAAACTGGGACATTTGATTCTCATGGAACAAATGGTTTATTCCTTTCAGAAATAATCTTTTTAAATTCTTCTTCAAACATGTTGATATATAATAATAAATTAAATTACATAAATGCATCGATTTCTTTTTTGGCGAACTCTTCCATATCTTCTCAATTATAATATCATTTATAAAATGCTAAAGTTCTATCTAACACATCTTGTACATCATATTTAGAATTCCATCATAATAAGGTCTTAGATTTTGTATTATCTAATAACAATAACCCAGCTTCATGTTTTCCGTTATTAGTTTCTGGTTTTATCTCATATCATCACTTTCATAAGATTTTTATAGATTTAGTTACAATATCTATCACTTTTAAAGTATCTTTGATATCTGGTCAGAAATTATATGCTCAACAGTATTTATCATCTTCAAATATTTTCTCTCATACCATTAAATATCCATGTAATGCATCTAATACATATTGCCATGGTCTAACAGCATCAGGATTCCTTAAAATTACATTTTCATTATTTTGCAATGATCTTATTATATCTGGTATTAATCTATCTTTTGCCCAATCTCATCCTCAAATAACATTTCAAGCTCTCGTTACAGCTATTTTCTTTTCTCATTTTCAAAAGAATGATTTTCTATAACTTTCAATTCATAATTCAGCCATAGCTTTACTACTGCTATAAGGATCAAATCATCCTAATCTATCATTTTCTCTATAAGGTCGTAACCATTCTTTATTTTCATATACTTTATCTGTTGTAATTATAACTCATCATTTAATTGATTCCGTTGTCCTAATAAGTTCCATAATGTTTATAGTTCACATAACATTAGTACTCATTGTATATACAGGATTATCATAGCTTTCTCTTACAATTGGTTGGGCTGCTAAATGAAATACCATATCTGGATGATATTGATTTGTAATATCTTGAAGCTTTTTATAGTCATTAATATCTCAATAAATTTGAGTAATCTTATTCTCAAGATTTAAAGCAGTAAAAAGACTAGGATTAGTATTAGGTTCTAATCAATATCATATTACATTTGATCACATTTGATTTAATCGAAAACTTAACCATGCTCATTTAAATCATGTAGATCCTGTAACAAGGATTGTTTTTCAGTTGTAGAAATCTATCATTTAAACTCACTATTAGTTATAAAAGCTATATAATTGTTGAAGCTGTATATTTTTAATAAATGCCTAATCATTTATTATCATATTTTCTTTCATCTCATTCTCATGAAGAAATGGATATAAATCTTCCAAAGATGGAGAAACCATAGAGCCATCAGATAGCTTTTTGGCAGATAACTTTGGTGCAAATATGTATCATGGACTTAACATGACTTCGCATAATACAGGTCATTTGATATTCAACACTTCTTGAATTTGTTCATCTAAATTGTTTTTTTTATCTATTTTTATTGTTGGAATATCAAAAGCTTCTCCAATACGTATAAAATCTGGTAGAGTAACCCCACTATCCCTAGTACAAGCTGTCATACGTCCTTCAAAAAAATTCTTTTGCGTTTGTTGAATAGAGATATATCCATCATTATTTAATACAAATAACTTAATCGGTAAATTATAATGACGTATTGTTTGTAACTCTTGCAAATTCATCATAATTGATCAATCTCAGGCTAGACAAATTGTGTTTTGACGATTATTCGCGAAACAAGCTCCAATTGCGGCAGGTAAATCATATCACATAGAAGCATCACCACTATTCCGTATATAACGTTGTCATTTTTTTACTTGTCATACTTGAAAAGGTAATAAAAAAGCAGTACCATTTCCTCAGACAATAACCGAATTTTTATCAAAATTTTTAATTAAAGTATCAATAAAATGGTATGGCTCTATTGGATTATCTCATACACGAGGAGCTTCAGTTACTGGAGGATATTTTTCCTTCATGGCTTTTGTCCATAGATTCCATCAATCTTTAATGCGAGGAGTTACAAACTCATTTAAACGCAATATAAAGTCTTTACAATCAGCATTAATTTTTAATTCAGGATTAATCGTAGGTTTATCTAATTCTGCCTTATCAATATCAACGCAAACTAATTTTGCATTTTTTGCATAATTCTCTCGATTATAAGAAACCTGACGAATATTATTTCTAGATCCGATTGTGATAACCAAATCAGCATTTTGTAGAGTGAAATTCCCAGCACGGTTTGCAACAGTTCAAATACGAGCAACAAAATTTGGATTATCTTCAGCAATAACATCAAAACCATTCATCGTAGTAACAACAGGAATATTTGTTTTTGTAACTAACTCCTCAAATTCTTTAATAGCTCCAGATAATCTAATTCCATGTCATGCCACAAACAATGGTCTTTTAGAATCTTTTATCATCTGAGCTAATTTAGTAACTTCGTTATCAATGTTAGGCAATTTTAGTTCATCTTCACATGGATCATATTCACGTAATTTTGTCTCATCAATCATAGATGCCTGAATGTTTAAAGGGATATCTAACCATGTTGGTCAAAAACGTCCATGAGTAGCTAGATATATAGCTTTATCCAAGTGATATTTAATATCATATGGATCACGAACCATTATAGCGTATTTAGTTAAAGGTTTTACAACAGATACAATATCAACTTCCTGGTCACCAAGTTGACGCAATGGAATATCTTTACATGAATCTAATGTCGTTGAGTATTTTACTTGACCTGATAAATAAAGTACAGGTACACTGTCAGTCCATTGTCACATTACTCCATTTAATGTATTTAATCAACCTGGTCATGTTGTAACATTTACAACAGCTAGTTTTTGATTTACACGAGCATAACCTTCTGCAGCAATTCCGCAGGCTTGTTCATTATGATTACAAACATAGTTTAAATATTTTCAAACACTATCATTCAAATGCATAGCCCCTCATCACGATACCATAAAAATGGTATCAACATTATAGATTTCTTTTAACCTTTTCATTATATAATCTGAAACTTTTATCATGTGTTTATATAATTAAGTTATAAAACATTTAATAAGTCTTTTAATATATCCACACTATTACATCAGTAATTATTTTTGCAACCATTTGTAATTAATACTGACTGTGAACCATACATCTCAGCCATTTTTATATCACTTTCATAAGTATCACCAACAACCAAAATCTCCTCTGGCAATAGATCATATAATTTTGCAACAGTATCAAGCATTAAAATATTCGGTTTACCCAAAACAACAAAATCTGTCCTATTTACAGTATGTAAAAAAGCAGCAGCAATTGCTCAAGCTCATGGAGTTTGAATTCCATTATCACGTGGATAAATACGTTCCATATTTGCGACAATAATTTGGCAATTTGAATTATAGTATTTCAAAGCTTCCTCAAAATAAGGTAGTGTAAAATTATAATCATATCCAATAACAATAGCTGTTGGTTTCTCCGACTTTGGATTTATACCATGGATATTTAATTCTTGGCACAAATTAGATGTTCAAATACATCGTACTTGATTAATGTTGTTGTTAATTAAATATTGAGAAATCAAAAAACTTGAATTTAAAATTTCTTCCTCTTTAATAGATATCCCTAATTGGCATAATCTTTGATATAATTGATATTGGGTTAATGCTGAATTGTTAGTTAAAAAACATACACGTCCAAATTTTTCACGTGAATAAGCTATAACTTCTTGAGCATTGGGAGCTAATTGACGACTTCAAAAATAAATTGTTCAGTCTAAATCAAAAGCAACGCATTTTAAATTCGTTGTGGCAATCTTTATCATTATTTTAATGCTTATTAAATCTAGATTTAATATCATCTATACGATGACTATCTTCATTTATCATTGTTTCATAAATCTTATCCTTAACTTGTAATAATAGTAGTTCAAAATTTAATGCTTGTGCAATAGCAGATTCGACATTTTCTAAATCTAACATATCTGACTTAAAGATAACATTCCTTGTTTCTAAACCACTTAAATGTATTTTCTGTAGCTGTTTAAAGAAATCTATGGATTCTGCATTAACATTACCTCAAACAAAAAATTTTTTATTTGTTTGTTTGCATATATCTGCTAATTCGGATGCAGTTTTTAACATTATATCAGAATTAACAAATGATTTTTCCTTTCACATAGATCCAACAAAATCTGAACGTCATAATACAACTCATGATAAATTTTGTGCTTTATCTGAAGTTAACATAGATTTTGCAGCATTAAATCCAGTTATAGTTTCAATATTAATCATAAATTCAGTATTATCCTTTTCATCATCAGAATAAATTTTTCATACAGCATCTGTAAATTTTTTTAACGCATATTCACTCTCTATCATTGGTGCAACCACTTTATGAACTCATAGAATTTTTGCATCACGAATGTCACGTTTAGCCTCAGCACCACCAATCTTCATAGATACATCAACACCTGCCTTATAGGCAATAGATGATATAATTTGAGCCTGATCCATATTCAATCATTCATCTTCAAAAGAAAGTTTAATTCATGATAGCTTACATGAATCTTTCATATCCTTTAATGAATCATACATACTCTTTTCTAATTTATTCATAATTATTTATCATAAAATAAAAGTTCTTTATTAATTGAATTAATATTTTGTTTATACCAACCATATAGCTCAACTATAGATTCCTTAATTGGAGTAAATTTTACATCATGATATTCATCCTTTAAACGAGTATTCAGACCATAATAATCCAATCCATATCAAGCATTTGCAATCCTTACATCACTATTTCCAGAGATTTCAGCAACAACCAATGCGACATCCTTCAATTCTACAAAATTATCTGGAACAATATTGTATGATGTAAATTTTTGGTCATTTTCTATAAATCGTTCTAAGATAGGCATCAAATCATCTATATATAAATAACTAAACCTACGATTTTGACGTAAAGTTATCGGCAAGTTATATAATGATTTAGTGATTGCATTAGATATAAAACGAATCGAATAGTCTTCGTATTTACCAAATATACCAAATATATTCAAATCAATAAAATTTGGGAGCTTCTCGATTTGCTTCTTAATAACATATTTTGCAAAGCTATGTTCATCAGTACCCATATTTTTGTAAGTCTCATTTTCAGATACTCCAGAATTATTTTCTGCAACATCATATACAGCACCAGAACCAAAGTTAATTAATTTACCAAAATGATTCCTATTACGCTCAAGATTCTCAAACATACGTAAGTTTGTGTACAAAATATCTTCTCTGTCTTTAACTCATCTATGACTAGGTTTTACAGCTGTATGTAAGACAATATCAAAATGTCTATTAGAAAAGAATTCATCTACAGATTTAGTATTAGTTATATCAAGTTCTGAATGTGATGGAGAAAAAATATCATATTTTCCTGATAAATAAGATTCACGAATATTATGTCATATAAATCAACTTCCACCAGTAAGCAATACTGTTTTTTTCATTAATTTGCCATATAAATTAAATTACCATATTTTTCGTTTAGCTTCTCACTTGTTCCATAAATCATTTAAATCATTTTTATTTTTTATTGTGTCCATCGGAGACCAAAATCAACGATGTTTATATGCCATAAGTTCTCCATCTTTAGCAATTTGTTCTAGTGGCTCCATTTCAAATGGTGTACTATCTCATTCAATGTAATCTAATACTTTTTTATTAAGGATCATAAATCCTCAATTCATCCAATTATTTTCATTGTCTTTTTTCTCAGCAAATTCTGTAACAGAATCTCAATTCATTCATAATTTTCAGAATTTTCATTCAGGAACAACAGCTGTTAATGTAGCTAATTTTCCATGTGAATGATGAAAATCAACAAGTTCATTTATGTTAATGTCACCTACTCAATCTCAATAAGTCATCATAAATTCCTCTCAATCAATATAATCTTTGACTCTCTTTATTCTTCAACCAGTCATTGTTGCATCTCATGTATCCACTAAAGTAATTTTCCAATCTTCACAATGTGAATTATGAACTTCAATAGAATTATCTTTAGTACTAATTGTAACATCACTATTATGTAAAAAATAATTCGCAAACCATTCCTTGATATAATATCATTTATATCAAAGACACACAATAAACTCATTAAATCCATAATGAGAATAAATTTTCATTATATGCCAAATAATAGGTTTTCAACCAATTTCTACCATTGGCTTTGGCTTAATGACAGTTTCTTCTGCAAGTCTAGTTCATAATCATCAAGCAAGGATCACTGTTTTCATGATAACTATTGTAAGACATAAAATATAAAGAAATTTTAATTATTTCGCCATTATGCCAAATAATTATCAAATACGGCAACTATATAAAAATAAAAAAACTAAAGACAGACAAATCTTTAGTTTAGATTTAGTCTGTATAATGATTTGGCAATATCACTATACAAATCCTTATATATAAATCAATGAAAATTTCTTACTTAATTATTCCAATATTATCCACTTTTGCTATTTCACATCACCATAATTCTCACATTTTCTTAACTACTTCACTTACATCATAACGTGGATCTTGTTGATTATGATAATACCATTTATATCAATCTATGTATACAATCTTTCCTAAGTTATGAAATGGTTGAAAAATCTCAGATTGAGTAGATACAATAATTCATACTTTTGATTTTTTAATTTCTCGTCGATGTTGATCTTTACGAGTTTGTGTATCTGTAGAATATAAATTAGTAATTTTATCAGACTCAAAGAAATCTGAAAGCTGATTTTTACGAGATCGGTTATCTGGAATAATTACTAAATTTTGATTATCTTCATTTAATGGTAATGAGACTCAATTTAAATCCATCTTTTTGGTACTTCATTTAATTTTTCATTCACGAGCTAATAATTGAGGGATTTCAAATGATACAAATAACTTCATCACATTATTATAAGTAGAATACCATTGATATACCATCCAATGAACTAAATTCAAAAATGTCTGATCAAAAAATCATGGATAGACAACTTCGACAGATTCAGACATACTAAATTGAGTTCTAATTAATTCTGGAAAACTAATATCATCTCATAAATTCAATAAAAAATCTGTTCCACATTGTAATAAATCACCAGGTTTTCATATTGATAAATTCGTATGAAAAACTCTATCATGTCATGCAAACTGTTTGAATGAGAATAGATACATTTATAGTATAACTCTTGCGATAAAACTAAATATAAATATATTAATGAAGAATATTAATTCAAGTAAGAAGAATATAAAATCCAAGTATTCTAAAATTTATACATAATAATCATTAATCATGCTTTCACTAATTACACTAAAGTTCTTAGAAGCAGTAAAAATTAATAATAACACAGAACGAATGCATAGGAATCACGATTTATATGTTCAAGAGAGAAACAGATTTTCAGATTTAGTTGAACATTTACTTATTGATATGCAAAAAATAGATCCTAATCTGAATTGAATCTCAGCTAAAGAATGTATTTATAGATTTAATAAAGATTTACGTTTTTCTCCAGATAAGTCTCATCCATACAAACTTCATTTTTGAGCATTCCTTAGCGCTGGTGGTAGAAAATCTTCACTACCTGGATATTATATACACATCCAACCATGAGATCATTCTCTTATCTGATGATGATCTCGATGCCCAAGTAATGATGAAAAAAATCGTTTAAAGTTGTATATATGGAAACACTTTGATGAATGGAAAGATATTACAGAAAATCAGACTTTTAAAAAATATTTTGGTGAAGTTGAACGAAAAGATAATGTTATGGCAGAAAGAAGACTTAAAACAAAAAGTGGGAAGATGATGCTTGAACAAGCTTGAAAGACGTTGGCGACAAAAGTTGTCAATTCTTTAGAAATGCAAGAAGTTCTTCGTTATGCAGCTTGGACGGTTTCTCATTCTTTAACAGATGAAATGGTTCTTAGTGAGAAATGATATGATGAGGTTATAGCATGATTTAAGAAACTTAAGATATTGAACGATTTCCTTTTGAAATGATTTTAATGCTATACCTATATATAATAAAAATCAAATTTTGAAAAAATCTAAGAACAGTGTTCTGTTAAAATTTAAAAATCATAAAAAATCTGAATTAAACTTTTTTCGTCTTGTAAAATTTCGTGCCCAAAATTTCCAATAAGCCCCCAAACAACCTAGTGAAAAAAAATCATAAAAAACTCTTGCAATTCGTTGGCGAATCTGTAGTATAATCATCGCAACGTTGAAGGCAGTGTGTCAGAGACGTTAGCAGATGATGGTACTTAACAGTAGTATAATATATTACATTATTTTCGAAAGAAAAATTTTTTTAAGAGCAATGAACGGATGCCTTGGGTAAAAAAGAGGAAGAAGGACGTAACAGGCTGCGAAAAGTCTCGATGAGGTGCCAATAACCGC
>JAZQNA010000012.1:0-20459 GCA_045627125.1 Candidatus Absconditabacterales bacterium | reverse complement strand
ATTTTTAATCGTCAAATAATTCTTCTGAAAATAATTCATCATCTAAATCTATTTTTTTAGAATCTACCCCCTTTTCCAATAAATCATGAACCTCTTGCAAATATTTATCATCTACATGTGTATAAATTTGAGTAGTCTGAATTGATGAATGTCATAGTAGCATTTGTACTGAACGAATATCTGCTCATTTACGCAATAAAGATGTAGCAAAAGAATGACGCAATGTATGAGGAGTCACCTTTTCTTCAATTCATACAAATTTTGATCATTTTCTTACGATTTCCTCGACCGTATTTCTAGAAAGAGGCTCTCAATAGCTATTTCAAGCTAAAGAAATAAACAAAAACTCTGAATTATCTTCACGAGCATTTAAGAATTTCTTAATTTTTTGCCTTGCATCAATAGTTAAAAAAACTGAGCGCAATTTGGATCATTTTCATATTACCGAAAATTGGCTTTCATTCAAATTTATATCTTTCTTTTTTAAAGTAACCAATTCTGTTACACGAAGCCCAGTTCCATATAATGTTGCTAAGATTGCTTCATCACGCAGAATTCTTAATGGATTTTTTTCATATTGAGCTGGAGCATCTAAAATTTCTAGCACTTGCTTTTCAGAAAGATATGAAACCTTTCTTGGAGGGATTTTTGCTAAATCCAGCTTGTCTGGAGAAATTGTCTCCACATCATTACGCAATAAAAACTTAAAAAAGGATCTAAGTCAGATTATGTGATAATTCACAGTTTTGGGGCTTAGTCCTTGTTTAACAAGATACATTCTAAAATCTTGGATGTGCAACATCTTTATTTCAGATGCATCAATATCTCCTACATATTTTATAAAACGATTAATCCACAATGTGTAATTTTCTATAGTCTTTGGTGAGGCATTTTTTGTATATTGTAGATAATTTACAAATCTCTCTAAATGAGCACTCAAATTATTAGAAAGACTTGGCTCCTGACTATCTACTGTAGAGGTAGTCTTTGATAGCCTCTTTTCATTCAAAGTCAGAGTTTTCAGGTTCTTCTTGAACGGTATAATTCTCTGTATCCGATCCGCCATTATAGTCGTTAATTTTAGAAATAAGTAAATTAATCCTTGATTCAAAATTCTCTAAAGTTTCTAGATCCAATCATTCACCATTCATAATCTGAGATTCATAATTTTCACACAAATGAGTAATCTGTGATGAATATTTAATAATATATTTATCTAATTCCTTTTGTCCATAATTATAATATACTTCCGCCTGGCTTTTGAAAGAAGAAATTAATTCCATTACTTCCGTGATTGTTATTTCTTCAATCTCTGGTTCTTTTCCATCTGGTTCTGGAATATTCTCCTCTGGAACATATGGAGTTGGAAATATATTCTCAGGGTCTTCTGGTTCATCCGCATTAACAATACAATCTTCTAATCATTCAATGCATCCTGAAGTATACACATCTGGGAATACTACATTGGGGTCTACTGTTCAAAATCCAGTATTACCTTCTGCAGATCAATGTCAATCAGGAGTCATAGTTGGATCATCACCTGGATTTGTTGGTTGAGGTATTTCGATGACACTTCCAGTTCAATCAGGATTCTCTACTTCTCTGACTGTAAACAAATCTGGAAATGCTGTAACTGTGACAAATCATAATACAAGTACTAACCCAGCACTCATCAACGCCATCAAGACTTTTTTATTCTTAATTTTTCATCATTCTGACTGAACTGGAGTTTGGGATTGTGTAGAAACTGGCTGGGTCAAGATTTGATTACTTGATAATAGTTCAGCATCCATAATTTGATCTAATGAAAGAGTAGATTGTACTTCAGAAGATTCTGACTCCACTTCTGCTGAGTAGGCTGGCATTGTCTCATCTGACAGATCTTGTACGATATTTTCAGTTTGGTTTTCTATTATTGGGTTGGAATTTTGACTAGATGGAGAACTTACTTCAACTGAATATAAAGATGCTGATTCTTCTACTATTCATCCTTCATTAGCTGATAATACATCTTCACTTACTGGATTTTGAGCTAATGAACCTGTTGCTTGTCCTGACTTATTCTCTGCAGGGGCATCAAAAGAAAAATCTAAATTCTCTACAGATGTTGCTGTTTTATTTTCTTCTAATGTCTCTTGAACAACCTCTTCTTGTGGATTAAACTCAAAATCTATTGTCTCATTTGAAGCCGGTAATTGCACTTCTGCTTCTGGATTATTTTCTGGTCAATCTTCAGTTGCTTCTGGCATATTTTCTACATCTTCTGTTTTATTTCCTAACAAAATAGGCTCTTGTTTTTTGTCAAGATCTTCAATTGATTGATCTGCATTTTCTAATGAATTTAGTTCACCTAAATTTTCATTTTCAATAAAATCTTCATTCATAAATCACTCTTCAGAAATAGCTTTACCATCTGATTCTTCGATTTCTCAATCTTGAATAATTTCATTTCCTACGGGTTGTTCTAAGGCACTCTCTGATGAATTCTTTTCTTCTAAATTAAAAGATTCTACATCGGCTGTTTTACTTTCTACATCTTCTAAGATTTCTGAAATATCTGCTTTGCTCTCGTTCTCTTGAATACTTAACAAAGAAGACCCGGCATTCTCTCCAGGTTCAATAAACATTTCTGAATCTGGTTTTACACCTTCTGAGCTGTCACTAAATCCCTTTTCCCCTTCAATCTCTTCTTTAGCTATTCCTTCTTGAATTTTCTCAACTTTTTCTTCAGCTGAGATTTGTCCAGCGTTTGGCTCCTCATCAAAATCGACATCAAAATCCTGACCAATATTATCATCTAATGGCACGAATTTTTTTTCTACTACAGCTTCTAGCTCTTCTTGATTTTCGACTACAGATTCTAAATTATCATGTATTTTCTTTTCCACCGATTCTCCTTGCTTTTCAACTAATTCTACTGCTGGCTCGGACTGTGATTCTGTGATTGACTCTAATTCTCCAGAAATTCCTTTTGAAACACTTTCTTCAGAGCAGAATGGATTATCTTCTACTTCAGAATTTGTTTGTTTCATTTCTGCATCAGAAATAGAATCCTGTGCAACATTTAAATCTGCCGAAGCTGTATTTAACTCTAGCATTTCTTCAGACTGTTCTTGTTCTTCTTGTCTTTCACTTGATTCTACAGTTGAGACTGTTGTATTTTCTTCGACGGTTTCATCATCTCAGAAACTAATCACGAAGTCATCTCCGGGTTGTATTCCTGCTTGAGTTCATCATACTAAAGTAGAATTTTCGTCTGCCATTTTCAGATTAATCAAAATATAAATCTCTAAGCTAATTATAATCACAAACTAAAATAATGCAAAAAATAGCAGACTTTTTGTCTTTGACATTTTAAACATTAAGAGAAATTTTTACCCGCATCAAATAGTTCTTTCAAAATAGAATTAAAAAAAAGTAGATTACCTACTTCTTTAGCATCCAAGAAGAGCGAGAATCGAACTCACGTTTCTGGCTTCGGAGACCAGCGTGCTACCATTGCACCACCTTCTTATCACATAGTTATGACAATTACTACTCGTATTTTAATATAATTTCATGATAAATGAGTTTTCAGCCTATTTCCCTTTTAACGACCCCCATTGTTATTAAGCTATCTATAATCGAAATCGTTAAACCACGTTCCAAATGTATAAAAACTTTCACAAAACTCCATCTCAAGGATTTTTACCTCTATCCTTAGTTTAGGCATAATTATGAGAATATATCGATTCTTTATAGATGATTTTTATCGTAAGGTTCCATAAAAAAGCGGAATCTTCAGATTCCGCCAACAAAAGAAGCTATTTAATAGAAATAATTTTTACATCCTTTCTCTCATTATTTAATCTCATCTTAACTGTTTCTCCAGCTTTTTTTCACCTAATAGCTTGCCCCAATGGAGATTCAAAAGATATCAATGTTTCTCCATGCTGATATTTTACCTCTCATGTTCCAACTATTGTAACTTCATGAGGATCATCATCTTCTATCTGAACAATAACTTTTGATCAAAATGCTACTGTTTTTTCACTAGATTTTTTATCTGAATCAACAATTTCCACTCAATCGATTAATTCTTCGATTTGTTTAATTCTAGAATTAATTAAATCTTTTTCCTCAAGAGCATTCTTATAATCGAAGTTTTCTGAAAGATCTCCCAACTCTTTTGCATCTGCGATTTGTTCTAACACTGCTGGAAGTTTATCCTGTTTGAGTTCTTGAAGCTCTGAAATGAGTTTTTCATATCACTCTCTACTAATTGTTTTTGTTGCTTCTGCCATGAGATTTTATATAGAAAAAACTAAAATCTAAAACATAATTATAAATTATTATTTGAAGAATCTTCCTCGGAATCCAAGAATATGTCTCTTTCGTTTATCAAATGCGTGAGAAATCAAATCTGTAGCAACAGTAAATCATTTATGAGAATTTACGTCAAATCTATCTCCATCTGCAATAAATGCAAAGTCTGATTCGTATTTTCCTTGTTTATTTCTTGTAATAGTATATTCGATAGTTACTTTAGCATCTGGATTCTTTGCATAAATTTTTTTCAATGTTGTCTGTGATTTATTTGCTATTTGGTATTGTACCAATTTCTTAATATCTGATTGCATAACTTCTGAAACATCAACGAATCTCTCTTTAAGCTCTGTCACATTAAATGTTTGTTCTGACATTTGTTTTGGATAAAAATATAAAATATTAATTGTGATTTATGATAGAGAAAAGATTTGGAAATGCAATGGAAATTCTGCACCATTTAAAATCATTAAGAATGAATCAACTTCCATCATTCTTTCACCCCAGCAAAAAGTCATTGAATTATTTTTCGTTTACTCTTTCCACCAAAAATGATTATTTTTGAAGATAATCGAACTAAACATCCTGGCAATCAGCAAATATAAAATTGGATAATCTGACTTCTATTTCAATGTTTATTAACAAATAAAAATCGATTTCTACTTTTCTGTTTGGCCTGTGAATATGATCCCACTCGGGCTTGTTCAAGTTTTGTTTTTTCTCTTTCAAAATGTTTTACTATCAAATCAGAGAAGACTCGTAATTGAATTCCTTTTTCATATAGGGATAATGTATAATCCAAATCCTCACTAATTCGAGCAATCTTTTCATCATATTTAGATTGTTTTAATGTCTTAGTTAATCCAAAGATTCAATTTCAACTAAACATTTGAATTTGTCATTTTTGTTTATCTCATAGCAGATTTAGAACTGGACGTGACTGTAAGTAATTAAATTTGGAAAATCACTGATTTTGGATTTGATTACTATCCCTGAAATATAATGTAGGCAAAATTATACATTCTGTTTTAGTTTCTTTTGTCTGCATTTCTCGTTTTCCTAGACAATTTCTCAAGAAATTTTCATCTATTATATCATCATCATCCAAAAGTAATATAAATTCTCCTTTTGCTTTTTGTATTCCAAGATTACGCACATAACTTGCTCCCCCAGCATGATTTGGATTAAACTCACTGTTCAAATTAGTAAAGAATTGTGTACGTTGAAGTATTGATAATTGCTGACTCTGAAAAAATCATAGGAATTCTGATTCTGTTTTTTGATCAAATCCCCTGTCACATACAATATTCACATCAAAGTCTGTAAATGTTTGTTTTTCTAGCGACTGCAAAAAGTTCAGAAGAATCTCTTCATCTTTAGCTCTTGATCAACAAACCACAGAAATCCTCATCATTTTCGCATAAATAAATTATATATAAAAATATATCAATTTATTTGTTCTTTTCAACAATACATATTACATGCCACTTTTCTTCTTACAAAAAAAAGCCTTAGAATAGATCCAAGGCTCATTAATAGATTATGGGAAATTATAATGTACATAAGTTTGCATCATTTAACATTCTCCATAATTCGAACAACTTAATCATTTTTTGATAATTAGACATTCATTGATAAGACTCTTGAATATCCGTAATAATTAATTGTAGTTCCTCTAAATCTGTAATGTTGCTACTACTATCCAAACTTCATAAAGATGAAATATTTTCATTAATACGATTTAATGCCGAGTCTGCAGACATAATAATACCTTTTGACTGTCCAAAACATAGTTTTCATAGTTCATTTGCTGCTTCATCTAATTCTTCACTAGATATTCATCTTCAGTATGCATTAAATTTAAGAGTACCTTCGTATGTTGCATCTGTATTTGACAAGAAAGTTGATGAAGATGTTTTTTCGAATCAGAACTCTGTAATTGAAATAATTGATGGCAGATCTTGCAAAAAATCTATAAACTTTTCTGTCCTAGAAGCCTGTCTTTGCAAACCAATTCCATATGCAAGATATGGCAGACTTCTATACTTATCTCTAAAATTATAAAAGCATTCTGGATCTGTAACCGTATTATCACAAGATACATTCTGTCTGATTGCTGATACCAAAACCGCATCATCTATTAACTGATATTTGCTATTATCTTCTTCTTCATTAATCAAGTTGTAAAGATACAATCCGATAATTTTATCTTGATATGCCGTTTTTTGTTCTGGAGTTAAATCTGTTAAACTTTTTGCGTCCCCGAATCAATCCCATTTATCGCTTTCCATAAATCATGTCCAATACTCTTGCATTAGACCTTCTATTTCTGAATACTTATTTTCCTTAATACTAGCTATCAAGTAGAAGAAAAATTCATTTAATAATGCAACGTTATTCACATTAGATGTTGTAGATAACTTATTAACAAGTAATAAGAAAGAACGCTTATTTGGAGATGTAAAAGTGACTGTAATTGGCACATAAAAATAATTAGACTCTGTTACCTCTTCCATTCCTCAAATTTCGATAGTTTCTACCTGATTGTATACGTCATTTCCCACATCTTTAATAAAATCACTCCAATACTGAATTAAGTACAAGGTTTGAAACTTGTCAGCATCCAAATATTTTTGTCATAGGACACTAGGATCAAATGCCTTAGTATAAGGATTTTTCCAAACATTTAATGATGGCAAATAAATATTTTGTAAAAGGACTTTATAATAGTTTTCTTGTGTCTCTTTCATCTCTCTACGAGATTGTAGTTGCGTATTGATGTTTTCATTAATTGCAAGCATTCCATCTATTGTATTTTTGTTTTCTGTCTCAATATATGGATTAATACTATCATTTGGTGAAACAGAATATGTTTCTAAAATTTTTAATGGTTCTATATTCTGGTTCATTTCTTTATAATTTTGATATACAGAATATCCATAAAATATTGCACCACCACATATAATTGCTGCTATACCGGCATATATGTAGGCAGATTGGCGAGTCATTGCAAACGCTTCTGTTAAACGACTCTTTTTTTCAGGTTCATCAGATTTATTGAACATAGATTGGAATTTTCATTTAATTTGAGCCATTATACTATCTACATTTGTAGATGTGGTTGCTTTTTGTACGGACTGATTAACCATTTTAATATATATAAGGAGTTAAAATATTTTTAATTTTATAAATTTTCAAATTCTTCATGTGAGGGTCCTTTGTCTTCATCTAATTCTGAAACTTCTTTTTCACTATTATCTCAAACATCTTGTTGAAGTCATAATTCTTTATAATCAATGGAGCTATCCTCTGTATCCATTGATTCATTTGTATCTGTAAATTCATCTGTACCCGTAGGCCCATCTGTATCTATTGGTTTATCTGGATCTATTGGTTTATCTGGATCTATTGGTTCATCTGTATATTCTTCAAAATTAGCATCATTTTCATAATCCATTGTGTAATCGACACCATCTGTCAAATAATTATCATCCTCTTGTATAACATTCTCATCCTGTCTATCTCCATCTTCTGGTTCGTTTTGTACCTTCATTTTATCTATTAGTTCTAATAGTTTGTCTACATCAATATAATCAAAGACTTCTCTTTCAGTATTTTTTTGGATAGGCACTGTAAAAGTTTGACTTGAATAATTCACAAGTGTTGTAAATCATCCACGAGCCAATGTCCTCAATTCAACCTCTACTGTATGCATGTCAATCTCTGCACCAATAACAAATGTAGACTGTTTAAGTAAATTAACAATATTTGTAAGAATGAAAATATTCGGATTTTTCTTTCATTGAGCTATCAATGCTATTTCATCAGCTTGAGATGTGAACACTTCTATGTCAAATGTAATATCTTCATCCTGTGCATTAAATCCATTAAATGTAATTGAGAATGTCGCAGAATCTTCATCTTCTAAAAGCTGGTTCATTCCATTCATAACATTTTTGAGAAGATCTATATCAATTGAATTATCTTTCAAAATACTTTTATAATATAAATCCAAATCTCATATAACATTACAATCAGAATCATATTCAAATGGATTTAAATAACACATATTTACATAGGCATTAATATCTTTTTCTCATCTTGAGGTAATTTGTGTTAAGAAGTCTCCCACAACAGTACTATCTATTCCACGCATTTTTACCATTTCTGCAATATTAGAAAGCGTTGTTGTCATATATGAGAACACTTTAGCTGCTGTAGAGAATTTGATTACTTCTAGAGCATTTAAAGACCTTTGAATTGTTTCTATAGCCTGATTATCGGACAGAATTAGTTTAACCTCTTCAGGCAAAAATCCTTGTCTAGCAATTTCTTGTCTTAAGTTTTCTACTTCATTTGCATGGTTCTCTGCCTCATGTGTCAAATTAGACACAGATGAGGCTAACAAATCTTTTTTCTCAATATAGTCTATATCATCGGCATTTATTATTTTATTTACATCTGCCAAGAATGTTGGGGAACTGATATTAGGCTGTGAATAATTATCAACGTTATCTTTATTGAATAATCATTTTATTTTTTTATATCAATTTTTATACTTATTAACAAATTCAACTTTATCAGATGGAACTACGTTTTGACTAGCCAAATCAACATAATATTTATTAAACGAGAATGCTAAAGCCAGTCCTAGCAATCCTAACAATGTCAAAATAGATGATATGAAAAATATTCTTAGATAACTTCAAAAATTTTCACTTTGATCTACCTTCTTTTTCTGAGTATTTCATGTGTCTGTGAAAACACTCTGACTAATTTCTGTTTTTTGGCTACCAACAGATCATAAATCCATACTTCCTACCAATGAAGATAGCTTACTCTCATCTAACATCTGCTGTGGTACATCCTCATTAGATTGGGCAAAGGATTCTTGTGTTAAAGTTTCATTATTAGTCTCATCAGATAGTGTTACAGCAGACAAATCTACTGTTCACACAATAGGCATATCATCTGTATTAAGTCATTCAGGATTAGATATAACTCCGCCTTCATTTAAATTAGAATCGACCATTATTTTTCAACATATAAGAAATAAAAATTTCCACTATCAATTATAATTGGATTAGTTTTAAAAGTCAAAAAAAATCGGACTTTTTGTTATTATTTATTTATCCGTCGTTTACTTTTACCAGAATATATAGTTTTTACTTGCAAGATTTTTTCGTTTCAGTAAACTCATTATATGATATATATGATATATTTGATATAAATAATATATTATAATGTGTGAGAAAATTTATGATGTGATAATCTTATGATGAGGTGCTAGTGGAGTTTTTTGTGCTAGTCAGATTTCAGATGATTTTTCTACGATAATTCTAGAATGAAGTACCTCCCCTACTCAGAAGCTATTATTATCTGCGAAATGAAGATGAAATATAACTAATAAAAATATTAATCCTTCTATAGATTATGTGACAGATAACTCAGATTTTATTCAATCAGCTTTTTGAAAATTTTGAGTCAATGATTTTCTAGAATTCTTGAAAAGAAATGGAATTGAAACAAAGGAAGAAGATTTTTGAAGGATTTTAGTAAAATCTGGAAAAGTTCTTCATTTCCAAGAAATGCTATTAAATTTGGTAAAGAATAAAGGGATTCCTATAATATACGAAGCAAAGGTTGAATCTATTGGGAGAGATTCTAATTGATTTTCTGTACTTCAAACAACAAAATGATTTTTTAAATGAAAGAATGTTGTTATATCTACTGGTGGACCAAGTTTCCCTAAACTATGAGCCTCTGAAGTTGCCATTAGAATTGCTAAAAGTTTTAATCTTGATTATTTAGATTTTTATCCTGCGTTAGTTTGATTTGAAACCGAAAATGATTTTTCTTCTCTATCGGGATCTTCAATAAACTGAAATCTAAAAGTAAAAAAGGATAATAAAATCATTTACGAACAAAATGGGCCTATTTTATTTACTCACCGATGAGTATCTGGACCTGTAATATTTAATGCATCGTTGTTTTTAAGAGATTTAGAATATTCTAAATACACGATTCATATCAATGTTTCAAATAAAGAAATCACAAAAAGATTGCTTTCGTATTTATGATTTTATGTAAACAAATTAAATAACTATCAGATTTATACTAAATTAAAAACTGTTCGCTGATTAAGTGAAGCAAAAGTTTGCTGATGATGAGTAAGTACAAAAAATCTGACTCCTGAATTTGAATGTAAAAGTATTCCTGGGTTGTATTTTATCTGAGAATGCTTGGATGTTACATGAAAAACATGAGGATTCAATTTGCAACGATGCCGAACTAGTGGAGCAGTTTGTGCTAAATGATTAAATGCAAAACTTTGAAATAGATAAATTGAACTTGTTTTTTGTATGGCAAATTGATATATATACATTCATATATATAAATGTTCCCGTAGTTCAATGGATAGAATAGGCCCGTCCTAAGGGTTAGATGTTGGTTCGATTCCGACCGGGAATATTTTTGTTTTAATTAAATTTTCTAAACAATAGAATCTGCATCCCAATTAATTTTAAATCATTTTGCATTCAAATTTAGCTTTGTATATACAATATCCATAAAATTCCTAACTTCTTCTCACTTAAGAATTATATTGTAACGATATTTCCCAAACATTTTATAGATTAATGGTGGAGTTGAATAAATTTCTAAATCTTTCATTTGATATTTTTCAGCCAGATACAAAAGTTCTTTATAAAGCTGATCTACTTTTGTAAAGACCTTTTCCTCAATTTCGTTTTTGTATAAGATTACACACAAATCTGCATATGGTGGATATTTATTAGATTCGCGAAAAAGATTCTCTTCTTCTCGAAATTGTTTTTCGTCCATTCTACAAGCGTTACGAATAGAATATTGTTGTGGATTAAATGTTTGAACTACAAAATTTTTACATGGGTATTTAGAAAATGTCTCAAAAAGCAAATGAAAATTTTTCTCTCAAACATTAAAATCTGGTATATTCAGTCATAAATCAGCATTTAGAAAAATAATTAAATCAAGCTGATAATCTTTTAAAGGTTGGCACAGCAAACTAGTTCATATTAAAACAGATGGCTGTAATTCTTTTATCTCTTTTAGTAGCTTTTCGATCTTAGTTGGAGAATTAGCATGCTCTGAATCTATAATCTTTGTACGAGTCTTGTATTCTTTTTCTATAAATTCTGCTACCTGTTGAGTTCCTAGTCAGAACGTTTTTACTGTATGCTCTCCGCAATCTGGACAAACATATGAAAAGTTATATTGCATTTTGCAAATATGGCATAGTCATATCAATTCTCCATTCTTTTGCTGATGATAAGAAATGGGGACTGAACATCTATTACAGTACGGAATATGTCCACACTTTGTGCATATCATACCTGGAGCGTATCATTTTTTATTTACAACTATTCAGATTTTTTTTCAAAGCTTTAATTGTTTTTCTATAGCAGATTTCGTTAATTCTGAAAAATGATATTCCAATTCTCTGGTCATATCTACAAGAAATATATTTTTATCTTCATGTTTAAATTGTTCGTAATTCATATCTAATATATTATTTATATATTCACTTTTGTAAGTGTAAGAAAAATCTGACTTTCTTCAAGTCAGACTTCTTTATATACGTTTTCTATTTACTTGGATATTCTGCTAATTCATCACTTAAGTATGAAATTTCCACTCATGCACGCTTAAAGATTCATTCAGCTCCATGCGCATGGTGTCCTCTTTTATCACAAACTACTCTCTTAATTCCACATGCAACAATCATATGAGCACAATGTCTAATTGTACATGGTGTCATGGTTACATACAATGTAGCTCAGTTTAAAGGAATCCCATTTTTGGCTGCTTGGGAGATAGCTATTTGTTCTGCACAACTATTCCTCATACAGTGTTCTTCAGTCTCTCATTTTTCATTAATTACTGACATCATTAAATGACCAACCATATCACAAGTAGGAGATCATTCGGGAGCATTCGCAAATCCTGATGAAACAACATTATTATCTTTCACAATAACACATCAACATTTTCAGCGATCACAAGTACATTTTTCACCTACGACTCTTGCAATATCCATAAAATAATCATCTCGAGAAATATTGGCCGACTGTAAGTATCAATGGTCTTTAATTGTTCAATCTTCATCAAAAATATTAGATGTCTGAGCTCATCATACAGTTGAAGTTAATCATTCATTATCTAACTGCTGAAATGGGTTTATTATTGCCATATTATTAATAAATAATCTAAAAATCAGATTTTTTAACTTATTTAATTATAAGTTATTTTTTTAAATTTTGCAAATTTTATATGATTCATTTTTTTATTAATACATCTAGTATTATTTTTTATTATTCTGATACATTCTGTTATATACTTCAATTTCCTCTTTTGGAGTAAGTTTCTCTTTACCAGGGAATAATTGCTCTTTCATAATATTGAAAGCCTGAACCAATTCATCAGCCGTTGCCTCTCTTATTTCTGGACATATTATTTCTAAATCTCATATTTTAGTGAGATCTTGGTTCCAATTGGAGCATTCCTTGTATCCATTACCTAAATCAATATCACACTTTTCATTTAATCAATCAGATGAGCCATCTCCACGCTCTTGGACCACTTCTTCTCTGTTTATTTCTCCATTTGATTCATAAATTTCTTGATAATTTTTATGCATAAGTACCATATAATATCTAAAAAGATGTATATTGCATCCTATTTGATTATATACTATATTATTAAAAAAATCAAATTTATCGTCATCAAAAATTGTTAGAGTTACAATAAATATGTTTACTCACAAAAAAAAACTGGCATTATCACCAGTCTTTTAATTTTGGTACATTAATAACTCTTTGCAAATAATACTCTACCAGCACTCTCCTTTCATGATATCATATCCACTCATTTTTCATATGAATTCTTAATATATCATTCATTTGGATAACAACGAATCGTAGCCTTACATTCATCTTGAATTTTTTCTGCAGTTTCTGCTGTTCAGTCCCAGGGAGCAAATACAAATCATTTTTCAATCTTATCTTTAAAGTCTTCATATGTATCTACATAATAAGTATTTGCCTCTCTGAATGCCTTATTTTTTTCAAGAAGTAAGGCTTGAATATTTAATAACATTTCCTCATACTTTGAAGCGAATTCTTCAAGAGACATTTGTACTTTTTCTCAAGTTACTCTTGTATAGACCTCAATATGTCATGCTTCTAAATCACGCTTTCAGATTGTTACTCTTAAAGGTACTCATTTCATTTCTCGTTCATGGAATTTCCATCCTGGAGTCTTTTGTGTGTCTACATCTAACTTTCGAATCAGTTTTTTTTTCATTTCTGCATATTTTCCAGAGAAAGTTAAATAAGCCTGATCTAATTTATCAGTGAGGGGCTTTAAGAAAGATTTTATTTCGTCTAGATCTTCTGCTGTTTTAAAGATTGGGACAATGACCAAATGAATTGGAGCTAATGCTGGTGGTAAAACCAATCATTGATCATCACTGTGAGCCATAATCAGATTTCACATCAATCTTGTACTAACTCACCAAGAAGTTCCCCAAACATATTCAGATTCATTACTTTCGTTTGTAAATTGTACATCAAAAGCTTTTCAGAAATTTTGTCATAAGAAATGGGAAGTACCAGCCTGTAAAGCCTTAAAATCTTGCATCATTGGCTCAATTGTATAAGTTTCTAATGCCCCAGCAAAACGTTCATGAGCTGGTTTCCTTCATACAACAGGAGAGGTTGCTAGAAAAGATTCAGAAAAATCTCTATAAACATCAATCATTTTTTGAGCTTCAGCATTTGCCTCATCTGATGTTGCATGTGCTGTATGTCATTCTTGTCGTAGAAATTCTGCAGAACGCAAGAAGATTCTTGTTCTCATTTCTCGACGAACTACATTAGCCCATTGATTTAGAAGAAGAGGCAAATCACGATAGCTGCTAATCCATTTTTTATAACTATCCCAGATGATTGTTTCAGAAGTTGGACGTACGATCAATTCTTCCTCAAGTTTTGCTTCAGGATCGACTATTACTCAAGATCCATCTTCAGCATTTTTGAGTCTATAATGAGTAACTACTGCACATTCTTTAGCGAATCATTTTACATGATTGGCTTCTTTACAAAGAAATGATTTTGGAATAAAAAGTGGGAAATATGCATTTTGATGTCATGTATTTTTGAACATTTGATCTAATACATCACGGATAGCCTCCCAAATAGCATATCAATAAGGTTTAATTACCATACATCCACGTACTGATGAATTTTCTGCTAATTCTGCCTGTTGAACCAAATCATTATATCGTGCAGAATAATCTTCTGCTCTTGTTGTTATTGCCATAATTATTTAATTTATAAAAATGTAAAAATCTGATTCTTATTTATAATATCTAGTATTTCGAGGGGACATGGATTATATATTTCCACTGCATATCATTAATTACAATTCTTAAAAACTAAGTCGTAGTATATTAAACATAAAACTTTTTGCAACAAAAAAGAATTAAAAATTTTAGTCTTCAAAAAAACCTGCTCATTATTGAGTCAGGTTTGGCTTGTATATCTTTTAATATTTTACTAGAAAGGAAGATCATCTCCTGCATTTGAAGAAGAATTTCATCATTCAATTTTCCATGCTCCGATACTATTAAATCGTCTTCCATCGTATTCTCTAGCTCTGTAGTTTAGAGAAACTTTTACATGATCTCCTGTTTTATATGATTTGATTAATTCCGTTTTATCTCCTAAAAGATCGATCATCAAAGAATTTTTGAACTCTCTATCTGAATCTTCTTCGATTACGAAGCTGATTTTTGGAAGTTGTTTTTGTCCAACAATACTCTCTTCTGAAATAAAAATAATTGTTCCTTCGATTGTCATTACACAAAAATGGTTAAAGAATAAACTATTTTGAAATTATTTTTTTCTCATTCGTTTGCAAGTGAAAAATTTCCTTGGTACAAATCCAAACCACTCCACACGTTAAAAAAGCATCGGCAATATTAAATACAGGGAAGCTTCCAATTGAAATAAAATCCCTAACTCATCATAGCCAAATTCTATCAATCATATTTCCTATAGTTCATGCAAACAAAAGCACGAATTCAAGCATTTGAAAATATTTTTTATGGAAGAGATATCAAAAAATTACTAAACAGATTGCGCTCACAATCAATATTATAGTCATTGGAGCAGACATCCCTCGTGAAATTCAATCATTCATTAATGGGTTTAAAAAAGGGATCTGACTTCAAATACTTAAATCATAAAAAAAGTATTTAGATAGTTGATCTACACATATTAAGCATAAAGAAATAATAATGACAATACTCCGTTTTTTAATCATCTCTATTTTTGTAATATGAATGTAATTTATTGATTAAACTTTTTACTTTAAAATTCAACTAGACATTGATTTATAATTTTCTATATTAAGATTAGTTTACTTTATAAAGTTTTTATAAATGAAACTCACAACAAAAAGGAATCGAGCATATTTTTGGAGAGAATTATTTTTGTATTTGATTCCTATGATTTTGATTGTATGATCCGTTCACACATTTACATCATTCATGCAATGTCAGTGACATCCAGAATATTCAGCACCATGTAGTACATCATTTTTGATCGGATGAGTATTTTACGGAGCAACTTTACTCATTGCCATACTCCTGTGCATATTATCAGCTAAAACATTAAGGAAGATTAAGAAACAAATCGAAATAGAATTCCTAGAGACAAGCGGATCGGCTCAAAAGGATATTAAAACTAACAATTCTCATGTCTCACGTATTACTAAAAAAGAGAGTAAGAACTCTGAAGCAAAAAAAATAGTTATTAAAGGTAAAGGCTCTTTAACGTCCGATAAAAAAGAAAATAATAAATTTTGAGCAATCAAACATAAAGCATCCAAGACTCAGAAATAAACTTGCATTTTTGCGGGAATCAAATATTATACTATGATAATGATTTTTTATTTGGAGTTTTGCGGTAATGACACTTCGTCCTTCATGATTTGCAGAATATTCCCCTAGCGAACAACGTATTTTCGATAAATTAATCAGTGAAGTTGAATCTCAATTTCAACGTTTTTGATATACACATATTCATACTCCTGCAGTAGAAAGCAACACTGTCCTATTGGCTAAGAACTGAGAAGAAACTGGAAAACAAATCTTTTGACTTTATTGATTAGCCCAATGAGCTAGTGATTTGAAAGATTACGCATTACATTTTGACTTGACTGTTCCTTTTGCAAGATATGTTTTGGATTGGGAAAATGATATAACTTTTCCTTTCAAAAGGTTTCAGATTCAACCAGTTTGGCGTGGAGAAAGAGCTCAAAGATGACGTTTCCGTGAGTTTTGGCAATGTGATATCGATGTAATTTGGAGAAAAGATGGATCTGAAAATTTGATGTATTACGACTGAGAAACGATCCTAACTTTGATGCATGCTTTAAATGCAGTACTATGAAAACTAGATATAAAAGATGAAGCCGTATTCCATATTAGCAATAGGAAAATCATCATCTGACTTTTGAATGATTTAGTATGAGAAGAAAATATTCCTATTGTTTGTTCTTATATTGATAAAAGAAAAAAAATTTGATCTGAAAATTTTGTAGCATCTTTAGTTGATGCTTGAATCGACAGAAAAGTAGCTGAGAAAATTGATGAGATTATTTCTCGTACTTATACAATAAATGATATACATGAAATAGATAAACTGAGTGAGAATAAGTTGTTCTTTGAGTGACTAGCTGAGCTAAAATCAATAATCAGTTTCTTTGAAAATTGGAGTAAAAGCACTAAAGAAGAATTGGACTACACAATTGATTTGCAAATAATTCGTGGGTTAGATTATTATAGTGGGACAGTTTTTGAAGCTGTATTAAAAAGTGATGAAAGTTTAGGTTCAATTTGTGGATGATGAAAATATGATCATTTAACATGATATTTGAATCCTAAAAAAGATATTTATTCTGGATTTGGTGGTTCTATTTGAATTTCTCGTTTATTATCCAAAGTCTTTGGAGAAAATAGAGAAAATTGAAAAGCTGAACAAAAGACATCGACTGAGTATCTTTTTTTGAATTTTCCTGAAACACAAAATCAGATTTTTACTCTTATGCATAATTTTCAAGAAGAAGGAAAAAATTGTGAATTGTACTATCAAGCAGATAAACTAGGAAAGCAATTCTGATACGCTGATAAGAAATGAATTCCTTTTGTAGTCATTTTATGAGACTGAGAATTATCTAGCAACTGCTACAAAATCAAAAATATGCAATCTGGAGAAGAGATTACAAAAAGTTTTTAAAAAATAAATAATATGAAGAAAATATATAGGGCTTATTTTCTTTTATTGCTCATCTTATTTATTGTATGATATTCTTTTCGAATTTATACAAACAATATATTAATAATAAAGGCCTCAATAACAACATATCCATATGCAATTTTCCACTCTAATGACATAGTATGAAAACAACCAAAAAAGATTCTAATGACAGCAACAGCAAATACTTTTGAAGACTTAGCTTCATGAAAGGCTGACATAATTTTTGTGACTGAACCAAACAGTTATCAGTACAATTTAATGAACAATTCTGAGAAAAAAATATGATTAATCCCTATATCTACTGAAAATGTCGTGGTTTTAGTGAATAAAAATAATCCTATAAGTAATATTTCATCAGAAGATTTAAAATTAATATACACTCAAGACAAAGATTGGTCAGATTTTTGATGGGATAACAAACCAATCATTTCTTATCAAATAGCGTGATGAAATTGAAGTGCAACTGTTTTTGAAAAACTAGTCAAATGAAGCAGAATCAATGCGCAGCATATTGAAGAAGTCTATATGGATAAATTAATTGACGACTTATGAAACAATGTATATGGAATATGATATGCTTTTCAGACTTTTTTCTCTAATATGTATCCTAATGATAATCTAAAAATTATCAAAGTGAACGGCTTAGATCCTGAAGATAGAAATTATTTGCTAAAATCTAATATCTTTTTTTGATTCGATAAGGACAATGAAAAAATTAAAAATATAAATTTATAAATTTCAAACTATGTTTATTTTATTGAATTAAGATTTGGTCTAACTAATATTATATCTCAGGATTAGTAGGGAATATCACCAATCCAAATTAAAAATGATTATTTATCTTTTTTCTTATCTTTTTTAATTTGTCTAGCCAAATTATCAATTTGTTGCTTGTTTAATCACAAGATATCTGCTATTTGTTGATGAGTATATCATGTAATTTCCTTTTTATTAATCATATCCACAGCTTCTTTTCTTTTTTCTTCAAAATTTGAATTAAATCTAGGGATTAATCATTTTTCTGTCATCTTTTTCCTTACACGAACAACTTTATCAGTCCGGACTTCTCTTTCTTTCTGTATAGATCATTCTATCTTATCTCACCGAACCAACTTAACAATTTCCATATTTGATAAAGATCACTTACTTTGCCATAAACTTTCATAAATTGGCATCATATCTTGAGAAAATTCGATTCATAATATTTTTTGTAAATCCTGATATCTCTTAAAATCATCTAACATACCACTTTTCAACATTTCAGATTTAATTTTTTGAAGATACTGTAATGAAGTATGGAACGTCATTACAAGATCTTTATCGGGTATGTTAGGATGGAACGATAAAAGGTTTTTGATTCTCATTTTTTTAGTACTCTTATATTCAGTTTTTTTTACGTAATGTAAGTTATTATACTTCATATTGTTATAATTTCAATCAATTGGTACAAGGATATATCATTTAGGATTTTTCTTTTTCAGAGAATATCACGGGAAATATGGTCAATACTTTCGTTCCATCATGCTAATAATTCATATTTCTCAATCATATGTTTCTGATCATGTTTGTTTTTTAACACGAATTCTTGGTCAGCGTTTATTTCGATTAAAAAATGGTTTCATTACCTTTCAATCTAATCCTTTCACCATTCAGTCTCTGTTTATCTTATAATATTTTCATCTATAAGGAAAAAGATTTCTATCTCACTTTGGCGGAGTTTGTCATTCAAATCACTCACGCTCAATCGCTGCTACCACATTGTCTGTAATTTCAGGATTTCCTCATCGCACTCTACTACGAGCTCAGTTAATATCTCATTTTAATAAATCTTCTCATAAGGCCATAATATTTTAGCAAAAAGACATAAAATATAATTTTACCCTATAAACAAGTATAATCATATTTTATAAATTGTCAAAAAACTAGGAAAGAATAAGAAATTATATAATTAAAAAAATGAAGGATTCCAAACCTTCATAAACTCAACTTCTGAACCAACTTTTAACTATATTTTTGACCCTAAATTACTAAGTGGAGCCACGAGTGAGGAATATTTCAAACTCTTTGATCAGGTAAGATTTTGGTATAAAGAAAAAGAAGACTTAATAACTGCCTATCTAACTCGCCTACAATCTGAGCCTCAATTTTCATATATTTTTGAATCCTATTAGTTCTCATTTAGAATCTGTTAACCGAAGGTATATCAAAACATAAGAATATAAAGCTCATAATACAACATTATACCAGTACAAAAGCAATGACTAAACAGCTCACTTATTCTTCATAGTAATAACTATAGTCTATTCATTTCATAAACATATCTCTATCGTTTATTTGATCTGTTAATGCATTTTTTATCAACTTTCTAATCTCTGTTGAATCTGATACACTTTCAACCATTGCATTTAAATAATCATTTTTATTAATTTTACTCCAATCTACACACTTCTTTAAATTCTTTTTGAAGATAAGATCCAATCGAATTCTTGTTGTTCTTCAATTTCATTCCATGAAAGGATGAGCTATATTCATCTCAACATACTTATCCATTATCTCATCAAATGTATTTTCAGACATAGATTCGATTTTACTTAGAGTATCATCTAAGAATTCAGCTGTAGCGAATCTGAATCATCATTTAGATATATTCTTTTGCCTTATTTTTCATGCAAAATCATACAATCATCAAAATAAATAAGCATGTATTTGCTTCAACGATTTTACTGTTCAAATGTCTTCTTCCTGTATAAGATTAGTTTCAAATAATGCATAAGCTTTCTTTCTACTCTGTCA
>JAZQNA010000011.1:0-10758 GCA_045627125.1 Candidatus Absconditabacterales bacterium | reverse complement strand
AAATTCCTCATCACTAGCATTTCGGATTTTATTATATACATCATCCATAGCTCTACCATATTTTGCCAAGGCATCTCTTCTTAATGATGCTTTTTGTTTATCCGATTTTCATTCAAAATACTTATTATCTTCCAAAGTCTTAATCAAAAGATTATATCATTCCCTAATTTTATCATTGTAATTAACAACTCTTCTAGAGAAATTCCTACATTTGTCTCTAAAAGCTTTTGAAGATTCTTCATCTACAATAGTTTCTTGATATCTTTTATGCTCTAAAAATCTATTGTGATATTCCAAAAAGTATTTATTTTCAATATCAGCAAATACTTCTTGCTCTCATTGTTGAACATCTTTATCTATTCTTTCAGGAGTTTCAGGTTTTGGTTCATAATGATCAGAACCTGTTTCAGGATTATTAAATAAAGCTGAATGCATTTTCATTTCGAACATTTTCATGGTTGTATAAATAGGGAATAAAAACCTTAACTAGATTATATTCTCAAAATTAAAAAAACGCAAGATTTTACATAATTTCATTAAAATAAGTACTTGCGTTTTTTATAAAATATTATACAGTATATTTACCACATCAAAAATTTCAGTCTACATTGATATCTTTTGGTTATATCAAAAAACGGCCATTCTCATAAATTACGATTTCTGAGTTGTCAGGCAGGATTCCGATTACTTTTCTATTTGCAGTAGAAATTACATCCACATGCTCTGCAGACATATTTAAACCAATCGATTGCTTAAATTTAGGATCGCTTAATTTCTCCTTATCTCCATTGAAGCAATCATCAAATCCTCTTCATAACGCTATATGAGTATTTCAGAATTTTCATCATACATTTTCATCGTAAAGCGTTTCTGCCATAAAATATGTAATCTTAGACATACTTCCATCAGTTAAACTGAATTCTCATAGATGATCCATTCCTTCAATTTTGATCATTTCTTGCAAGATATTATCATTTTTATCAGCATGGGCACGAATCAACTTTCCATCCTTAAATTCTAATTTTATCCCCTCAATTAAATTTCCATACCTATATAAAGGTTGATTACATTTCATCCAACCATTTACATCTCTACAATCTGGAGAAGTAAAGATCTCAAAAGATGGAATATTATGTCATGATCACCCATTCCAAGAACGATTTGCTCAAATTTTTAATTTTAAATCCTCATCAGATCAGATTACGTGCACATATTCTAAAGACATCTGGTTTAATTTTTGTTTAATCTCTTCCATTCTAGCTTGTAAAGCTTTCCGTTTTTGTACAGGATTTTCTTCATCCAAAAAACAAGCTGAAATAATTTGATTTCGATATTCTTCAAGAGATATTCAAGCTTCTTTTGCCATAGCTTCTGTACCATACATACAGATTGTTCGAGAGAATTTTCATTCTCTTTCTTTTTGATCTCTTATCTCACGAAAAGGTTTATTAGCGATTCTTCATTTCATCATCTTAGAAGGTTCTATTCCATCTAATTCGTGTAAATCTGAATCTGCAATAACAACCAATAAATGTGTAGTCGAGGCAATTTTTCATATAGAATATTCTTTTGGAAGAAATGATAATTGTTCATCTGATGCATTTTCATAGAAATTCCTCATAACCCCATCTGGTAAATAATCTATCATAGGATGTCATCACGCCTTTAAAATAGCTGTTTGAAGGGGAATGTAAAAAGGTTTAGCACATTCTGGAAGTTTAACATTAACAACATCTCCAGGATTTATTCATTTTCATCCTCGTAAAGCGAAATCAACCATTATATTTGCATACTTCTCTAGGATCTCATTACTTGGTGTATACATACCTATATATAATATATAAAAATATAATATATTTTTTATGTTTGTTATGAGAAAAATCAATTTTAAAAAGCTGACCAAACAATGTTGATCAGCTTGTTGTTTAGAAATTTAATTAAGCTGCATAATCACATTCACATGGACAAGTTCAGAACTTTCTCATGAAAGCTGAATTATCTACTTTATTTTCTTCAAAATATTTTCTTGAATAAAATTCAGATTTCTTACCTATATTATATTGAGATACTGGTCTAAGATATCACATCACTCTAGTATAAACTTCACATGGAGTTCTAGATACTTCTTTTCAATCTTTGTTAATGAATGTTGCTGCCATTTGTATAATAGATATGAAATAAAATAAGATTATGTGAATTGAGAGAACTCTCAATTAGTTGTAATAAATTACTACTTCTGAACTTCCTTTCATCCTTCCATCTTCATTCTACGAAGCTGCTCTAACTTATTTGGATCATCTGTATGCTTCTTTCTGATATCCATATCAAATTCATCTCATGTATAACCAATTTCTTCATCACATTTAGGACAGAAATCATGTTCTCCTGCAATATATCCATGTTTAGGACAAATTGAGAATACTGGCGATACTGTAATATAAGGAAGCTGATAATTCTCAATAACTTTTCTAATTAAATTTTTACAAGCTTTACAGTCTGAAATTCTTTCTCACATATACAAATGCAGTACTGTTCATCCTGTATATAGACATTGTAAATCGTTTTGCAACTCTAAAGCTTCAAATGGATCATCAGTATAACCAACTGGGATTTGAGATGAGTTTGTATAATAAGGAGCTTCATCTGTACCAGCCTGAATTATATTAGGAATCTGTTTTTTATCTTCTTTAGCAAATCTATAAGTTGTTCCTTCTCATGGAGTAGCTTCTAGATTATAAAGATTTCAAGTCTCTTCTTGATATTCTTTTAATTTCTCTCTAATAAACTCTAAGATTTCTTCAGCAAACTCTCTTCCTCGAGGAGTAGTAACATCTTCTTTTCAGTTAGTAAAGTTCTGAATAGCTTCATTCATTCCATTTACACCAATCGTTGAGAAGTGATTTCTCAAAGATGGAAGATATCTCTTTGTAAATGGATATAATCCAGAATCTAACCATTTAGTCATCTCCTTTCTCTTTATTTCAAGAGAAGTCTTTGCTAAGTTCATTAGATACAAAACCTGATTCTTGAATCATTCCTTATCTCCCTTGAAATTATATCAGATTCTTGGTAGATTAATTGTAACAACTCAAATCGATCCAGTCATCTCTGCAGATCCGAAAAGTCATCAACCACGTTTCTCTAGAACTGTTAAATCGAGCTGTAATCTACAACACATTGATCTAACAGCACCTGGTTTATATGCATTTGGATTTTCAACTTTTCTGATATTTCCATTTTCATCCTTTTCTACTTTGAATTGAGATCATACAAAGTTTTGGAAATATGGGATTCAGTATTTAGCAGTCATCTCAAATAATGCATCAGCATTTGGTCCATCCCAATCAAAATCTTCTGTAATATTATATGTAGGGATAGGGAATGTAAATACAGCACCATTTGCATCTCACTCTGTATATATCTCTAACAAAATCTTATTAATCAAATCCATCTCTTTCTGAAGTTCTCCAAACTTCTTTGGATAATATCCACATTCGATTCATCATAACATCAAAGCTTTTTCTCTCAAATCTACAGGACATGTTCGATCTAATGTGATATTACTAAATGGAGTTTGACATCCCCATCTAGATGGAACATTCATATTAAACACGAAGTTCTGAAGATTCTGTTTTACGTATTTATAAGTCTTTTCTGCTATATACTTCTCTTTTTCTTCTTCAGATAGTCAGCTTTTTATACTATCTAATTCTTGAGCGACTTCTGTTTCATATTTATGTACAAATGGAGCTAAGAATGTATCAAACGAACTAAAAGCCTGAGCTCCAGCCCGTTCATTCTGTAATGTTCAGAGGAAATTTACCATCTGATTTACTGCTGATTGAAGATGTTTAGGTGGCTTAGAAGCTAATTTTCAAATAACTCCATTAAATCATTCTTCAAGCATCTGTCTAAGACTCCATCCTGCACAATAAGGAGTAAACATTCATAAATCATGAATATGATAATCTCCATTTCTATGTGCGTTTCCAACTTCAGCTGGATAAACTTTTGAAAGCCAGTAATTGGCAACTATTTTTTCAGAGTTTTTAAGAATTAATCACCCAATAGAATATCAGACATTAGCATTCTCATTAATTCTCCAATCAAGATGTCATAGATATTCATCCATAGTTTTATCTACTTCAACAACCACATTTTTTACATCACGATTCTCTGATCTTTTTTGACGATATATAATGTATGCTTTAGCTACATCTTCAAGTTGTTGCTGGATCAAAACACCTTCTACAGTATCCTGAATTAATTCAACATCAGGAATCTCATTTCAGATTTTTGATTCTACATTTGCTATTACAGCATCTACAAGATTAGGGATACGTTCAACTTCCTTATTTTGAACTGCTTCAAAAGCTGCCTGAATAGCATCGGCTATCTTATCTTTTTCGAAAGTTACGATAGATCCGTTTCTTTTTCTAATTTTATAAATAGTCATTTTTTGATGTAATCGTTCAAGAGGTAAAACACAATATATAGTGATTTATTTTTGTATTTGACCACTATATATTGTATTCAACATAAAATACAAGGGAAAAATCTATAAAATTTTTTATAGTCTGATAGCTATTGGTTTGCACTATTTGGGGATTTTTAACATTTTTTACGTGAATAGTATGCTATTTTTGTAAAATTTGATAAAAAACACTAGTTCTAAAGCCAAGAAATAATATACCGATATTTTATCATTTTTTTAACATTTTGCTCAAAAAACGACGAAAACTGTATGATAGACAACATTCACATAAAATAAAAAAATAATTTTTTGTACTACTATATATAGATAAAGAAGATAATTTTGATTTGATATTTTAATATTGACATATTTTAAAAAAGATTTGATTTTTATATAAAATTCATTATACAATTAAGTATGAGAAATGTAGATTTTTTACTTTTTCTTATCCAATCATCATGAAAAGATTATTCTGAACTATCGTTTCAGTACTTGCATTATTTATATTGTTCACTGGTAAAGCTAATGCATCTTCTGATATCGAGTTATCGACAAATAGAGAGTCACCAACGACTAGCCAATACGTAAATTTAACAATCGAAACGGATGATGACTATACTGGGAAACTAACCTTCTCAGCAAAATTCAGAAGTTCTTCCTCTAGCAGTTGGACAACAATTTCAAATCTAACATCTTCTACATATTTTTCTGATTATTCTGATGATTGGGATAATTGATATTATAAAATGAAATCATCAGATGATGGAGAAAAAACATTAAAGAGTTTAGTAAAGTTTAAGAAAAAATGATATTATAGAATTTACGTAAAAGATACTTATGGAAACCAAGATTACATCCAATTCAATGTATGAAATGTGGATGACGACAATGATAATATCGAATTATCAACAAACAGAAAATCTCCATCAACTAGCCAATATGTAAATTTAACAATCGAAACAGATGAAGACTATACAGGAAAGTTAACCTTCTCAGCAAAATTCAGAAGTTCTTCCTCTAGCAGTTGGACAACAATTTCAAATCTAACATCTTCTACATATTTTTCTGATTATTCTGATGATTGGGATAACTGATATTATAAAATGAAATCGTCAGATGATGGAGAAAAGACTTTAAAGAGTTTAGTAAAATTTAGGAAAAAATGATATTATAGAATTTACGTAAAAGATGCCTATGGAAATCAAAGTTATATCCAGTTCAATGTAGGGAATGTGGATGATGACGATGATGAAAATGAGGATATTGATGGATTAACAACATCAGAGACCAACAGAATAAAAAAAGTATATAAAGAATGGGATAGCATGATTAATCAAATGAAAAGATATTATCCATCATTAAAAAAAGATACATATTGGAGAATGATGTCAGATGGTTTACATGAAAATATTGAAGCTTTAATTGATGGTAAGCATGGTAATTTCGATGATTATGACGATTTTGAAAAGGCATTTGATGAATGGTATAAATATACAACCACTAATATTTAGTTAAGTTTCCACAGGAATATTTTATATTAAGCTCTCTACACAGAGAGCTTTTTATTTTTTGTAAACTTTAAATGTTAAAAGAATGAGAATCTTTAATAACTACTGAATTGTATAATTACATTCAGAATGCTTGACCAGATCAAACTATTTATATCTGAATCGACGTAGGAAAAAATATACTAGATGTAGGTGTAACAATTTGAAATTCAGATTTTGAATTTTATTTATGAACTATCAAAAATACAGCTTCTGGATTTAAAGAAATAGAAAGTATGATCCTAAATTTAATTGTCCTATGAATAGATGAAAATAATATATTTTTTTGAACAGAGAATACATGAATTTATTGACATGATGTGATGAATTATTTTGATGATAGAATTCCAAATACCTATATTTTAAATTCTAGTTTAACATGTCATGCTAGAGCATATTATGCAAAGTCTGAATCTAAATCAGATAATATAGATGCCATAATTATTGCTGTTACCTTACGTGATTTAGATTCAAAGAATCAACTAGAATGTGTACGCACTCCATTTGGGAATAATAGCTGATTATGATTTGTGCGTAGAAGCTTTTCAAATGAAAGAAGTTCTCTTCGTATTTTATTTAGAAGATTAAGTGCATTAAGAGCACAAAAATCCAAATTAATGACCAGTATAAATATGAGCAAAGAACGTTTATTCCCAGAAATTAATGGAATTTTTTCTATTAAACATAGAGCATCAAGTGAAGCAATCTTATTAAACAATTTTACTAGAAGTGAAATTCTAAATATGACTAAAGATGAATTTTTACAGAAATATAGAAGCTTAGCTACAAAATGACAAGCAAATTCTAGGGTATTAGTAAAGGTTTGAGAATTCTATGATAGGGTTGTTACAAGATGAGAAAAAGAATCTCGTTCGACTTTAGATAAAGTTATGTGAAAGGATTCAGATTCCTATATCTTAGAGGAGATAAATTACAAATTAAAGCATTATGAACTCACGATCAATGAAATGGAAGCTGTAAGACAAAAAATCTCAGATTTATTAAAAATTCTCAAGAAGAACTGATATTTCATACCAAAATTTGCAGGGATAAATGATATTGAGATATGATTAATATTGGGGGAGTTATGATTTGATGTATATACGATGAATTCTAGAGAGTTTATTTGATTTGTTTGACGATATCCAGAAAACTATACATCATGATGATGACATATGGTTAAGGTACCAAAGTTATCCAAGAAAAAATGAATAATAAAGAAATTTGTTTATGTGTGGATGTATGGTTTTCAACTTCATAATCATAGTTTTAGATTATATAAGAAACTATTAACATTATTATATGGTATAAATGATGAGAATATTTCTGTAGTAACTATGAAAAACAGAAGGAAAATTGAAACTAAGTGTTGAGAAAAACTATTAGAAATAATTCATGATTGATATAAGAATCAAAGAACTTTCTGTGAACAAAGATTTTTTCAAGGAACAATAAATCCGCTTATTCATAGAATAAAAGAAAATGGTCTTTCAGAAGAAAGTATAAATTTAATTATTAATGATGTATATAAGAATAAAGCAATTCCAAGCGAAATTAGAGTATAGAAAAATTATTTCTATTTATTTCAATAAAATATAGCATGAATGTAATAAATCTTACTTAAAAGATGTGAATAAACATTAATTTTTTATTATATTCAACAATATTAAAACTTAATGTATGATAAATAATATGTAATGCTTATGCTTGAGAGAGCAAGTGATGGAGAAGCAGGAGTAGACTGTGAAGATCCATTAGTTATGACTGCATGTCTTCTAGACAGTGAAGACTGTCCAGCTGCTTGTAGAGAAGCTAGTGATGAAGATCCAGAAGATATAGTTGTTAAGTCTGGTGACTTAGCTGTAAGCGCTACTGCTTCTACAACTAAAAAAGCTATTATTGGAGGTGTATCTGATTTAGATACTCTTACTTTCAAATCTTCAGAAGAAGTTGAAATCTCAAGAGTAACTCTTGAAAGATATGGATATTCTAAATATAGCGACATCGATGAAGTTCGATTAGAAGATGAAGATGGAAACGTTATAGCTGAAGCTAAATGAGTTACATCTAAAGATCAAGTAACTCTTTCTCTTAAGAAAGATTACAGAACAGTTGATGGGGAACTTAACGCTACAATCGTAGTTAAGGTAACATCAGGAGCTAAAGTTGGATCTACTTTAGGATTCAAAGTTACTTCTACAGATTCTTCAGCTGAAAACTTAAACATCAAAAACTACGAACCTAATACATACGAAATCGTAGATTACAAAGGTTCTGAAATTAGTGTTGAAGCTAGAGTTGTTGATAAATCTTACAACTATGTTGATGGAAATTCTTACGAAGTAGCTAAATTCAAGGTAAAAGCTGGAGATGCTCCAATCGTAGTTAAAGGATTCACTTTGACTCAAACTGGAAGTCTTGATATTGAAGATTTCTTCGGAAAAGTAACTGTATCAGTTGATGATGAGGCTGTTAAAGGAGCAAAATACTCTATATCAGATGATGAATTGACTGTTTCTTTCTCAGATGTTGAAATCGAAGCTAGATCTAATGTTACTTTCGTAGTAGAAGCTGAATTATCAGACTTAGACGAATTCGGAGAAACTATCCAATTCGAAATAGCAGAATCTTCAGATTTTAGTGCTGTTGAAACTAAAACAGACGCTAGAGTAAGCATTAAAGCTCTTCCTACTATGGGATTATATAGAGTTAACGGAGGGGAAGTAAAATTCTCTAATGTTAAAGTTGGAAATGTAGATGCTTCTCAATGAGCAACTGATGTATTAGTTGCTGAAGGAACAGTTACTGTTGATGAAGCACTTGATAAAGTTACTATCGTTCTTGAAGCTAGAAACTTAGATGGAAATACATGAGCTAAAGCTATTGATGAAATGAGAATTTCTATCAATGGTGAAGAATATGATGGAACACTTTCTATTAATGCTAATGGAACAGGAACTGTAACATTTAAAGATGTAGAAATCGAAAAATCTGGAAAAGTTAAATTCTATGTTGACTTGAAAGATGATGAAAAAATGCTTTGAGCTAAGTTCTCTTTCACATCTCTTAATAAAAATGCCGTTTCAGCTAGATATGCTGAATCAAGAGAAAATGTTACTACAGCAGAAATAGCTGGATCTATTTCTTTCGATAACATTACTGTTCAAAAAGCTAAAGCTTCTTTTGAAAATGACTTAGATAAAACTGTAAGTTTCTTATCTAACTCTACAACTAAAAATACAGTTTTCGAAGGAACTTTGACTGCTAAAAAAGCTTCTATTAATCTTCTAGATTTCTCTGTAGAATGAGTTGATAATTATAAAGAAGCTGATGATTTCTTATTCCACTTGTATATCAATGATAAAGAAATTAAATCAGTAGATCTTAATGATACAGCTTCAATTTCTTATGAAGTAAAAGCTGATGAAGATGTAAAAGTTAAAGTAGTTGCTGAAGTTGATGCTGGTGAAGCTGATGCTACAAGATATTACTCTAATTTCCAATTGGTATTGGATGGAGAAGATGATAATGGAGTAGCTATTGCTACATTAAAAGAACCATTAGTAGATATGAAAGTTGTTGTTAAAGCTCAAGTTGAAGCTGAAACTGCTGATACTAAAGCTACTGTATTAAAGAAAGGTAAGAATCAAGAAGTTGCTGCCTTCACTTTAAAATCAGAAAATAATGAAGAAGGACTTATGCTTGAAGACTTCACTATCGTTGTTGTAGTTCCTGGAACTACTGATAAAATTCTAAGTGGAGATGATTTAAGAGTTAAAGTTAATGGATCTGTTGAAGATGATTACGAATTCTTAAATACTGCTGCTGAACAATATGAATATGATACTAATAAAAAATGATGAAAGGTTAAATATTCTCTTTCAAATGTTAGTCTTCCTGCTACAGTTCAAGTATCTGCTAAAGATGAATATAACAATGTTAAAGTATTCTTAATTAATGCAAATTCTAAGGATGTAAGTGAAAAATTTGAAGTTGCTTACGAAGATGTGTTAGTATCTATTGATTCTCAAGAAGATGATGGAAACTTAACTACATTACACTTTGCTGTTGATAAGACAAATTCTTCTTATTCTATTTCTAATGTTAAATTCATTACAGATACTGCAATATCTAGTACTGGTTGGCAATCTGTAAATGGAGGTAAATCAATTTCTAATGGATATAAAGAGTCTTATAAAAACGCAATAGGTCAAGCTGAATTTATCGTTGGAATTTCTTATCGAGTAAGTGCTGATGATAATAACAATGGATCTTGTACACTTAATGGTGCAAATCAAGCTGGAGTAACAACAAGATCTGCTTGTGAAGCTTTAACAGGAGAAAGTACAAATGGAACTTGTACATTTACTCATACTATAATTTCTTCTGATGCTTCTTATACTTGTCCTGAATGATATTATGCAGACAAAGATACATTAAATGCATTAGTAGCCACTCCAGCAAATGCTGCCACTGCTTGTAAAAAATTAGAGCCAGTTGCTAAGTGAGAGGCTGTTCTTTCTACTGATATTCAACTTATGGGAGAAAATTGAGTTGAGGTTTATAGAGTCGTTGCTAATATAACAACATGAGCTAAGGCTTGATATTCTTGTCCAGCAAAGTATTCAGCTGAATGAACAATCGAACTTGGTACAAAATGTACTTATGTTAAGAGTAATGAGACTGTTTCATGTACAGATACTGATGCTGATGTAGCATGAGAGTTCGTAGCAGATA
>JAZQNA010000010.1:0-5213 GCA_045627125.1 Candidatus Absconditabacterales bacterium | reverse complement strand
AAGACTTTGGAAGATAATAAGTATTTTGAATGAAAATCGGATAAACAAAAAGCATCATTAAGAAGAGATGCCTTGGCAAAATATGGTAGAGCTATGGATGATGTATATAATAAAATCCGAAATGCTAGTGATGAGGAATTTGATAAAATGAAGGATAGTCTTTTTACAAAAGAATCTGATACTGATCTTGCAAATATAACATATAAGAAACTCACAAAATCTGAAATTTATGCACATGGCTATCAGGATAGAAAAGCATATGATGTAGAAGCTTCTGGTGAAAAAGTTGCTGATGGAGAAGTCTTGGATGTAACAAACAGAAATTTCTTATCAATTGATTTGCCTAATTACTTACGAGATATTAGATGAGGTAAAGGAAGATGACAACAGCGATTAAACTATCTTCCAATTCCTTTGTCATATTCTACGGAAAAATTATCAAATGAGGATAAAATCGCAATTGAGGATTTTGTAGAAAGTGTGATGAGAATCGCTGATAAATGTGAAGGAAATAAAGATCAGATTAAAAGAATTGAAAAAACTTTGTTTGAAATCTTTAAAAAAGCTGAAACTAACTGGACATCTAATATGTATAGATATGAATTAGAACAAAACGGGTTCAATAATTTATCTAATAGAGATGTAGATTTTGTTCAGAAGGTAGGAAATTTCTATCTAGGAGCACAGAGAGCTACTTCTGGAAATAATCAACATAATATCTTTTTGAGTGTTATGCAGATTATCGAAAAAGCTGGAAGCTGTGATGCTGCAGTAAGATTGTTCTATAATGATGTTAAAGAAAATAAAGAAGCTAAAGAATCAAAAGCCGATAGAAAAGAAAATGAAGATTGAACAAATCTTTTAAAAGAAGCTGATGGACGTAGACTTCATGCATTTGCTACAAAACTTTGAATTAAAGATTTTACAGCCGCTACAAGGTTGATGAAAATGGAAAATGAGAGTTTTACAAATAGAAGCGAGACAGACATTATTGCAGATCTAAACAATGATGGAAAGCTAACTTATGCAGATAAATGAATCACAAAAACATGAAATCAATTTAAGCACATTATGGACAGCTTTACTCCAGCAGAACAACAAAAAGCATGGGACAACTTGTTAGGACATGCAAAATTGTTAAATCAGTCAATGGACTTAGGTATTAAGCATACTGAAATTATGAAGGAAGACATCAAAAATTGAGATAAAGAAGTTATTTTATTACTTCAAAACATTATCTCTCAGCCCGGTGAAGATTTTTATACGATGTTAAAATATGGACCAGATGCATGAACAGAAAAGATGAAAGCAATGCTACCTTCTCCTGAAGCTCTTAGTAAAGCAACTGATGAATTACTAAAAAATATAAACAAAGCACAATTACCTGAATGAGTAAGTCCTACATGACTCAGCCAAGCTGTAGCAGGAATGCTCTACACAGAATATGCAAATGGTGTTTGATTAGGATGACAGATATCTTTTGATCAATTTGTTAGTGGATTGGCTATTAATTCATGATTCCAAGTTAATAAAGATGGTGATAAGTGGTGAGTTGATGCTTGAATTACTCTATCTCGAAATCCATCAATTGATTTGTGAAAAGGTTGGCATTTAAGACCAGGAGCTCATGTTGGATTCACTCCACTTGAACATTTTTCATTTGGTGGAGGTGCAACTGTAGATAAAGAATGGCTTAATAAAAATAGTGTAATGCACAAGATTTGAGTATGAGCAGACTATACAAATGTTTTATGAGTTTGTAATGTATACACTATTAAAACTTGATGGAGCAGAGATAAATTAAAGGGTGTTGAATCAGATACAGGTAAGAAAAGGGATGCATACTATAATGAAATTACTAAACCTTTATTCGATAAATTAGCTGAATCTGATAAAGCAACACTTGATTTAGAGAATCCTGAAATTAAAACAATTGTAAAAGATTATTTAGAAAAAATTATTAATGAAAAATTAACATCAGAGGAAAAGAGTAAATTAAAATCAGAAGATAAAGATGTATTATTAGCTAATACAATCAGATTCTTGTCTAACTTTAACTGATTTGATTTAACACAAAAAGAGACTAGAGATGTTATTGCTTGAAAAATGGCAAATCAATATGCTTTAAAATGGAAAGATCAAAGACTTCAAGATATCGATGGAAAAGCATATATTTCTTCTGCAAGTGCTTGATTCTCTTGGGTCCAATTGTGAATATTGTGAGTATGAGTATTACATGCTGGTGTTGGAATCTCTAAACATAGATTAGATGGATATGTAGATGGAGTAAACAATACATATGTAGATCAAACTCCAGAAGAATTAAAATGAAAATCAGAATGGACTCAAGATATGGTAAATGTGTTAAACGATAAATTAGGAGTAAAAGATAAGATTTCTTTGTCCGATAAATTCTTGGTAATCCCTGCTGGTATGATAAAAGAAGGTATGGTAAGTATTAATCCTGCTATGAAATGATTGATTAAAAAAGCAGAAAACGGAGATTTACTTCTTAGTCCAAAATCAGTTATTTCATGACCAATCAAGGTTAATGGTGTAGCTACTTATTCTAATGAAATTGTAATTGGAGGTGGAGATGTAAAATCTGCGGTTCGCCTAAATGCATCTAATTTAGAGGAATGGAAAACGGATGGAGAAATCGCCGAAGATAAACTTACATGAAGAGAAGTTAATTTCGGAGATCTATGGAATGAAACAACATTTAATCAATTAAAATCAAAATTGCCAGATAATGATCCTTTGCAAAAGGTTAATTTTGGAGATTTAGTTAAACCAAAGACGCTATTGGTTGCATGACAAAAAGTTGTAATTTCTCCATTTACAGATTGACAATTTAGAGCTGAGTTTGTTACTGATGATAACCCAGATAAATCTGTTTTACATATAGAATATAAATGAGAACAAACTGAAAAGTTAGTTAGCCAAGAAATTGCAGAAGCAACAACAGCTTTGTATTCACAAATTAGCAATCTGAAAACTCATGCATTGAATTATATTAAGCATAAGAATTCAAAAGTTGCTCCACAAGGTTCAGAGCTTGCAAAACTTCGTGATGATTACAGCCAATTTGCTGATTTTATGAAAGGACATAATTATGAAGGGGCTGCTGCATTAATGGTAGATGGTACTTGAGCAGGAATGTTATCAAGAATGGAAAACTATATTAATGGTATGGAAAAAGGTCAAATCTTAGACTTTACACAAATCAAAAATATTTTATCAAACCCTGATACATCATCGACTGATAAATGAAAAGTTTTGATGTCTATCATCAATATGTTTGCCAGAGTTAGATCTGTAGAATGAAAGTGAGATAATAATTATAAATTTGTTGAACGAGTATCTTGACGTTCAAGATCTTTTGGAAATATCTTTGATGCAGAAAGAAGATGACAGATTGAAAAAGAGATAAGGAATTCTAATAATTTGGCACCAGACGTAAGAGATGCATATATCAAATTAATCGAATCACAAGCTGTAAAAGCAAGACAAGATAAAGATAATTACAGGAAAACAGAATGCCATTCTAGTGTATTAGAAAATGCAATTTGAATCAATCTATGAGATTCTTCAAGTGTCGAAAATCCATTATTTAATCCTGATGTATATGATACTTTTAAGGAAAGATTAGATAAAGCACAAAATAGAATATTGCATCAGCATGCATTAGAAGTAGTAGCTAAAAATCCTGCTTTAATGAATCCAATCCTAAAATGATTGAATTTGCCTCAAGATACAGATTTGTCACAACTTAAAACAAACTATGAAAATGATAAACTAACACTTGACATTTCTAATAAAAAAGTTATTTTAGATGCAGATCTAAATTTTGGATACTTTGCTCAATGTGTAAATCAGATGATTTATTTGGATGATATCAGTGCTGTTATTGAGTGAACTAATGCAAGCGTTGATTTTGGACCTTCTGTTATGGCATGAGGAAAAACTTCAGAATGAACTAAACAAGATTTAGTAAGTTCTGCACGTGGACAAGGTGAAGTTGCAGTAACAGTTTATAAACAGTATAAAGATGATTGATGATCAACACCATGAGAAGAAGAAGAGCCTATAGATGATCCTAAAGCATCAGATTGATGATCAACTCCAGGAGAAGAGGAATGAGATATTCCATGAGATACAACACCGGATAAGGGGGAACACACTCCAGGAGATGGAAAAGATTGATGAAAAGATAACTGAGATAACACTCAGCCACCAAATGTAGGATGAGATTGACAAAGCGGACATCAGTGAGGAAATGGAAGATGAGGAGAAAATAATTGAGGAGAAAATAACTGATGAACTAATAATTCTGGAGATGAACAGCCATGACAATGATGAGAATGAAATTCTGGACATCAGTGAGGAAATGGAAGAAATTAATATTTAATATAGTATTTTAGTTTCATTATATATGAAATGATGAAAAAGTTACGTCTATTGATCAGCTTATTATGATTGTTTGTGCTTACACAGACAGTTGCATTTGCAGCAGATAGCTGTGATGACACATTTTATGGTACATTAAGATATAATAAACAATATACATTTTATGATGATTTCCATGCTAATAGTAGCAACAAATGGATGTGGGATTCGCGAGTAGATTATCAAGAACAATATGATTATAATCAATCATCAAGTTTTCCAACATTTGCATGGACAGACACAATCAAAAATAATAATTGGCTAGTACCAGCAGGAGGAACTACTAGAGTTTTACAAGCAACTAGTGCTTATCCAGTTTTGGCAGTACCTGCTAAGAGATCATACGATAACCTTTTTCTAAAATATACTATTGAATATTCAACAGATGAAGCTGGTAAAAACAAGTATCTTCATACAGAATGTAAATATTATGAAATTTCTCGATGTTGAGATGGAACTGTAGATAAAAATTATGATGAAATTTGTGATCCAAAAGACACAACTAAATCATGATGGGGAAATGGTGGATGTAGTAATTCTTGTAAACCAATTACAGTAGATGCTCCTGTATGTAGTTCAACATATAATGGACAGAGAGTACCTAATTTAACAAGTGGTGCTGTATTATGTACAAAAGGAACATCAAATTCTTTCTCTTATAGTGAAACAAATCATAAATGGACTTGGACATGTAACAATACAGCATGAGAAAAGGTAGATTGTTATGCAATTAAACCATATTGTGGAGATGGAGTAAAAGATAA
>JAZQNA010000009.1:0-64284 GCA_045627125.1 Candidatus Absconditabacterales bacterium | reverse complement strand
AAGATTCTGAACATACTATTTATTCTTTATTATTATTTACACATGAAAATGAAAAAGTATTTACTAGGAGCATTCCTTGGAATTTTCGCTCTAGATGGAGTGACAGTTTTACCTAATTACGCAAGTGCAGCAGATATTGGTGATGAGGGAGGTGCTGGGGGAGGCGATAGTTCATGGGAAAAACCAAAATGAGATATGACTCAAGGGGGAAGAGCTGCAACTTGATCTAAATTGTTAGACTCAGCAAAAGATGCTATTAACTGGATTTTAGGAATCCTTGCTACAATTGCTTTAGTTATTTGTCTTTATGCTGGTTTCCTTATGGTTACTTCTGCTGGGGATGAAAAAAAGTATCAGAAAGGTCTTGGTATCCTCAAATATGCGGCTCTTGGACTTGCTGTCGTTGGACTAGCTTGGCTATTCGTCAGCCTTATCTCTTGGTTTGTTGCAAAAATTTGAGGTGGAGACACTGTTGCTTAATTTATAATTTAGTTTACATCAAATGAAAAAGACTTTAATCTACTTATTTACATGATTATTTACATTCACTGCTTTATGATATGTAAATAGCACTTATGCCTTTGAGGCTGCAGAATGATGAGAATGAACTGGAAAGCGAACTTTGGAGGACATGACGGCAGAAAACTCCAATATGCTAGCTGGTACTGGATCTGCAGAATCACAATTGTTAGACTCAGCAAAAAATGCTATTAACTGGATTCTGGGAATCCTTGCTACAATTGCTTTAGTTGTGTGCCTCTATGCTGGTTTCCTTATGGTTACTTCTGCTGGGGATGAAAAAAAATACCAGAAAGGTCTTGGTATCCTCAAATATGCGGCTCTTGGACTTGCTGTCGTTGGACTAGCTTGGCTATTCGTCAGTCTTATCTCTTGGTTTGTTTCAGCAGTATGAGGTGGAGACAAAGTTGCTTAATTTATAATTTAGTTTTGACTACGAAACTCAATCAATGAAAAAACTCATTATGATATTAGGTTGTATCTTTATACCACTTGCTCGATGTTCAACAACATTAGCACAATGATTTTGAGATACTCAATATGTAAGTTGAATCGATGTTATTTGAACTGAAGATCCTACTATTGACGCATCTTTATTAGACACAATAAAGAATACAATTAATTGGATTCTATGAATATTAGCCACAATTGCATTTGTAATATGCTTGTATGCATGATTTAAGATGCTTACATCTGGATGAGATGACAAATGATATAAATCTGGCTTATCCACTCTAAAAAATGCAGCTTTATGATTAGCAATTATTGGCTTATCTTGGTTAATTGTTAGTGCAATAATTTGGTTTGTACAACTTATGGGTTGAGATTAACAAAAGTTTTCATGTGATATATAAAGATTCATATGATGCATCACAAAAAGATCGGACTCCATGTCTGATCTTTTTAATATATGGAAAAGTCCTACAACATAAAAAAGGCATTAACAAAGATGTACCTTCACTTTTTTATTCTAAATAGATAAATAATAACATTTAGCCGTAATAAAACGTCTCTTATAAGTCAAGCTCAACAAGACATTCATTGTTGTAATTTTATTACAAATCAATATGATTATTTTGGTAAGTTAGTTTTATCTTTTACAACCTGCAAATGGCACAACAAAACACAGCACTTGTATTAATTGGGCTTCAGGAATTACGAAGGGATAAAAAATCTGATTACTATTTACGCAATATGGATTGATTAATTGAAAGAGCCTGTTATCTCATCCAATATGCGAGGGAAATGAATTACAAAATCATTTTCATTAGGCATATCGAGAAGGAATGACCTTTCTCTGATAAAGATCCTCTATCAGAAGTTATTGAGGATTTATGTATTCAACCAGAAGATGTTGTTATTAAAAAACGTAAAATTTCTTGTTTTTACAAGACTAACTTAGAAGAGGAACTTGTTTGAATTAAAAATATTGTAGTAGCTTGAATTCCTACAAATTTATGTGTAAGAATGTTTGTTGAAGAAGCCTACGATAGAGAGTTCAATCTAGCTCTAATAGAAGATATTTGTCAGACTTTTGATGATAAATTACAAGACTTTACACTTGATGATTTAAATGAGTCTAGACCGGATTTGGATATCGTCAGATTAGAAAAATTCTTATGATAAACAAAACGCAGAAAGAAAATTTTATTTCCTTTATGCATTTAGTAAAATATGCAATGAGCAAAACTTGTGAGCGAATTAATCCAAGAGTGCAAACCAGAACGTATTTTGGATTTAAAAGCTAGAAAAGGTTATTTCAGTATTTTAGCTGCTAGTTTTGGAGCCAAAGTTGATGCAGTGGATGATGCTAATAATGCAGAATACCCTGATTATTTAAAGGATCACCCAGATATCACTTTCTATGAATCAAAGATTGAAGATTTTGAGTTCAAAAATAAATACGATTTCATTATTGCAAAGCATATCGTAATGTTCTATCCAAAGGATTATATCTTAAACACCTTTATGACTAATATTTATGAGCATTTAACAAGAAATTGAATTTGTTTTTTAACATATCACCTACCAGATTCTTATGCAATGACAAAAGAACAGTGACATATTCAATATTCTTTAGACGATTTTAAAGGATTAAATGGAAAATTTGTAGTAAAAGATTTTGGGAATTATACGAATCCTGTTCCAGGAGAAAGACTAGAAGAATATCACGTTGGTTATGTAGTGTTAGCTAGACAATAATTTATATTTCATCTTTACAGTGTAAATGTTACTAGATATCGTAGAACAATATGATCCAGAGAAAAAACAGTATCTCAAAGAATTGCGAACGCAAGTAATTTTGCAGTTATCCACACAACAAGATCACAAAAAGATAGTAACATTCTTATGAAAAGCAGGAATAGTAAATATTGAAGATAATGAAAAAAAAGTCTATATAGGGTTTCAGAATGAATTTATGATGGCTCAAGCCAAAAAATTTTTTAGTAAAAGTTTAAAAGAGTCGGTACAAACTGTATACAACCCTCAGTTTAATATTGAATTTGTAATTTATCCACCATTTGCAAATGGAAGTGATCTTTTGATAAATCTTTATTCATTGCTTAATATTAAAGAAACAACAAAAACTTCAGCAAAAGAAAAAATGGCGAACAATCTAAAACCAGAATTAAACGATTATTTTTGAATTCTTTTTGATCCCTCATTCAGATTTGATAATTTTATTGCATGAGCTAATAATCAATTTGCATTTGCTGCAGCAAAAGCGGTAGCAGAAAACCCATGAAATACGTATAATCCACTTTTTATTTATGGAAATGTAGGATTAGGGAAAACTCACCTAATGCAAGCAATTTGAAATGAAATTATTTCTAATGCCCCTGATAAAGTTGTAATTTACTTGCCAGCTACGAAACTAATTGATGACATCGTACAAGCAACAATGAAATGACAGCTGAATTCTTTAAATAGAAAATTTGATAATGTTGATGTGTTATTGGTCGATGATATCCAATTTCTAGCATGAAAAGATAAGACTCAAGAAGTTTTTTTGAACCTTTTCAATGACTTTCAAGCGAATAAAAAGCAGATTATCTTATCTTCAGATCATCCACCAAAAGAATTAATCAATTTTGCACCAAGGTTACAAACAAGATTCGCATTATGATTAGTCGCAGACATCCATGCACCAGATTATGAAACTAGAATCGCAATTCTTCAATCAAAATTACAAATTAAACAAGAGATGATTGATGCAGATTTGTTATCTATAATTGCGAAGTACATTACAACAAATGTACGTGAATTGGAAGGAGCATTAAATATTTTGCTCACTAGAAAAAAACTAATGTGAACAGAAATTACTGAAGCAGATGTTGAATCTTGCCTGCAGACGCTTTGATATTCAACTAATCATCGTGTAAATACTTATGATGCAGTAAATAAAAATGTAAAATCTGACAAATCTTTTGATACAATAGTGGAGATGGTTGCAAATTATTATTCTATTTCAGTAGCTGAATTAAAATCTAGTAAAAGAAGTAGCGAAATCACAAATGCAAGACAGATGTTAATGTATTTAGCAAAGAAACATTTTAGACGAACTCAAGAAAAAATCTGAATGTACTTTTGATGAAAAAATCACGCTACAGTTATTTATGCTATAAATTGCATTGAAGATAAATTAAAATGAAATTCCGATAGCGATAAAGATATTCAGCGTGATTATCAGATTTTTGTAGAACGGATTGAACAATAATTAATTATCTCATTTAAGAAAAATCCACTAAATGTGGATTTTTTGCTTAACAACATAAATGGTCCTATACAATTACATATTCTTGATTATCTTTTTAACTACTCAAATCACTTTTGTTTCATCAAAAGGACTAATTTCTACATTATCGAAAAACCTATTTACTGATTCGAGAAATATTCAATCTTCAGTTTTCTTAATCCTTTTTAACTTAGGTAATTGATTATGAACAACAAATACAAAATCATTTTCATCATAACTATCCTGCTGATGTATTAGAACTAAATCTCAATCTTGGATTTTAGGCTCCATTGAATTTCATTTTGCGCGTACAAAGAAGCAATTTTCCAAATCTGAAACTCAAACGAATGCCATAGTTACTGGAATACGCTCTTGTGTGTATTCATTAATGACAGCCTTTCATTGATTTCCACACTGAGCAAATCCAAAGATAGGCAACTGAACAATATCAGTATATTTATCTGTAACTGATTCACGTACTAAACGGTACCCTTTCTCATCTTTGACAAAATATCCTTTTAAAACAAGCTGGTTTAATTTGTTCAAAACTGTTTGTGGATGCTTGACTCAAATTTCTGCCGCAATTTCTCTGAGGGTAATTCCCTCTTCATTAGTGTTTTTTTTAAAGAATAGAATAAGAGCTTTCTGAACGTCATCTAATTCATATTTCATAATTTTGGATAATTAAAGTATAAAATCTAATCTGTATTTCTTTTTTCTTTATAAGAATCTCGTTGACGATGTCAAATCTTTTTTGACAAAAAACCATATTTTTTTGACAAATTTGATATTACTGTTTTTAACTAGTAAAAAATCTCTTGCATTTTATAAAAAATTTATTACGATGATTGCGTTATGATTTTTAATCCTTAAAAACAATACACATGACAACAAAAGAACCTGATGAGTTGAAGAATGCTCTTGCTAGTATCGAAAAGCAATTCGGAAAATGAGCAGTAATTAAAATGTGAGATCACTCCACTTTCGGATTGGTAAACACTTTCCATAGTGGATCTTATATATTAGACCTTATATTATGATGAGGTTATCCAGAATGACGTGTTGTAGAGATTTACTGACCAGAGTCTAGTGGAAAAACTACAATTGCATTACATGCCATTGCTGAGATTCAAAAACGTGGAGGTGTGGCAGCTTTTATCGATGCTGAACATGCATTAGATCCCCATTATGCCAAAAAATTATGAGTAAATATTGATGATTTACTTTTGGCTCAACCTGATTATGGTGAGCAAGCTTTACAAATTGCAGAAGAACTTGCTAAATCAGGTAGTGTAAAGTTAATCGTTATAGATTCTGTTGCTGCACTTGTTCCAAAAGCTGAAGTTGAATGAGATATGTGAGATACGTATATGGGATTACAGGCTAGAATGATGTCTCAATGACTTAGAAAATTAACTTCTGTTTTGGCTAAAACATGAACTACTTGTATTTTCATCAATCAAATTAGGATGAAAATTTGAGTAATGTTTGGTAATCCTGAAACCACTACTTGATGAAATGCTCTAAAGTTCTTCGCATCTCAAAGAATTGAAATTAGAAAATGAGATAAGATTATGGAAGATAAAGAGCAAACCGGTTACTTCGCTAAAGTAAAAATTGCTAAGAATAAGATTGCCGCCCCATTTAAAACTGCTGAACTACCTGTAAAATGGAATATGGGATACGATAAAATTAGTGATATTATTGAAGCTTCTGTTCTACTAAAAACCATTACAAAAAGCTGAGCTTTCTATACTTTATGAAGTCAAAAGTTTCAATGAAAAGAAAAGCTTTCTCAATATCTTGCATGAGATCAAAAAGCTTTAGATGAATTACAAAAGAAAATCGAATCAGCCATAAAGGATATGAGAATGGGAAAACAAGTTTTGGATGACGAAACATTTGAACATTTGGATGAAGTTATTGATGATATTACCGGAGTTGAAGATGAAGAATAAAATTAAAACATACTAAAAACGTAGGATTTGGGTCCTACGTTTTTTAAGTAATAATATTTTACATCATAGTCATAGATGGAAATAATAATACAAATATCATCAGTACGCCCAGGATCAGAATTCATGAAAGAATTAATAGTACTTTTGTTAATATATCAAATACCTTATCAGCTTTTTCATTAAAAATAATTTGTCTATCCATATACTTTCCATATTCGTTATCATTTTTGTCTCCCTTAGAAAACCGCAATACACATGTAAGATAAATATTATAAAATGGGATTAGCAACAAAAAGATAGACCAACCAGATTTTCATAAGTCATGAAATCTATTTATTGTAAAGATAATATTAAAATAACAAATTGCTATTCATACCAACCCCATAATTCATCCAGTAAGTCACGAGTTTCACATAAGATCAAATAAATATCATAAAAATGTCGAAACTCATCAAAGAACTGTAGTCAATTTCCAATAATTCCAGCATTTTAATCTATAATCCGATTCATATATAGATTTTAATTCTAACACTGAAGAATTTTCACTTTTAGATTTTTGTTTTTCCATTTTGTTTTTGATGATAAAATAAAAAGCACTACTATTATAGTGATATATATCTATAAAAGCAAAAAACATCCGACTTTTTATTATATAATTTTACTCATATAAGTTCATTTTAGTTCGAATCATAAACTCTGATAATATGCTCTTACTCACACTCATGATATAACTGATAATTGGGTATATTTAGCTAACTTTGACATTTTATAAGCAAATGAAAGCAAACGTCTTCAAAGTCATGTATGTTGGGTCGCTGATTCACCTTTTTCTCATATCTTTTGCAATTCTCAATAAACATGTAACTCTCTAATAATTGCAGTTCATTTTTCTAATCAGCTTACTCAAGCAATACTCTCTTCATTAGGCCGAAGCAAGCGAGTAAAGCCGTATAAATATCCAAGGGTATCTTCAAAAGATATAAAACATTCTTGTCATGCTGAAGATTTATACCAACGTAACACTAAATTTAATTGACTTCAATCTGATTTTTCTGTTCTATTTCTCACTTCTCTGGATCTAGTATCCAAACAGACGAATTGACGAAATGATTCTAAGTCTGGAGATGCTCATATAATTTCAGTTTTGAATCACTCTCCTACTTTTCATATATCTCAAAAATTCATAAAATAAATATCTTCATCCGAATATAATTTATAATTTCAATATAAACGAGAATAAAAATCTAAAACAGATTTCCTATTCAATAATGAATCTTTACCCAAAAGAGCTAATTTCATTTCTTTTAGTAATTTTTCATGCGCAATTTGAGATAGATTTGTGACGTTTGATCACGCCACAATTTCTGTAGCTGGGATATCACGTATCAGTCTTTTAATTCTTGTATATGGAGGAATAATATTTAAGAATGTTTCACGTATAACTTCTAGGATTCACTCCGTAGAAATTGGTGTATATTTTCATTCACAATACAAATCATATAATGGAGTATTTGGTATAACAGATGTTGGATAAAATTTTAATTCATCTGGCTGGAATGCTGGATTTGTAAAGACTGTCTTGAAGCTCTGAATATCTTTATCAAGATTAGATCAATAAAGACCTGGCATCAAATGAATTGAAATTTTAAATCCATACTGGCGCATTATATGCATAGCTGTTTTTATTTGTTCAACAGTATGTCATCTTTTATTTAATGCAAGGATTTCATCATCTGTAGACTGAATTCACATCTCCACCCTTGTTACTCATAATTCGCGCCAGAATTTACAATTTTCATGGATTACCAAATCAGGACGCGTTTCAATTGTTAATCATATTATCCTATGATTAGCAGATTCATTACGTTTTATTGCTTCATCTAGTGATTCTGAATATTGAATATCATCCTGATTCATAATTTCAAAACCATATTTGGATTCAGATTGTTTTATTTGCAAATCTGAAAATGTATTACAAGCATCATAAAGATTTTTTACAAAATCTATTTTATAGTCACGTGGATATGCATCCCAAGATCATCACAGAACTATCATTTCAATTTTATCTGTCTGATGACCTGTTGTTGTTAAAGATTGTAAACGATTGTAAACTTGTTTCAATGGATCAAATTGATTTAGCCAAGCACGCATGGCTCATGGTTCTGATTTAATATAACTCTTTGGCATCTCCGGCTCATTAGGACAAAATATACATTGTCATGGGCATGGCCAAGGTTTTGTTAGAACTTGTACTGGAACTATTCCAGAAAGTGAACGAATAGCTCTCTTACGTAATAATGTTTCAAAAGCCTGATTTTTCTCTAATTTTCATTCTTTTACTTCCTGAAAATATGATTGTAAAATCTGAGATTTTGATGGCAAATCTTTCATTTTATTTTCTTTAGCAAAAGCACGCTGAAGATCTTTAATATCATCAGGTGTTATATTTGGGATTCTATCATAAATCTCTTTCACTAAAGAAAATATCTCCATCATTTATACAAAAATAAACACGTGACTTAGTATATTGATTTACTAATCGAATGCAAAAGATGAAAAAGCTCTTGCTTTTTAATAAGATAAAAACAAAATCTTAGTCAGAAATTTTACTCTATGTTTGAAATTATGTTACAGAATTTAAATCTGATATTAAGTTTCACTCTTGCAGCTTTTATTATAACTTTAGTACTTTTCCCTCGATATATTAAGCTTTTAAAAAGATTAAAAGCATGAAAAACGATTCGTGAGAATACCGCAACTGGGGAAAAAGCTGAGATATTTTCAAAATTACATGAACATAAAGCTTGAACTCCAACCATGTGAGGTTGAATGTTCCTTTTTATAATGGCTGTTATGATTTGAGTATCTGTGATAGTAAATAAATTATGATGGACTAATTATCATCTATGGAACAGAGAAGAAACCTATATTATACTATTCTGATTTTTTAGTATGGGATTAATATGACTATTAGATGACTTCTTAAATATTCATAATTTTGGAAAGACTAAATGACTGAATATTAAATGGAAAATGGTAGGTCTGATTGCCTTTTCTGCATGGATTTCCTATCGATTTTATAAACCATTATGAATTGATTATATAAATTTGGAACCTTTTTTCTGAATTATCCATTTAGGATGGGCTTTCCCTATATTAACATTTATTTGAACAATCTTTATTGTAAATGCCGTTAATATTACAGACTGATTAGATTGACTAGCCTGATGATTAAATATTTTTGTATTATTGTTATTAGCAATTGCTTTGTTTGTTTCTCAAAGATATCTAGCTACAACTGTATTATGAGTTTGTATGGCAACTTTAGTGGCTTTTATGTTTTTCAATATTAATCCTGCGAAAGTGTTTATGTGAGATAGCTGAGCTTTTTGTTTATGATGACTTATTGCATCAACAGCATATTTGCTCAATATGAGTATCTGAATCTTTATTCCTGCTGTAATAGTATTTCTGATTTTTATTATTGATTTGTGTACTAGTTGATTACAAATGACATGGAAAAAGATATTTCATCATAAATTATTTCCAATTGCTCCATTTCATCATTTATTAGAGTATAAGTGAGTCAAAGAACACACTATAGTTATGCATATGTGGTTAGTTCAAGTAATTTTGACTGTAATTGCAGTAATCGCATTATTTTGGCAATTCATATAAAATAAAAAATAAGTAAAAGACAAAAAATAAAACAAAAATCAGACTTTTCTTTTATGTCTTTTCTTTTATAGCCATGAAAAAAGCCACATCACGATGGAAAACTTTATGTTCAAAATCACTCAGATATCGGGTAGTTTTGTTATGTAAAGTTTTTGTAATTTGATTAATGTTACAATTCTTCTTACAAACTTTTGTCACTTTTAAACTTGGACGAGACTGAAAATTTTGGACTTTGTTTTGGATGTGGAAAGAATTTATATTGCTTATATTTATTGTAGTACTACTACGATATATGTTTTCACATTTGAGAATGCGAACTAATGCAATAAAAAATAAAGAAAATTCTGATAAGATATCTCGAAAATTATTACGAAAAAATATTAAGTCTAAATTTATATTTCAATTTTTTTCAATTTTATTTGTAACCTTAGTTATCTTTTTCATTCTTGCTCTACTGATTCAACATGTTGGGTTAACTGCTTTTGTTTTAAGTATCAAATATGACTTAATTTGATTCTTCATTTTTTGAGTATGAATCTGTTTAGCTTTAGCTTTTTTCACTGAAGAAGACAAAACAATATTAGGGTTGTATCGTAAATTAATTTCTCGAGCCCTCCGACTTTGATTAATTCGATGGTTCATTGTATGGCTTATGCCTAATGTATTTAAAATTTTCGGATTTGATCCTAATTCTTATGAATGAACTGTATGACAAAATCCTCCTGCTGCATATTATACAAACATTACCCCTCGAGCAAATCATAGTTATACCAGAAACACTTTCTTATTTGAGAGACCTACTAGTTTTGGGTTCTGGTTAATCGCATTTTTCCCTATATTTGTACTATGATACTTAAGGAAAAAGAGTTGAAAAAATCAGATTTTACCTGTGATAGCTTTTTGACTTTTGATTTTATCTACTCGATCTCGTGCTTGAATAGCTGTTTGGATTTTAGAGGCTATTGTACTATTCTTCATATTATATTGGAAGAATGTAAAAAAATATTTTGTTCGATTATGTTTGCTATTTATTATATGACTATGTGGAATTGGCTATCTCGGTAAATGAATTATGGTTAGAGAGCATTCAAACACATGACATCTAGTATTACTAGAATCTGGTCGAAATTTAGCAAAATGAAGTTTATTACAATGACGATGAGCTGGATATGCTTGACCTGCATCTCATCAACTATGTTATACAGAAGAAGCTGTTGATATATTTGCAGATCCAACAAGTATTAATCTTGATAACAAACGTTGTGAGATTTTGAGAAAATGAAATATTAAAAACCAAATTTCTACTTATGGATTTAACCCAGAGAACCAATATTTACAAGTTTTAATCGAGTATTGATTAGTATGAATTATTTTCTGGCTTGCTTTGTGTGTAATTATTCTGTGTTATACATGAAAAATGATTCTAAGTTATCAGAAAAAAACTAAATCACCATATCAAGAATTACTCTATTTTTGCTTATTATGATTTGGAATCTGATTTGTTGGTCTTTGTGCAGAATGATTAGTTCTCCATTCATTAGCAGATAGAATGATTGTTTACCCATTCTTCTTATTATATTGAATCACACTCTGACTTCGAGAGAAAGAAAAAGATAAAGCTTACATTATTCCAGAAACTAAAAAAAAGAAGAAACACAAAAAAAGAGCCTAATGGCTCTTTTTATTTCAATTGAAATAATTAATTATTTGCACTTCTCATTAACATTAACATCACATATCATCTTATTTCAATTTTCTTTACCCATTCTCATTCTACTTGCGTCATTATTTTATTATCCTTTAATGCTCTCAAATGTTTCTCATACCATTCATTATTTCTTCTATCTAAGTCATCATGTAAATTATTTACTCATCCATATAATAATCTAGATAATGTTGTTCCAAATTCTGCTCTAGTTACAGATTTATTTGGATCAAAATGATTTGCTACTGTAATTCAATCTGATTCTAATCACATCAATCATAATTCACATGCAGATTTCATATATCATTTCATTTCAGAATTTTCTCTTTTTGTATCATTAAAAGATTCAGATCCTGCTTTTCATTCTTCTGGCTCCATTCACATTACATTTACTGCAAATAGACTAAGTATTTTAGCTAATTCCTTTCTATTCAATAATTCTTCTGTATCTGACTCTTCAAAAGTTTCTTTTGTTGTAATTCCATGTTCGTATGCAAATTTATATGCTTGAACCATTTCTGAAGTATTTCAGATTTCAGTTTCTTCTGCAATATCTGCATCTCATTTATTTTCTACTTCTGTTTTTACTTCAGGTTCTACTACTTCATTTTCTACAGATTCTACTGGTTTTTCATCAGCTGAATTATGAGTATTTTTTGACTCCTTATCAGAATTTGTAGTATCCTTTTTTGATGAAGAACGCGATCATCCTCCACTATATCTTGGTCAATTTTGTGTTCGTTTAGCTGTCAACACCAAATTTCATGTAGATCATTCAGCAACCTGTGATACCTTGTTTCATTCTGATGTATACCATCCTTCAAATGTATATCAGCTTTTTTCTAATGGTATCAAATCAAAAGCTTCTGTTTCTACTGTATACTCAGTTGGATTAGAATTTTCTAGTCCATCTACTCATTCATAACTAATTGTATAAGTTATTGGTTCCCATACCGCTATTAATTTTGTATCATAATAGAATTTATCATTCTCAAAGTCCCAATATCTATAATTTCCTTCTGGATCTCATAGCAATTCTCAGATTTGGTTTCACACCATACCAAAGAAAACTATTTCTTCCTTCTCATCTTCTTCTACTATTTCTTTCTCCTCTTCTTCAACTATTTCTTCTTTTTCATCTGCTTCTACTATTTCTGCCTTCTCTTCTTCAATTACCTCTTTCTCCTCTTCTTTAATTCCTGATGTTACCACTGAATTTGGATTAACAGCTGCCGTTCTTGGAATTTCTTCATAATATATGTATATCTCGTAGCCATCTTTATCTATTATTTCTGTCACACTTTCATAACCAGATACAATTTGATATTTCTTGGGTGATCTGTATTTTGCATATAATCACGACCCAATCGGTATCGCAGGTACAGTCACCTCATCACCAAGATTGTCTACCGCTCAATATCAATTGTTGGCCACCGGCGTACCGTCTAATAACATATAATGAACGATGTATTTGTATGTTTGTGTTTGTACGGTGGCGGGGGTAAAGACCCATCCACCGGTGACTGTTGTATCCTCTGTGATTGAAAAATCATCCTTATCCCATGTTACAAACTCCCACGTCCCTTTTACCTTCTCGCCTTCACTATTATATGCGTAATCCACTTCAGTGGTTAGCTGAGGCTTTACATCCACCATTTCTCACGGTACATACAGGTGCAAATCAGTTGGTACCTCAAAGTCTTCAGGCATTCCGTAACCAAGAGCTGGGTTTACCACATATGTTACCTTATAGTGTGGCATAGAATAGTAAAATGTAATTATATTCTGACTTTCATCTCTATCGATTACAATTGACTTTGAATCTTCGCCCACTACAAAATATCCATCAATTGGTGTAACTTTCTCTACCACCGTTGCTCAAACCGGAACCTCTCGTTTCACAATATCTGGTAATATCAGTTCATCTGTATCTTTATCTAGATATCTCACAATATAATTGGACTCTTCTACTGCCCATCATTTAAATTCATATCCATCTCTTATTGGATCTGCTGGAGCTTCAATTTTCTGTCCATATTCTACATCTATTCATTCCATCTCACTTCATCCATTCGAATTAAATGTTACTGATACTTGTGAAGTTATCGCATGACTAAACGATGTCATAACTTCCATCATTACCAACACTACTAATGATAGTACTTTCGTAAATCTTTGCATTCTCATAAATTATTAAATATTAAAACATCTATAATATATCCACAATTTAAAATTATTGCAAAAATTTTGTCAGTTTTTAACTGCACTTCTCTTTACAAAAAAAAAACGATTTATAATATTAGTAAAAACATAAACACTTGCTTTCATATAAATTTCTCATAATCTAAAATCAGATTTATTTTTTTCTGCTTCTTATGACTTACGAAACATCATCTCTTATTCTTTGAGCTGTTATATGAATCGTTATAGGATTTCTCGTTGCAAAATTAACTGTGCATTCTGCAGTTAAATCTGCTCGTTCCTCATCAGTAAAGCAGGCTCGTAATGTAATTTTAGGGGATGTTAATGAAAAATTAGCTCCCGCCTTACCTGGATTTCCATATGATTTCAAAGACATGGTATTTATATGAAAATGAATTGATTATTTAGTATTTGATGGATTAGCTTCAGGGCATCTAAAAAAGATTGTTTTATTAGAAATAAAGAGCTGACAATCTTTATTAAATAGAAATGAATCTATGATAAAATCTGCCGTATGATTAGGATTTGTTTCATATGAGATATTTAGAGTACATGTATAAATCTTTATTTCTTTGATATAAATAAGATATGAAAACAATAGTTATAACATCGGGATATTTTAATCCAATTCATCCATGACATATTGAATGCCTAGAGTTATGCAAAGCTTTATGAGATGAGCTTCGAGTAATCGTAAATAGCGATTTACAAGCAAAATTGAAGACATGAAAATCTGAAGTTTTTCAAGATGAGAATTTTAGAATGAAAATAGTCAGCTCTCTGAAAGTTGTGGATGAAGTCTTCTTATCTGTTGATCTAGACGGTTCTGTATGTGAAAGTATTAGAGCTATTGCAAATCAGATTCATCAAAGATATGGTAATGATGTAAAAATCATTTTTTGAAAATGATGAGATCGTTTCTCCTGAAACATCCCTGAAGTTCAAGTTTGTAATGAATTATGAATCGGGATTAAAGATTGATTAGGAGCAAAAACTCACAATAGTAGCGATTATAGAAATAAGATTAACAGTTAAAACTGTACATATTTACCATGAGCTATACTCACGATTCATGTACATTTAGGATATTTTGAACATCAATAGAAATCTCCATATTTAGAATGTCTAAGAACCATTTTAGATCAACACTTAGGGCATTTCTTTAGATTTCAAGAATTAGACTTTATTTTATTAATAATTCTCTTTTTATTTCATTTACAATCTAGACATATCCTTCCATATCAACTCTTCAATGTTATATCTTTAAACTCCTCAATTTCTTTAACCTCTCAACATTTATCACATATTTTATATGTTCAATCTTCTAATCCTTGTGCTATTTTTTGTACATCCTGAAGAATTTCTCAATCACCATCTATATGTTTTTCAACTTTTGTTCCTGTTAATTCTTCCAATTTTGAATTTAATGTACGTTCAGGATACTTTCATAAAGAAAAATCATTTACACGCAAGAATTTATATCAGTATGCTTCCATTAATTTTTCTTTAAATACATCACTTTCGCTTAAATAATTATCAGAATTCTTATTTTCAATAGAATCTACATTATTCTCGAAATCATCATATTCAAAGAATATTTTTGTATCTTTTCACTTGTCATTTGTATAAACCAATAAGAAATCGAATTTATATTTTGGATGTTCATAATATGGATCAAGCTGTTTTATATAATCTCATAGTTGAAAATTAGAAAGAATTTTTATATTTTTAGAGTTTTCTTTATAAAAGTCTGTATTACTCAAAATTTGTAAAATTTTATTATTTTTAAAATCTACATCATCAGAGAAATCACCATTTTTTATACATTTTTCCTTTTCTTCTCGATAATGCTCTAATGTCTTACGAATTTCTCAATTAAAATCATTTATTGGTTTACTCAATACAAAAACCATAGTCTCTTTAGGACGGCTAAATCAAACATTTAGCCTTTGAGCTTTTAACTTACCCTCTTCTTCATTGTCAATTTCATTCAAATCTTTTATAAATACTCATCGTAATCTATCATCATCTTTTGTTGCAACCATAGAATAATAAACTATATCTCTTTCTTCTCACTGGCAACTATCAAATGTCATTATTTTAAGGTCTAATTTCTCGTAGAAATAATTACTTTCTGGAACTTTATTAATTGCTTCTGATAAAGCTTTTTGTTGGTTTGTATGGGGAGTGATTATTCCTACAGATTTTTTTATTCAACTCTCTTTTAATTTAGTTAATTCTGAAATAATAAACTCTATTTCACCTGAATTAGTATTAGGTTTTATATTTCTACTCCTATCTACTTCAATAAATTCAAACCTTAGAACCTCATCAATATGCTTTCATCTAATTTTCATTACCTGTAAGTCATTTCCATAGAAAAATTTATTTGAATATGAAATAATTTCTTTATATCACCTAAAATATTTTTTTAGCATTACTTCATAATTACAAATACGTTCAACAAAGTCTAGAATAGAGTTCTTAATATCAAACATTTCAGATTTTTCTATATAAATCTGATTTTCAGAAACATTTTCCATAAAACTTTCCCTGATTTTGTTTAGATATTCTCTATTCTCTTTTATACTTGCTAAAGACGTTTTAACATTACTAAACTGCTTTTTATCTCATAATACTAAAAGTTTTTTAGCCCTTAATAAGGCAGGGAATGCCTGTGCAATACTAACTTGAGACGCTTCATCAATTATTACGATATCAAACATATCAGGTTCTAGTGGTATATACTCTGCATAATCTCTGATTCAGGCAAGAATACATGGAAAGGCTTTTTTAAGGACAGAGAACTCTTCTTTTGGAAATTTTACTTTTTTTTGGATGATCCTCTTAATTACCATTGCTGTATTTTTTCTCTCTTCATAGAATTTTACTAAACTTTCATCCATCATGCGAGTCATTTCCATTGTAGCTAGTGTCTCAATTTCTGTTTTATCCCCATTATAGTCAAAATATTGAATTGATGAAAATTTATTTCTTAATTCAAAAGTTAATCTTAGATATTCAGTTAACTTCTCGAATGTTTCATCACTCACTCTAGTTAGTCAATTTTGTACTAACGTATTTATATTTCATATATTTATTCATAACAACTGGCTTGTCCTAGGATATCCTTCAATGAACTTATTTATATCACCAATGGTTTCACAGTTACTTACACATTCAAATAATTTATTTGATAATAGATTATCTTTCAAAAGTCTAAAAATTAAATGTATATAATCAAAATCATTAGATAATAAATCTGATTCAAGAGATTTATTTACCAATTTAATCATAGCTCTCAGATTTTTTACATCTGTGGAATAATCTCAGGTACTTGAATATCAAAATTCATTTTCTAATTCACTACGAATTTCTAACAATACATTTTTCTTAAATAAGAATCATACAACAGGAGCTCTTTCTTTTTCATACCTTGCTGATATCTCTTTCAATAATTTAAAATTATCATTATTTAATATTCAAAAATCGTTTACTACTTCATTATTCGGATATCTTTTCAAAGATTCAATTATAGTATTTAATTTAGTTAATATAGTTAATTTATGTTCTACATCATCAAGATTTTTAACTCAACTTAGAGATAAGTTTACAAGCTTAAATAGTTCAGATTTCTTTTCATCTTTTATATTTATTTCAAACAAGTCTTTTAAGAACAGACAGACATTTCTCAAAGTATTTATATCTGAATATGAACTATAATTACTTAATAATTCATCTTCATCAATATAAAAATGTTCGTTTTTTAATTGTTCTTTTAATTCAAAAACTGTCTTTATATCATGATTCGATATCTTTTCATATCAATCTTTTTCAGATTTTATATTTTCCTTTATCTTTTTAGTTTTAGCTAATATATTTTCATCAATCTCTTTCTCCTTTCATCTTGCAGCAAAATATGAATTAATAATTTTCTCAATATGTTGTGCATTCAAAATTTCAGAATATGTATTTCATGTTTTTCATAATCTAAGGATTGGATTCTGAAAATCATCATTTATTCTTACTGTATTCATCGTTTCTGTAATTTTATCTTCAACGACATCCAAGGCTTCCTTTTTATCAGACAATACTAAAACAGAGTTTCATTTCAAAATTTGATCAAAAACTACTGCTGTAATTGTGTGACTCTTTCAAGTACCTGGAGGCCCCTGAACTATAATATATTTGCAATCTTCTCTCTTTGTTGCAGAAACTATCTGTTGCTGTTCTTGATTTAATGGAATCGGACAATGATATATAAGTTTATCAGCTAATTCTTTATCTTCTCGTTCTTCTTTTATGTCAAAAGTTATCTTCTTGGGATCATTATAGATAAAGTCATCAATAAGTTTAGAAAATCATTCTCATAATTCAGAATTTCACTCATTTATCTTTGTTATAATTTCTTCGTAGTCATTTATCAAAGCCTCATCTGATCTATCAAAAAGATTGATATAACAATTATTGGATATTCTAACAGTCTCTCATTTCGCAACTTGTATTTCAGGATTAGTAATATCTATTTTTTTAGTCAACTTAAATAATTCTACAGCCTCATCTAAAATCTCTTTTATTTTATTGAAATTTGGTTCTGCTCAATCTGCAACATACATAATTCTCTCTCAAATTGTCTTCAAATGGGTATCATTTCCAGAAGCAAGATTATACTCTTGTACAATATATTCTAATGCCTTTTTATTTACATAAATTTGGGATCAAAATGAGATATGAAAGCTTTCAGAAGAGGTATCTTTTTCTAATTTTAATGGAATATAGAAAATTGGATATTTAGAATGTTGATATAAAATATCTCAAAAATATAGGTAAAATTCTTGATTTTCTAGAATCGCTTTATTTCTATTTATTTCAGACAATTCCAAATATAAATCTCAAGCTCTAAATGTTTCAAAAAAAGATATTATAGATTCTCTAATAACTGATATATTGATAGCATCTGTAAGTTGCTGTTTTATATCAACTGATGTAATTCATCATTGCTCCAAATCTTTTTCTCCTTCCTTAATCTCTTCAACTATTTTTTTCTTTGATTTTACATTTAATTCCGTCAGATTTTTTACACTTTCTTTTAAAAGCGTTTTTCAATGTCTATCATTGGCTTCTACTACGACTTTTTTCACTAAGTCTTTTACCAAATCCTGAGTTCATTCTACCAATATTGAACTAATTTCATCTTCCATAGAAAAGACAGTACTTTCATCTCATAATTTTTTAGAAATAATATAATCCTGAATATTTACCAAAAAAGAAGAAACAAAATACTCTTTAAATATTGAAGTTTCCTTTATTAAAACATAATCTATAATCTCATCTATATGTAATTGAAACTCTTTCGCACAATCAATTATAACTTGAGAAATCTCATCTATCACACTCTGGATATCTTCTTGAGTAATCTTATTTAAATTTAATTTTATCACATCAAGAAAGTCTTTAGGAATCTGCGTAGTATATGTTCATTTTTTTATTTCTTTTATTGTATCACTATCAAATCATTTACTAACAGTCTTTCGAACAACCTCATTTATTTTATTATATTTGACTAGATTTGTTCAAATTAAATATCATTTAGAATTGGAATATGAGATAGACCTTTTAGGAGCTTTCTTTTTATGGAAATCCGTTTCCAAAAAATCCATAAAATATTTAGCTACCTCTTTTATAAATAAATTTTGTTTTCATATTGAAGTCATTTATATTAATCATGAATTATAAAGCTATTTTCACTTTTTATTATATTTCATTACTAGATACGTTATTCAAGCTGAAATATAACCAAGCATCAAATATATTCATCAATATACTAAAAAATCAGTATTTCAGCAACCAAAATTTATTCGGCATCATATAACAAAAAGAATTGGATGCATAAAAGGCAAATACAGAATATTATTCTTTCATGTTAAATATCAAAACACAATAGATACAAACGGATTAATTACAAGAAACAAAATAATTACCTCGAAAAAAAATCAAAACTCTTGAGATGGCAATAACTTCACCATTAAAAATGGTAATAGAATTGTAATAGAGGATAAAATCAAAAGATATTTAATAACTTTCTTTAGCATATCCTAACATATAAATTTAAAATTACATACTTTCTACAACCTCAATTCACAAAAGATTTAATGCATTTTTCATAACCTGCAAAATTGACTTAAGCAAAACTAAACGCATTTTGCTTAATTTTTCATTATTTTCATCAATAATCTTATGATTATGATAATAAGAATTAAATAATTGTGCTACATCTAAGCATCGTCTAGCAACGTAATTAGGTTTATATTCATTAGCAGCTTTTTGAACTTCTTCTTCAAAACCAGCTAATTTTAAGATTAAAGCTTTTTCTTCATCAGAAGATAATAAATCCCGATTATCAACTCAATCTAAATTCCATTGATTCTTTCTTAAGATTGAAGACATCCTAGCTGTTGTATATTGTAAGTAAGGACCAGTTTCTCATTCAAAAGAAAGAGCTGTTTCCTTATCAAAGATAATTTTCTTTTCACTATCTTGTAATAGCATACCAAATTTCATAGCTCAGAAAGCAATTTTTCTTGCGGTTTCTTTCTTTTCCATTTCATCAATATTTCTATCTGCCATCATGGATTCAGCCTTTTCTAACAATTGATCCCTAAAGTCTTCATAAAGAATCACATTACCAGCACGAGAAGACATTTTTCATTCCTTTAAATCAACTAATCAATAAGAAATATGTTGTAATTTATCACGTTCAATTCCCATAATTTCAAGAGTTTTGAAAAGTTGGGCAAAATGATGTTCTTGCTCTGATCCAACAATATATAAAGATTTAGAATAATTAGGAAAGTCTGATTGCTTTTTAAATGCCAAACCAATATCCTTAGTTGAATAAAGTGAAGCTCAATTTGATTTCAATAATAAGAACCGATCTAATCACCATTCTTCCAAATTTATAGCTAGTGCTCATTCAGAAATAACAGCTTTTCATTCTGCCTGCAATTTACGAACTAATTCAACTCATGGTTTTTCTACTTCACTTTCAAAATATCGTTTATCAATATCTTCACTACCCAATTCGGCAAAAATCTTTTTCATATCTGCTAAGCAAAGTTCTCTTGTTTCCTTCCAAATTTTATTAAGCTCCTCATCTCCATCCTCTAAACGTTTTTGTAAATCTCAAATTTCTGGTTTATACACATCAGGATTCTCATCAACTTTTTTAGTCGCATCTGAATATAGTGTTCATACCCATTTAGAAAAATTCTCTTTAGGCATTTCTCATTGATAAAATTTTGTATAATACCAAATCCATTTAGCAACATGTGCTCCAATATCTCATGGATAACAACACTTTACCACATCATTTCATGCAAATTTTAAAATTCTCGCATTAGATTCACTAACCAAAACATTTCTAATATGTCATATATGTATGGCTTTATGAGTATTTGGTTGCCATCATTCTAATATTAATTGTTTTCATGTCGGCACTCCTCTTCAGAAATTAGACTTTTCTTCTTCTATTTTATCTATGATATTCTTAGCAAAAGTTTCAGTATTTAATACAGCATTTACATACGGTCATACAGATATTATTTCTGTAAAAGTCTTTGAAGGCTGAATCTTTGATACTATTTCCTCACTTATTTGAATGGGACTTTTACCAAAAATTTTTGCTAGTTTAAAACAAGGAAAAGCAAAATCCCCTTTTACATTATCTGGAGCAATCACGATATCTGATAAAATTTCCTCAACAGGAATGGACAGAGCTGGAGCCACAATCATTGCAAAATCTTCCATAAACTTATTAAGCATCTATATAATTACATGTATAAAATTTAAGATTACTTAATTGGTATACTAATCCTTGAATAATTTTCAAATGATAGTATTTGTAACTTAAGCAAAAAGAAAGATCATCCACTTGCATTGAAAAAGATTTTTTATATATGTTTTATACATTATTCTAATGTAGATTTACTTTTATTTCTTTCCTATTTATTACTATGGCAAAAAAATTCTGGGCAGAATTAATTGGTACAATGGTACTGGTAATTTTTTGATGTTGAGTTGCTGTTCGAACAAATGCTGATACAGTTTCAACTGCTTTAGCTTTTGGTTTAGTAATTGTTGCATTAGCTTATGCTATTGGGCAAATCTCTGGATGCCATGTCAATCCTGCTGTTAGTTTATGAGTTTGGATGAGTTGAAAGATGACATCAAAAGAATTTCGATTTTATATTCTTGCTCAGTTTATATGATGAATCTTGTGAGCTGCTCTTCTTGGAGTAATACTTGGTAATTTCTCGCTTCTTTGAGCTAATGGAACCTCTTTAGTTAATTGAATGCGATGGATTGCTGTAATCGTTGAAATTATCCTAACTTTTGTTTTCGTTTTTGCAGTAATTTGAGTTACTTCTAACAATGAAAATTGATGTGTTGCATGAATCGTTATTGGATGAACTTTAACATTAGTACATTTATTATGACTTTGATTTACAGGAACATCTGTAAATCCTGCAAGAAGTTTTTGACCAGCTTTATTACAGTGAATTGGATGAGACTGGGGAGCTTTTTGTGAAGTTTGGATTTTTATCGTAGCTCCACTTATTGGGGCAACCTTAGCTGCACTTCTATTTAAATATTTCAATAAGAAAAAGGCCTAACCAAAAGTTTAAAAATTTTATAAAGCTGATTGCTGTTTATGAAATTTATCATGAATAACTCTCAGCTTTTTTCTTGCATTAAAAGATAATTTTATTATATCATGATAGTAATTGGTTATTTATTTTTGCGTTTATTATAAATGAAAAAATCATTGATAAAGGTTATAATAGCTTTGATACTTTTTACCTTACTTATTGCCTGACTACAAAATTGATTAATGTCTCCTGTTTATGTATGAGAATGAAGTTGAGATGCAAAGCATACTGATAATATAATTAAAGAAAAAGAAGTTTCATTAAATTGATGGTTAGAATTATATAATCAGTGAGCATATAAAAAAGTGAATATTGAGGATTGAGTAAAAATGAAATGATATGTTTTTTCTGGTTCTACTCAGCAATCAAATTTATTATCGTTTGGTCAATCTATAATCGTGGACAACTATTATCTAGTCACTACAAAAAAGCCTCTAGACACTAGTATAACAGACCTGGGGTTGAGTTTAACATGAGATACAAAGATTAATACAATATATAATGAAGATTCTGTTCGACAAGAAATATTAAAAGAATTCTGAGTCATGATTCTGATTTTGTTAGCTTTTTTGATTGTATTTCGTATTACAGCATGAAAATGAAACTGAGCAGGATGATTAATGAATATTAAAGTATGAAAAAAGTCTACTAAAGAAACGAGTAAAACGAGATTCTCTGATATTGCGGGAATGGAAGAAGTAAAAAATGAGTTAGTAGAAGTTGTTGATTATTTAAAGCATCCTGAAAAATATCAAAAGGTATGAGCTAGACCTCCAAAATGAGTTTTACTTTATGGAGAGCCAGGTTCTTGAAAAACTTTGCTTGCTCGTGCTGTTGCATGAGAAGCTAATGTGGCTTTTTTCAGTGCCTCTGGATCAGAATTTATGGAAATGCTGGTCGGGATGTGAGCTGCAAAAGTTAGAACTCTATTTCAGGAAGCTAAATCTGCGTGAAGAGCTATCATTTTTATTGATGAAATAGATGCTATATGAAAGAAAAGATGAAATGGTACCACATGATGACATCAAGAACAGGAGCAAACCCTAAATCAAATTCTAACGGAAATGGATTGATTTGATAATCAAACCAATATTATTGTCATGGCTGCAACGAACAGGCCTGATACTCTAGATCCTGCCCTATTACGTGCTGGAAGATTTGACAGAAAAATTTATGTAACAGCTCCAACAGCAGAAGAAAGAACTGAAATCTTTAAATATTATTTGAAAAATAAACAAGTTTCTTCTAAGGTTAATTTACAGAGTCTAACTAAGAGGACAAGTGGGTTGGTTTGAGCTGATATCGAAAATATAGTAAATGAAGCGGCTCTCAAGATAGCAAAAGAAGATAGGACGATATTAGAGCCTTCAGATTTTGAATATGCTTTGGAAAAAGTATTAATGGGACCTGAGAAGAAATCTAAATGAATTCAGGAAAATGAAAAAAAGATTACAGCTTTCCATGAATTATGACACGCCTTATTGGCTCACATTCAACCAGAAGCTGATCCTGTAGAAAAGATTTCAATCGTTAGAAGAGGACAAGCTTTATGAGTTACTTGGACTACGCCAACTGAAGATAAAAATCTGTATTCAAAGCATTATATTTTATCTGAAATCTCTGTAATGCTTGCTGGTCGTGCAGCTGAAGAAGTATTCTTTGGAAAAGATGAGATTACTACTGGAGCATCAAATGATTTTGAAAGAGCAAATAAAATGGTAAGGAACATGTTAACAAAATTCTGAATGGATGAAGATTTAGGATTAGTTGTTTATCCTGAGGTTGATCAATCAGATTTCTCTTTCTTTAAACCTTATAGTGAAACTACTGCTTTAAAAATTGATGAAAAAGTAAAATCTTACTTAGAAAGAGCTTATGCAATATCGAAGCAAACCATTCTAGATTATAAAGATGTTATGCAAGAAATTGCTGATATGCTGATTAAAAAGGAATATCTATTATGAGAGGATTTCGCTCAAATGGTTGATCATCCTGAAAAAATAGAACAATATAAAAAAGCTGATGACTTACTTTCAACTTTAGAAAACGAAGAAGATAAAAATGGAAATAAATCTAAAAAAGAGAATAAAAATTCTGGAAAGGGTTCTAACAAAAAGACTACTGACAAAAGAACAATAAAAGAACCAAGTTCTATTTCTGAATAATTTATCCATATTTTTATAGGTATGCAAAACATATTAGCTTTAGATCGATATACAAATAAATATCTAATAATAAATAAAGTTACCCCTGATATTTTGTGAAATTTGCAAATATGAGACAAAATTGTATATGAGCAACCCGACCAAAAGACCTGAACTATGAAATTATCAATTTGAACAATCATCACAGAATGAATTCAAGCCCAATGAATTAATAAGGAAAAACAGAGTTTCTTTTCTGCAGATTTCGTTAGAATTCTGGAATGAGATGAAAAAAAAGAGTTTGAAACTCAACAAGAAATTGCTTTAAAAATATTTCCTACTTTTAAAAGAGAATTTCAAGAAGAGTTCCCTAATTCAGTACCAGTTACTGCTAGATTTCAAATTTTTTCGGATCAGCTTTATTTTTTCTTTTTTTCTGAGGAGAGATATGTATTTACTGATTTCGTAAAAAGATTCAGAGAAAAACTATGAAAGAATATGTTTTTGTTTCAAGTGTGAGCTAGAGACATGATGAGAATGTCTCCTTGAGCTGATGGGATGCTCTGTTCAGCATGACAAACTCTCTGTTGTAAAAACTGCACAGTATTACCAAATATTGAAATAGAGAATATTATTATGCAAAATCTAGAATGAAGAGATATTGAAAGATTGAAGTGAAAATGTTGAAAATTGAAATGTTGCCTACTATACGAATTAGATATGTATATCAATGAAAGTAAGAGATTCCCTCGTAAATGATCTAAAGTAGATGTTACATGACTTCGCGAAAGAAGATCTGAAGAGGATGATAATATCTGAGTTGTTACTTCTTACAATATTCTAACTCAAGAAGTAAGTATCAAGACTAAAAATGGTTTCTTAAGGATTCCAATTGATAAATTAAAATGAAAAATAAAGTCTTGACCAGAGGACACCCATACTCAAAGATGAAATAAAGTAGAAGAAAATTCCAAATTAGAAAAAAGAGAATCTGAGTAATTTTTTGTACTCTCCATATACTTGGAGAGTTTTTATAATACTGTTTAAAAAAATTTATTGATTATATCACGAAAATATATATAGTTAAAGTTAGTTGTTAGTATACTTTTGATGCAATAAATCATACAAAATACCAAAATTAAAAATCTTTAATTTCTGTTTATGAAATATGAAACAATTTGGAGCTTGGGTATGGATTATTCTAAGTGCAATTATTGCTATAGTTTTGATTGTATGGTTTGTACAGCGAATTTCTTCAAAAACAAATAATTTTTGAGAACAAATTATTTCTGTCTGGAAAGAAAGAGTTAAGAAAAAGCAAATTAAAAAAGAGCTAAAAGAAAAAAAGGATACCATTATTAATCCAAATGTAGATGATTCAAGTACGAATGAAGAATTTCAAGAAGTTATTGAAACTGCTATAGCTGAAAAAAATGAAGAAGAACAAGAATTAGCAGAGAAAGAAGAGAAATCTGAATGAAAAAAAGACAATAAAAATACAAAGGATGAAAAAAAATGAAAAGAAGAAACTAAATCTGGTGATGAGGAATTAGCCTCACCTTTTGATGAAACTACTACTCTTTCCTCCCCTAACGAAAAATCATTAGATGATAAAGAAAAAAAACAGCTGGACAGAATCATTTTGGAAGCGACTTCTTTGAAAAATGAGTGAAAATACGACGAATATGAAAAAAGAGTTATTGAATGACTAGCTATTGATCCTACGAATTTGGAACTAACAAAGATGCTGGCAGATTTCTATTTTGTAATGTGAAGCTATAAAAAAGCCCTTTCTTTACTTAAAAAAATAGTAGAATGGGATCCTGAAGATCATAAATCCTTATGGCAGATTGGAGAAATCTATTTTATCAATGGAGATGTTGAGACTGCAGAATTACTCATCGATAAAGCTGTAAATTTAAAACCAGATAGTCCTAAGTATAATTTAAGCTTAGTTGAAATATATTATAATACAGACAGATTAATGGAGGCTATTTCTTGTATGGAGAAAGTAATAAAGCTCAGACCTACTAATACAAATTATTTGTTCACTTTAGCTGGATTGTATGAAGAAATTTGAGATACAATAAATGCGAAGAAGAATTATTTCACCATTCTTGAATTCGAACCAAGTAATGAAAAAGCAAAAAAGAAATTAAGACAATTTCAAGAATAAGAATATTATGCTAAGCATCCAGCTTTGTATACAACAATCATTCAAACTATCTCTCATCTGTATGAAATTCTAAATTCATGTTTTAATATTCATGGATATCAGGGACGTGGATTGTCTATTTTTTCAATGTTTTCATTATCTATATAAATTTCATCTAATATAACTCCATTTATTTCACTATGATTCGTCCTATCGATTTTACCATTTTTAAAAGATTGAAGGTATGAATCTTTTTCTGAGTATTTGAAACAATATCTCTTAAAAAGCATATGAAGAGCTATATACATGATTTCAGCTGGTTGAATGATTTTTCAATTGATAGAATCAATAAATAGCGGGAATTTATTTCATACACTCTTTTCTCTTTCTGATCTATCTTCAATCCAATCTTTATATTCCATATTTAACGCTGTCTTATCATTTTTATCTTCATGAGTAATATGTTTGGAAAACTCTCAGTTTACTGAAAAAATGATGAAACTATCAATTTTTGAATCATTATTTATTGATTTTATTAAAAATTTTTCAATATCCCTTTCTTTAGTTTTTACTCAGTAAACAGATCACGTTGTGAATTGTAACGGTATCATCTGATAAGCCTGACTAGGAGTCCTTTTTATAATAAAATCCATGTCAGTTTTATTGTTTATATCATCCTTGAATCAAGCAAGCTTTAAATAGGAGCTTTCTATTCAAACTTTTTCTCTGATTTGGTTTTCCACTCTAATAGCAATTTCTGCAAAAATATTCTCACTCAACGTTCATAAATTATGAACTTTCTGCAATCTATCTCATAAGAGATATTGATATGTTGAAGTTGTATATAGAATAATTTGTTGAAGATAAAGTAAAACTTCTTTTACAGGTCATTGAGCAGTCTCTTCCAATTTCCTTATTTCGTTTGCGAGAGAATTAGCAATTAAGGGGTTAGATGGATTTGTAATAGCAAAAGCAAAAAAGGTGTATAGCTCCTTAATTTTTGTAACATCTTGAGACTCTATATAGATTTTATCAACCATTGGAACAAATCAATGAATAGCACAAAAATCTAAAAAGCTATTTAGGTTATCTATCACGATTCATAATCCATACTTACATTTAAACTGAATTATGTATTTTTCTTCTCATCAAATTTTCTTTGTATATATTAAAATATCTCAAACAATTGCTCTTGTTGCTAAATACTCTGATCTATCTTGTAAGAGATCATAAATCTTAGCATTCTCTGTATTTTTAATATGTTGGAGTTCACTATTTTTCTTAGACTGTGACTGATCACTATCAAGTGTAGAAAGACCTTTAGATATCTGCTCTGACACTCTGTATATCTGTGTCTTTAAGAGCTTTTTACCATCTTTATTTACTCCTACTTTTCATTCATTGTTAATACTATCTTTCATATTAATTACAAAGCTGTATAAAAAAGATACTTACATTAATATATAATTATATATACATCATTTGTCAATACGTGTTTTATAAAACATTCTTTTAGTCACTAGTATAGAAACCTTGAATTTTTATAAATAAACTATAATTTTAGGTGTTGTAATATTTATATTTTATACAATTAATCATGGAAATCTCATTAGTATATATGGTAGCATGAATGTCTTCTCGTTTTGGTGGAAGGATTAAGCAATTTGCAAAAGTCTGACCAAATGATTCTACTTTAATTGAATATTCTCTTTCTCAAGCACTATCTGCTTGATTTACGCAAATAATATTTATTGTATGAAACATGACTGAAGCTCCATTTAAAGAAATGTTTTGAGATGAATACAAATGAGTTCCTGTTAAATATGCAAAACAAACATTTGATCCAGAAGAACGTGATAGACCTCGATGAACAGTTGATGCTTTATGTTCAGCTAAAGATTTTATTGATGGGCCTTTTGTTGTATGTAATGGAGATGATATATATTGAACTAATAGTTTTAAAATTCTTGTTGATCATCTAAAAGAATCTGAAGATTGGGCTACAATAGGATATCGCTTATGAAAAGTAATTCCTGAAGGATGAAGCGTTAATAGATGAATATTTAATGTTGATGATAATGATTATGTAAAGAGTATTGATGAAACTCTAAATATTGAAAAATCTAAGTTAGATGAATTCAATTTAACAGAGGATTCATTATGTAGTATGAACTTATTTTGATTAACTGCAAAAGCTGTAAGTTTATTAAGTGATGTGTTAATTAATTTCAAAGCTGAACATAAATGAGATAGAAGAATTGAATGTTATCTCCCAGTTGAATTATGAAAATTCATAAAAGAATGAACAGGAAAGATGAAATTATATTCTACAAACGATCAACGATTTGGAGTAACAAATCCTGATGATGAAGCAATTGTAAAGAAAGAGATTGAGGAATATGAAAGACATATCTAAATAATTTAGTATAAAATTAGTACTATTTGAATACTTTCTGTAGTCGTAATATTTTTTGTTGAGGATTTAAATACTTAATGTAATAATGATTAGAATATTTAAAGAACTTTCTAAAAAAGAAGTAATATTGATTTTATGCACAATTCTTTTAGTAGTCCTAGAAGTATGGCTAGAGTTAAAAATTCCTGAATATATGGGTAAGATTACTGAAATCATTGAAACGGAGTGAACACAATTGAAAGCAATATTCCATCAATGACAATTCATGCTACTTTTCGTTTTATGAAGTGCTTTTGTCGCTACAGGTTTAGCCTTTATTTCTTCCAAAGTTGCTTCTAATTTTGCTGCAAAATTAAGATTAACCATATACGAAAAAGTTCAAAGCTTCTCTATGGAAAATGTGAAAAATTTCTCTATAGCCTCTCTTATAACTAGAGAGACTAATGATGTAACACAAGTACAAAATATGCTTGTTGATTGATTGCAGATGTTTACGAAAGCCCCAATCATTGGTATTTGGGCATTAATTAAGATATTACAAAAAGATATTATTTGGTCTTCTGCTCCTTGAGTTGCTATTTTACTATTATTAATTCTAGCAAGTGTTTTATTAATAGTAGTCATACCTAAATTTAAATTAACTCAGCAACAAGTGGATGCTGTAAACAACTCTGCTAGAGAACATATAAACGGTATAAAAGTAATCAGAGCTTTTAATGCAGAAAAATTCCAAGAATCAAAATTCGATGAGAAAAACTCTGACTTAATGAAAACTAATCTTTTCACTAGTAAAGCTATATCATTAATGATGCCTTGTGTTGATTTAATTATGCATTTATTAACTTTGGCTATATACTTTATTTGAGCTATTATTATCAGCAGATCAGCCATGCCTGATAGAATATGACATTTCTCAGACATGATGGTCTTCTCTTCTTATACAACACAACTAATAGTTGCTACCGTCATGCTCGTATTTGTTTTCTTTTTAATACCTTGAGCTACTGTTTCTGCTAGAAGAATTGCTGAAGTTTTGGATACAAATCCTAGTATAAAAGATTGAGATAAAAAAGCGAATAGCAGAATTAAATGAAAAGTTGAATTCAAAAATGTATCATTTAAATACCCAGATGCTGAAGAAGCGATAATTGAGAATATATCATTTATTGCTAATCCTTGAGAAACTATCGCTTTTATTGGACCTACTTGATCTTGAAAATCTACAATCATAAATCTGATTCCAAGATTCTATGATGCTACCGAATGAGAGATTTTAATTGATTGAATGAATATAAAGGATTACAAACAAAAAGACTTGAGAAATAAGATTTGATATATTGCTCAAAAAGCATTTTTGTTTAAATGAAATATTAAGAATAATATTTTGTTTTGAATGAAAAAGTCTGAAAGGAATACAGATAATCTAAATTTATGAGCTAAAGTTTCAGAGTCTAAGGAGTTTATCTCTCGTCAGAAAGATTGATATGATGCCTATGTAGCTCTTGGATGAAATAATTTTTCATGATGACAAAAACAAAGACTCTCAATTGCTAGGGCTATTGCTAGAAATCCTGAAATTTTAATATTTGATGATTCTTTTTCGGCTTTAGATTATAAAACTGATTTAAAAGTTAGGAATCATTTAAAAAAATATCTAAAAGAAACTACCGTATTTATCGTTGCTCAAAGGATATGAACAATTAAACATGCTGATAAAATTTTGGTAATTGATCAATGAAAATGTGTTTGAATGTGAACGCACGAAGAATTATTAAATACTTGTGAAACTTATAAAGAGATTGCTCTATCTCAGCTATCAGAAGATGAATTAAAAATTTAATTAATATTAAATAGATTTAAATGACAGACACTCAAGTACAAAAACAAGGAGAAAAAAATAGAGGATGATGACCAAAGAATATGCGTTATATAGATCCTAGCAAAAGGAAAGCAAAAGATGTAAAAAAGGCTCTTGTAAATATTTGTCGTTATTTTAAGAAATTTATTCCTCTATTTGTAATTGCCATTATTGCATCAATTTTAGGTAGTTTACTCGCATTAATATGACCAAGTTTTTTATCAAAGATTACAAATAATATAGAAGCCTGACTAACTTCTGAAATAAACTTTCCTGTAATAATTAAATTAGCCGTTTGGCTCTTAATAATATACATTTGAGCAAGTTTATTATCAGCTATTCAATGATTTATCACTGCCAATATTACTGCTAAAATGTCTAGGCAGATGAGAAACGATATTGCTTGTAAACTAAATAAACTACCAATAAGATTTTATGATAACAATACAATTTGAGACATTTTATCCAGAATAACGAATGATGTTTTCATTCTCTCCAACAATATTAACAATAGTCTAACAACTATGGTTTCTTCAAGTATTATGTTAGTTGGATCTTTAGCTTTAATGATTTATACAAATCGAATAATGACACTTACTGCTGTAGTTGCAGTTGTACTATGAATAAGTGTTGTATTTCTCATTATGTCTAAAAGTCAGAAATATTTTGATGCTCAACAAAAATATTTATGAGAAGTTAATTGACATATAGAAGAAGCTTTTTCAGGGCATCTAACTGTTAAGGCCTATGGATGAGAAAATGAAATGAAATCTGAATTTACTAAATTAAATGAAACTCTTAGAAATAGTGCATTTATGGCTGATTTCTTAGCATGAATTACTAGACCAGTCATAAAGTTCACAAACAACTTAGGATATATTGTAGTGTGAGTCACTTGAGCTGCATTAGCTTTAAATTGACAAATAGAATTCTGAGTAATTATTGCTTTCCTTGTATATATCAGATATTTTACGCAACCAATGACCCAAATATCTGGATTAGTGCAAAGGTTACAAGTAGCTTTAGCAGCTGCTGAAAGAATCTTCAACTTTTTGGATGAAGAAGAATTAGAAGATGAATCTAACAAGAAATCTATTGAATGTTATAAAGAATGAAAAGTTGAGTTTGAACATGTTAAATTCTGATATGTACAGTGAAAAACTATCATACATAATTTGTCATTTATAGCAGAAGCATGAGAAAAAGTAGCTATTGTTTGACCAACTGGAGCATGAAAAACTACTATAATAAATCTATTAATGAGATTTTATGAAATTGATAACTGAAGCATCAAAATTGATGGAGTTGATACCAAAGATTTGACTAAAGATTATATTCATAATTTGTTTTGTATGGTTTTACAAGATAGTTGGATTTTTGAATGAAGTGTAAAAGAGAATATTATTTACAATAAAAAATGAGTATCTGATGAAGAAGTAGTACAGGCATGTAAAGCAGTATGACTACACCATTTTATTATGACCTTACCTAAATGATATGATACGATTTTGGATGAACAGACTGCTCTATCTATGTGACAAAAGCAACAATTAACTATTGCTAGAGCTATGGTTTTCAATGCACCAATGTTGATATTAGATGAAGCCACTTCATCTATCGATACTAGAACAGAATTATATATCCAAAATGCTATGGATAAATTAATGAAGAATAGAACGTCTTTTGTAATAGCTCATAGATTATCAACTATTAAAAATGCTGATTTAATTTTAGTCCTAAAAGATTGAGATATTATTGAACAAGGGAATCATGAAGAGTTAATGAAACAGAATTGATTCTATGCTGAACTATATAATTCACAGTTTGTTGATAATGAGTAATATTTATATTCGGCTGATGAGCATAATTTTAATAGTTATAAAAAGAACCAATATCAGAGGTTATTCGTTTTATAATATACTCTCTATTTCTTTTCTGCCAGCATCCCTATAATTTCACCCATCAACATACCTATACATAATCCTAATCCCATATCGAATTTGAATACTGTTGAAATAGCCAGTCATAAACACATACCAATACTCATACCTTCAGAACAATAGGTATTCTTTCTTTTTTTATGATTAATAAAAATGAGAGACGTACTTACACCTATCATAATAAACATAACAATAATAAGTGTAAAATCTCCCATTTTATATTACTATACAAAAAATATTATTTATATTTTTCCTTCAATTTTGCAATTTTTTCAGCTTTTTCTTTAGCCTTAGCTGCTTCGCGTTCTGCTCTAATTTCTTCTCTTGTCTTTACTACTTCTTTAACTTCATCTTTTTCTTCTTTCTTTTCTTCTTTTTCATTAGCTTCTGCTGTAATCTTTACTGTAATTTCTCTTTTTAAATTATTGTATGCAAATACTACAGAGTGAGATCACACTTCACTTAATTTCTTCTTTAATTTGAACAAATGAGATTCAACTTCCATTCCATAAACTTCTTGAATTTTAGCTGCAATATCATTTTCATCAACTTTTGCGTACAAAGTATTGTCTTTATTAGCTTTTCTAACAATTTCGATTCATCAGTCAGCAGTAATTTTTGAAAATAAATCTTCTAAAGAAGCTGCCTTCTTTTCTCTACTAATTCTTGCTGCCTCCATTTTTTGAGCATAATTATTTTTAGCAGCTTTATCTGCTAAGATTGCTATATTTTGTGGAAATAATACATTTCTTGCGAAAATAGGTTTAACATTAACGATTTCATACTTTTCTCCTAAGTGTTTATCGTTTTGGAGTAATATAACTTCAATAGTTCTGTTTGCTGCAGTTCTCTTTGCCATTGCCGAACACACTAAAAAATAAAAAATAATATACCGGTTTGGAACTATAACGATTCTTATAAAAATTGCAAAGGATTTTTTGCAAAATTTATAATTTTGCATATACTTGATATATAAATTTATAAATAATTGCAAAAAAACAATCGAAAATTTTGTAAAATTATTAGCTATTATTTATTTCTATCGCTAGAATATGACTAAAGACTTATCAGAAGAAGCAGCTACTGAAATAGACGCTAATAAAAAGCGACAAGAAGAACAGACAATCGTCATGCGTTATCTTTCTTTGTTTAATGAATTAGACAAATATTTTGATGAACTTATGGAAAACGATAGATTCTTGCCATATAACGATAAACTAAAACAAATCAGCGAATGAAAATTTGCCATTTCTTGGTTCGTAAGACTACATTTGAGTGAACTAAAATACTTTTGAGAATTAAGAAATCATATAGCCCATGGACTTAAAGTAGATGAGTATTTATACGCAATCCCTACTGAACGCGCTATTAATAAACTTTCCGAATTTGTAGAAAAAATTGTAGAACCTCCATTATGTATCGATTATTTTAGAAAAGAGGTATATTGCGTTCATTTACAAGATAGTGTAGCAGAAATGCTAAAATTGATGAAATCTGAATGATACACATATATACCTGTTTATTCTGATGAAGAAGAATTCTTATGAGTCGTAACCGAAAGTTGAATTTTGCAATGGATTTCTGAACAAATGCTAGATCAAAATTTTATCGATTTATCAAAAGTTAGAATTAAACATTTACATATTTCTACAGCTGTGAAAGATTATTTATTTGTGAGCAGCAACATTAATATGTATCAAGCTGATGAAATTTTCACGACGAGAAAGAGAAAAGGCAAATGACTATGAGCAATGTTTATAACTAAGAGCTGAACATCTCAAGAAAAGATCATTGGAATGATGTCTGGAAACGATATCGCTCTCATTGACGATTTCGTTATATAAACACCAAAAAATATATTGTTTTTTCTGTGTTTTTATATATACTATTGGTAGTATAAGAAAACTATAAACATATATAAAAAATAACACATTATGAATCAAAACAAAATCACACTTTTTATAGACTTCCATTTGTTGGAAGACGTCTCAGAAGAGCAAGATTGTGAGTCTTTGTATAACAAGTTCAACAAATACGATTTGTGCTTCATCGCATATGATGGACAGATAAGGCATAAAAATCCTTTTTGGGGGAAGCAAGCGAAAATGGTGTTCGATCTTTATTCCTCGAAACTTGATCTCTGGTCCCCCGGAATCTATTGCTTCAAAGATGGGTGTATATCTATCGGTGACACATCCAGTAAAATTACAGGACATCTCAATGATGGATGGGTTACTCCTTGTATAACTATACAGAAGTTCCCTAAATTCAAACTAGGCTTGTCAACCATAGATGATCTCTTATCCGATCGAACCATCGCTAAAATTGAACAACTTAGCGAAAGAATCTTAGATTATCATCCCTTTAGTTCTGAATTTATTTCAAAGATAGGACAAGAACTCAACCTTAGGCTAACAAATCTCTCGCTTACTCCAAAAACAATAAAGGACGAATGCGAGAAAATCGAGATTCAAAAAGCTTTAAAGTTTTTAGAAGAATACTCTAAATAACTTTTATCTACATTATTAACTTCGTGGTATTTTCCACGAAGTTTTTATTATTTTGTATTGCTTTTTATATCTTTTTAAATATATATCTTATATGTCAATAAAAAAAAAGAATAATATTAAATTAAAATAAAAAAAGATGGAAATGAAAGTTTTTATTCAAGAGGGATGTTTACCTATTAGCTCAGTAGAACAGATTAATTCCAACCCACACGTTATCGTTTCTCTCATTGATTGTAAAGGAGATTTTGTATCCCCTTCCAAAGATACTGATGATGAATCGCATAGCAAATGGGAAGACGGTATTTACATTTGTAAGTTCGATTTCTTCGAAGAGTTAGTCAATTGTCCGCATATTCGTTGGCGTATCCCGGTCAATAATAATGTAGATGTAAATCTACTGATTGAGGATTTTGATAAGATTGTAGAACGATGCTTAAAGATATCTCGTGTTGATAGTCTTATCAAGAACAACAGCATTTGTTTGGAGATTAAAAAAGACCAAAAAAAGGATTTGGAGTTAACAAAACGTTCTTTGGAAAACAGAGAGGACTCTTCGAAGGACAATAAATTAATTGCTAGTTATAAAGCCGACATTGCTCTTGTAGACGAGGAGATTTCGGTTTTTGAAAAAGAAATTTATAAATTATCTTTACAGAAACTGTTACTTTAAAATTAAGCTCCTTGAACATAATAAAATTCAGGGAGCTTTTTCTTTCACTAATAATTAAATCTGAGTACATATTCTATATAAATTTATATTATATTTACCTAATAATGTTAGACGCAGTTGAATGACATTCACATTACAACAAGACATTAAATGATATAATTAATGGATATGATCAAATACTAGCTTTATTAAAACCAATTTTGTGATTAGAGCAATCCGATAATATTTCTAACATTCAGAGAGGTTTATATATTAAATGAAAGCCACCTATTTTCTGGGATTACTTAGACGGAAACCACTGCTCTGTTCAAAGATTAATGTGAATAGAATCATGTTTATTTTGTTATAAAATAACACTTCATTCTTGAAAAGATATCATATTTACAAGTAATCTAAAATCTGATGAATATGGATGAAACATAAAGTCACTAGATGAATATCGTTCAAAGTTAACACCGCAGAATCAACACAAATTTGATGAAATTTGTAGAAAAATGTGCATGATAGAGATTAATTATAATCTTATACAATGAAAAAAAAAATTTGAAACTTTGATGCCACTCTTCAAAAGACAACTATTAGAAGAATTAAATAAAAGTAATTAAATAATCATTTCTTGTATATAATTCAGTATTATTTATATATAATAAGTTTTTATTATTGTTTTATGAACAATGTACGATTGGAGTCTTTTGGTACAAAAATTTCTAGAAAAAAATCAGCAAATAAATCTATCAGCTATTCGTAATGAAGAATGAGTACTCGTAAAACATATTCAAGATAGTTTAGAGCTTGAAAAGCTTATTGAACGGCAAAAAGGAATGGGCATTGTTGATGTATGAACAGGATGAGGTTTTCCACTTATGCCTTTAGCAATTTCACATCCAGAATGTGATTTTACAGGAATAGATTCTGTAAAGAAAAAAACTGTTGCTGTTTCTGATATTTTACAGCAGTTAAATGTAAAAAATGTGACGATGATACGAAATAGAATAGAAAATATTAAAGATCTTACTTTTGATTTAGTTACTGCTCGTGCTGTTGCTTATTCAGATACATTACTATGATGGGTAACTCCCCTAGTAAGAAAATGATGAAAAATTGCTCTTATGAAGCAATTTAATGAGGATGAAAAAAAAGTTATTGAGAATGAATGTAAAAAAAAGAAATTAATTTTGGAAATCGAGCATCATTACCAACTTTTTGAATGAGATATTGATAGAGTAATCTATATTTTAGAAAAATAAAAATTTTCTTAGTAAAAATTTGCATTTTTTTATAGAAGTGAATATACTTGAAGATGAAGATTTTTATTCTTTGAGCATAATTCATGACAGAGCACAATTCAAAAACCACGAATCAAAAGCTGACTTTTCTATTTTGTTTAGTCTGTCTTTTAACATTAATATTACGATGGTGATATCTAAAATTTTCTGATATGGTTTTAGGAAAAGAAATTGAATCAGAACAATCCAAAGTAATACAAGAGAATGCACATTTAGCAAGTTTTTCTGATAATTTTGGTTTTGATAAACTACAATACGTCCAAGACTTGGAGAAAAATAATGTTATGATGCCTTGGTCTGACCATATTGACAAAATTATGGCTATTCTAGCAGATTTAATAGCCGTAGACAATTCTGATACATTTAATATTTCTTTCACTGATTTTCAGATTTCTCTTGAAAACATACGTTTGAAATGACATGTAACTAGTTTACGCTTATTATATAAATGAGCTGGTAACGCTACAACACAAGAAAGTGCCAAGCCTGCATTAATTGAAAAATTCGAAGCTCTAGATTTCCTAGATAATATCGCTATTAAGACTTATGAGAAATCATCTGATAGTCTTGGATATGAATTTGTTTTAACTGCTAACGTAGTCAACAATGCAAAATAATGAACTTATGAACAGACTTTTGGGAGAGACCATTGAAAAGGGACTCGAAGAACAAAAGCTACGCAATTCATCAAATCAATCTTCACAATATTCTTTTCATAGTGAACAGTCTATCGAAGAAACAGATCTAGCTGAGATTAGAATTATTAGCGCAAGATACAAGGTTTATATTGTTATAATCCTGATTCTTATGTATATCTTCGGTATAAACCTAATTCCAGACATACAGGATTCATACAAAGAAAAAAAATCTGTATATTCACAGACACAAGCTCAATTAGCATTAATTCAGAGTGAAATTAGTGCAGCAGAAGCTGATACAGTTCTATTATCTGAGATTGAAGACAATGAAACAAATATTATTCTGTGTCTGAACAAAAGACAAAATTGTTCTGAATTCCCAGAAAGTTGGAATCAAGATTTATCTGTTCCTTTGTCTTATTTACAAGCCTCATCCTTGCATAGCATCAAAATGGCGGTAGATGAAAAAAAAGTCCTAAGAAATCTAGACTCTTACCTCATCAGAAAAGAGATCTGAGCATCTAATTCTAGGAATGGAGAAATTTTAAAAATCGTAATATGAGATCCTAAAGCCATTAAAGATACTAATGAACATTTCTTTGAAGTACCCGTTTCTGTAACCATTGAGTTTGAAAACATTTGATGATTAACATGATTCCTTTACAATATTGAAAAACAAATTATCGAAGAACCTACGGATCGTATCTTATACAAAGTTCAGTCTGTATCGTATGATGTAATAGCTGCAAATGAGCCACAGGTTGCAGATATTAGCATGATTGCATACTATTATTATGATGAAAAATTTGAGAATTTTGAAGAGACTGCTGAAGCTGGAAATATTGAAATTGAAAGCGATGAAAATGAAAATCTTATCGATAATACTGAGACTCAGGATTCTCAAGATATTAAATCTGATTCCATAGAGTCTAACAACAAGCTCAAAAACAAAGTATGATCATTTATCGATGGATTATTTTGAAAATAGACAAAAAGACCAACCTTTTATCAATCTCTAATAGAAAAAATGGGAGACAATAGCTTAGATACACATAGCAAAAAGCAAGAGAAATCCAAAACATTCTTGGATTGAATAATTACTCGTTTCATGGATTCTTATGACAAATCTACTTTTTCAGGGAAAGACAAAATTCTTTTCTATAAAGAACTAGTGTATATGATGAGGTGATGAGTGCCTATCATGGATGCGATGAAAACAATTCAAAATACTACGGATAATGGAGCAATTAGAAAAGTAGCTTCTGACATCTCTTACTATTTAAATCAATGAAAAGAACTTTCATATGCAGTAAGCAGATTACCTGAATATTTTGAAGAATGAGATGCTGCAATTATTAAAACCGGAGAATCTAGTGGTAACTTACCAGCCGTATTGCAATCTCTAGCTGATGAGTATTCCTATTTAAATGATATTAAACAAAAATATATTGGTGCTATGATTTATCCTGCAATTTTGATTGTTATTTCAATTGCGGCTGTGATTTATCTATTTGGATTTGTTTTACCTGGGATCTTTGATACAATCTGAGGAGCTGTTACAGAGTTACCTAAAATAACAAAGATATTAAAAGCATTCTCTGATTTTATGGTTAAATATTGGAAAGTAATCCTAGTTTGTCTCTGATTTGGAATTCTATTATTAATTGCTTTTTGAGCAACTGAAACTGGGCAAAAGAAACTATATAAAAAAATGGTAAAGATGCCTATCGTTGGGAATATGACCAGGTCTTACTATTTGATTAAATGGGCTAGATATACTAGACTTATGGTTGCTAGTGGAATGGATTATGTGGAAACTTTTAGACTTCTCCGTGATGTACTTAGGATTCCACTATATCAAAGTATGATAGAACAGATTTTAGCTGACATTTCTCTATGAAAATCCCTATATGAGCCAATCAGCCAACATTCAGACATCATTCCTGCTAATGTTAGTGCATTAATTAAAGTTTGAGAGGAAACTGCGAACCTAGAAAATGCCCTTCAAAATATTATTGATATTCATCAAGAAGAATTGGACAATTCCATCAAGAATTTTTCAAAAGCTATTGAACCATTCATCTTAATTTTTGTAGGATGAATTGTGTTAATGATTGCTTTATGAGTATTTAGTTTAATCTTTGCCGTAATGGATTCAGCCTGAATTTAGAATTTAGTTTAATTTATATAATAATGAATTTTCATAATTTACATGTGAACTTCAAAGCGAAAGCTTTTACTCTCGTAGAAATGACTGTTGTTTTGCTGATTATGGGAATTCTATTAATGATGACTATGAGTTTTTCTGGAGCTCAAATCCAGAAGTTAGAAAACAAATCCGTAAAAGAATCAATTGTTACTGAACGGCAATCTCGTTATTCTAGAAACTTATGATCGTCTAGTTATTATGGAATTATATACAGCAATATGTTTATAAATTTATCTAAATGACAAAATCAAATTTCTTTTTCTTATATTTCTAGAGGAGAATGAGACTGACTTACTGGAGATTTCTCAAATAATTTCGTTATCAAATCAATTATAAGTAATCCTGAAGATGTAACAAATTTGAAGCCGAGAGACGAAATCGAAATAAAATATTCCCCCTATAAGATGTACTGTGAACGATGAGATACGGAAAACGATTCTGATAAATTGGTAATTGTTATGGAAATAAATAATAGTGAAAATTATTGCTTTGAAATTAATAAAAAAAATTGTAGACTAGTAGAAGTTACTTGTGACTCATCATGGAGTCCTGAAAGTAATCCATGACTGAAATAAGAATTTATAATTGAAAATTCCAACATGAAGAAAAATGCATTTACACTAATTGAAACCTTGGTAGCTATTGTTATTTTTGGTATTGGAATCTTAGTTGTACTGTTTGGAATTAGTAAAACTTTAAGAAATCAGGATTATGCTTCTACTCAGATCAATTCATCATTTTTGGCTCGTGAATGAATGGAACTTGTATTTAATCTACGTGATGCCAACTATCATAAGGAATTACTTTGGAATTGTGTATTTACCAGTTGATGAGGTAATATAACAATCTGAAATTGAATAACAGATTCTGATGATGATGGTATTGTCATAGATGAAATTACATCCGATGTTAACAACCCATATTGCCAATGATATTTTGAACCGTGAATGATACTAAAAATCTGAATTTGAACATGAGATGAATATATCCATGTGGAAAAAAGCGAATTGGTATGAGATTTTGAAACCGATTTCACCAATCATCAGATATTTTTACATACATGAGATACAAATAACACATTTATCTATAATCATACATGAGCCAATACAGAAAAAACTCGATTTGCTAGATATTTGCTGATTACATGAGTTGTAGAAAATGGCGAACTTATTTCTACTGGAGACTTACTTAAAGTGGAAGCCCATGTGTTATATAAAAGATGAGAGTTAACATGAGAAAAAGTTATGGAAACTTTTATGTGAAATTATGATTTCAATTAGATTTTATTTAGTAAAATAGTAGATGAAAAAGCGTACAGTTAAAGCATTTACATTACTTGAGGTTTTGATTGTAATTGTCATAATCTGAATTTTAGCTATAGTTTTAACTGAATCTTATATCACCATCTCTAGGATTGCTTTAAAAGTTGAACAAGAAAAAAACTTGTCAGAAGAGTCTCTAACTTTGACCCAAGTATTTCAATCTATTGCTGATGAAGCTACAATCGATTATTGAAAATATAGTGCATGAAGTCTAGCAGAATCTGACGGATTTACTGATATTTTATATTTATCTTGAGATGTATGGTCTGGAGCTAGCATTTATACTACTTGAGAATGCTTAGATTTAGATGGAAATATCTTTGTGGATAACGATTGAAATTATACTGGTAATGCTCTAGATATGCAGTCTTTTTCAGGATGTTCTCTAATTTTAGAACAAAAATGAATCAAAACCGAATTAATTTCTTCAAAGAAAGTCGTGATGTCAAAGATAAAATTCAGAATTATTCCTTACGATAGTGAAAAAAACTTTTTTGAAGATGAATCATATGATCATGATAACATTATTAACAAGATTCATAAACAAGCCTTTTGGACATTTTTACATTTATATTCCCCTCTTTATCAACCGATTGGTACAAACAACATAGATCAACCTTTACAATTATTTTTCAACCTAAATGACTAATATAGAACAAATAATCAATACTCTGGAAAAGAAAAGACTAAAAGGGAATATTTCTCTTTTGATTATTTTTGTTTTACTTGCTAGTTCAGTAATTGCTTTACTTGCTATAAATCAGATTCAGAATTTAATGAGCTATGGAAATATGACATTTAACTATTTTAGAGCTCATTATATTGGGAAAGCATGACTAGAATTATGATTGACTGAAGTATATAATCGTGACGATGGTTTTTCAACTGCTGTTGCAAGTTGAGATTCTATCGTAACTGAAAATTTTGTATGATGGTTTAATTGATTATCAAACAACTTATGAAGCGGAGAAAGTCGGACTGGATATGATTGATTTGCCCCATATTTTACTATGACTACAACCTGAAGCTTCATGTATTTGACGAATGATATTACTCACACTAACGAATGTACTAGTGGAAATAAAATCATGCTCTGAACTGGAGAATGAATTGTAATTTCATTATTTACTGACTCTACTAGCTGACCCATTAACAGAATTTTTAGTGGAGAATCTAAATATGAACCTTTAACTCAAAATAGTATTCAAGCATTAAATATGTCTAACAGCGAATGAGAAACATATACTTTTGGATTGTTTATATTTGATAGTACTTGAGATAATAGTGATACAATTGTAAAGACAGGAACTGATTTATCTTCATTCCTAAATAGCGACGATGTGATGAGTGCTTTAAAATCTTTCAATTCAGATATATATAAAACCTACCTTACAATCAAAAATTCTTGAACATCAACATGATCTTTCTGCATAGGATGACAATGATTAATTCCTTCATCAGATTCTTTAATTACAGTTCAAGCACACTATTGAGACATGGAAATTTGACTTCAATCTCAAGTAATTGAAAGTACACCTGCCCGGGCACTAAGCGCATTATGACTTTGAAGTCCCGAAAATCAGTAAAAATCTCTTGAGTTTATCTATATTTTCAATATCAATTTTTATTGAAATTAAAGAGAAATCTAATTTTTATTTTCTTTATTTATTATTAGGAATGAAAAATAATTTATTATTTGTTAGTATGCTAGCTCTAACTATTTTTGTATGCGGATGTAATAATGTTAATGTAAATCAATGTTCAGAAAGTGAAGATTGTGTAATAGATGAGATTCAAAATGAGTTAGTTGCTGAATCTGATGTAAATGAAGCTAAAGATGAAGAGGACAATCTCGTTATTGCAGAGAAATTGGAATGAGATGAACAGATTACAGTTTCTGCATGAGATTTAGATAGTCCGTCTGTAGAGGCGTCGGATGTATTTGAAGAAGATATTAATTAATTATTACTTGTATATCTTATGGTAGACTTAGTCAATATGATTACAGCACTAAACTGAAGATGAGAGGCTGGGGCTCTTTTAAGTGACCTATCCTCTTTTTGAGGGATGGACTGTAATGAAATTGTTGCTTTATACATCAAATGTGGAGCTGGGCAAGATATAGAAAAGAATCTGAATAAGTTGCATAATTTAAACTTGAATACAGCAAGACTTCTTATCCAGAGAGGAGCTTCAGCAACTATGACACACAATATGTGAAGCTTTATAGAATCCGACCATGATGAAATAAAAACATTACTGGCAAAATATGGATATATTGTAAAATAATTCAACTTTTATTTCCTTTGAACTCTAAAGTATGCAATTTTATGATGAAGTAGAAATTAGTATTGAATCTTGAAAAGGATGAAATGGATTGAGCAGTTGAAGAAGAGAAAGTTGAATCCCTTTTTGATGACCAAATGGTTGAGATGGTGGAAATTGAGGGTCAATCATTTTTCAGGCAAGCAAAGATGAAAACACATTACTCGACTATAAATATAAAAAAATTTTTAAAGCACCTAATTGAGAGGATTGAAGGACTAAAGATCAATATTGAGCTAATGCTGAAGATTTAATATTAATTGTTCCAGTTGAAACACTGATAAAACATTCTGAATCCGGGAGAATACTTCATCATTTTACTCAAGATGGAGAACAGTGGAAGGCCTTAGCTTGATGAATTGGGTGAAAATGAAATATTCATTTTAAAGATGCCGTAAATCAGTATCCAAATTTCTTCTTGCTTTGAGAGCCTGGACAAAAAATGAATGTGACTTTAGAATTACAATTGTTATGAGATGTTTGATTAATTGGTAACCCTAGTGTCTGAAAATCTTCTTTAATTAATTGTGCAGCATCTACTAAAGCAAAAGTTGCTGACTATCCTTTTACTACATTAGTCCCAAATTTAGGAAGTGTCTCTGTTGGAGATTTTAAATTTAACATGGTTGATATACCTTGATTAATTGAATGAGCTGCAGAATGAAAATGACTCTGAAATGATTTTTTGCGTCATGTATTAAAGTCAAGAATCTTTGCCATGATTATGGATATGTCTCGTTATGATCAGTGAATTCAGGAGACCAACGGCTTATTTGATGAAATTCGTTTATATATCGAAGAAAAATTTCTTCAAGATGATGAGCATTCTGACTATGAATTTAAATTCGAAAAAAACTGAAATTGAATAGAATTTAATGTATATGTTGATGATGAACTATTCATGTCAAAAAAAGTTGTTTTTGTGTTAAATAAATATGATTTGATAAATGATGAAGAATTGTTGGAAGAATATAAAAAACAATTAATTCAGATTTTTAGTGAATATCTAAAAAAACATAAATACTCTACTCTTCCCGAAGAATTAATAAGGAAAAATATATTTGTTACTTCTGCTGGAACCTATTTTTGAATTGGTGAATGGACTCGCGCCTTGGCTGAGATGTTGAAAGAATTACCACAGATGGAAATTCCTGAAATAGAACCTAGAGTAATACTAGATTTTGATGAAGATGAATGAGATATGATTACTGATATTACTGAAGATGAAAAAGATTTCTTAGTTGAAGAATGATATCTTGAATCTGCTGCTGCTAGATATACAAATGTTTATGAAATCAAAAATGCTGAAATATGTAGATTGGTTTTCATTACGCCTCGATGAAACGATGAAGCGGAAATGCGATTCTGGAAGCAAATGGATCAAAAATGATATGTTGGATTATTAGAGGAAAATTGAGCGAGAAAATGAGATGTACTCAAAATTAAAAGTTACTACTTTGGTCAAGACGATAAATATATTATGTATTAAGTGTTTTAAAAAATTTCCTATAAAAAGCAGATACTATTTTTTGCTTTTTTTAAATTTTGGATTATAATTTTTGTAATATGTTTATTTCTATAATCTAAATGAATGGGGATAGAGAATTCTAAAGAATGACTAGATCTTTCACAAGAACTAGGTGACATACATAAATCACTTTGAGAATTAATGAGAGATGTCCGAGAATCTTATTTTAAAAAATGAATAGATCGAATAAAAAGTTTATTTTGTTTTTGAAAGAGCAAAGAAACGACACAAACTAATACTCCGGCTCAAATCCCAGATAAATATCCAGCTAGCACAAATAATACAAAGGTGGACACAACATGATTCGCTCCATGAAAATATCCATTTGCTAATATTACACACCCATATAAATGAATTCAACAATATAGAGTAGATAATATTGCCATTGAGCCAAAATTATGATTCTCTCAATTAGAATTAAATTGAAATGAATGAAAATTAATAACGTTAAAAGTTAAAGATCAGAATTTAAGATTTTCTAATAAAAATGCAGTTTGAGTAAAGAAAAACAATCCTTGCAATGTTTCTCCATATAATTGAGATGTATGAAGGACTTGAGCGTCCAAAGTTGCCGATTGACAAAATCATGGTAAATATGCGACAATGGAAGACTGATTAGCTTCATTTATGAAATTAATGAGACAGCCTCGTTATCGCAACAAATCAATTCAATGAATAAATTGTTCATGAATGCAATGAATTTATAATACATCAGAGCCTGATAGTTTAAAAGCTCTACGCATTATTTGGATTACCCACGCTTCAGAGAATCTAAATGTTAGTCCTTTCGATAGATTAAATACTGATGATAAGGAGACTATGATGGCATTTACTCAACAAACTGCGATTAGAGAAACTGGTTCTTATTTCGATAGAGCCACATTAGAAAGAGCTTATAATAAAGCTTTTGGGTAAAATTTGTTTTTCATATGAACATAATAATTAGTATCACCTTTAGTAAAAATTTTAGGCATAAAATTTGACATATTCTTTGTTTTTGAATATAATTATATTGTTTATATTTGAGGATATTCCCAATATGCCAGTAGAAAATAAAGATAAATCCGATATCTCATGAAAAGAAGAACTTCAAGGTGAAGAACTTCAAGATGAAAAACAAAAAGTACATGAAACTACACATGTGGAAATTGTGGATTTTATGCTAGATACAAAAATATGAATAGTCATTGATGAGGCATTACCTTTATACCATCTAAAAGCAAAGAACACATCAAAGCAAGAAATTGTAAAATATATAAAGGATTGAAAGATTCTATCTGGAGAAAATAAGGAAATTGATAAATTACTATATAATGCTCTAATGGACAATCTTTGGTGGGCAGATGATGAAAATACAATTTACGATCCAAAATGTCTAAATACAATTATCAATAAAAGTGGGAGCAATCGAAAGTTATGGCACATTTATGATAGTCAATGAAAATGAAAAGATTGGAATCTAATTTTTGATGAAATCAATTCTATGCAAAAAGATAGATCTGAAGCAGCAAAACTGAAAGAAAATATACATCAAGCAATACAACCCGACTCAAAATCCATATCTGGGTTATATAAATTTACAGATTGAGTGTGTAAGTTTTTAAAAAAATGATATGAAATTATTGAAGAAACTGTTGATTCTTGAATGATAATAATGGCTCAAAGTGTTGATTGAGTTAAAACATGTATTGGAGAAGTAGTAAATAATGTAAAAAGATTCTTTAAACCATTCTCCGATGTACAATCCTCCCCTTCAATAATAAATCCTAAAACCGGAGTAACTCAATGTTCAAAGACAGCACAATCCAATTGAAGAAATTTCTGAGTAATTTTACCAAATGGAAATGCTAAAGAAGCTGTGTATAAAGAGCATATAGATGACACACATTATATAGATAGCTTGAATGCAAATGGGCTTAATCAAAGTATAGATTTGAATAGCATTTCTAGTGAGGTTAATTTTGCGGACATCTCCGTCGTTTCACCTACACGTAATTGAAAAAAATATTGACATAGAGCTGTAGCTTTTCGTGATTCTAAGTGAGAATGGTTTGTCTTAGATCCTTATTATAATTCAGGGAAATGAACAAAACCTCAACCTCTTTCAGAATATAAAGTAAAGTGAAAACCGGCAATAATTGATAGAGCAAATCTATATAATTCTCCTGTTGAAGTATTAGCTGCATAAGCTATCTATACATCTTAACATCTTTTCTCATCTCTTTCTCTTGAGAGCGCTCTTTTAGAATTTGTTTTTTTTCTATTTTTTTCTTTAAGTGTCCAAATCATATTTTAACTTTAATAAATCCCCTATCTGAAATCTGTACTTCTAAAGCCACAGCCGTCATTCATGGCTTATCTAATTGAGATGATATTCTAGCTAATTCTTTTTTTGTAACTAACAACTTTCTTTTTTGTTTTGGTTGATAATGTGGCGCTAAGTTAGGAGAAGTCTTTTCATATAATGGTACATCCATTCATAATATAAACAGTTCTCATTTCTGTAATGATATAATAGCATCTTGGATGTTCACATGCGATGTCTTAATTGATTTAACTTCATGTCACGTCAAAACAATTCCCGCAGTATAATCAGCAGAAAATTCATAATCAAAGTATGCTCTTTTGTTCTTTGAAATTATTTTCATTAAAATCGGATACCGAATAAGAATTACGTATCTTATAAAAAAGTACGAACAAAATTCAAGATTACATATGATTTATCATAATACTGTAATTTATTTTTTTAATAACAATAAAAAACCTTGACTCTTATACGTCAATTAGTAACATGATTATGTTCAGTTATTAAACTATCCAATAATTGGACTTTCTATCAATAAAAGGGAATATGTTTCCCTATCGACAGGATTGACCTGTCCAGAAAAGAACTGTCTCCCGGTTGCAAGTATGTCATGATGTTATTCATTAATGATGACCCCGGGAGCTTTTTTATTTTATTACACTATATATAAACAAACGATAAAAAGCTGATTTTCTTTAAAGTTTTATAACAAAAAGCACTTGAAAAAGAGTCAGATTTTTTTATCTTTATTTATGGTGTTTAAATTCTTTTTTATACTCAAAAAAAATTATGACAGATTTGGATTCTAATGAATGAATTACTAATGATAAATCCTATGATGCTTCTCATATTAGAGTTTTGGAATGACTAGAACCAGTAAGACAAAGACCTTGAATGTATATAGGTACTACTGACCAAAGGTGATTACATCATATGATTCAAGAAATAGTAGATAATGCTGTGGATGAAGCTTTGGCGGGATTTTGTACACATATTACACTTATTATGAATGAAGACTGAAGTGTAACTGTACATGATAACTGAAGATGAATTCCTGTAGATATTCATCCCAAAACTTGAAAATCTGCTTTGGAAACTGTTTATACAGTTTTGCATGCATGAGGAAAATTCGATAAATCGGTATATAAGGTTTCATGATGATTACACTGAGTTTGAGCCAGTGTTGTAAATGCTTTATCTACATGGCTTGAAGTTACAGTAAATAAGAATGGAAAAGTTTATCACATGAGATTTGAAAAAGGTATCCCTCAATGACCTATTGAAGAAATTTGAGAAACAGATAAACACGGAACTAGTGTAACGTTTATGCCAGATCCTACTATTTTTGATACTGTTGAATTTATTGAAGGTCATGAAGTTCAGAGAATGAAACAAGCAGCTTATCTAACTCCTGGGGTAACATTCACTTTTATAGATAAAAAGTCCTGAACGAAAGCAAGGTACTATTATGAATGATGAATTAAGACTTGGCTGAATAATTTAGTTGGTGAACAAGAAAGGCTTTCTTCTGCTCATTATTTTAAAGCTGAATGAAAAGATTGTTTAGCTGAAATCTCATTTCAATTTGTTGCAACTAGTAATGACCACACTTTGAGTTTCGTAAATAACATTCCTACTCGTGATGGTTGAAGCCATATTCTTGGATTTAAATCAGCTTTATTAAGAATAATCAACGAAATCGGTAAAGAAAAGGAAAAAATCGATAAGAAAATATGAGAATTTCAATATAGCGACATTACTGATTGATTATATGGAATTGTGACTGTAAAAATTCCAGAACCTCAGTTTGAATGACAGACTAAATGAAGATTATGAAATGCTTATGTTAGAAATGAAGTCGAAAAGATAACATATGATTACTTACAACAAGTATTCGTAGACCATCCTGAAGAATTTGATAAAATATTTGAAAAGATTGATTTAGCAGCTAGAGCTAGATTAGCTGCAAAATTCGCAAAAGAGACTGTTTTAAGAAAGAATGTATTAAGTGGATGAATCTTACCTTGAAAATTATCTGATTGTAGTAAGAGAGGTAATAAATGAACAGAATTATATATAGTGGAGGGAGATTCTGCCTGAGGATCTGCAAAACAATGAAGAGATAGCAAATTTCAAGCTATTCTTCCTCTTAGAGGAAAGATTTTGAATACAGAACAGGCTTCTATCCAAAAGATTACAGCCAGTCAAGCTATTAAAGATCTAATTACTGCCATAGGAACAGGAGTAAAAGATAATTATAATGCTGAGGCTCTTAGGTATGATAAAATTATTATCATGACCGATGCCGATGTCGATGGAGCTCATATTAGAACATTATTACTTACCTTCTTCTTTAGATTTATGAGAGAATTAATTGAAGACTGACATGTATTTGCGGCATGTCCTCCAATCTATAAGTTCAGTAAATGAAGCAAGGAAGTATATTCTTATGACGAAAATGACACTCCTGCAATGTATGGATTTAATCCAGATGATAATGTAGAAATCCAAAGATATAAAGGTCTTTGAGAGATGAATGCTGAACAACTTTGGGATACTACAATGAATCCAGAATTCAGAAGACTAAATAAAATTACAATTACTGATGCTCAAGAAGCTGATAGATTATTCAGAATATTGATGGGAGAAGATGTTCCTAGTAGAAAACATTTCATTCTTACTCATGCAAAGAATATTAAGAATTTGGATATCTAAATAATACACATATTAAAGAGAACTCGAGTAATCGAGTTTTTCTTTATCTAATTTAATAATAATTTATATAGATGCTCATAACTGATAGATTTACTCCCATATTAGCAAAACAAGATATCAAATGTTTCAAAGTTATGGTTAGTTGGAAGGAAGTTTTTTATGTTTGTCCTCCTGCTTTCCAGAATTTTATTAATAACAATATAGAATTAGAAGGATATCATCTCAATACTCTATATGAAACTGAATCGATAGATGAGAATAAAGATTATAGAATAAATGGAGAGATTTGAGCCGGTTTCTTTCATACTTTTTGCGATATTGAATCTGCTATAAATTTTATTGAAATGATAAATAATAAATTAGAGCATCCTGAGAACACAAAACATCCTGAATTATATATCTTGCCAGAATGAGCCAAACTTGTTATAATAAATGCACGCATTCCTCAATGATCATTGTATTATGAGTGAAGTTATCAATGAACTAAAAATCAAATTTGTGAAAAGACTTACGCATCAAATAAAGTTATATATGATAATATTTTAAATGAAAACTAAAGTATAAGCCACAATTTTCCCTTGAAAACTGAGTTAAATTTATTATAAGTTACGTTAGTACTTTCCGTGAACTTGACGGTTGGGAAAATCCTTGTCAGAATTGACTTTTCTTTGGGCTGTCAACCAAACTAAAGATGAAAATTCAGACTTATCTTTATTTTTATTTATCCTTAAAATGGCACACAAAAAGGCAGCCGGTGCGGCAAAAAACCTAAGGGATTCACAACCTAAATATCGTGGTTTAAAACTTTTCGGATGACAGAAAGCTGTTGCTGGAAATATTATTATTAGACAGAATGGTTCAAAATATGAATGTGGAGATAATACATATTTGGCTTCTGACTTTTCTATTCATGCTTCTGCAGATGGAATTGTTATGTTCAAACAAAAGAATTTTAAAAGATTCGATGGAAGGACTTATCTTAAAACAGTAGTTTATGTAGCCCCTGAAAATGAAGTAAAATCTGATAAAAAAGCTCCTGCTAAAAAAGCTGTAGCTAAGAAAGAAGCAGCTCCTAAAGCTGAAAAAGCTAACGAGGTAAATGCTGAAAAGAAAGTTCCTGCTAAAAAACCTGCGGCTAAAAAAGAAGCAGCTCCTAAAGCTACAACAAAGAAAACTACCGCTAAAAAAGAATCTAAAGCTGAATAATTTAGAGTTTTATTTTTCTAATCTCTTATTCTCATGAATATTAGTCCAAGAAATAAGATTTCCCAAGCTAGAAAGCATAGCAGACATTCGACTTGGAAAACCATTAATTTAAAGAAGTTATCAAATAAATATCAGACAACTAAATGCCCAAACTGTGGTGCAAATATGTTGGCTCATAGAGTTTGTCCTGTCTGTGGTTATTATAATTGAAAACAAGTTATAACAATCAAAACAAAGTCAAACAATGATGTAATTGATGCATAAATTTAAGGGCCTCACTTTTGTGAGGTTTCTTTTTTATAGTTCTGAATTTTGGCATATGGAGAAAAACTCTTCAAAAAAAATCTGATTTTTGTCTATTTGTGGAATATGTTTTCTATTAACTGGATGTTTTCACGTTCCTGATGAAGATTGGATTTTTACGAAGGACTCCCCCACTAAAAATAAAGATACATCTTACGAAGAGTCGCAATTTATCAATTCTGTAAATACACTGATTAATGGAGTTCAAAATGATGAAATAAACAAAAACTCTGATAAACAGGATGTACAATGAATAGAAAGTGAAAAATATTCAGAAATCAGTGACACACCAGTAGAACAAGCAGTAGAAAATAGCAGTGGAGAAATAGATAATAAAAATTTAACAGAGCAAATCTCTTCAAGCTAGAGTAAAAGTTTATAAAAAAATCCTTCACTGATGAAGGATTTTTATATAGAATCAAAATTTATGCATGAAATATTGTAGCGACCATACTTTTGATATGCTCTTCTGTTTCGTTTACTACATATTTTACAGCTAATTTTTGCATGAATAAAATCAAAATTCTTGGTAATGTAGTATTACATGTATCAATATTATCTTGTGTTTGATTCATTTTTGCAACATAAGTATCAAAGGATGAAGCTCAAAATGGGGTTAAAATTGCTAACAATAATCATTTTTTTAGTAATGGTTGTTGATTGATAAATCCTGATAAAAGAGCATTACCTGTTTCCATATCAAGCTTAATACTGAGTCATTTTTCTGGGTCCAAAACCAATAAATTTTTTACTTCTCCTTTAGCTGATTTAAGGAATTCTCAAATACTTTTAATGATTCATTTGATATTGTCATGAGCCCCTTCCACAGCCGCTTCAAAAAATACAGAGTACAATTCATCATCTGTTGGCATCTGTAATAACTTTGGATTTACTTCTTCTAACATTTTATTTGTGTATAAGATATAAATAATTCACTATAATAATTATACAGGAATCTAATATTTATGCAAATTTTAAACTAGTTTTTTTAATTCTATAAGATAATAGAATACTCAAAATAAAACAATCCATCAAAACACTATAAGTCGAAATTTTCGAAGAAAACTAGACTTTATTGTCTTATGATGCCACATTCACATTCAAATTATAGCTCAAATAAATCATCAGCAAGCAGATAAAGATAATAAAGTTTTTTCACTAATTCTCCATCTATGTCTCAACGACTTCCACTTATCAACTCACCAAACAATAAATGTAAGTATATTTACAAGAAATATGTATCAACCTAACACTATCCACCACATTTTGATATATTATTATGATATAATTATATATCTTGTACTGTTATGAAGAGAAAAATCAAAGAAAATCAGACTTTTTTGTGAATTAGCTTGACTTCCTCTTCTTTTTAATTAACATGTTTTTTACCCATCGATCACGTTGACGATGGCTAATATTTATATTTATATGGGTTGTACTTCAACAAACTTAGCCAGACAGAGCTTCTTTGACTCTTGGACTGCTTCGGATGGAACCAAGTGGAAATCTGCTGATGGTTCGTCCTTAACTTCAAGCGAGCGTTCTTCCTTAACAGAAGATTGCGTAGTTATTCACAAAAAACGTGAACACAAATCCAAATTCTTTGCAATCAATGATGGGCAACTCTTATCAGTGATTGTCCTTAACACGGAAGTAAAAAAGCTTTCTGAGGCTCTACAAGGATTGGACTATACCATAACAGCTGTAGCTTGAGTCCTGAGTAGTATGAACTAGTCTGGTGGAATCTCTTGCTTATTTGGCAGAGATTCCTTTTTTGTTATGTCTAAATAAAGTTATTTTTCACCATTAAGAAATTTATCAAAAATTCAGTTAACTAATTTGGGAGAACCAGCATCTGAGTATCTTTTACAAAGTTCAATCATTTCATTAATAAGGATTTCTTTCGGAGTATTGAATAATTTTGATTCTGTAAATCAAAGTAAGAAAATTGCCTGATCTACTATATCCATCTCTTCGAAATGGAAACTTTCTGCATATTTGTTTACTGTCTCTCTGGTTAAATCTACATATTTTTCGAAATTTCCCATCATCTGTAACACATAATCAACATCTATATCTTTTTCATCTCGCTTATCAAAAAAGTTCTGCATATAATACGGCATATCCTCTTCTCATTGTTCTGCTAAGATTTGCTGAACACAATCTTTCAATTGTTTTCCTTCTTCTGTAGATTTATTATACAATTTTTGTACATCTGCCAGGAACTCTGCAGTAAAAAAAGAATCATGCCCCTCCCCTTTAGTATTAATTAAAAATGGTGAATAATTCTCAGATTTATCATCAGTTGTTTCATCTACATGATCTAATGATGTTTGAAATGTTGAATAGAAGCAATACTGATAAAAATATGAAAGTACGAATTTTCTAGCATTTATTCTTTGATGTACATCTACCATTTTTATATAAGACTTCAAGATAAATAATTAGATATTTTTGAATTGGTATAATTCAATTCCATTAATCATATCACTCTTAACATCATCATCCAACTCGTGAGATTGAACAATAAGAACCTTATCATCTAATGAAATATTTCCTTTAAAGATAATTCTAATCATTTCCTTTCAAATTCTTTTTAAATTTTCATAGTTGAATGATTGAGATATCTTATATCACTTAAGACCCCATACAACATTTAGGAATCTATAGGTGTGAGATGATTTTGTAAATGTGATAATAGGTACTGCTGGATTTAGAGAAGCGATTCTAGCTGCTGTATATCCATTTTCTGTAAAACATACAATAGCTCTAACATCTAATTCCTGTGTAATTCTATATGCATTAAATATAATATAATCTCTAATTTCGAAATCTTTTTCATCAAAGCGTGCTGGACTTTTAGCTTGATATTTTAATTCAAAATTTTCTAAAGAAGTTTCTAATTTCTCTATAGCATCAAATACTTCATCTTCAACAATCATTGGTTCTAGACAAACCCCATCTACACATTGTTCACATCGATGTCTCAATTTGTCATCTTGACTAAAAGCATAGTCTGACTGTGAATTACGAATGGCATAATTCATTAATACAGGCACTCATTTTCATCTAATATACTGAACAATATCTTCTAATGTTTCTTCTTTATGAAGTAATGGAGCAAGAAAATCAGCAACTAAAACTATTCCGTCTGCAACTTCTACGATTTCTTGTAAATTATCTAATCATTTTCTTGTCTCAATCTTAGCAAAGACTTTCATTTCTGGATTGTTTTTTTCTTTTAAGAAATCTTTAGTTGCTTGTACATGTTCTGCTGAATAACAAGCAGATAATGATACAATATGCATTCAGTATTCTAAACCTCGGAGGATATCTTTTTCATCTCTTTCTAATAATGTTTCGATAGGCTCTTCATTATGTTCAAGTAAACATCTATCATATTGAAGAATTACTTTTCACTTTGCTTCTGTTACAGTACATTCTACTGTATCATCTACCACTTTTTCTACTTTAAGTGCAACTCATGATTGAGCAAATCTGATTTCACTTCATACTGAAAGCAAATCCATATTAGGATAATCAATATAGATTTTTGTAAGGTTTTCTTGAGTATATTCGGAATATTCTACTGTAACCTTCTGTCATTTCTCTACTTTAAAGTCTCAAATATTTTTAATTCTGACTTCGTTTCCTTTAGTTTCTAAAATTACAGTTTTACTATTATCAAGTTTCATCAAGGTATCAATATACTTCTTATTATTATCATCAAATCCACGAGATAAAGTTAATGTAAAAGCATCAACCATATTGATAATTTTACTCAAAACTGTTTCTTTTGCTAAAAGAGGACTAACACTAGCAACAATTTTAGTGAAACGAAAGTTATTCATAATCTATATATAAATTTTAAATAAAAGTTTTAATTTAATTAACTATTTATCATCAACAATAACAAATCATCTTCTCTCTATTGTTCTAACCTCTGTTCTATCATCAATTGCAATAACTCAGTTCCTATCAGTTTGATATTTATTAAGAGTATCTCATACTAATAATGTAACTGATGTATTTTCATATCAATGAGGAAATGCGATAAATAACTGTCATCATTTTTTTCCACCGCTAATATCTGTTTTAACGTCTAACAAAGGAAGCTCCTCAAAAGTTCTAACTTTAATGCTCATTCATAAAGTTTTTTCTAATTCAGTAATACTAGCACCTCACTTTCCTATAACCTTTCACTTTACGAATTCTGGTATATACAATTCGATTCAACTTCATTTCATTTTTACAACGAAATCACTATTTAGAATCGACTTTAGTTTTTTCTCTATTCATTCTTTTGCGAAGCTGGACACCCCTCAGGTAGATTGAGATGTCTTTGCTTTCATCTCTTCAGTAATAGGCATTACGACTACTTGTTCTCAGAATGTATATATTTCGTATAGATTCTCTTTTGATAAAAATGAATTTACAATAATTACTGGTCTAGATAAATCTTCACTCTCCATTCATTCTGGAACCTTTGCAGTAAGAGTAAGTTGTAAGATTTCAGATATCTTTCACTTATCAATAAATATTACGGTATCGATAACTTGGGGAATAATTCACATTTCAATAGATCCGATGAAACGCTGAATACTATCTACAGGCTTTGTTGCATGAATTACTCAGAGCATTCAAATTCATGTGAGTCTCAAATCTTTATATAATTCAAAATCTGGCTTATTTCTTACCTCATCATAAACTGTATAATCAGGTCTTGATAACAATAAGATATCTCTAACCTCATCATGTGTTCAATGAGTAAAACTATACTGAACTACATCTTCATCTACCATTAAATCACGTGGTGATTCAATAGTTTTAATTATATGATGATTTGCATGATAAACTTGAACTAAAGCCTGAACAAATGTTGATTTTCCGCTTCCTGGAGCTCAAGAAATAAGTATTCATTTAGCCTGATTAACTAATAAATCCATAACTTCAGGAGATAAATCATAATCTTCTATCGTTGTTTTCTTTACTGGACGCACTGCTGTAATTTCTGTAGCATCTGCTAGTGGAGGATAAACTACTACAATTCTATATGGTCCAAGTTGTAGTACTTTACTAAGTTTTCTATCTATTTCTAAAAAATTTCATTTTTCATTTGATGCTTCTGCAAAAATTTGTGTAATTAATGCGTCCATCTCATCTTGAGAAATCACTTTTTCATCAAGAACTGGTTGTCGGTTACCTGGAGTTCATTTTTTACGTAAAATTGGACGATCTGCTTTAAGATGCAGAGACATAGTATTTTCATCAAAATAACTATCTAGAACATACGTTTTCTCGCTTTGTATTGTTGTAGCCATGAAAGTGTTAAAGAATTAAAACAAGATAAGTATATTCCAAATGCTTATAAAAGGCAAATTTTAGATTAAACTTTACAGATTTTTACTTTTCTTTTTTTAGAATAGTGATATGATAATTATATTAGAATTCAAAATAACAAATATTGCCAAATATTTATAAAAAATCTGATTTGTAAAATATTTATAATTTTCGGCTCCCCTATATATTGATTTTTTTTCAAATTTCAATATAAATTTTAATGTTGAAAGTAGATTGTTTAGTTAATACCTATATATTTAAGACATGTATTTTCATGTGATTTGATTAAAAGAAAAAAATTGAGAACAATCTTGACTAGATTTCTTGATTAAGTGATGAGATGAAATTTTCATTAGGGATTTTTTGGCAGCTTGGTGAACAGTAATTGTTTCTATTACTCCATATGAAAGAAAAGATAGAGATTTTGGTAACATTATGCTGGCTGTTGGATATAAAAATGCAGAAGTTCAAATGGTCTTTTCATGAGAAGATTTAGAAGAGCGTCTCTATTTTTTTGCCTCATTAGGATTAGCACCACAAGTATTTAACTTCATTGATAATCCTATTCCTGAGTTTCAGATGAAAGACATGATAAAAAATGTTTTCATAAAAATAAAGGAAGAATCTCAACAAATACAAGCTAAACAGGAGCAAGAGCAATTAGCAGAAACAAAAAAATATGAAGAGAAGTGACTTCAAAAATGACTAGACTCCCTCAATGATAATATAGACCGCATGGAACAAATATTGAAAGCTGGAGAGTGAATACTGTCATGAGCCGATATGAAAAAATTGGAAGATATGGTAAATGAAATGAAAAAAATTAGACTTTGAACCAACTTTAACAAAATGGCTGAGCTAGTTTTTGATGCCCACGAATTTGTATTATGTATGGAAGATCAGATTTTCAAAGCTCTGGGAAATGAAAAGTTTTTGATAGATAGGAATAGCTATGTAAACAATATAGATGTTATTACTGAAACATTAAAGTTAAGCAAAGCTAATGATAAACAGATTTTTGATCCATCTAAAATGGATTTAAATGAAAGTGTTTACAGCATGCTCTGACCTGTAACGATTTTCTCTAAATTTATATACAAAGATTTTTTAAGCACTATAAGAACATCATCTACAAATGATTTATTTGATATCTTGATGAACTTGATAGAATACTTTGTTTGAATAATTATTATCGTATTAGTTATTTCACGATTATTATCGCCTATGTTATGATATAGTTTTTCACTTTATGCTTTACCTGCATTTGGTCGATTAGGATTATTGGTATATCTATTAAACAATTTACATTTAAATAAACTACGAATAAAAATTGCATCATTTGTTGTTTTAGCATGAATCTATTGGTACGGATTGATTTTATTAAAAAACACTTTCGTGTTTTAGTGTTGATCCAAAAATATATTTTTGATTATTAATCTTTATTAAATTGTTTTTTTAATTGATCTAGAAATTCTAATGCTTGTAATGGAGTCATACTATTCAAATCTGTAGCAGTAAGTATCTTCTGAATTTCTTCATATTTTTCTTGATATTCACTTGTTTTGTCATCAATTTCAAACAACGGAGTTGGAATCACTTGAACCTTATTATTCGATTGATGTTGATTTTCAAATCACTTTAAAATTTCACGAGCATGACACAGAACTTCATCTGGTATTCAAGCAATTTTTGCAACATCAATTCCATAACTTTTATTTGCTCAGCCTTTTACAATTTTTTTCATAAACAATACTTCTTTATCTGTTTCATACACACTAACAGAATAATTTTTTACCTCAGGGTATAGACTCTCTAATTTTATTAATTCATGATAATGAGTCGCTATCAAAGTCTTAGCTTTGACACACTTCAAAACATATTGTAAAATCGCGCTAGTCAAAGCCAATCCATCATATGTACTAGTTCCACGTCAAAGTTCATCAAAAATGATAAAGCTATTATTTGTTGCATTATTTAGAATATTCGAAACTTCAATCATTTCTGTCATAAAAGTAGATTGATTCTTTGCTATCACGTCTCCACTTCCGACTCTAGCAAAGATTCCATCAACCAATCAGATTCTTGCACTAATAGCGGGTACATATAATCCACAATGAGCTAACAAAACTATTAAAGCTGCCTGACGTAAATATGTAGATTTTCATCACATATTTGGTCATGTGATAATATGAATCATTTCTCTTTCTGACGTATCCGAGTTTTCTCATAATAATAAGTCATTTGGAATGAATTGCTGATCTTTTGGTAAATATGCCTCAATTACTGGATGCCTTCATCAAACAATTTCTATTAGATTCCTTTGGCTCATCTCTGGCTGAGCATATTGTTTTTCATATGCAAAAACTGCGTGAGAGCAGAAAACATCCAATTCTGCAACCTTTTGAGCAAATTCAGAAATAATTGAATTATGTTGAGCAATATTCTCTCACATTAATTTAAGCTGTTGAGTCTCAAGCTTCACCAATTGATCACGAGCTGTAAGAATATTAGCTTGCAATTTTTCTAAATAATCAGAAGAATAACGCTGGTTTCATTTTAGAGTCTGTCTACGATAGAGATTTAGTTTCTCGTCTTCTTTTTCTCACTTTCAAATTCATAATTTTTCTTCAAAAGCAATCGAATCTTTAATCGTAAGCTCTATAAAATATCACTGATTCATCACATATTTTAATTTTACATTCTGAACTCAACTCTGTTGAACTAAAAATTGCTGATATTGTAAAAGTAAATCGTCACTATGAAATGCTATTTCTCTTAGTCTATCAATTTCAACATTCCATCCATCAGCAATAAAGCTTTCAGAATTTATAGCCTCTTCATCAGATTTAAACATCTTAGATAAAGATTGAAAAATTTGATTCAAATCTAATTCATGATTAGAATCTAATCAAAGGAATTTAAGTTCTGAAACCAATAAATTAGCTTCTTCCGTATTTTCAAAGAATATTTTTAAAGTAGCCCTAAGTTTAAGAAAAGGAAGTGGACTTAGTTTCTTGTAAAGAATTGAACTTGTAAGTTTTTGTAAATCATAAGTTTCATTCAGCTTTTTAAGAATATACTTAGAATAATCTAGTTCTTGATAATGAGAAATTAAACTTTGTCTTCTCAAAATTTCTGTTAAATCATTTATTGGATTAGCTAAATAATAACGAAGAAGTCTAGCTCAAGCACTAGTTTTCGTTTGATCTAGAATTCAAAATAATGAATATTGCTCATTATTTTCGTAGCTAGAACTAAAGATTTCCAGATTTTTGACTGTGATTTCATCCATCAAAACCGATCATTTCTGAGCATGATATGAAATCTTTGAAATATTGGCTAAATTTTGTTGCTGAGTATGTTTAATATAATTCAACAAAAGACTAACAGCTTCTAGTCTCCCCTCTCCTGCTGCTTGACCAAAGCTTGATAAAGCCTGAACTTTTGAAACATTAATAAGAAAATTCTCAGGATCTACAGGAACTTCGTAAACAGAAATTAAACACTGTAAATATTGTTGAATTGGAGTAGAAATACTATCTTTTTCAGGGAAGTCTATATCAATAATAATCTCTGTTGGAGCTATAGTTAAAATTCGCTTTTGAACGTCTCACAAATTAAAAAAACTCTTAGTTTGATATTCACCTATTGTAAAATCTCACCATGCAACATGATAAATTTCTCAATTCTTCAAATCTTTTCTAGTAATAGCTAACATATAATTAAATGATTTTACTCATTCTTGGATATATGTTCATGGAGTAATAATTTGTGTAATTTCACGTTCAACCAATTTTCAAGGTTTAGGATCTGTCATTTGCTCTGCTATTGCAATTTTGTATCCATGATGAATTAATTTTGGAATATATTTATCTATACTATGATGAGGTATCCCTGCCATAGGAATAGAATCTTCAGAATTTTTATTTTTTGACGTAAGAACCAAATCTAACACATTATGACAAATTCTTGCATCTTCAAAGAACACTTCATAAAAATCACCTATACGAAAAAAAAGAATACAGTCCGGATTCTGTTTTTTCATCTCTTGATATTGCCTCATTGCTGGAGTTAATTCCATCTTTGATATTTGAATGAAATGATATTTTATACTTATACAGTTTATTATTTTCCTATAATAAAGCAAGGATTTTTCTCGGCGCTTGATTTACGGAATCAGATTTATATATTTATTTAGTCAATGAATTTATCTTATATGAGAAATTCATGAAAGAAAAAAATCTGATTTTGATATGTGGATGAGCTGTTATTCTGGCGGGTGGATTATGCTCTGCTGTCTTTAAGTCAGCTTTTGTAAATTATGCTAATGTTCTAAATTCAAACACAAAATTTTCTCGAATTTCTAATCCAATCATTGGATTATATGAGGGAAATAATAAAGATGAAGAATCTAAACAGATAGAAAAGAAAATTATTGATTACTATTCGGATGATTCTTTTCAGAAGTTTTTGGATGATGATCATGCATTATCTGCAGATTATGAAGCTTCAGATATAACAAAAATTATTTCTGATTTTACGTCAAATAAATCATCAGATTTTTATTTACGCGAAGAAGCAGCAACAGCTTTTGCTGATATGGCTCGAGCTTTTTCGAACGCATTTGAATTTAAATCTCGTTTAACCATCAATTCTGCCCGAAGGTCTCAAGCTTTTCAACGTAAACTGTCTAGTAACTGCTCTAAATGACGCTGTGCAAATCCTGGAACAAGTGAGCATGAGGCATGATTAGCATTGGATTTATGAGTTAATTGATGAAATATTCAGGCATGATGATGAAAATATTATCAGCGATTAATAGACAATGCTCATTTATATGGATTTCATAACACATATCAGAGATGAATGGAAATTGATGGTAAAATAATAGAACCACGACATTGGAGATATGTATGAATTGATTTGGCCACGATATTGCACGATAATCAGCAAACATTTGCAGAATATTTCTATTCAAATGTAGAAAGCAAATCTGAATTTTAATTATTATATATAATACAATGACAAAGAAAGATGAAAAGCAACAAGTTATTAATCCCAATAACGATAAGGATTTAGAAGAATTACAATCAATGCTAGATGAAGCAAAAGAGCAAGATGAGACTGAATCTAGCTGAAAAGATAGTGATCAAATTGCGCAACTTTTGGCTGAAATTGTAAAATTACAGTCCCAGTTAAAAGAAAAAGATGAAATTGTAAAAAATGCTCAATTAGCATACATTCGTACGAAGAATGACATGGAAATGATTCAGCGTCAGTCTGCAATAAAAGCTGAAACTATGCATCAGGATTTATTAATGAAAATTGTTAAGAAGCTTTTACCATTTGTGGAAGATTTACGTAAATCTATTGAAACTCTATCTGATGAACAGAAAGAATCCTCAATGTGAAAATGAGTTCAGATGATTTATGATAAATTTATCAGAGCTTTGTGAGAATTCTCTATATTTCCAATTCCATCTATGCATGAAGCTCCTGATACAAAATTTCATGAACCTATAGGAATGTTACCAGCAGAAGATAAAAAATTGAAGTGAAAAATTATTCAAATCTTTGAACAAGGATTTTATTATCAAAATGATGCTGGAGATAAAATTACTATTATGCCTAGTAAGGTGATTATTGGAGAATAATAGAAATATAATTTTCTATATCTTTTGTGTCAATTTAGTAGGAAGCTTAAAATAAAAATAGAGCCCCCGCTATGCTCTATTTTTCATATTGTAAAATTTTACTTCTCATTAACTTGCTTAGACTCTTAGTATAGAAAAGCTGAAAATTGGATTCAAAAAAGCCTACCCTTTCGAGTAGACTTCTTTGCACGTGTGTATAAACTAGTACATCAAGATATAAGCAAGTTGATTTGTATCAGTATAATAACACTCTTCAGCATTACTAGCACATTTTGAAAAGTCTTCAGTCTTTGTAATTCTACTACATGTAGTAATTTTAGATAAATCTGTTCCAGACGCGATTTTTCATCCAGATAAAGTTGTAGGTTTTGTATCACCAGACATACATACTACCCAGTTAGAAGATCATTCAACCTCAGTCTTTGCCATAAGAACAAATCATCAGTCTGCGATTCAGTTTCTTTTTGTAACCATATATCCATAGTTTCCACCGGTAATTGAATTGTCTCATAATCAGTTAACAATGTTTGCTTTGTTAGGATCTGCAGGAATTGATGACATTCATGCATTTAACAAAGTATTCTTTATTTGTGAGATGCTAATTCATGCTTCAGCTGCTTTTTCGGCTGTAAAAGTATCAGCTCCTCATGTTGACATTCCAGGATATTCTCCACGATCTTGCTGAGATGTAATAATAGCTGTCTGGATCTGAGCCAAGTCGTTCTTACGAGCTACGTCTCTAGCACGTCCCTGTGCAGATTGCATTCTTGGCATCAAAGAAGCGATCAAGATACCGATAATTACGATTACGATAAGCATTTCTACCAACGTAAACGCTTTTACATTGTTTTTCTTCATGTATAAAAAAGTAAAGAATAAAAAATAAATATTTTAACCGTCGATAATCATAGAAATATTTAGTACTTTTGCAAGTGGTTAAAAAATATTAAGGTTGACAATATTAATTAATATACAAACTTTTATTGCCTTTATATGATAGCATTTCCCATAGATGTCTCGTCTTAACATTTTAACAGACGTTTACGACCTGGGTCTTTGACAATATTAGAGACATTTATTTTTTCATATTCATTTCTGAACAGATATAGCTCATACTCAGATTCCATTTCGACGCAACAAGATAAAATTTCATTCATAGTTTCTTAATTTGTTATCATACAAATCTCATTTTCCCATAATTGTTTTTAATTGAAAATCTGAAATATTTAATACATTCTTTGTAGCTACATTTCA
>JAZQNA010000008.1:0-3586 GCA_045627125.1 Candidatus Absconditabacterales bacterium | reverse complement strand
TGTGCTGGTAGATTAGTATTGTTATCATTTTGTTGGCATCTAGTACAAGCGCTTCATCCATTGTTCCAAGCGTAACTTGAATCACATTTGAATGTATAGTTTGTAAAATTATGTAGACAAGTGTCGGTTCATGTTTGATATGTGTAATCTAAACATGGACTACCTGCTAAAGTTGCGTGTGAAATTATTGGTTGAGAAAGTCCAGAGAAGGTTATGTATATACCAGAATTGTTTTTCGTATAAATTGTACAATTTGGAACTTTTTGTTCGCATGATTTGAATTTATATCATCCGTCTCAAGTGTTGGCTTTTGTTGTAGGATTAGATTGATAATATCGGTTTCCGCCGCTACAAATAATTCATGTATAAACACTTGTACATTTTTCACCACATGTTTCAATTGTGGCTAAATATGCTCATGTTTTTGTTCCATGGTCAACTAAAGTGCTGGCGTCTTTACCTGTATCCCAAGGAAGTCTACATTTTGCGATACAGCTGTCTCATGTGTATGTATACAAATCGTTACATCCTGTTAAATCGTATGCTAAAAATTGTGTACAGCTAGTTCAATCTGTGGTATATCAAGTACATGTATCAAATTTTCAATGAGAAAATTTACCTGTTAGGTTGAAATTTGATTCACATGTAACATCGTGAACAACACATTCTTTATTTGTATAAACGGCAATATCTCCTCATTGTAATACTCAATTAGCCTCACATTTATAAGTGATTGAGTTAGCTTCACAAGTTTCATTACATGTAGCTGCAGATTTTTTATATCATTTTCTAGTTTCTCCGTATTTTATTTTTTCTCATCGAGGTAAAGTACATTCTGGTTCACATTTATTATTTATTAATGTGTATCCATTTTCACATCCATCCAATCTATAATGAGTGGTTCATGATAAACATTGATATGATGAATTTGTAGTGTAACTAAAACATTCAGAACAGTATCCATTTTGTGGACAACTTGTTAAAGTATGGTTAATACATGTTTCTCAGATTAGATTACATTGAGTGTATGGATACGTAGTTTCGTCGGCTCCCCAAGAACCGTCTTCTTGACAAGTAAGTTGCTTTGCAGTACATGTAGAAGATGTACTTGTACAAGTAACTTCGGCAGCATTCCATCATGTGACATGTTGTCATCTAGTATAACCACTGTTTCCATTCCGTGTACAATTTTTTGTACAGTATCATAAATCTGATTGGTAAGTCCATCAATTTTGACATGGATTAGCTGTATTGAGTCTATATTTGTTATAAGGTTTACAAGTTGGACCGTCTACAGTATATCATGTACAAGTGAGATAATTATGTCCTGTGAGATGTTGGTCTATTTGGTCTTTTGTAAGATTAAACCCTTCACAAGGTAAATCATTTCATGTAGTAGTACAGGATCTAACAGTGTATGTCCCATTGTTTGAATCATTTGAAGGTTGAATACGTAGTGTTCCATCATCACATTTTAATAATTTTACATTATTGTTACATTGACCTGAACAAGTTTCAATGCTATGTTTGTATCCAGTAACGGTTTCTCCATGCTTGAGCGTTACTCAGTCAAAATTACAATCTCTTTTACAAGCTCCATCAATTTCATGAGCACCATCTACACAAGTGTATAGACAAGGATTGGCAACTTTATCTAGTGAATCTGGACAAACACTTACAAATTCAGTGTTAAATTTAATATCTAGAGTTTTTGATATGATATTGTTTTTAAGGTCTTCATTACATCGTTTAGAGTTATCAATTCTACCTCAGATACATACACTACCAGTAGCAGGTATAATAACAGGATCTGGAGCAATACATCTTCAGCTATAAGTAGTATTACACATGTCTACACATCCAGTGTGAGCATCCATCAAATTTCGTTTACCTCCGTTATTTGATGATCATGTTGTACATCATACCAGACATTGATTGAAGTATCAGAAAAGTCATATATTGTCTGTTGTACATAATGTTGAATCTATATTGATGTTTCATACATTGATAGCTCATGCAGATTCTACTCATCCTCATGAAGATACAATAGCTTTATTGATTCATAGTCAATTTTTTGTATTTAAGTAGAAAGAATTTGATGAGGATGGTATAAATCTATCTGATGGAACAGAATTAGAAAATATAAAAGATTTTCATGCTTGTGCATTTTGAATATTTGCACCGGCAATAATTGCACTGTCAGTGCTGTTTTCATTGTTTTGTCATCATAAAATGTGTGTGTCTTGAGTGGTGTCTGCAATGATGTTTTGTTTTCATCAAATAATAGCATTTCATTCCTGATTTTTTCAAATTGTGTTTGATTCTCATCATATTAGAATTGCAGGAGTAGTTGAATGACTATCTCCTATTCATACTTCTCAATTATTGATTCACAGGATAGAAGCGTTTTCGTTGTTTCATTGTATCTTAATATTTTCTCATCATATAACTGTAACATTGTTTGAACTAACTTGAATATTTTTTCATCATAGAATTGGAGAAGTATCAGCTGTAGTCTGATTATATTCACTACTATTAATCCATCGGTTACTATCATATATTTGAGATGCAATTTTTGGACGCATATATACAGTTATAGCGTTGTTTAAGTTCTTTGCATAAATGTTATTTATATCATTTCATAAGTTAGTTGGATCCGAAAATTTTGCTTCATAGAGTGTTTCAGATGTGTCTTCAATTCCTAGTAAAGCATCATTCTTGGCGAGGATTACTCACGAAACTAGGGATATTCCTAATCAACTCATAATAAAGATTTTTAATTTTTTGTTTGTGGTTCGGGTCATCATTTAAGAAAAAATAATAAAAAATTCCTTGTAATAATTATACTCCGAAATTTTTTTCTGTCAAAAAAAATAGTCATCCAGGACTAATTTTTGTAACTTAAACTTGACAAAATGTAATATTTCATTAAATATTTTTTCCCATTTCTAGTTCAATTAAATGATTGAGCTCTCCGGCATATTCTAATGGTAATTCTTTAGTAATATTTGATAGAAATCCGTTGACAATAATTGCCATCGCTTTTTCTTCACTAAGTCATCTACTCATCAAATAAAAAAGTTGATTTGTATCAATTTTTCATGCAGTAGCTTCATGAGAAACTGTGGCATCATCACTATGTATTTCAATATTCGGAATGGTGTCAGAAACAGATTTTTCATCTAAAAGTAGGGCATCGCAACGAGTCGAGGAGATAGCATTTTTTGCATTTTTTTGAATTTGTACTAATCCGCGATATGTATTAATTCATCCATTTTTTGAAATAGATTTTGAAATGATATTCGATGATGTATTATTTCAAATATGAATGACTTTAGATCAAACATCTTGGTGTTGGTTTGTGTTTGCTACAACTAGAGAAAGATTATCTGTTGTAGAATTATTTCATTTTAATATTGTGCAAGGATAGAGCATCGTAGCTCAGGAACCAAGATTTCATCCGATTCGTTCCATGTGACTATTCTCATCGATGATAGCGCGTTTCGTATTTAGATTAAATGTATTAGTGGATCGATTTTCTACTGAAGTGTAACGCATGGTTGCATTTTTTCATACGAAAATTTCT
>JAZQNA010000007.1:0-3133 GCA_045627125.1 Candidatus Absconditabacterales bacterium | reverse complement strand
ATTTCAGAGTATACAATAAAATTATTAAAGATGTTAAGGTTCCGTTTAAAGTTCTTAACGGAAGCCGAGTTGATGATACTCCAGTTCATGAAGCAATACGAGAAGCACTTGCTAATTGTCTTGTTAACACAGATTTTTATGGTGTCAGAGGTGTTGTAGTAAAAAAAGAAGAGGATATATTAACTTTAGAGAATCCAGGGTATATCAGAACAGGAAAAGCACAGATGATAAAAGGCGGAGAGTCAGATCCAAGAAATAAAGCTCTCATGAAAATGTTTAACCTTATAAATATTGGTGAACGTGCAGGTAGTGGTGTTCCAAATATAATAAATACATGGAATGACATGGGATGGAAAGAACCAGTAATAGAAGAAAGATTTGATCCGGACAGAACATCTCTGATTCTTGAATTTGTAAAAAAACAAGCGAATAAAAAACAAGCGAATAAAACGATAGAAAACATAGAAAAAAAAAAAAATATCTGAGTTTAAACGGTGAATCAAAAGTAAGCGATATAGCAAAAGAAATAGATCTTAGCCCGGCAAGGACAAGAGCAATTATCTCGAAAATGGAAGAAGTAGGCGCTAATGGTAAGACTAATAGCAGAACATATTATTTAAAATGATGGTACCAATTCAGAGAAAGATCCCGCACCAAATTCCACCTCACATCCTCCGACAGAATAAAAATATGTGCGTTCATATTGAAACAGATTAGTGAGGTTAATTATGTCAATACAAACAAATTATGATTTATATTTAAATAATATTGAGGAATTAATAGAAGTATTAGAATTAAATTCTCAATATATTGATAACTTAAAAGTTGACAAAGAAAATTCGATTTTTTCAATATCTTCGAACGATTCTGTTACTTTTTCATGTAGTAAACTTAGCAAAATGTCTTCTTTATTTAAAGAAGAAGATTATGGTGTTAATGTTAATTATACATTAACATTTAATCATTATGCAGATTTATCACTTAATTCTCCTAGTAGTATAATAAAATTTGTATGTCAACTAATGAATTGTTGCAATACAGACTGTTTATTAATGCATAATGGTAATGAGCCACTTATCATAAGAAAAAATAAAGAAATAATACTGGCAGACGATGAATTATTTAATCATTCGTTTGGTACAATTAGTAAAAATTTGGTGATAAGTCTGTTAAATAATATTAATAGTAGTATATGATATTATAATCAACATTATAAAAAATGATGTTGTTTCTATGAGCGAATATGAATTTCAAGAATATATAGATAATACTTCATTGAGCCCAAATGCTTTACCTGAAATTTACACTAAAAACCAACCTACTGAGCCCTTGTACAATGAACCAGGAAAACTAAGTGGTGAGCCAACCAATAAAAGCAGTAGGGGTCTTATTGATCAGGATAGAGCTGCCGATATTCTTGTTAGCAATGGATACGATGTCAATAGACTGAAAGAAGCAAGTGGCGGAAATGGTTATGGAATAGCTCCTAAATCAAATCCTGACTTTTTGATAAATGGTAAAAAAGTGTTTGACTGTTATTCACCTGAAGCAATAAATAGAGTAGATTATGCTAATGTAGAAAATATGAATAGATTTACTAAAAAAGTTTGTGATTCTATAAAAAGTAAAACGAAAGCACAATCTCAAAAGATAATTTTATACATGAAAAACATACCTGAAACATTATATGAGCCAACTTATAATAGAATTATTGGTAAAACGAAAGAAGGCTAAGACTTGCAGTATTTAGATGAATTAATTGTAATATTAAAAGATGAAAAAATAGAAAGATGGATTTTGAGGTGATATAATGGCAGAAATAGAAGAGGCATTATTATTATTTAATATAAACAAGTCCAATCATGATATATATAGCTTTTTCAAAGTAATTGATGAAGATGTTGAAGTAACTGATAATAGCTATCACTTTCCAAAATATAAATGTACATTGTTTGTTTTTGATGAAGAAAAAGATGTAGCGGATTCTATAACATGTGCAGTAAATACTAATACGAATTGTAAATTTTATGCGTATGGAGAGAATGAATTATCATTTGAACTTTTGAAATTGTTCCTAAAAAATACAAAAGGCGATTTTATTTTTCTTGATGATTATGAAATAGTATTTGAAAGAAGGAATGAATTGGTTATGGCTTTTGATTCGAATGATGGCTTTCAAAACTGTTCTTTTAAAAATTGTTATGATTTATTGAAATTCGAACATATTAATGGATTTCACGAAGAGTATAGTTTAACGATTCATTTCCCAGATGGAATACATAATCTAAAAATAATATTATTCGATTTATTAAAACAATCAGTGTTAGAAAATTCAGATGTAACGCTTATTGATTACGATATAATACCAAATGAATTTGCAGTGTCATCTGATTTCTTTAGCATTACTGTGAATGAAAATGAAGATAAAAAAGATGAATACTTTATTTATATTCATTACTCTTATTCTAACGATTTAAATGATGGAAGAAGTAAATATATAAAAAACTACTTAAAATTACTTTTTGAAGAAATTGGAATCCGGAAGGAAAAAATTAAAGAGTATGAGCGTATGATAAAGTAGATGATGGTACCCATTCAGAGAAAAATACCGCACCAAATTCCACCTCACATCCTCCGACAGAATAAAAATATGTGCGTTCATATTGAAACAGATTGAACCAAATATTAACGATGCAAAAATCAGATAACGGATTTATGCGGACAAATGAGGCCGGATTGAAACGTACTGAACCATATTGAAATCAGTGTTAATTATAATATTAAAAAACGAATCAATCAATTGATACCAATTATAGATGTATTATAGTTACAAATTATGAGCAATATATGTCTGAAAGAGGTATTGCTCCCGTTTGGTCAGAAATATCTATTCCCGGACCTAACCGTTCTGTAACTATTGACGGGCTTAAATCTTTTCATGTTTCAAACAGAAGGTACCGTAACAGAAGAATCGGAGAATTTCTTAAAGAATTGCATTTAACAGAAGGAAGAAATACCGGTTTCAGAAAGATACTGAATGCTTTAAGTCATAATGGTTCGCCTCTTCCGGAATTTGAAACAGATGATGAACACTCATATTTTATAAGTCGTATATTTATTCATGAAGGTTTTA
>JAZQNA010000006.1:0-2378 GCA_045627125.1 Candidatus Absconditabacterales bacterium | reverse complement strand
TATGGTTTTATGTAAAATTGAAATAAGAAGGAAAACCATGATTGTACACAAACATTTTCAGGAATAAAACCATTAAGTTTATAAAACTTTTCTCGGATTTCAGTTTCATTAGAATCCGTATATGTAAGTATAAGAACATTTTCTGGGCTTCTTATTTCACAAGCCTTCTTAACGAGTAATGTCGTTTTTCCAGAACCAGCAGCTGCTATATAAACTGTATTTTTCATTCACCTATCCATTTAATACAATCATTTATATACTCTGGAAATTGAAAATCATTATCATTATAGAAAACTTGATAAGCCCATTCTGATTTACATGTTTGCATATATTCAGAAATGGATTTATTCCCCGTATATCCCAAAAAGTTTTTCAATTCTGTTTCGTCATTACAAGCTACAAAACTTGGTTCCAATGTATTCTGTGTATTATTTGTATTTGAAAAAACTTGAATATTATTTGATAAATAATCTTTATATCTTTCTGCAATATTATTTACATAATCCCCATCATTATCCGTTACAACAGCAATCTTTATTGGCAAATCCTTCGTCAGTTTGAGAAATCTTCTCGCTTGTATTCCTTTTACCGAAATAACATCTATACCATCTTCTATTGGCAAATGATTATTGTTAGCAACCTGATATGCTTTTTGAACGATTAATTCATCAGAAGGTCCCTCAACTAAGATAGATTTGTTCGAAAGAATTACTCGTAAAGTCTCATATCCAGCCAGTTTTTTGAAATATTTCTGAGTATCATCTTCGACCTCTTTAAAATATGAAACTTTTCTATTTTTTATGAAGAGAAGATTCTGAAGACCTAACTTATTTGCGACAAAACTACTATGAGTTGTAATAATCACTTGTTTATCTGAATTATTATCTTCAATCGTTTTCAACAATACATTCAAGTTAGAATGTGACAGATGATTTTCAGGTTCCTCAATTAGAACAACATTATCTATATTTTCTTTCAATGTAGACAAGGCTAGATTAGTTTTAATTATGCTTTTTTCGCCCTGCCCAATTTGCGTAAAAGGTATATCTTCAATATAAGTGTTTAAGAGATTTTCCCAAGCATTAATTTCTGTTGTATTCACAGATACAGAAACTTGTTTACTTGATATTTTATTACATTCGGAGATTTTTTCATTAATTTTCTTTAGTGCATCTTCATCTTTAAATTTTTCTTTAAGTCCTCTAATTGCTTGAGTTAACCCAACTACATCTTCTGGTAACAACTGATTCGATATAATTTTAGAGATGTAATAATCAGAGCCGTTTTTATATTTTGCTCCAGAAGCATCAATTACATTTGATTTTAATGGAATCGATTTAGTAGTTATTTCAGTGTTCGAAAAACTACTCCAAATAATCTTATAATATTCAACTGGTAACGATTTTCTATCTCTAGTTTCCACATAAATAGAGTATTCTTTCTGATACTTCTCATCAAAACATACTTCAAGTTTTATTCCTGGAGAATTATCTCTTCTTGAATTCATTGAACCTTTTATCAACTCTAATGATTTATTTACTTCGTCGCTATCAGACTCTAAATAAACTTCAATTAAGAAATGAGGTGGTGGCAAATTTGGATTTTTAAGAAATTCTCTTACAACATTAGAATTAAAAAAATATTCATTCAATTCATTTCTAAGATACCTATTATTAATTAGCCCAGAAAGACATAAATTTATGGCTTCAAGAATTGTACTTTTACCAGCTTCATTATTTCCAACAATAATATTTACATTTTTATTAAAATCTATGTCTAACTTTTCAAAACATTTATAATTTTCAATGTGAACTGATTTTATATAAATCATGCTTTTCTCTTTCCTTCTTCTATTGAGCCTTTTATCAGAATCGGACAGATGTCTTTGATTTGTGATTTAAGTTTCTCATTTATTGATTTTCGTTCATTGTATGAATTGTAAATATCTACAATCGATTGCTGAATTTCTTTCGATGGAATTGGGATTTTTACTTCTTCCATGTCAATATATTCAAAGAATTCATGAGCACTTCCTTTCGACATATACCTTGCATATCTATCAAATTCTGTTCTCTTAAACCACATCATTAAGTATTCTGGTAATAACACATTTTTCTTAATTATTTCAAATATTTGATATGCGGAAGAAACAACACAATCTTCTCCCATTCTATATGCAATTGATATTTTTTCACCGTTTCTTGTTGTTGCGCGATTGTAAGCAAATTGTCCTTTTCTTACTATTTTTGCACTCGTTTCTGTCTCGGCAACCTGTTTTGGATCAGCAAATTCTTTGTTATTAGTGATTCCTTGTGCGAGTTTTATTTTCAAATCAGAATTTCTTTCATCACAAGATTTAATATAAGGACCAATTTCTT
>JAZQNA010000005.1:0-28573 GCA_045627125.1 Candidatus Absconditabacterales bacterium | reverse complement strand
AAAATCTGCATGTGTCATACATGCTGTTGCACTTACTCATAGCACTCATGCTACTAGTAATGCTTTCATACTTTGTTTCATGTTCTTTTTGTTTAAAACAAGTAAAATATTATTTATGTAAACTTATTATATCCCCCCCCCCACAAATGTCAAATTTTTGTCGACTTTTTTATAGAATAGAATATTATACTGTTATTAACTAGCATTCCTTTAAGAGAATTTTTGATATTTTTAAAAATTCTGAATATTTTTTATTCTTTTAAGATAAAATGGAAAAATATTAAGTTTTAAGATTTTATATATCTTTCAAAAAAAAGCTGATCAACACAATCAGCTTTTTTATTTATTACTTTTTTGAATATAGCAATTCCGATAAATCCTTCCACTGATTTGCATAATCTGTAGCCTGCACCCAGAAAGATCACTGCTGAGATGCCCACATATCAACCAATCTTGTAATTTCCACACGACGCTGAGTATTACTAATATCCTCAGTCTGAACAGACTGAGGTTCTTGATTTACTTCTTTCAAAACATCTCTATTTACATCTGGATTTGATGCTGCTGAATAGTCATTTACAACTTCTCAATCATCACCAATTAAACGATACGCATTTTTTGAAACTGGATTATTTAATGGATTAGAAATATTGTAGATTTGCATATCTCATTCATTTTTCTTAGATATTTCTCTTTTTTGATATTGTTTAGATGGAAGATTTATTTTATCAAAGAGTTCTACAAAGTCTACACTTAACGTAAAAGATATTGTTTTTCAAAAATTCATCTTTTTAGTTGTTGAATCCAAAAAATTGTGTTGTGGCGTCCACATTCAAAGTTTTCATTCTCTTTCTAGTTTATCTGTAACTCATAGAATTTCCATAATTCATTCTTCTAAACTCATAATCCATTTCCCTCCGACAGAGAATGGCTGACTTTCAGCCGGCACAGCACAGAATCTTATAGAAAGAATTGGTCCAAGTCATGGAAATTGCTCAGGATTAAACACATCAGAGTGCCATTCACCACAACTACACATGACATAGCAAGAAGCCTTTTGATCTATACGTAATCCATCACATTTTTCATAACAATTTTTTATCTCTTCTGCCTGTTCTTTAATATCATCCTCATCAACTGCTGGAGTATACGTAGAGTCTGATGGTTTATTCTCTTTTATTTCTTGTTCTTTATCATTGGGCACAGAAGTATAGTTATCCACATTCTTAGTCATTTGTTGTATTAAATCTTCATATTCTTCTGTAGTAAATTCCATTCACTCTGAGTCATCAGGAAAATTTGAGTTAGCCTCCGGCCCAACCTCTTCTTTAGAAACTCAATCCTGTTCACATGTTGTTCAATAAAACAAGGAAGAATCAGTATTCATATGTCGACCTCCTAATCACCCTTTGAGAAAATCCTGCGTCTCGTCATCTACAACATCACCCAGCTCTACAGTAAAAGGTACCAATGGAGATTTTACACCCTTAAAACTACCACGACTAGCAGAAGGATTATCATCTCTCGAAGGATTACTAATAGGATTAGACGAAGGATTATCATTTGAATTTGAATCAGAATTCGAATTAGGTGTTTCTACCAATACTTTACTACGAGAAGATCATCATTCTAGAATATTTTTTTCTACTTTTGCAAATACAGGTAAATGATAAAATACCGTTTGTACTGGAGATTCTGTTTCCTTAAACATAAGAACTCATACATTATCAAAATCATTCATTATATCATAAGGAGAATCATCCGTAGTAGAATTTAAAAATCTATCCGCTCATAATTGAGATTTTTGTAAACTCTGAGTCCTAACTTCTCACTGCACTCATTCATTGTAATGTTTCACAAAGAATTCTTTACAATTAGTCATCACATCTTTAGCCGTGCTTGATGTGATTTTAGCTAAATCAGGATCACTATTATGAATACTTGTACAGGCATAATATTCCTGACAAAAATCTGAAATAGTTTCTTGATTAAAATTTAAATTATCATCTTCTCAATCATTTGAATTCATCTTAAGATCATAAGCAATATCAGACCTAAAATCAGGAGAAAAATAATACAAAATAGCCAACACTTTATCCTGAGATAAAGAACAATTATATTCAGCCAAGGCACTTTGTGTATATTGAACTCAAACCACTTTTTGATGCATAACCATATCTTGATACCTCTTTAGTTCATCTCAAAACGGATCTTTAGAAAATTCTTTTGAATAAGCTGCTTGCAAATAATCATCAGAAGTAAGTGTCGCATATTTTTGATACAATGAAGAAATTTGTTCTTGCAAATCAAAAGCGAAAATTAGATTTTGATAATAAACAAATCAAAATCCCATAATTATCAAGGATATCGTATACTTATTAATCAGTTGTTTGAACATTTTGAAGTTTTTCAGACAAAGAATAAAAAGACGTCATTGTCGGAGATAAATGCTTATCTCTAAATGTCATAATTTTTTCTTGATATAGCAGCAATCAAATATGTAATGGATACGTAAACACTAATTCATCTAAATCTTGTAATGTTTTATTAGCCACTTCTAATTGCAAATCTACACGTTTTTGTAAATCAACAGATTGAGCTTGAAATTTAAGTTTAATTGCTTCATCTACAGATTTTTTTTGCTGCTGCTGAAGCCAAGTTTGGTAATAAGATACAAAAATACGGTAATTTAAGATTTCATTATAATACATTGTTAAAAATGTTGTATCCAAAGAAGAATTTCTACCCCCTCCTCAATGAAATGCACATGCTAAATAATTTTGTCCTACCACATTCCATCATGTTTCACAAGAGAATCATTCACTACTATCTGCCAATCCTGCCAACTTATCATTATCAAAAAGTTGGATAGTCTTTAGAGAATTTCTATAAAATTCTTGATTTCAATTTAAGACACTAATAGTTTGTGGAAATGTATTCTTTAAAACCTTATACTCATCAGTAAATTTAAAATATCACCTCAAAAAATTCTCAATTCTAACTTCAGCCTTTTCAAAGTTTTTCACAGAGTCTACGTGAAGAGCTTGAGCATATTTAATCTTGAAGACATCACTCATTATTGCAGAAAAAATTTCTGTCGCATAAATAGACATATCACAATCATTAGAAAGTACCCCACTATTCAACGCACATTTGTCCTTTCAATCCTGTTTCTGCTGTAATTTTAAAGTCTTAGCTATATCACCTGTAAATCATTGAGCAATACTCGTCGTTTTATTTTGAAATTTCTGAGGAATAAATGGTCTTTCTTCTCATGATAAAAACGATGAACACAGCGCATATACAAACAATGATTGATGAGAATCAAAAGTCCTACTATCATCCCATTTTCCACTTCAGGTTCAAATATATGATGAGAAATAAATTCTTCAATCCAATTGAGTTTCGGAAAGCATATCTGAACAATAATTTTTAATAACTTCCATCAAAGAGTCAGTTTTTTCACTAAAATTATTTACATTCACAGAGAACATGCAATCTGAGACATTATCCACCTCACTAGAAAAGCAATACGGAACTAGATTCCCCGCATCATCATGGATTAAATCCTTACATTTTTCATTAGAATTACATGCTTCATTTACCCAATCATATGCATTCACGCAAAATCATGATAGTAAAGCCATTACAAAGCATAAACTCACAAACAGTTTTCATCTATTAAACATGCAAAAACCATAACAAATAAAGATCTAAATTATCCCTCACATTGATATTTTTCAATTTTACGCAACTCTCCTTGCACTCACTCAGAATCATTTCACATAATTCTAGATAACTCATCAATCTGTTCAAATAATCCATTTTCCTTAATAAATTGTTCTGTTAAATCAACAGCAAAAGCATCAACCTGGGCCATTTCATATTCACTTTTAACATCAACAAATATATCCTGAAAGTTTTCCAACATATTTATATCAAAAGCTGGATTATAAACTACTGAACTTCAAAAAGCATCATAAACCTCCTGTTCCTTATCTTTAGTATTTTTTGTATTATCTTTCAATGTGTTATCCAATTTACTATCATTGTTCATTGCGTCTTGCATATCATTCCAACTAGTTTGTAAAAATGTCCAAACATTTGACATTCAATCCACTATAGTTTCTTTCATTGAAATTATTTCTCAGAATCATGAAACTTGGACATCCCACCATTCTTCACAATCCCAATTACTTCAATAATACGCTCTAAGTTGAGCCAGCTCATAATATGTTAAATCATCACAACGAGTTCATTTTTTCCACGCTTTAGGATCACCGACTCTAACAATAGAATTCCACAATCTAACTGCCGCATCTTTAATTTCTTTTCAAGACTCTTTTACACTACTTCAAATATGACTAATATTCGAAAAACTACTTTTTATTGAAGAAACTGATACATCACAATTTGTAAATAAGCGTACTCACTTATATTCTGCCTTTAACTTATCTATAGCTCCTCCAGAGAACATTAATACTGCATTACTTTGACTACAATCATCGTTACTTGCATTTCACATACATCCATAAAAATTCCTCAAGCTACTAGTATTTCCCCACAACACAAAATGTTTCATAGATGCATTCATAGCAACAAAATCAGCAAGCACATCAGATAAAGTTACACTTGATGCTATAGTTCAATTTCATTGGAGCAATCATTTATCCTGATAATTCTTTATTAGAGATTTAAGTCTCTGTACTAAATTTCCATCTAATGGTTTATTGAGGTTAACTTTATCAGACAAATAATACGCCGAATTAAAAAACTGGGTTTCTATATTCAATAAACTTTTATATTCTCTAACTATTGGCCTACTTTGCCAAAGAATTCAAATTAATCACTCAGTGCTTGATTGTACTGTTGATAACGCCGTTAATTCTAACAACAACGTTGTTGTAATTCACGCAGAAACTAACGACCTAGCTCTTCACAGAATACCACTTGTTGCCATATCCAAAGCCGCTGGAGAACCTGTTCAAAGAGACAAAACTTTATCAGTAAAAAGCCACTCAGTAGACAAAGAAGCCGGCAAACGAGCTTCATCTATATCTGCTCACAATATAGCATTTAAGGCATCTTGTTGAAATTGTAAATACATAATCATGGTCTCTCATGGAGCAGCACAAACAGGATTTTGCTTCGTTGAATTATCTGTTTTATTTGCCGCGTATGAAAAAGAAGGGATACAAATCTGAACTCCCACAACAAGTGCTACTAAACTAAAAATATATTTTTTCATATTAATACCCTATAATAAAACCATTATAATTATAATCACACTCTTTTAAAAATCAAAGAAGAAACTCAAAACACTTCAATTTTAAATTGACTTTCAAATAAATTCATACATACACATATAAATCTCCAAAAATCAGATTGTTTTATAAAAACAGATTTGTATAGTTAATAAACTTGCTTTGTTTTGCAAGAATTTACTTACAATCAGATTATTTATTCATAATTACATTAACCGATGTTTAACCGATTAACTGAACTCATATGATGAGACTATAACCAAAAGCAAATTAATACTCTACGACCTATCGTAACAAAAATTAATGAACGGTTCGATAAATTTGATTCACTTTCTGATGAGGAAATAAAAGCGAAGACCCCTGAATTTAAATCAAGATTATCAAATTGAGAGACTCTTGACGATATTTTGCCAGAAGCATTTGCTGTTGTAAAACAAGCTTGTAAAAGAATGCTCTGACAAGAATACGACGTAAAATGAGAAAAACAAACATGGAATATGGTTCCTTATGATGTTCAACTCATTTGATGAATAATTCTTCATCAGGGTAAAATTGCCGAAATGAAAACTTGAGAATGAAAAACTCTCGTTGCTGCAGCTCCTGTATACTTAAATGCATTATCTGGTAATTGAGTACATGTCGTAACAGTAAACGATTATCTAGCATCACGTGATGCTCAACGAATAGGATATTTATATCAGTGGTTAGGATTAACTGTATGAAGCGTTGTAAAATGAACTCCCCTAACTAGAAGAAGAGAAGAATATGCAAAAGACATCACATACGTAGAAAACTCAGAATTATGATTCGATTACTTAAGAGACAATTTAGTACAGACAATGGAAAAAAGGAACCTGATTTGGAGACCTTTAAATTTTGCTATTGTAGATGAAATAGATTCAATTCTTATTGACGAAGCCAGGACACCTTTAATTATTTCTGAAGCTAGAGAAGAACCAACAGAAAAATATACATACTATGCTAATATTGTAAATGCATTAACTCCTTGTAGCTGAAAGAAAAAAGTATCAAAATGACTTTTAAATGAATTAGTAAATGACGAACCAGCAGAACAAGAAGAAGATGGAGATTATTATATAGATGAAAAGACAAAGACAGCATCTTTAAGTGGAAAATGAATCGCAAAACTAGAACAAATATTAAATGTTGAGAATCTTTATAAAGATTTCTGATTTGAAGAGATTCACCATATTGAAAACGCACTAAGAGCTAAGGCTGTTTATATTCGCGATGTAGATTATATCGTATCAAATTGAGAAGTACTTATCGTTGATGAACATACATGAAGAACTATGCCATGACGTCGTTTCAGTGAATGATTACATCAAGCTATCGAAGCAAAAGAACAAGTTCAGATTCAACGTGAATCCCAAACTATGGCAACAATTACTTATCAGAATTTCTTTAAGCAATATAAAAAACTCTGATGAATGACCGGAACAGCCGCTACAGAAGCTGAAGAATTTCAAAAAATTTACGAATTGGAAGTAGTTATAGTACCTACTAACAAACCAGTTCTAAGAGTTGATAAACACGATAAAGTATATTTTAACCAACAAATTAAACGAAAGTTTGTAAAAGATTACATAAAATTTTATCATGAAATCTGACAACCAATTTTAATCTGAACTGCTGACATTGCAACTTCAGAATATGTTTCTCGTATCCTTGAAAAAGATGCTATAACTCACTATGTACTAAATGCTAAATTTCATGAACAAGAAGCCCACATCGTTGCAAATGCTTGAAAATACCAATCAGTGGTTGTTGCAACAAATATGGCATGACGTGGAACAGATATTAAATTGGAAGAATGATTAAATGAAAAAATGGCAACTAATTACGCTAAATGGTGCGCAAAACAAATTAAAAATCAGACTTCTATCACTGCTAACATATATTCTGAAATTGAATACAAACTTACTATCGAATGACTTAAAAATCAATTCGAATTATCAGATGAAGAAATTTCACAAGCTGAAATCAAAGCATTACAAAAAGACACAATCAAACTATCTATCCAAAAGAACAACAAACAATCCGAGCAAACTGACCGATTTGCTAAAATTTCAATTTCTTCAACTGAATGATCAAAAGACTCTATTGAAAAAGATTTCCACTACTGATTATTTATTTTAGGAACTGAAAAACATGAATCTAGAAGAATCGATAATCAGCTTCGTGGACGTGCCGGTAGACAATGAGATCCAGGAGTTTCTGTTTTCTTCGTAGCTCTAGATGACACATTAATGAGAAAAATGGGATGAGAAAGAATTCAGTCTATGGCTTGAATGCTTCTTTCAAAAGAAGAATTAGCTGAGCTCGAATTAACTCAAAAACAATTTACTTCTGCCATAACTAGATCCCAAAAAGAAATTGAAGCTTGGCACTTCAGTACCAGAAAACATCTTTTCGACTATGATTCTGTAATTGATAAGCAAAGAAAAAGAATATATTTTATGAGAGATAGTATTATAGAAGCTAGTGATAACGAAGATAAAAAAGCACAATGGATAAAAGATGCCAAACAACAATTTATGTTAGATGCTCAAGACATATTAAACAACCAAATTACAAGTGCTGAAGCATCATGACAAAGTTGCTGAGATTTATTAGTTGTATTATCCAAAGAATTCTGATTAGAAATTGATACGGCACAAAAAGCAGAATACGAGCAAATGGATTTTAATACATTAACTAATAGTCTAGACCGCAGATTAGTTGAATATTTCACAGAAACTCGAGAAAAATACGATCAAAATCTATTATTCACTATACTGAGAGACATTAACCTACAAGTAATTGATAAACTACGAGTAGACCATATTGATGAAATGCAATACTTAAAAGATAAAGTTTGATTTATGGGATACGCCCAAATGGATCCACTTATTGTATATAAACAGGAATCTTTTGAAAAATTTGAATTATTATTGCAAAATATTAAAGCCGATACCACAACCAGATTAATGAGAATTGATTACCGCGCCATTGCCCAGCAACAAGAAGCTCAAATGCAAATGTTAGAAATGGTAAAGGATAATCCTGAATTACTAGACAAATTAAAGCAAGCTAGTAAAGAATTTGGTTGAAGAATTCCTGTTCAAATTTCTAAGAAAGATTGAAAATTAGTTATTCAGACTCCTTCTAAACCACAAGCTAATGATCCTAGAAAAATGTTGTTTGAAGATGAAGATGGAGTTGAAGTTTTTGAAGCAGATGATATTAATGAAAAGCCTATAGATCCAAATGTAATTTTGCCAACCAGAAAGAAAATCAGACCTAATGATCCATGTCCATGCTGAAGTGGTAAAAAATACAAAAAATGCCACTGAGCCTGAGAAGAAAAATAAAAACATTCAAACCTTCATATTATCATATGATTAAGAAAATTGTTAAAGATACAGTTAAAACCCTTATTAACAGGCCAAAATTGATTAGGCTTGCCCTTTTGACGTCATATGCATATACACTTTATCAAATTTATTGAATAGTATACTTCATAAATTGAATTGTACAAATTCAATATAATTCTGGAGTAGACATTTCTGCTGCTTTAGCCTACTTCGTAAACGCAATACAAAAATTTAATATATTCCGATTTATATTAACAATAGCAATCTTATTCGTAATCTGACTTGCAATCTTTTCACCAATTTGAAGACAAGCACTTTTATACAGTATAGACGATGAAAAATTATCTTCATGAAAAGCTTTCATTAAATGATGGAAAAGATGGGGGCCTATGGCTGAATTTGGATGAGTAAATATGTGGTGATTAAGTATGTGGTCTGTATTTATCTTCCTCGTGAGATTTCGAATGCTAGGATACTTAAACAATTTTGTTGTAAAAATGGTTTTCTTTATCCGAATTTCTTGCGTAGTTGCAAAAACCATTCTTCGACCATATGTAAACTACTTTATCGTGCTAAGAAATTGTTCAGCATGGGATGCTGTAATAAAAAGTATGAGTTTATCACTCTCTAACTTCATGCTAACCATCAGATGATTACTCAGACAAGCAGTAATTAGAATTAGATTCTTCTTAAATTCTGCTTTACTCATTTGAATTCCAGTTTTTTTAATGAGTTTAGCCGTTCATTTTGATATAATAAACAATTCTGCAGTAGAAATAATTGCTCGAATTCTAGTCTTTTTAGCTATACTAATTTTCGTATATCTAGAAGCAATTTTCAAAGCCTTTGACTTCACCTATCGATACAATCTTTTCTTAGAAGCAGAAAAACGTGATAATAAATAAAATCATTTTATAATTCATAACTCGACTATGCATTTACATATCATTTCACTATTTCCAGAGCTATTTGATTCTTTTTTTTCTACATCATTATTACAAAAAGCTCAAGAAAAATGAATTATTTCCGTAGATTTCTGTAATCCTAGACAATTTTGTACAGATAAACACCAACAAATCGACGATGAAATTTATTGATGATGAGCATGAATGCTAATCAAAGCCGAACCAATCATTAACGCTGTAGAATCAATTATTGATAAACACAACTTAAAAGAAGCTGATTTTAAAATTATTTTTCCTTCACCTGCTAAAGAAATCTTTTCACAAAAGAATGCCTACACATATTCAAAACAAGAACATATAATTTTTGTATGTGGAAGATATGAAGGAATCGATTATCGTCGAGAATTATATATGAAAAAGCTTTATCCTCAAAATTTTGAAAAGATTTCTCTGTGACAATTCATTCTATTATGATGAGAAGTTGCGACAATGACTATGATTGAATCTATCACAAGACTTATTCCTTGAGTTATTAAGGAATCTGAATCTCGACAACATGAGAGTTATAATTTAAAAGAAAACATGCAAAACCTAGAAGAACCAAACTATACAAGACCTGAAACAGTGAAATGATTCAAAGTCCCAGATCCTTTACTAAATTGAAACTTAGATGAAATAAACAGACGAAGAAAAGAGAACTCTTGAAACACAAAATAATAACATATTATACGTAATATTCTTATACAACTTCATTATCATCATTTTCCTAACATAAATTTGACAAATAAATACTTTGGATTATAATTTCTGTATTCTAGTTTAGATTAAGCCGAAAAAATGACAGAGAACTTTGAATCACCAAAACTGAATACAGAAGATAAAGACTCATTAAAATTTAATGGTCAAGGATCTTTTTTTGAACGATTGTCAAAAAATCAAAAAAAACTTGAAGAAGATATTCAATTATCAATAAGCAAACAATTCCAAGAGGAACTAAAATCCGATATAAATAATAAAACTAATGAAAAAGTTTGAAACAAAAATTACCCCCAAGAAGATATCTCAAAGCACAAAGAAAAAAAATCATTCAAGTGAATTATCTTATCATTAAAAGAAAGATATACTAATATTCCAAGAATATGAAAAGTTAAAATAGATAAAAATAGAAATTTTTATAATTGTCCATTAACAAGGAAACTCTGAAGGGTTTTTTATAAAAATGCCGACACTTCTAAATGAGCATTCACCCATTTTGAAACATTTTATTCTGAAAAAAAATTACCTTGAACATGATTAAAAATTCCATGAAGACATGTAGCAGATGATTGAACTATCAGAGATATAGATGGGTATATCTGTTTAGCTGCCAACTTAAAAACATATCCTAAATGAACTATCGTTATGACTACCCTATGACCATGAAAAGTATATGATACTTGACAATTAGAATCAAACCATATCGATATTTATACTAACCGATAATCCTAAATATTGTCATATTTCATACAATTTTCTTAAATATTTCTTAAATCCTTTGATTTTTCCCTGCATATTAATATCTTAGTATACGAATTTTTATTTATTATTTTTATATAAAATGAAAAAAAGTTTTTTGTTAACCGCTTTACTGACAACTTTTATTCTAACTTGATGTGGATCTAATGAGGCTAAATTACAAGCTGCTCAAGATTATTGCGATTCTACAGAGGGATCATTAACTACATCATGAAATCTCTACGTTTGTTCTTATGCTGATGGTAGTGAATGCGCTGCTGAAGATTTCAGAACTGCTAGTTGCCCAGATATTAATTTAGATGAGATTATTGAGCCAGAGATAGATGAAAAAATTCACGATGCTGAAGGTCGTTTAGCTCTATGCGAAGAACAATCACTTTTCTACCTAAATATTAATGATGCTACATTCACATGGAATGAAGAAAATGAAGCCGGAGCTAGTTTTATGATTTACGGACACGTAGATTATGTAAAGAATTCTGAAGCTGATGGAACATATTGAAGAGCTTCAGATGATATTAACTGTTATATAGATATGGTTGATGGAAGTACTACAGTAGAATTTAATAATCATGAATTTTTAGGAGAGCTTTCTGAAGAAGAACTTAATGAAATGATTAATACAACAGCCAATGAAAGTAATGAAAACGTTGAAGAAGTTATAGAGGAAATGGGAGAAGTAGCAGAAGAAGCAATTGAAACTATAGAATAATTTAAAATCTGATTTTCTAATTTATTAAAAGAGAAGCTTTAGCGCTTCTCTTTTTATGACAACGATATTTTCAAGACAATATATAATTAACTCTGCTGTCTTTCATCCTCTTTTACTAATGTCACAGTTTCCTGGATAATTACCTCTCACTGACCAATTTCATTCTGAGATGATTGAGTAATAATCTGTGCTTGAATAGAATCTGCATTTTTTATTTTGAAGGCAAATATACATAAAGCAATTCAATCAAATATAATCGAAATTCCAATACAAACTCAAGCGAATCTAGCAGCTTCTCATGTATTAAATGCTGTAAGAATTGCTAATACCAGCAACAATCATCAAACAACAACTTCCAAGATCCACCACTTTTGGACATTTTTATTTTGTATTCAATTAAAAGCTAATATACATCATCTCATCAATGCCCACAAAGCGAACAACCACATTGTTAATTTTCAAACAAAGTTCCCAGCCCTTCAACATATAAGCATTATTCCAAATATTAATCATAACACTCAAATAGCCAATAAAATACCAATATACTGCACTCACCTATTTTTTATTGCATTAATAATAGCCGAAACTCAAGATAATATTAAAGAGAATCACAATACGAAATTCATTATAGTCCATAACAAACTTGGAGCACATACTGTAATCACTCAACACATGATAGTTAATATAGCTAGACCAAGCATCAACCAAAAATACGTTTTTTTATCCATTTATATCATTCATAAAATAAAAAGAATACATACATCAAAATTAGTATTATTTCACTAGATTTCAAGGCAAGATTTTATCGCTTTTTACTTGCATTCTTCCATAAAGTTTTTATATTGAAGAAGAGCTTATAGCTTCTTATTTTTATACAATTTGAACTACGTAATGACTACTCTCGAAATGATGGACTCTATCCTACAATATCGAAAAGATAACAACATGTTCCAAAGATCTATAGATGAAAGATCTGAACAGTTAAATTTTCGTTTCTTCGATTGACCTCCATTTGCATCTTGAGATCCTCATTACTGACACTTATTAGCATGAGCTATTAAAGACGTATTTCCTCGTTATATGACAATGAGAGGTTTCCGTGTAGAAAGAAAACGATGATGGGATTGTCACGGATTACCAGTCGAAAAAGCTGTAGAAAAAAAATTATGAATTGATTGAAAAAGAGACATAGAAAACAAAATCTGAGTAGAAACTTTTGCCGAAGAATGTAGAAAATACGTAGATAATACTAATGAAAACTGGAAATGGTTTGTTGACCACTCATGACGCCGAGCAGATATCGAACATCCATATCGTACTATGGACCTAGATTTTATGGAAAGTGTTATGTATTGTTTTTCTAATATCTATAGACAAAATTTAGTATATAAAGGATTTAAAGTTCAACGATACTGCCCTAGCTGTGCTACTCCTTTAGCCAACAATGAAGTTAGTGATTGATACGAAGATAAAACTGATACTGCTATAACTGTCAGATTTAAACTAAATAACAAAGCTAACGCAAAAAGATTAGAGTACGAACACACTTCTAATGATGAAGCCATAAATGTTGTATGTTGTGTAATTAAAAAAGATTGAAAATACTTATTAGAATACTGAGTAAAAGCTCAAAAATATGTATTCCCTGGAGGGAAAGTAGAGAAATGAGATAGTATCGAAAAAACAGTAGCTAAAGAAATAAAAGAAGAACTCGACGTAGAAGTAAAATCAAGTAAAATCTTATGAGAATTTAAAGAAGTTCTTAGATGAAATATTTGGAATCTCATTTACGTTGAAACAGAAATTGAATGAGAACCTAAAATCATGGAACCTGATAAAATTACTCAATTAGTACGAGCTGAAATCGTTGAAAGTGAAAACGAATTATGAATGGCAGTAAATATTGATTGAACTATTATGGATGATCCTGAGGAGATTATAAGTCAATTCTACGATTTATATGTTCAACATAACCAATTTGCAGGTAATATTCAACCAGATGCTCCAGTTTATGCATTAGCATGGACTACTACTCCTTGGACATTGCCTTCAAACAGTTTCTTAGCTGTATGACCAGAAATTTACTACTGCATGGTTTATGATAAAGAAGGTCATGAATATTATATCCTAGCAGAGAACTTATTAAAAAAATACTTTAAAAATTCTGAAGACTACCTATTAATCAACAAGATAAATGGAGAAAAATTAGTTTGAACTTTTTATGAGCCATTATTTCCATACATAAACAATAGTAATATGGCCCCAGAATTTAAAGAACAATATTTTCACATAATTCCTGCAGACTATGTAAGTACTGAGGATGGAACAGGAATCGTACATATTGCTCCTACATTCTGAGTTGAAGACTTTGATGCTGTAGCAAAAGTTCTTTGAGCTGATCGTGCCTTAGATTGGCTATTTATGCCAGTAAATGAATACTGAGAATTTGATGAACAAGTTCCTGATTACAAGTGACAAAGTGTTCTTACTGTAAATAAAGAGATTATTGAACGCTTAAAATCTGAAAAAAAACTAATTAAATCTGAATCAATAACACACTCATATCCTCACTGTCGAAGATGTCATACTCCTCTTATTTCAAAAGCAATGTCATCTCGATTCATAAAAGAACAGCAAATGAACGCTGAAACAGTTTCTGACGCTGAAAGAATTAGATTTATTCCTGAAAATGTTTCAAACAGATTCGTAAATTGACTAAAACAAGCTCCAGATTGGAATGTAGCTAGGAATAGATATCGATGAAGTCCTCTTCCTATATGGGAAAATGTTGAAAATCCATTAGATACAATATCCTTATGAACATTAGACGAATTATATCAATTCACACGTTCATGATCAAAGAATCTAACTAAATTTATTTTTATTCGTCATGGACAAACAAATTGTAACGTAACTCGGACACAAGACCCTCGTGGAGATATATCACATTTAACTGATGAATGAAAAAATCAAGCTACACATATCAAAGAACAATTAAATAATTTAAAGTCAGACTCTCCTATTATTATTCTTTCTCCAATGGAAAGAACTTGGGAAACAGCTTTACCATTACTAAATGAGCGATATTCTGCTGATAAAATATCTAACATTAGAGCTAATTACGACGAATTACAAAAGAAATTTAGAGAAATTCGAGATAATGGGAACATCATAGAATACCTAGCTAATCAAAATAATGAACTATTATTCGACTTGTGAAATAATGTTCGAGGAGATTTTCGTGCTAGTGAATTCCAACAAATATCCGTACAATGAAAATCTACACCAAGATGAACTCATACTCTAATTCCAACATATCAGCCATCATTTGATGCTTGAGATGAATGCGTAGATCAAGTTCGAGCAAGAACAACAAATATGGTACATGATTTAGCTCAAAAATTTCCAACACAAACAATACTAGTCTTCTCTCACGGTGATCCTATCTATTGAATGAGATCTGCTTTCAGAAAATTAAATTATGCTCATGATAAAGCTAAATATTATCCAAAAAATTGAAATTTAGTAACCCATTATCGAGATAATACTAGAAATACCGAAGTTGATTTACACAAACCATACGTAGATTCTTACCGAGGAATGAAAGATTGAAAAACCTACAAAAGAATCCCTGAAGTAATGGATTGTTGGTTTGAATCTGGGGCAATGCCTTTTGGACAAGATCATTATATTGGACAAAAGGAGAAAGAAAACCAAAATTTCACTGCAGAATTCATCGCAGAATGACTAGATCAAACTAGAGGATGGTTTCGTTCTCTCCACATATTAAATCACGCCATAAAAGGAAATAATGCAGCAAATAATATCGTAGTAAACGGATTAGTTCTTGCTGAAGATTGAAAGAAAATGTCAAAAAGTTTAAAGAACTATCCAGATCCTCGTGGATTAATTGAACAACGATGATGAGATGCCTTCAGATTATATACTCTAAGTGCCCCTGTTGTTCGTGCTGAACCTATGAGATTTAGTGAAAAATGAGTAGAACAAGCTTTCAAAGATTCGATTATGCCATTGCAAAATGTATTCAATTTTTTCGAAACTTATGCAAAAATTGATCAATGGAAAAGCAACTGAAACTACTTCTTTGCATTACGTAATGATTCAGAAATATCTGAGTCTAATAAAAGCTTTATTGAAAAGTTAATTCGTACAAATCCTGATATTATCATCTCTGAAGACAACAACTACGCAGAATCTATAAAAAATCTAATCAATAAATACACAGTAAACAATCACGAAATAACAATTCAAAAAACAGATTTATCTAATTATTTAGAATTAGTAAAATCTTTTGACTGAAAACGTGTTCTAATCCTAGCTCCAGAAGACAAAATTAAATCAATTTGTGAATCTATATTCTGAAATACTCAAAATAATGTAAAAGCATCTGAGATTATACCTCTTCCAACATATCAACTTAATAATGATTTGGATGCTTGGTTATTATCAGAGCTACATCAAACAATATTTAAAGTTGATGAATTATTACAAGGATATGTATTAGATGAAGCAACTAAGACTGCATTAGAATTCCTTGATAAACTCACAAATTGGCGATTACGTCGTAGCAGAAGAAGATTCCGAGCAAATGGAATGGACGCTGATAAACATGCTGCATATTCAACATTGTTTACCGTTCTTAAAACTTATTTACAAATTCTAGCTCCATTTGTTCCATTCGTAGCAGAAAACTTATGGCAAAAATTAGCTGATTTTAGTCAAGAGAATACAGATTCTATTCACCTTTCATATCGACCATTAGCTTCTGAATTATATATCTCAAAAGATCTAATGGAAGAAATTGCTCAGGTTCGTAAAATTATCAAATTAGCTCTATTTGTTCGTGCTAAGAACAAAATAGCAATCAAACAACCTTTGCAAAAATTAGAAATTAAAATGGAATAAAAAAATTAAATCTTAAAAAAACAGTTTTACGTTTGTAAAACTGTTTTTAATTTATACTCATTATTTTTTACTTATTAACTTTAAATAAAGCTGATTTAATTTTTGAACTCAATTTTCCAACTTATAATAATGAACCAAGTAAAAAAATTCTAAAATTAATAATACACAATCTAACACCATAACAAAAATCGATTCAGATTTTACGATAAATAATATTGCAAAGAACAATCACACAAACATTGTAACTAAAAGATGCACTAATCTTTCATGCCTAAACCAAGCTAACGACTCTTTTATATATTTTTCATCTTTTATCTTACCAGCTTCAACATCTGATATTAATTTATCAAGTTTATCTGCAATTCATTCAGATTCTCTCATTTTTTAATTTAATATATAAAACTACATTGTTCTTATTTTTCAGATTAAATTTTACAAGCTGATCTTAATCAAATTTGACAAAGACTTAAATTTAGAATATAATTACAAAAATTTTTATTTAAATCATTACAAATGACAAAAAAATACAAAAAGAATACTCTAGGAGTATGCTGTTATTTCTGAATTCGAGGATTATTCATTCTATCGGCGATAATCTGATTATTTTGATTATATGAAGACAGCTATTTACTAATGAAAATCTGATTAACTATAAACATAACAATTTGAACCTTTATGTGAATTTTACACATCATATGTTTTAGACTACCAAAGAAATACTCAGAAAACCTATTCAAAAAATTTGTAAAAATTAATTAAAAATTTAATAAAAAATGCGCACACAAAGTACACATTCATAATATTTAAATTGTTAAATTACCTTAACATGGGCGGGGTGGGATTCGAACCCACGACCTTATCCTTAAGAGGGATCTGCTCTACCGACTAAGCTACACGCCCAAAATATTTGCAAAATCATATATACATATTCACATCCAAAATGCAATAAGAAAAATCTGACTAAACTATTACATTCAGTCAGACTTTTTTATTCTTTACTTTACGCACTAAGCTTCAACTACTTCTCATTCAACAGGACCTTGTTCTCCCCCAGCAGCTCCATTAGCATCAGCATTTTGTTGAGCTGTTTGAGCATATTTCTGAAACAATGGCTGAGATTCTTTTTGTAATCTATCAGTTTCATCTTTAACTTCTTGAACTGTAGCATCTTCTTTATCCTTAATTGCCTTTCCATCTGCAACCAATTTTGCAATTGTCTCTTTATCTTCATCTGAAATCTTTTCTTTATATTCTTGTCCTAATCATTCAATAGCATAAATCATTGATTCCAGTCAATTTTTAGCTTCAATTACTTCTTTTCTCTTACGGTCTTCTTCTGCAAATTTTTCTGCTTCAGCTTTTGCCTTTTCAATTTCTTCATCTGAGATATTTGTAGATCCAGCAATAGTAACAGATTGTTGTTTTCAAGTAGATTTTTCTTGAGCTGTTACATTCAAAATTCCATTAGCATCAATATCGAAAGTTACTTCAATTTGAGGCATTCCACGTCTCATTGGAGGGATTCATTCGAGATTAAACATTCCAAGTGATTTATTATCTCTCGCAAATTGTCTTTCTCATTGTGTTACATGAACTGTAACTGCTGTTTGATTATCTGCAGCTGTTGTATAAATATTTGATTTCTTTGCTGGAATAGTTGTATTTTTTGGAATCATAACATGTGCTAAACCTCATTCAACCTCGACAGCCAAAGAAAGTGGAGTTACATCCAGAAGCAAAATATCCGTAACATCTCCTTGAATAATTCCTCATTGAATAGCAGCTCATTGTGCTACTGCTTCATCTGGATTAACTGTTGCCTTTGGAGCTTTTCCTAAAGCCTTTTGAACGATTCCAGGAACTTGAGGCATTCTAGTAGATCCTCAAACCAAAATAATCTCATTTATTTCACTATTAGATAATCCACTATCTTTCATAGCTACAGAAACTGGACCTTCACATTTTTTAAATAAATCTGAACATAAAGACTCAAATTTAGCTCTTGTAAGAACTACATCCAAATTTCTTGGAGCTCAATCAGAACCTTGAGCAATAAAAGGAATAGAAACTTCTACTCTATCAACATTTGAAAGTTGCATCTTAGCTTTTTCTGCTTCATCCTTAACTCTTTGCATAGCTCCAGCATTTCCGTGCAAATCAATTCCTTCTTTAGCCTTAAATTCTTCAAGTAAATAATCCATAATCTTTTGATCCCAATTGGCTCATCCAAGTTCAGTATCTCCAGAAGTTGATAATACTTGGAAAGTTCCTTCAGAAGAAATCTCAAGAACTGTTACATCGAAAGTTCCTCATCAAAGATCAAATACCATAATCTTTTCATCTTTTGATTTTCCTTCTCCATAAGCAAGAGAAGCTGCAGTAGGTTCATTAATAATTCTTTCAACTTTTAGTCCTGCAATTTCTCCAGCTGCTTTAGTAGCATTTCTTTGAGAATCATTAAAATAAGCAGGAACTGTAATTACAGCTTGAGAAACTTTTTCTCCTAAGAATTTTTCTGCATCTTCCTTTAACTTAGTAAGAACAAATGCGGAAATCTGTTCCGGTTTATATTCTTTTCCATCAACAACAATAATAACTCCTCCATCAGACCCCTCTTTAGTTTCATAAGGCATCTTAGCAAGTTCTGATTTAACTTCGCTATATTTACGACCAATCCATCTCTTTACTTCATAAATAACATTTTTTGGTTCAAGAACAGCTTTTCTTTTTGCTAAATCTCCTACTAAAAGTTCATCACCTTTAATATAGACAACTGAAGGTGTAGTTCTGTTTCATTCAGCATTTGCAATTACTTCGGACTTATCTCCGAGCATATACGATACACATGAGTTTGTTGTACCAAGATCAATTCAAATAACTTTTGCCATTTTTATAGTATATAAATGAATAAAATACTGATTTATGAATGATGTATAAAGTATCACTCAAACATCAACGGTGCTAAATATAATAAAAAAAAAATAAAATGCAAGTTTTTTATCACTTTTTTTATTTTGGTGCTACTTTTTATAAAAACACCGCTAAAAATTTGACAAAAATCCTCTAAAACTTTACAATTGTGTATCTATTTTATATTCCATATTGATAATGGTTTCTACAAGTGCAGTCATAGACATATTTGATCAATGAATTGATAATCAAACTAGAGACGATCTAAAAGATTTAAAAGATTCTATTATCACAAATATAGTTGATGAGATGTTCAAATGAAAAAATGGATGGACATCGAAGATTAAACAGAAATTAATAAAAAGATATTTAATAGATAATGGACATATACTAGAACGCGTAGAAAATTCTTTTTTAGAATCTATATTTATTAATAAGAACATAAAAGAGATAAAAGAAAAACTTAACAAAGCACAAAGCACCACAGAATTAAATAATTTAAAAGATGAAATTATAAACGACTTACATAACGCTAACACGGCATCTACCGATACCACAAACGAGACTATGAACTCAGCGGCTACTGCAGCTGAGACTCCTAAAGCAGACTATGAAATTAATCATTTCGATATCACTGTATCTCCAGAAATACAAAATGTATACAACCAATTAAAAGGAAAAGAAAAGCCAGACTTAGCACCTTTTGCTTGTGCTTATAAATGATATCAACAATTAAAATCAGATTTAAAAAATCCTAAGTATTTAACAGTCGTAGATTTCACAAAATCAAAGAAAAAACATAGATGATACTTTATCAATATGGAAAATATGACTATCGAATACGCTACAAAAGTTGGTCAATGATCCTGATCTGGTACTTGAGAATATGCAACAAATTTCTCAAATACAAACGGAACTCATGCATCATCTTTAGGATTCTATAGGACACCTGACAAAATTGTTCCTAATAGCAAATGAACATGGAGAGGATTAGTTATGCAAGGGATAGAATCTTCTAACGATAATGCTGCTGGACGTTGAATTTGTATGCATCCCTGATGAGAAACTAGTCGATGATGTTTCACGCTCCCAAATGACCAAGCAATGGAAATAATTGAAAAAGTAAAATGAGACTCTCTCTTATATGCACATGCAAAAAGCAGCACATATTTTGCCCAATCTCAATTTTTTAATCCTGACAGCAACGGGAACATATTAGTATAACTAATATTTACTTTATAGCATCACTTGAAAAAAAATCAGACTTTTCTATCATTTATGTTAGATATTTTAATAATTATAAAATATGTCTTTCATTCGAACACTATCCAAAAAAATAATATATTTCATCGATACCATATTTGCTCGAATAGCTTTATGACTAATAAAATTGTATCAGCGAACCATCTCTCCAGATAAATGAGTGTTCTCCACCATCCTAAAATGAAGAGTTTGTAGTCATACTCCACACTGTAGTGAATATGCTACCCAAGTCCTTAAAAGATACTGATTTTTCAAATGAATTGCTCCAATATCAGATAGAATTTTATCTTGTAAACCTAGTTCTCAAAAGATGTATGATCCAGCTTTTTATCGTATTGTATTCTGTTCTAGTGCCAAAATCTGAATTCCTTTCTTAGAAGCTTTAAAAGATGACCCAAGATTTGAGATCTGTGGAATCGTGACTCAATCTGATAAGCCAGCTTGAAGATGAATGCAACTCCAAGAGAATCCAATCAAAGTATCCGCTAAAGAACTATTTCCCGAAGCTGAGGAAGATTTCATTCAAACTCCTACAAAAATAAATCCAGAAAAAAGTGTTGAAGGACAAAATTTTTATGATTGGCTCAAAGAAAAGAATCCAGACTTTTTAGTCGTTATTTCATATGGAAAGATTTTACCACAATCAATTCTAGATATCCCTCAATTTTGACCAATCAACGTTCACGGTTCGCTATTACCAAAATATCGCTGAGCATCTCCACTTCAATCCATTTTCTTAAATAAAGAAGAAAAAAGCTGAATTACCATTATGCATATGAATGCCTGAATGGATACTGGAGACATTATAGATCAACTTTCATTCCCTATTCAATTTAATTGGACAGTAAAAGAACTTATTGAAGCTCTAGAGAAGGCCTGACCAAAATTTTTATGTAATACACTCCGAAATTATGGTAAACATCAGATATCAGCAGAACCACAAGATGAAAAGAGTTCTACTCTTTGCAAAAAAATAGAAAAATCAGATTGAGAAATTAATCCATTTAAAGATTCATTAGAAGATGTTTATGCGAAATATAGAGCCTATGCTATATGGCCTAAGATTCGATTTAAACTAAATGAAAAATCTGTCATTATAGAAGAACTAGAACTAGATGAAAAATTGTATAATGAACACAAATCTGAACCAATAATAATTGAGAAAAAGCTCAATCAAGCAATTACTAAAATTTCTCCCAAACCTGAATGAAAAAAAGCAATGGACTGGAAAAGTTTCTGCAACGGATATTTAAAATAATTTATTGAACTTTTAATTTCTGTCACAATTTACAACTCTATTCGTAATAAACAATAGAGTATTTTATATATAGTATTGTATCAAATATAATGAAAAAGATCTGACTTTTAACTACTTTATTAATTTGAAGTTTATTACTCGCAGGATGTAATGAAACTGTACAAAATCCTGAAATTATTGATGGTTGTGGATGAACAGAATGTAAAGATTCATATCCACAAAATATCGAAGATCTTGATTCCTTTGAGTCTGATGCTTTGATTCCTAGTTTTGAAGAATTAGAAGATGTAGTTACAACATGTTATATAGAAGATATGGGATGATACGATTATGATATTCTTAAAAATCAATACATTCTACCATATAAAGATTGATATATTTGATATGGATTTGGATGAAATTGATGAACATGGGGATATTATTTAGAATATACATCTTTGGATAATCCTTGTAAGATAATAGCAGCAACTGATGAATTCTTTATATGGCATGCTGACTATTTTCATGAAGTTAAAGAGTTTAATTATGATGAATATCCTGATGATAAATTGTATGTAGCTCAATGATGAATGAGTTGAGCTCCTATTGATACAGTTGCAAAAGAGCTAAATTGTGAAGCATGAAAAGATAGAATGGAAGATGATACATGTAAAAAAGAAGTTGAAAGATATATGTATAATTTAATCCTATGAAATGAAGAAAATGAAATCTTTACTAAATGGATGAATAAATTTAAGAATGATATTGATAATGGTAATTATACAAATCGAAGTTTACGGAGTGAGAATCGAACAAGATGTAATTCAGAAAATTCTTGGGAATCTCTTATGAAAGAATATTGAGAAGATAACAGGAATCTTTCCGATGAGAAAAGAGGAGAATATAACAAAATAAATATAAATAGGATGCATGAATGTTTAGAAAATCTTAATCGATAAAAAACATGAAAAAAATCTGACTTTTAACTACTTTATTAATTTGAAGTTTATTACTTACAGGATGTAACAGGACAATCATTAATAATGAAAGCTGACTTAATAATATTGATATCATTAAACAATCTTTTACTTGAAGTCTTATTAATTGAAAAGTGGCTGAATCAGAATTATCAGAGACAATAAACAATATTTATTTTGATATCACATGAGATAATACCTTATATTACCTAGATGAATTTTGATTGTGCTTTACCTTATGAAAAGAATGGAAATGAGGAACCATAGAAAATGCATATGAGTGAAAATATCTTGCATCTGTTCGAATTAGAAAAAAATGAATAAAATCATACTGAATATTCATAATTGATAATCGAACATACAATAAACTTGAAGATTACCTAGAAGATAGGTATATATGATGAAACAGTAAATACTCGTTTCTTGACAGATTAGTTGATAATGATGATACAATTTGAAACTATAACTTAATCTTATACGAACCTGAAATTTTTCTTGAATAAAGGCTTATAATTGCACTTAAGATAATGAAAAATATTTTTCTAATATAATTTTAAACCAAGGAGTATAAATATCCGACTTTTCTACTATATCTTTTTTTAATTCATCAATATTTATCCATTTATAATCATTAACTTCATTCGAATTAATTTTTATCTCTCAATTATACGTTCACACAAATACATGATCATATTCATTTTCTGTTAATCAATTATCAAAGTGAGCTATATATTTAAAGCTAAATATTTCTTCAATTTCACAATCAAATCACATTTCTTCTTGTAACCTTCTATGTGCAGCATGTACCGGTTCTTCATCCGAATATGGATGAGTACAAGTAGCATTACTCCATAATCATGGACAGTGATATTTTCATAAAGCACGTTGCTGTAAAAGCATATCTCAATTTTCATTTAAAATCAATACTGAAATAGCTCTATGTAATAATCATTTTTCATGTACATCCATTTTTTCTCAAAGTCAGATTTGATTATCATTTTCATCTACCAATACGATTTGTCCTTGAATTAATTTTCTAAAAACCATCAGCCTCTCCTTCTGCAATATTTTTTCTAACGTATATCCATGATTTTCTAAATTTTTCTTAAATTTCAAAAATGAGTGATCAACATCAACTCAAGCAATGTTTTTTATTTCATCAAATGAAAGAGTAATTTTAGCTTCAATTTTACCATCAAACCGTTCCCATAATTTACTATACTTATCCATTATTTATTCAAAAAATCTGAGATAAAACCAAAGATTTCCTCCTCTTTATCTTGAAGTTTTTGCTTTTCATCCGGTTTAAATGTACTTAGCACATAATCAGCCACCATAGAAGAGACAGCAGGTCTTCAAACTCATATTCTAATACGATTAAAATCTGTCGTTCACAGATGTGATATTATACTTTTTAGTCCATTATGCCCAGCAGCACTTCATCATTTTTTAAACGCAATCCTTGCTGGCTCAAAATCTATTTCATCATGTATAATTAATATATCTTCTACTGGAATTTTGTAGAATTGAGCTATTGGTCATACAGACTCCCCACTTGCATTCATATAAGTTTGAGAAAAGCAAAACATCACCTTCTCTCAAGAAACAGTTGTAACTAAAGTTTCAGCTTTCCATTTATTATCATACTTTAACTCTCATAAATTATTCCAATCCAAAAACCTTTCAAGCATAGTTGCTCAAATATTATGACGAGTTCATCTATATTGCTGTCATGGATTTCCTAATCAAACAACTAATTTCATAACCTAATATCCTATAAAAATTATCATCTTAATTCAGCTCATGCATTCTTGGCACTATCAATTGCTTTTTGCATTATTGCTCAGATTTCTTCACTAGTCATATTTCCGTCTCACATAATTTTAATCTGTAATGAAACAGATTTCTTTCCTTCTGGTAAATTTTCTCATTGATATACATCAAATACACGAATATCTTTAATTTCTTCTATTTTTTTCAAAGCAGACATCAATGGAGCAAAATCAGATTTTGCATCAATCACAAAACACAAATCTCTCCATAAAATTTGATCCTGCATTGTTTCATATATATATGTATGTTCAGAATTCTGACTTCTTAAAGATTTTATAGCCTCTAATGATATCTCTACGAATGTCATACTAGCTTGTTCTGGAAGTTTATATTGCTTCAATACATTTGGATGTAATGTTCAAAGTCTTCCTATCTCCTGTTTATTAAACAAAATCTTTCCCTGCTTTTTAGGATGGAAATATGGCAAGTTTGTAGCTTCATAAGTCAATCTTCAATTCAATTCATAATCTTTTAATAACTCTTCTACTACTGATTTAGATTCTAACATTGTATCCTCTTCCCAAGAAGAAATAGATTTTTTATATAAGAAGAATCCTGCATATAACTGTTCATCTATATGAGCCGCAGCAAATTCTTTAGAAACAGAATTTGAAGGCTGATTTTTAGTCCAAAGCTTTCCTGTATCAAAATAACGGATATTATCAAAGAACTTTGCATTCTTAGATGCTACCTGCAAAAATTGATACAAAAAGCTATCACGTAATAATGGACATTCTGGATTAACAGGATTAGTTAATGTTATAAAATCCTCTCTATTTTTCCCGAAAGGTTGTACCATCTTTTCACTAACCCATGGATAATTTTCTCCCTGATCAAAACGACATTTCTCTACCAAACACTTTTCCGCAATACGAATTACTTCAGTATTTCAAATGAAACTCTGATTATGAATTTCAGTAAGAGGAGCAGTTGAAGCTATTGTTTCATATCATCGAATTCTAGCAACCTCTTCCGCAATATCTGCTGATATAGTTATATCATCTGGTCATCTCCAAAGAGAAACTACAACCTGATTTCATTGAACCACAAATCATAAATTTTGTAATATTTCTGTAGCCTTCTGCTGAAAATCAGATTTTTTATCAGCCTTTCAGAATATAAATTGATTCATTTCATCTCGATTTACTTCAACAGTTGTAGGCATAACAGGATGTAATCCTGGTTTAACATATGAACTAATTCCTCCAATCTCATAACTTCCTAAATCTTTAGAATAGAATTTTAATTCATCTAAGAATAGCAACAAAGCATAAAGAGAGTATGTTGGAGCTATATGTTTCTCATTTCTAAGCTCAGAATCTGAACGCAGTCCTAATCTAACTCCTGTCTTACGAACTCTTACTGGATCAAAGTTAGCAATTTCTACCAAAATATTTTTAGTATCTGCTGTTACACCACTATTCAATCATCACATAACACCTCACAGACATAAAGCCTTCTTATCATCAGCGATTACGATATCTTGTGGTGTTAAGACATGTTTCTTTTCAAACAAATCTACAAATTCCTCTCATTCATAAGCATCACGAACATGAATATTTCACTCAATTTTATCAGCATCAAAGAAATGAACAGGTTGTCATGAAATATTCATAAACAAATTAGAAAAATCTACCCAATTATTAACTCCTCAATTACCTAAATCTAGATTCTGTAAACGCATATAAAAATCTGAATCTTTTACCGAAACATTATTTAATTCTAATAATATATAATTATTAAGCCCCTCAGTTTCACAAACTACTTGTTTCTTTCATTTTTTCTCTCCATTTTGGATTAGATCTATCATATTTGTATTCGCAAAATTATTCTTATAATCAATAATTTTATTAAAAGAGACCTTTCATTGAGACTGGTACATAGCATTCAATTCCCATGCTACTCAAAAATGCCCTGTCAAATCTGGACGATTTGTAAGCCCTTTATTATCAATATCTAAAACAAAGCTATCCAACCAAGGAAATTTATCAGTCAATGGCGTTCCTAAATCTTCATCTGAAACATCTAAATCCCTTTCCAATTCCCAAATCCATGGCTTATCTGTATCTTCATGGATTCATAATTCATTTTTTGAACATATCATTCCATTTGAATCAACTCCACGAAGTTTACGAGGAGCAATCGTTATCCCAGCTTCTTTAAATACTGCTCCTTCAAGAGCAACTGGCACAAAATGAGCTCATTGAACATTAGCAGCACCACAAACGATTTGAAATTGTCATTTTGATCAACAATCAACCTGACAAACGCTCATATGATCTGAATCTGGATGATTTACGGCACTCATTACTTTTCAAATTACCACATGTTTATCAATTTCACGATTAATAACTTCTTCTATTTCAACTGTTTTCAAAATCAAATTATTTGCAATATTTTCTGGAGCATCATTAATTGCTATATACTTTCTAATCAACTGAGAATGATATTTCATAAATTAATCAAAAAAAAGATAAAAAAGCTGATTGAATATTATTTTTTGAAAAACTAAATTCAAGATAAGAATTATTTTTTCATTTGTATAAAAAGCACATATTTATATAAAATACATGATGATTTATAGCTACTAAATTAAATGTCATGAAATCAGACCATAAGAACTTTATAAACTGATATGGTAGGAACCGGAACCACGTAATACAGGAAGAAATTATACCTTATCAAAAAGCTATATTTCAACAATTCAGCCAGAAATTTTCATCTGATGCAGAAAAAGATTTAACTAGATGAAGAGTTAAATTATATGAACGATGAAATATCTGTGCTCAATCTTGTAATAATATTCATTCAATGCTACAGACTTCAGAGAGTCTATACGAAAAATTTAATGATATAGCAAACAACATTGTAAATATGGACTACGAAAGCGTATCCGATTTTTTTATCACATTAAAAGAACATTATAAACAAAATAATGATATTTCTCATGAAATTGATAATATAATAAAACATCTATCTAAGATGCGAAAGATTTCTAAAAATCATACAAATATCATATCACAATCAAATAACTAAAAACGTATCCCCAGATTCCACAAAATCTGATAAAAAAATCTGATTTTTTTGACTTTATAATTAACTTTAAGTATAATTATTAAGTCTTATTTTTACATATGCAACATGAGAAAAAAAAACTTTATAAAAATATTATTTATTTATATCATATCTTTCACCTGATTATTATTTTGTAATATTTCCAATGCTTACGATTATAAATATAGAAACTTAGATATATCTGCAGATATAAAAATTGACTGAACCATCGACATATCTGAGACTTTTGATACATATTTTAATACCAAAAAGCATTGAATCATACGTTCTATTCCATTGAATTATTCCGTCGAATGAAAGCCTTTCCATATAGAAATAGACAACATTAATGTAAAACAAAACCATTTTAAAAAATCAAAAGAAGATGGAGAAATACTCATAAAAATTGGTAAAAGCAATAAATATATATCTTGACGTCATAAATACCCTATCTCATACTCTGCATATTGATTAATTAAAAACTTCTCATGAATGTGATATGCTGAACTTTATTGGAACTTAGTTGGTAATGACATTGATACTACTGTTGATAAAGTTAGAGCCGAACTAACTCTTCCTAAATCTTATACATGATTTACT
>JAZQNA010000004.1:0-2722 GCA_045627125.1 Candidatus Absconditabacterales bacterium | reverse complement strand
TTATCTGTTCATCAAGTAACTAGTTTATATCAATATCATAGCATTTCTTCAGCCAAGATTTTAGCATTAATCAATGTTTGATGTGCATATTCTTTAAATTCTGGAGTTTGTGCTTCTCATAAAGCTACCGCTATTCAAGCTATAGTATTCATATGAGGTCATCATTGCATTCATGGAAAGACTCACCTATCAATTCTTGTTGGTAAATTTTCTATTGTATCATCAGGCTTTTTTAAAGGATTAGATACTGTTCATTTTGATAAGATTAATGCTCAACGAGGTCAACGTAATGATTTATGTGTTGTAGTCATCATAGCATGGAATCAATAATCAAAAGGATTCTTCAACACTCCTGCTGCAATAAATCATCATATGTGTGATAAATCTGCATACATAATTGCTCAGACTTTTTTTCATATCTCTGCAAATCTTGCATAATCTAATTCCCTAGGGTATGCGGAAAATCATGCTAAAATTACTTTAGGTTTATACTCATTTGCTAGAGATTCTAATTGTTCAAAATCTATTTCTCAATTATTTAGAGTCTGATAACGTTGAAAATTAAAAACTTTAGAAAAAAATGTTACTGGAGCTCAATGAGTTAAATGTCATCCATGAGAAAGATCCATTCAAAGTATCGTATCTCATGGTTCCATAACTGAAGTATAAAAACACAAATTTGCTGCAGCTCATGAAAGAGCTTGAACGTTTGCATGATCTGATTTAAAAATCTGTTTAGCTCTATCGATTGCTAAAGATTCGATTTTATCGGTATTCTCTTGTCATCCATAATAACGTTTTCATGGAAATCATTCTGAATATTTATTAGCGAAGACGGAAGACTGTGCTGCTAATACATCCTTTGATTGGTAATTCTCTGATGCAATTAATTCCATTCACTTTTGCTGTCTTTCCTCCTCTGCAGAAATTGCTTGTTGCACTATATTATCTGAAATCATATCATATTCATTATCAGCTAAAATGGATACTTTAAATGTACCAAAGAATTTCAACTCTGATTAGATTGCTCTAAATCCTTTAAAAGCTTATCAGAATTTTTATTTGGAAAATATTTCATAACTTCTTCACAATATTCTTTTGTAGTGATTTTTCAATCCTTATCCGATATAGATCTTTTTATAATTCATCATACATAGTCCAATACTACATCTTCATACTGCTTATATTTCATGTCTCGAACAGTCTGATTTAGATTATCCAGTTTGTTCTGTAGTTTTTCTTCTCATCAAAAGACCCAATTAACTGCTATTTTTCTCACCAGCGAAGGCATTCAATTCAGCAAGCAATGTGTGATATCACTAACCATATTTGAAAAAGCCTTTTTGTCATCAATTACAAATAATATATTTCAATTATTATTTTTGACTAAAAGCGGATGAGTTGAAAGATATTTCATCAATATTCCTTGAATTTCAACTCTAGTTTTTGGTTTTAATTTATATAATTTTACTTCTTCATCAAAATAGCGCAAAGCTGCATCTGTAATTTTCTTGGCAGGGACAATCTCTCTTGTTCTTTCTAAAGTTGATGGAATGTATAATGTTTCGATTAATGCTGGATTTATTGTATCATTTTCAATTTTATTTTTTCATTTATCAAAATCTCCAGCCTCAGCCGGAAAAGCTGAATAAGATAAAATAATAGAAGCAATAATATTATTAGCAAATTTTCCCATTCAATATAAATCGGCATAAAAACAAAGACTCTTTATTTGGGTATATAGATAACTAAAAAACTACAAAAGTCAAACTTAATCAGTAGCTCATGAGCCGTCATCTAAATCAACTTATAGTCATTAAGCCACAAACTCCAACTAAATACGAATTTTATTACATAATATATTTTATAGTAAAAAATTTGCAAAATAAAAAAATTTATATAGAATTAGGTTATGCGATGTTTCAGATAAGATTCTGAACATACTATTTATTCTTTATTATTATTTACACATGAAAATGAAAAAGTTTTTACTAGGAGCATTCCTTGGAATTTTCGCTCTAGCTGGAGTGACAGTTTTACCTAATTACGCAAGTGCAGCAGATATTGATGATGAGGGAGGTGCTGGGGGAGGTTCAAACGATAGTTCATGGGAAAATCCAGGATGAGATATGACTCATGAGGGAAGAGCTGCAACTTGATCTAAATTATTAGATTCAGCAAAATCTGCTATTAACTGGATTTTAGGAATCCTTGCTACAATTGCTTTAGTTATTTGTCTCTATGCTGGTTTCCTTATGGTTACTTCTGCTGGCGATGAAAAGAAATATCAGAAAGGTCTTAGTATTCTCAAATATGCCGCTCTTGGACTTGCTGTCGTTGGACTAGCTTGGCTATTCGTCAGCCTTATCTCTTGGTTTGTTGCAAAAATTTGAGGTGGAGACACTGTTGCTTAATTTATAATTTAGTTTACATCAAATGAAAAAGACTTTACTCTACTTATTTACATGATTATTTACAGTCACAGCTTTATGATATGTAAATAGCACTTATGCCTTTGAGGCTGCAGAATGATGAGAATGAACTGGAAAGCGAACTTTGGATGACATGACGGCAGAAAACTCCAATATGCTAGCTGGTACTGGATCTGCAGAATCACAATTGTTAGACTCAGCAAAAAATGCTATTAACTGGATTCTGGGAATCCTTGCTACAATTGGTTTAGTTGTGTGCCTCTATGCTGGTTTCCTTATGGTTACTTCTG
>JAZQNA010000003.1:0-2191 GCA_045627125.1 Candidatus Absconditabacterales bacterium | reverse complement strand
CGCTCCTCTCTCGTCAGTGAGATTGAAAAAATGCGTATACGTAGTAACGCTAACGTAACGCAAAGGATGCAAAAATTACCCAAGAGGGGAGTGGTTGCACATGAATGAACGAAAATTTTGTGAACGCTGCGGACGTCTGATCGGAGATGCATACAACACAAATTACTATGCATATATCCGGATGAAGTACTGTCCGGCATGTAAAGAGAAAGTAACCAAGGAACAGACCGCACTTAGAGTGAAAGCATTAAGAAATCGTAAAAAGCAAAAAGATAAGTTCAGGGATGAACAGCTGGAACTCCTGAAGGAAGAAAATGATCTTCTCAGAAAAAATATAATTAAGCTCAGAGAATATTTATACTGAAAAAATTAAGAGCTTGGGACTCTTCTCAAAATTCATAAAAATACAATTGGTATTTTTATGGGGATTTGGGTACCCAAATCCATATCTTGCTAATAAAGGTTAAAGCATAATGCAGTGTTTTTTACCGTTTCTTCACTAATTTCTCTTATAAGATTTAAATAATCTGCCATTTTACGTGGACCACGAACGGTATTTGTAATATAACTATATGGAGAATAGTAAATTAATTCGTGAACGTCAAAAATAAATTTACTTTCAAAATCTATAACAGAATTCATTACTGAATGCTATAAGCTTCATTTTTGCTTAAAGTAAAAAAATTAATGACGTTTACTATAACACTATGATATTTTTCCTTTGAAATAAATATCAAGTAGTGATATAATTAAATTAAGAAGAAATTAGAAGAGACCCGTGGGTTCGATGGCTCAAAAATTTCGGGTTCAGTTCATTTTTTTAGTTTTTGAAGTTTAAAGTAGATTAGGTAGAGAATTATGATGTTTATCTAATCAAAAAAAGTATTGTTTATGAAAGGGGTTCTTTATATGAGAAGATTATTAAGTACAGTATTAGCTGCGGTTTTATGTGTAATGAATGTTGCATCTATCAATGCAATATCTTATCGGGATGATGATGCAAATAATAATGACTCTTATCTTGAGGGCGATATAAATTGTGATGGGGATGTAGATATTGTAGATTTGGTATATATGCAGCAGTTTCTAAACGGAAGCATGTATGCTGATGGTGAAAAGGCAGAAAGATTAGATCTTAATCAGGATTATGTAATAAATGAATATGACAAATCAAGATTATCTTCTATTGTCATGGGGGTGATTTCACAAAATACTATTGATTCTGTATGCACATCAAATTTGCCGAGCCAAACTGATAGACAATACAAAAAATACACCATAAGTTCAGCATCTGAAACAACATATACCCTTTATAGTCTAAACGAAATACCAAATCGTGTTATTATTGGAAATGACGATAGAACACCTGAATCTGGATTGGCTGGAGTTGTAAAAATCACCAATTCAAATGGCTCTACTGGAACTGGTTTTGTTGTAGATAGTCATACGATACTAACAGCGGCACATGTTATATATAAGCGTTCAAATCATAGTTTTTCTTCTTCGGTAACTTGTGATATCTATGTTAATAATACACCTTTGGCAGTTCCTATTAATGTTACAGAATTGCATGTACCAGTAAGTTTTACTACTGATGGAATTAATGATACAGCTTCTTCTATATATGATTATGCTATAATAACAGTATCAAATGATTTAAGTTCATTTATAAATTTTGATTTAGGTATTTTAAGAAATAATGTTAGTAATTTTAATAATGATATATATGTAACAGGATTTGGTGGTGCTTCAGATCTTAATAATTATCCAATAAGTACTAATCTTCAAAATGTAAAATCTACAGGAATGGGTAATTTGTTGCCATCAATATCAGGTGTTTGGAATAATTGTATCTATTATGATGTGGATATTGTTGGTGGAGATAGTGGTGGTCCGGTATACATGATTAATGATGACGGAAGTAAGACGGTAATTGGAATTAATACTGCGCAACACGCATCTACACCTTTGTATAATTTGGGCACAAGGATAACTCCTGATATTTTGCATTTTGTATACAATAATTCTAATTTATTATGATTCAAATTAATTATACTGGAGGAATTATTATGACTAAACCAAAAAAAATAATGGCTGTATTGTTAGCCGCAATTATGACGAGTACGGCTGGTACAATTATAGTTAATGCTCAGAAAGATAGTACTGACAAAATAGTTTCAGCATCTGAATT
>JAZQNA010000002.1:0-2840 GCA_045627125.1 Candidatus Absconditabacterales bacterium | reverse complement strand
GGTTTCTACATCTTTTCTCTGAGATTCAAACCATTCTTGTTGTTCTTCTAACTGTTCTCAATCACACTTAATCCAGTATTTATTCCATATTTCAGGAAGGAACATCTGCATTAAATGGTTCATAATATGCTCTAAATCTATCTCATATGGTCTAATAGTTCACTCTATAAACTCTCTCCTAAGTTCTTGTCAGTTAGCATAATTAACTGTATCCACATATCATAGAATACTCTTAGGTACTCAAAATACTGCAGATATCTTTTCTGTTGTAAGATGTCTTTGGTTTATAAATTCCATATCTCTAGGAGTTATAGAAAGAGTTTTTATATCTTTTATTCATCAACCTATAAGAGTTTTATGCTGATTATTACTACCTCTAAATTGAGATTCAAACATTTCCTTAGCTATTTGTTGTTCATTAGAACTTAAGTCTCAATCTAATAATAGCATAGCAGAAGGAATAGCAGAATTCTGATATAAAGCATAGTTTGTTTTGCTAGCTTCTAAGTCTGATAATCAATCATACAACACTCAATTAAGTAATCACATTCAGTTAATCGTATTATTGATATCATCTTCCAATTTAAAGAAAGCTATCTCTTCTGGAGTTTTAATCATACATTGACCATGTCAGGTATTAATCTGAAAATTAACTATGTTTCATTTTCCATCTGTTTGCTTACTTACAGCTCTAGAATCGATTATTTGGAATCCTGCTGTCTCTCATTTTAGATTCTTTGATGGCAGAATATATAATTCTCAACTAAGTAAATAATTCTTAAATAACTCAGTTTTTCGTTTAAGAAAAGTAGGGGATTTAAAATAGGAGAGTATCTCTTCATTTAAATCCTCATTATCTAAAGCTTTCTTTTTATTGTCTACTAGATAAATTCAGTTTCTACTTACTGAATTAGAAATCTTTCTAATGGCTTGTCTGATATCTCAGTTAGATTTATATAAATCATAAAATGTATTAGAAGATATAACTAATCACGAATCAAACAGAGAAGACAATCTACTAGATCAGATATATTCTTTCTTATTCAGATTTGTTATTTTCTTTATTTCATATCAGAAGAATTTCATAGAGTATTATTGGATATAAAACTAGATGGATTATATTCAGAGATAAGATATTTCAAAATATAATACGCATTGACATTTATGAGACGATATTTATACTATTGAATAGTAACAAAAATAACAATATATGGATAAACTAGTAATTGTAAAAAATGGCATCTGGGGACAAGATACTGGGTGTCTTGAACAGGATCAGCTTGATTGTTTATATGCTTTGTTGACGAAAGACGACAGGCGGTATGCAGAAGCGATGGTTTGGCTTATGATCGACGGCTATGGAGCACTTGTGTTTGGGTATATCCATGAGAAACCAAGTGGGTATAATTACGAGCATAATGCTGAGACGGAAAAGGAGTGTCTCGGTTGGAGACTTGCTGAGGGGTATTTAGGAAGTCTGACAAGAAAATTTGGAGTAACTTTCAATCCAAATAAGCCTAATATCCCTTGCCCGAATGAGTCGTACAGAAAGTGGTACAATTTCTGGAAAAACTGTTTCAACAAATGGCCCGACTCTGATGTGTGTAGGCTTTACGAAGCTTTAAGAAACAACAATGAAGTGCCGAAGGAGCTTGTGAACAAGCTTCCGAAATGTTCCTGGAACAATTAATGTCTCTTAACTCTAAAGATGAAACTTCCTTCCGTATTGTGGTTGGAAGTTTTATTTTTATATATTTTTTAGTGAGATTAATCTCAGGTTTCTTTCTTAATATCAATCTTAGGCAAAGTCTCTAAATCTAATTCCTCTAATACAAATCCTTCAGGAATAACTATAGGTTCTAATTTCTTAAACTCTAATCCACACTTATCTTTAGCTTCGTTAAGTATTCATACCCAAGTATTATACCAATCTACAGTTTTATTAACTGTGTCTTTTAATTGTTTAGCTTGTCATACTATTTTTCTAATATTACTAGCTTGAGCAGCCATAGTTTGTAATTGTTCTAATACATTAATTTCACTAGATAATTCTTTAACTTCAGATACTTTAAATGAAGTATCATTAATCTTTTCATAAGTTTTCATATTTGTAATAAATAATAATATAAAATAATTAATTACGATATCCTCTAATAGTAATTTCTGAATCTTTATCGTCTGTAAACATACTTTCAATTGCTCTAAGTAGTCAGTAGACATTCAACATAGCAAGATATGTAACATCTGGAATTTCATCATGTTCTTTCGCATAATCTTCTAAGAATTTTATTATTGTTTGAGTATCTCTTAATGAAATCCTACCTGTATCATATGGCCATTTCTGATTCTTTTTTTTCTTCATATTTGTAATAAGTAATAATATAAAATAATTAGTCTTTTTCTCGTTTCTTACCTTTCCTAGATAAATAATCTTTTCTATCCTGGATATATTTCCAGAAATCATATAGATTATTCTTAGTTATGGGGTCATCTGTTAGCTTTAGAAACTGCATAACTAGAGTTTCACATGCTAATATATCCAATTCTTCACTCTTTATAGGATCCCAATCCTTTCTTTTATTTGGTCACCATCTCCTCATCTTTTTTTAAAATGAAGATATAAAAAAGTTTTTCTTAGTTTCTGTTAATGCGAATAGGAGACTATCAATTCTATCATCATGCTCTCAGTTAGGAAATGTTATCAATTCATCTACTAAATCGTCTGTAGCTCATGGATAGAAATAAACTTTATGGTCTTCAAATAATATCTGTTTCTCCATAAGCCGAGTTGTCTTATCTTTTGTAGTCTTCCCTTCTTGTACAGCCATTCACATAGATTT
>JAZQNA010000001.1:0-2129 GCA_045627125.1 Candidatus Absconditabacterales bacterium | reverse complement strand
CAAGTTCCGCAAACTGGATATTTTCGTTTCCCTGCTTGCACATCTACAAATTTTTCTATAATTTCCCACTGATTATCGGTGAGATTTGTTGGGTAATTGTTCATTTTCTTTGTTTTTTGTCACTATAAAGATACGGAAAATTATCTACTTATTAAACTGATAATCAATATTTATCAAGCAATTCGACTTGTTTTTTTGAGTCTTATATAAAAGATTTCAAACTAAATTTAAACAATTTCTAAATTTTTATAATTATGTTCGGATATCAGGTGATATTAGAGGTTGGCGGGAAGAAGTACGATTTGGACGAAAGTGAGTTTGTCTTTACTCAAGCCACCGATTTTAAAGGTCAACCAGAAGGGGAAGTTTTCTCTGGTGCTATTGGATTATCTTATCCTAATGTTCCTCCAAAGGAGTTATTAGATTGGATGCTAAATCCACGAAAGTTCCATGATGGAATTATCACTACTTATGGCGAAGATGGAACTCCTCTTCAAAAACTTGAGTTTTTTCAATCAACATGTGTGAGCATGAGTATTGAATATAAAAATATGGATAGTTCATATTGCTCATGTAGGTTTACTATAGTAGCAAATAAAGTCCAAATTGGTAATGTTGCCGTAGAAAATGAATGGCCGATGTTTAAGAATTAATTTTTGTATTTTATGGGACAATCATATTTTGAATCTAATTCAGTTGATGCAAATGTATTTGTTGAACTACATTTGTCTGGAAAAACATATGAAATAGAGCATTTTGCTACCGAATTTAGCCAAGAAACAGCAGAAAATACGTTAGAACCCAAAGGTGATGTCGAGGGTGGAGTTATTACATTGACAATGGTTCAGGTGCCAGATAATGAATTATTGCAATGGGCTGCAAGTAAGTGGATAAGAAAAAGTGGTGAGATCGTTTTCTTAAACGAAACTACCTCTCCTATGTTACGTGTGGAATTTCAGGATGCTGCATGCGTTGATTTTAGTCAATCGTGTAATGAGGGAGTTGGTTGCGTGATAAACCTCACTATTTCGCCCAGAATAGTATCGTATAATGGAATTACTATTGAGAAATCTTGGCACGAATAATCATAGTGAAAAGTAACTGTAATTAAGTTATATAATGTCTCAGGTTCGACGTGTATTAACCATATCAAATCTTAATGGATATTTTCGTTTCCTTGTTTGCACATCTACAAATTTTTCTATAATTTCTACTGATTATCGGTGAGATTTGTTGGGTAATTGTTCATTTTCTTTGTTTTTTGTCACTATAAAGATATGAAAAATTATCCACTTATCAAACTGATAATCAATATTTTATCGAATAATTCGACTCGTTTTTTTGAGTCTTATATAAAAGATTTTAAACTAAATTTAAACAAATTCTAAATCGTTTTTTCCATTAATTAAGATTAGTAATCAAAATGAGGTATGCAAAGGGCGATAGCCCTTGTTCCTCTCAACACGCAAGTCCGTAGGACGAGAGTATAAAATAAGTGTATTTTAAATTTAGGGACTATGAAAAAACTATTTATCGCTGTCTTAACAGCTTTTTCAATATCAGCATGCAGTAGCAATGCAAGACAATCAGAACGAGCAGTCTCTGAAGCTCCAGCAGCTGAATATGTGGAAGAAGAGATGATGGAAGTATCCTCTTCAAATGGCGTTGTGCCACCTTCTCCAGATCCACGTAAATTGATTGCAAGAGGCAATGTCGACATAAAGGTAAAACCAGAGAATGTTGATTCTATTTACAACAACATCAATGCTCTCATCAGAAAGTATAATGGTTATAAGAGTTCAGAAAAACAGAATGAATATCGCTATACGGTATCGGCTTCTATTCCGTCTGCATCATTTGAAACTTTCACAGATGCCTTAAGCAAGGTTGGAGGTAAAATGTCGGAAAAAAACATCAATGTACAAGACGTAACAGACCAATATACGGATCTTGTATCAGAGATCAAAAGTAAAGAGGCTGCGCTTGAGCAGTACAGAGTTTTGCTAAAACGAGCAAATAAGATTTCTGAGATCATTGAGATTCAGACAAAAATCGACTACATCCAGCAAGATTTAGACAGAATGAATGGTCGACGTGTGAATATCGACCGCAAAGTGGCGTATAGCGAA